>CAZCCH010000001.1:0-156991 GCA_964497315.1 uncultured Planctomycetia bacterium
CATCAGGGTATTCTTTATCTAGGTGATGTCTTCTTGCTTGAGTGTAAAGGTCTAATGCCTTAGAACGCTTAAGCATTTTCTCAAGCTCTTCCCTTTCTGTTGGGTCTACTAAGTCTTCATGTTCTAGGAAGCCTTCAAGGTTTTCTCTTGCTAGAGGATAATTACCACCTTCAAAGAACCTAATACCTTCTTCTCTTAGGCTTAAGAGTCTTGCTTTGGCAAGCTCCTGTTCAAATGCCTTCCTACCGCTTCCTTTAAAGAGACCTTCTGCAGTTTCTAATACTGCTACAGCTTGAGTGCATTGGTTTTGTTCCAGAAGTTGAGTGGCTCTTTGATTAGCCACTCTGCAGGATAGGTTTACTAGCTTTTTTTGCAGTGCTTCATCTGGCTTGGGATGTGTCATAAAAGCTAGGTTGTATTCTTCTAGGGCTTCTTCTAGTTGTCCTTTTGCTTCTAAGGAACGTGCCTTTTGGGTATGCTCTCTTGCTCCATCTAAGGCAGGTTTACGGGAGTCGGTAAGTTGTTTTTGCCATTGGGCTTTTGTTACGATTTCTCTGGATTCGCAAACTGCTCTACTAGCTATAGGTGTTATACTTACGCAGTCACCCTTAATATCGATAACTGAATGGTTTGGCACATTACCATTTAAAGAAGCACGAACAACACCATCTTCTGCTCTTATATCTTGATACCTTTTATATCCTGGTTTATCCCACCAGTCTACCCGTCTTATATAGTAACGGCCGTTTTGTTTTTGTAAGATAATACTTGCAAAATCTCCTACCCTTTTGCCGTCTTTGCTACTAAAAACTCTAAGCGTCCTGCCAAGTAAACTCTTCGGTGCCCCTTTAGGTAAAATAAGATTATCTATATAAACTATAGGTGCATCTACATGTTTACTGACAGTATCTTTAGTAGTAACATATAAAAGCTTACCTGAGCCATCCCTTGCTGCAATATAATAATCAACATTGTCCGACCTTAAGAAATCTCCTTCTGGTCCTGTTATGGCAATTGGCATATTATTTGTTTTGCCATTTTTGGTAGGGCTTTTTTCATAAGCTGTCCAAATGGCACTACTATCGCGCCAAGGAGACCTAACGCTATAGTTATGTGTTATGCCTCCAGATGTACTAAACATATTTTTCTTAAGTACATTTCTGGCTCTTGCAGCAGCATACCTACCATCAGGCAAAATTACTACTTTACTAGCAGTGTCATTGTAGCCTTTTGCAAGAGAATCTAATGTCTTTCGGGTATCAAGATGAGGATATGGTCTTTCTGTAAGTAAGGCAATTAATTCTTTATATGTCTTAGGACCTTGCTCTAATTGTTCCCATAAAAAGGTATTAAGTTCATCATGGGTTAACTGTCTAGGGTTATTCCAAATTTCTATATCCGTACTGATATCCGCACCGATGCGGGATATATATTTTTTATCTTTTGTAAGCCTCCAAATTTGTCTTGGTAAGGCATTTTCTTCTGCTTCAGCAGAAAATTTACCTTTCCTTGTTCTTAAGCGATACACACCATGGCTATAATCTCTTCTGAAATGGACTTCTTTAAGCCTTCCACCATTAAAAAAGAAACTCAGGCTTAATGGAAACCCTCTAATTCTTCTTATTATGTTGCGAAGGGATACCCTGTAAGGCAAAATTGATTTTATAAGATCTCCTTCGGACAAGGAAATATTTTCAAAATAGCTTCTTTCTTGCTTGCTATCAACCTGTACATTTCTAAGGCAGCAATCAATTACATTGCCCTGTGCATCTCTTTGAACAATAAGAGAGAAAGGATTTTCTGTGCAAACAGTGCCACCTATTACTTCAAACAGCATAATAGGCCAACCATTGTCCCTTACTATTCTTAGCCTATCCCCAGGGAGGAAGTAATTCCTTAAATCTACACCGGTGCGTTTTTGGTTTACAAAGATTCTAGGCTCATCAAGCACTATTTCTTCACCCAGATACCCATACTTGCCACCTCCTATATGCACTATATCTTGCCTTTTACTAAGTGCTTCTAGAACTAGCTCTACTCTTTCCAGCCCATCAAAACCTACGCCAACTGCCTCAGTTAATTCATGAGCAGTTTTTGGTTTTTCTTCTAAGCTCTCTGAAACAAAAACTTCTAACTCACTTTGAGGTAAATCATCAATACCTGCTAATTTATCTGTCCATTTAAACCAAAAAAGTTTATATCCTAGTGCAAGTCTTTCGGAGATGGTTAAAGAATGAGGTTTAAAATCTTTTATATGGTTGAACTCTCGAGTTCCTTCATCATACCAAACATTGAATATCGCTCTTACAGGTAATAGATTGTTACCCAATTTAAATACCCTAGCTGCCTTACAAAGCTTACCTCTATGTTTATAAGTGAACATTTCAACTAAAGCCTTATCTCCTTTTTTAAGGCCTCGTGTAATACCATTCATAGCGCCTGTTTTCTTTTCTGTTGCAAGTTCTTGTAGTATTACATTTGCGCGTTCATTGGTAACTGTAATAACTAAAGGCTCAGGTGGCGGCTCTTTAGCATCCCAATTAGTAAATCTATTAATCGCTTCTTGGTCTGGGTAGTATATCGAATCGACTTCTGAATCTAAGCGGTGATAGGCTGTTCCGTAAAATTTTTCTTCTCCTGTAGGCCCTCTCCCATAAACTTTGAACCTTCTTGTATCTTTTGTAGTTGGCACACTCTCCAAAACAGCTTCAGGCTCTGTAATTCCCTCCTCAGGTGTATATTGAGCTTCTATTTTGGTGGAACCTGTCCCCTCTCTTAGCACTATAACACCTTTTTTGCCTATCCTTCTAGCGCCTCTCTTACCCAAAAGGGCAGTCACCTCTGGTAAAACCACCACTCTAAAAATACCCTTAATCTTTATCTGAAACCTCAACCATAATCTAAGTAAGCGCCTACTTCCAGCGTGTTTATCTGAACAAGATATATCTTCTGGACCAAAAACTCTATCAAAATACTGTGTTTCTTCATTCCAAGTGGCAAATCCTACAGGTTTACCTTTTTTTCTAAAATAGACGAGAATACCTCTTTGCGCCTTTCCTTCTTTATTTTTAAACCAAATTACCTCTACCCATACCCTCCTTCTTGATTCTTTTGTCTTTCTGCCTTTGTAATGTGTAAATTTATCACCTACGCAGTATCTTCTGTTTTTGCTATCAGCTCCGAAAACTACAATATCTCCACTGCTAAGCAACGGCACCGACAATAGCTTAGCACTAGGCTTTTTATGTGTCCTTGCAAATTCTTTCATGCATTCTAAATCATTTGGTTTTTTAGGTTTTGTCATGAAAAAGCCTTTAAAACCAGCACGTAATTTCTTATTTTCTCTCTCGAATGCTTCTTTCTTGTCATCTCCCTGAGCTTTAAATGCAAGGTGTTCTTCTTCTGACTTTTCAAGTTCACCTTGTTCACCTTCAAGGTTTACAAATTCAAATGTGATATCTTGGAATTCTGGTATGTAGGTTTGAAGGAATTCTCCTTTTAGGTTTGTATCAAAGTGGGTCTTGGCTGCTTTTCTTATTGAGATTGTAAGGCCTTTGGGTCTCTTTCTTGTTTGCATATCTTGAAGTAAACCAGCAAAGGCTTCATCTTCAAGAGCCAATAAGCCTGGGCAAAGATTAAAATCAAAGCTTCTCTCATGAGCATGTGTTACTTTATTAAAAGCCTTGACTCTTCTTTTTACTTCAGCCTTTGGCATACTCATAAGCCTTAAGGCAGTATCGTAATCATCTCCTGGGTATATACCTAATTCATCACGTAGATGTGTAAGATTAGATTTGATTTGACTTGTGCTTGGGAGGTTTTGAGGTTGGGTTAGGGCTTCTTCTGGTTGGGTGAGGGTTTCAGAGAATCTTGCTTTTTCTGGTCTGCCGGTAACCTCTCTTCTAAAACGTTCAACTAATCTATTGCCGAGAAATTCACTAATGGTAACCTTGGGCTTATCTAGATGAGGGGAAAGATATAATTTTTCTATCATCACGCGGTGTTTTCTGTAGATGTCCCTGGTAATTTTATGAATTATCTTTTTAGCTGCAAGTTCTTTTGGTGTCTTTCGTGGTTCAGACGGTTTCCATCTTTCGGGTTTGAGATAAACAAGTACTTCTATATCAGAAGGGTAAGGGTTTTTGTGATAAGATAAGGCATCGCCATGAGACATTTTTTTTGGAAATAGTCCTAACCGCATTGTGCCTTTGGCAAAACTTCCCACCACATAAACAGGAACAACTTCTAATTTCCAACCCTCAACTTCTGTTATCGCACAGCAGCGCTCATAAAATTCATTAAGCGCTTCTTGATAAGCCTGCAAGGCTTGTTTTCTACCTTCTTCATCTATTGCCTTTCCAAATCTATTAAAATGCTCGCTGTTTTCTCCAAGCTTACCAGCCAATTCTTCTGCAAACCTGCTGTTTCTAGTTTTATCAGGTCTAAGTGTATCTCTAGAAAAATCAGCCAAGGCAAATTCCGACACTACAGCTGAAAACAAAAAAGTCCTCAGTAATACTATTGCTATTATTTTGGTAATAAAGTGTTTTTTCATTTCTTTTCTACAATAAAAAAGCTGCCTAAATTTAACATATTTTGGCAGCCTTGCAATCCCTTAGGATCAATGGCTTTGCGTCCCCACCTTACGATAAGTTTGCCCTTTTCTAACTACAATTATACTGTTAAAAAGCTTACTTTTTGTTTTTCTAATGACATACTAATACACTAATTATCTCACTTACTATATATAACACACAATAGTCAGTTTTATTACTTTTTTATTTACTAACAAGGCATAAAAAAGACATGTCTATAACCATAACTTCTTTATTTACAGTTAGTTATGTTACTTAATGATATTCTCTTTTTTTAGTAATTTTTTCTTAGCTTTGAGGCCTTTTGAGAAACCACCCAATGTGCCATCTGAGCGGATTACGCGGTGGCAGGGGATAATACCAGGAAGGGGATTTTTGTTTAAGGCATTGCCTACTGCCCTTACTGCATCAGGGTTGCCTATTTGTTTAGCTACCCAT
The DNA here is from genome assembly GCA_964497315.1 of uncultured Planctomycetia bacterium. Classification (GTDB taxonomy): domain Bacteria; phylum Omnitrophota; class Gorgyraeia; order Taenaricolales; family CAZCCH01; genus CAZCCH01. The sequence continues at coordinate 5,034 of CAZCCH010000001.1, forward strand.
TTATAAGAGCATGTCTGGCCTTTAGGGACTTTACTAACTGCCTTATATACCTTAAGCTGAAACTCTGTGCAGGTTTTAAGAAGCAGTTGTTTTCTTTTTAAACCAATACCAGGAATTTGATCTAAAATTGATTTCTTTGTTAATTTGCCTCTTAACACATGATGATAGGAAATAGCAAATCTGTGTGCCTCATCTCTTATTCTCTGGATTAACTGCAATGCCTTTGAATTTCTCTTTAATATGATTGGAGTCTTTTTCTCTAAAACATGTAATCTCTCTAGCTTTTTTGCAATTCCAACAACAGGAATCTTTTTAAGACCTATAGATTTTAAGGCCTTGGTTGCTACTGAGACATGAGACCTGCCACCATCAATAAGTATTAAATCAGGTAAAGGCTTATGCTCTTCTAATAATCTTTTATACCTTCTTGTTACGATTTCTTTTATCATTGCATAGTCATCAATACCTTCAACAGTTTTTATCTTAAAGCGTTTGTAATTTTGTTTATCGGCTAACAAATCAAAAAAACTTACCATGGAACCAACTGCCTCAGAACCAAACACATTGGAAACATCAAATGCCTCTATCCTCATTGGAGTTTTTGCTAAGCCCAACACCATCCTCAACTCTTCTAGTCTTTGTCTGCGGGTTATGGTTTCAAGATTAAAACCTTCAAAAGTAGCCTTCCCCTCGGAGACTGAGGCAAGTGCCTTTATCTGATCCCTAAGCCTGGCTGCTTCTTCATAGTCTTTCTTAGAAGATGCCTCTTTCATCCTAAAAGTCAAAGCCTTAACTAATTGTGTTTTCTTACCCTCTAAAAATAAACAAGCATCTTTTAATATCCTAGCGTATTCTTTTTTAGAAATCCTACCAACGCAAGGTGCAAGGCATTGACCAATATGATAATTTAAACAAGCAGTTTTTGGAAAAGTCTTACAGGTCCTCAAAGGAAAAATTTTTCTCATTATAGCAAGCGCTTCTTTTAATAATTTAGCATTTGTATAACGCCCATAATATATAGAACCATCTTTTTTTCTTTGCCTCGCTATAAAAATCCTTGGGAATTTTTCCCTTTTCGTTACCTTAAGTAATGGATAACGCTTATCATCCTTTAAATCTATATTAAATTTAGGTCTATAGCGCTTTATCAGGCTCCATTCCAATAACAGTGCCTCTGCCTCGGAACCCGTCGGTATACAACTAAAATCTTTAATATTACTAATTAAAATTCGGGTTTTGGTATCTTGAATATTCTTTTTAAAATAGGACAAAACCCTTTTCTTTAAGGATAAGGCCTTTCCTATGTAAATAACCTTACCAGCCTTATCCTTCATCAAATAAACACCAGGAGAGTCAGGTAATTTTTTTAGTTTCTTTCTTATATCCATTTATCTTTTTATTAGTTTTTTTAGAATTTGTCTTGGTTGCTCAAGGCCTATTAGTAAACTTACAAAAATATAAACAACAATACTTATTGAAATAATTCCAAATAACCTTAAGGCCTCTTGGGATTTACCTATTAAGGAGGGGGCAAGCCACTGCCTATACAAGAAGAAACACACAACACCCATAACAATACCTGAGGAGAGCATTTTTAAAACCGAAATTAGAATCCGCTTACCGTCTATGCGGCCAATCTTTTTGCGCAGTATAAAAAGGAGTAACATGAAATTACAGGTAGCTGAAATGCTCGTTGCAAGTGCTAAACCACCTACTTTAAGAGGCCACATCAAAATAATATTTAATAAAAAGTTTAATGCCACACAAGCACTTGCTACCTTAACCGGTGTTAAAGTATCCTGCATTGAATAAAAACAAGATACCAAAATCTTAATCCCTGCATAGGCAAATAAACCAAAGCAATAGAAAAATAAAGCCAGAGATGTAATCATTGTTGAATATTCATCAAATTGGCCTCTTTCAAATAAAATACTCGTAATAGGCCTTGCTAATACCAAAAGGCCTATTGCAGAAGGTATTGTTATAAAAAATACAGTCCTCAGTGAAAACGAAAGGGTCTCTCGTAAATCAGACATATTTTGCCGTGCAGCATGCATTGACATAGCAGGTAAGGCTACTGTGGCCATGGCTATACCAAATATCGCCAACGGAAATTGAATTATCCTGTTAGAATAATAAAGCGCTGCTACAGCTCCTTCTCCGACGATAAACGCCAATGAGGCAAGCATGGTATCTATAAATACGTTTATCTGGTACACGCAAGCACCTAAGGCCCTTGGTAAGAGGAGTTTTCCTATTTTTCCTGCGGCAGGATGGGTAAATGAAATCTTTTTCGTTAAGCGAAACCCTTTTTTAACCAAGGCAGGTATATTAAAAGAAAGCTGCGCTACCCCACCTAGCAATACACCTAACCCTAAACCCATTACAGGTTCATCTAGAATAGGACATATAAAAAGTGCACTTAGTATCACACACACGTTAAGCGTTGCCTGACCAAAGGCAGGTGCGAAAAAGTGCTTAAGTGAGTTTAAAATACCCACAGCGTATGCTGTAAGACCTATTAAAATAAGGTATGGAAAAAGTATCCTTGTGAGTCTTACAGTCAAAGCAAACTTGGCAGGATCTTTTATAAACCCAGGTGCAATAATCCTAATAATTGCAGGGGAAAATATTACACCTGCAATACTTAAAAAAACCACAACTAGAAATAGGAGGTTTAAAACAGTGTGGGCAAGCTCCCAGAATTCCTGCTTGCTTTTTTTGGTGAGATACTCGCTAAAAATAGGGACAAATGCTGCATTAGTGGCACCCTCTCCGACTAAATCCCTGAATAGATTTGGTATACGAAATGCAACCACAAAGGCCTGGGCGGCAATGGAGGTGCCAAAAAGCCTGGCTATTACTACATCCCTTATAAAACCTAATATCCTGCTTGTTAATGTGCCACATCCTACAATACCTGCCTGCTTGGCAATAAAATCTTTTTCTGTCATATATTAAAGCTATTTTTTAAGCTTGTGCGCTAAAGCGTTAATCTCATCGGCTAAATCTTTTAACTCATCGTGTTTCCTTAGCTTTAAAGCAAAATTTCTATCCCCTTCGCTAATCCTACGCAGGCATTTTTTAATCCTTACTAAGGGGCCTGTGATTTTATGTGAAAACAAAATAGCAGATATAACAGCGAAGATAGCTACAGGTACAAACCCAAGAAACATCCTCCAATAAATCAAGTCCATCATATCTGTAATCTTCCCCTGCGGATACACGGCGGTGAGTTTTGTCATCAATTGTGACCAGCCTGCATAATAAAGCACAGCAGCGGAAACTGAGAAATTCAATAGTAAAAACAAAAGCATTAACCTGGCATGTTTATACTGAACGCTTTTATTTACTATATACTGTGTCCTACGCCATTTTTTAGTCTCTGACATATCAATTTCCTTTCCTTAATAAAGCTACTTCTCTCCTTATTATAACTCCAATCTTATCCGATTTACTACGAAATATTAAATTAGCGGCATGCGCAAGCGGCATATATCTGGTAGTTTTACCGTTTATCTGACAAATTAAATCCCCTTCTTTAAACCCGCTTTCTGAAGCAGGGGTTGCCCTTACAACTTCAGATATTGTTAAACCTTCTGGTTGCATTGATAAGACCATGCCTAGACGTTTTGTTCTTCCAGATTTTAAAGCTGTCATTAATCTAGCGTACCAGGGTTTTTTAATAACCGGTAGCGTCAGGTTTTTTTGAATAGTAGCCACAACTGCCGTATTTGGCTCTCCCATCAAAAACCATGCTGCTTCATCTGGCTCCATATAATAAAGGGAAGAATCCCATGCCTTTACTATTGAATCTCCTTTTTTAATACCTTCAAAATCTGCTGGAGAATCCTCTCTTACAGAGGTAATCTTCTGTATATTATCGGTCTTTTTAAGCTTTATTCCAAGCTGTTCATATAACATTGTACTTGCCTCAGAAGAGCTAAGTTTAAGCTTTAGCCTCTTTTGCTCATCCATTGCCTTCATTATAGCATATTGTGCTTGTTTAAGCTCAGGATTCATCTGGTTTGCCTTGTAATAAAAACCTATGGCTTTATCTAAATCCTTTTCTTCAAATGCCCTATCTCCTAAATAAAGGTAATTCTGCTCTTGTGCCTCAAAAAATATTTCCTCAATCGCATATTTGGGGATAATCACCTCACCCCTATATGTAGATAAAACTATTCTATCGTAGTGCTGTTCAACCACTAGTCCCTTTCTCATTTGGTCAGATTTCATATAAACACGATCTGCTAAGCCTTGAGAAGTATTAAATATTAAAAAACCGCAAAAAATTAATAATAGGCATGCAAGCCTTTTCATTTGCTTTTCCTTATTAGCCTTTTGTAACTCAAATAATGGTGTATGGCCACTCCTGCAAAACTAGGGTGGTTAATATAGGTATCCACTAGTTTTTTTAGTTCTGTCTCCATATGAGCTATGCTCTTTCCCCCGAAAGTAACATGTTCATGATATAAATTCGCTTTTGTCTCCTGGCCAATATAAACCTTCTTGCCTTTTTTGGAGGCATAGTCCATCTCACCTTTTATAAGTTTAATTGAGCCATTTTCTCCTTCTGCAAAATTCCGGTAGTCCATAACTACAATCGCATCAATTACATCTAACATATGAAAACAGGCTGGGGCATATTTGCCCTTCCACTCAACCGACATATTTGGGTCGTCGTCATACCAAAATGGAATATCTGCAAAAAATTTTAATTTTATTCCGCGCTCCTTTATCAATTGCATTATCTTCTCATTCATATCTAGGTATTCCCTTAAGATTTGAGCTTTATTTTCCTCCCATGCCTTCTTGAAAAGGTAGGGTTCAACATCACTATGCAATCCATCAAAGCGCTCATGTGGCTGGGACTCGAAGTTAAACATCAAAACCCCTTCAGCCCAATCCAATGCCCTCTTATGAAACCTCTCAAATGCCCAGCGGGGGTCTCCTGCTAAGGCATGTACTGAGATATTTCTCCTGTGGGCCCTTGAATTAAACTTCCTACATATAGGAGTCATTTTCCCTCTTACATTATATGCCGAATAAAAAAGAAGGTCTATATTTTTTTTCTGACAAAAATCTAGGAGTCCTTCTGTGGCCTCCTTGTCTTCTATGACCTTCGCATCCCATACCCACATAGCCCTTGAAGGCTCTTCTTGAGCATGGTCTTTTTGTGAGTAGCTAACTTCAGCAAAAAGGCCTGTTGTGAATAAAAAAAATAGGCCGCAAAGAAAAATTCTAAAAAGCTTCGATATCAAAGCATTTAGGCTTTTTATATTTTTCTTCACAGCCTATTCCCTTTGTGTTTTCATACTAACTCTTTTACTCTAAAGCAATGTCATCTATGTAGACAATGCCCTCACCTGCTCCCTCTGGGAAACAATCAGCCTCAAAGCTGACTGAGATAGAGGCAAATTTCGCCGTATCAATGAAGAAATCATCCAGAGGTACTATTGCCTTCTGCCAGGTATCGGTAATCTTGCCTGCTGGAAGATAGATCCCTATCTCTTCGCTCTTTACAGAATCACCGACTTTATCCCAATGGGCATCAGCTGCGCCTATCATAAAGTTTGTTTTTCCCTCAATACCCTTAACCCAAAGGGTTATTGAGCGATAGGCACTTGCATCAAAATACGACCTTTGCATTTCTTCATCCTCTGATATTCCCGGCGTAGGAGAAGTAGTGCGTATTTTCTTAAGAAGGGTGTAATAACCACACCAGCCACCCATATCGAATGGCCCACCTTCATTTCTTTTATCAAATCTAAGCATCAAAGCTGTGGTTGGTCTTCCCTCTTTGTGGTCCTGCCTGAATGCCATCATTGCCTTTGAGGGTGCTTTTACATAGACATTGGTCTTACCACCCAAAGAGTTTGTAATACTACCTGATTCAAAATCATCCACAACTACTTTCTCATTCTGGGCGTATGCCTCGCATATTAAAGCACTGGTTAAAGCAACTCCTGCCACTGCTACAATTGCAATCTTGGTTAATCCTTTCATACCTTCACCTCCTTGTTTTATTCAAATTTTAAATCATCTATATAAACTGTTCCCTTACTACCACCCCCAGGGAAACATTCGGTCTCAAAACATATGGCTAGCGATGCGAGTTCTTTATGCTCTAAGAAAAATACCTCTAGAGGAACCGTTGCCTTCTGCCACTGAGTAGTGATTTTTCCTCCTGGCAGATATTTTTCGATATTTTCTGACTTTACGGAATCCCCAAGCCCTTCCCAGTGTTTATCGGCAAGGCCCACTTTAAAGCTCTCCTCCCCCAATGCACCTTTAACCTGAAAAGTTATATTTTTAAATCCTGAGGCATCAAAATACCTGTTTCCGTTACGCATCAGGGTATAATAACCACACCAACCGCCATGGCTGAAAGGACCACCTTCACTTTTCTTATCGTATTTAATCATTAAGGCCTTACCCTTATCGCCAAAGTATTCCTTATCTGTCCTGAGAGCCAAAGAACGCGAAGGTTCTCTTTCGTATGTGCTTGAGCGGCCACCTATCAAATTGCCTGCTTTTTCGAAATTATCCACCAAAAGCTCTTCTGCGTAACCTAGAGATAATGGATAAATAATAACTGACAGTAAAATTATACAAACAAGAATTGTTTTCACTTTCACCATTACCAATCCTCCAATAATTCTTCTTCAGTTTTAAGTGTAAATGTTAAATCATCTATATATACTATGCCTTTTTGTTTCGTATTAAAGTTTATTACAAAAGAACCCATCTGCGAAAAGTTAAGTTTTCCAAAATCTTCAAGCGGGATTATAGCCTCTTGCCATTGAGTTGTAACGCCTTCGGGTAAGTACTTTTTTATTTTGCCTGCCTTTAGGGAATCTCCTATATTAATCCAGTTCTTATCGGCCATGCCTATCTCAAACGTCTCGCCACCTTTTTCACCCTTTATGAAAAAGGATGCACTTTTGTATCTTGATAAATCATAATATTCACCGTCTACTTGGTTGAGCAAAGTAAAATAACCACACCAACCTGTTGACTGTTTATCATAATTTAATTTCAGGCTGCGGCCTTCACTGCCATAATGCACATCCTCAACTCTCAACGCCCTGCAAACAGAAGGAAGTTTTTTATACGTATTGGTTTTCCTACCCAAAAGATTAAGGTCACTATGGTCAAAATTATCCAAAAGTAAATATCCTTTGTTGTAAATCTCTTCTTCTCTGTTGGCAAGGTATTCGGTATGAAATCTTATATTGTCTATCCAGAATTCCCCACGGCCTAATTCGTTGCAAAGAAAAACTATGCTATATATTTGCGATAAATCTGGCCCAAAAAAATCTGCCAGTGGAATAACAGCCTGTTGCCATTCAGTTGTAACACCAGAAGGTAGATACCTATAAATGGAGCCTATCATTACCGCATCTTCTCTTCTGTTGGAAATGAGGTCGTTTATTCCTATTTCAAAAGTTTCACCGCCTTCTTTTCCTTTTATCATAAATGTCATGGTTGTGTATTTTGATAAATCTGCAAGAAAGATCATATAGGTTCCACAAAAAGATTTTTCATCCTTGCGCCAATACATCATCTTAATGGATGTGGGCACCTCTCCTTCTTTTAGTTCTTCGCCTTCATAATAAACCTTATTATCAAGATAAGCGCCGTATTTGGAAGGTTTAAGTGCAAAACCTCCTATTTTACCGCGATGGCCAAATGTCCTTTCTTGTTCAGTCAGGGCATCCTTGGAAATCTCAGGTAACTGATCTATACTAGCCATCTCGGCATAACTTAACGGCAGGTGGCAAAAACTAAAGATTAAGCTACATATGATAAAAGTAAAAAGAACTCTCATCTTGTTACTCCAATACCAATATTCCAAAAGTTGTAGGATCTCCCCAGACCCTGTTTACAGAACTAGAAAGTAAACATTTCTGTGGCGTAGCCTTATTATCACAATCACTCGGATCTACGCTAATACCAAGCTTCATGCCTTTAGCGAAAGAGGCGGGTATTGCTTCTTGTGCCCTACCTAATACTTTAGCTCCAGAAACTGGTTTAATGCCTGGTTTTTGTTTTATGGTTGAAAACAGAAGTTCCGCTGGAATTTTTACTTCCATTATATATCCGGTATCTGTCTTGCTGGCTGCTATATCAATAAGCTTCTTATAATCTAGGCCTAGGTCTGGCACCCAAACATACACCTCAGGCTTTAAATCTTTGAAATTACCCGGAGAAAATCCAAACTGAAAATCATCATAGTTGTTTATAGACTCATTGTAATCTCTCTTTAGCTCAACATCAAGCCAGAATTCAATGTGGTCTCCCTCCCACATTTGGTCTCGCTTTTTTTCCTGGACCACACTGTTGTCTGTAACATCAAAGGCAAAGTAAAGATTTTCTTCATCCCACATGCTATAGGTAGCAGCGCTCAAATCTTCAGCTCCTCCCCAGGCAGCTTTCCCATACACTGCATTTTGTTTTTTATCAATTTTGTACGGCTTGGTGAGATCCCAATCATCTAGCTTTCCATCAATGGCAAGAGTTTCTTTTGATGCCAAACTAGCTATTTCATAAATTTTCTTAGGTCTTGGTTTAAGTGGTATGTTTTTAGCGCGGGGTAAGAGTTTATAAGAATAATAGCAATGTATAGCAAATCCTTCAAAGGCTGGATTTCTCGAAAAGGCCCTTTCAACTACTTTCAGTCTTTTTTCCATCTCTTCCCAACCTTCTTCAAAGAATGTAAACCTTCTCTCGCCCTGATTAAGCCTTATTAAATCCTGTGTTTCAACACCTATGCTTACTTGTTTGTTTGCCTGTTTTGCCATTTCTAAATGGGCTTTTCCTTTCTCAATAACCTTCTTGGGATCATCGTGATAATCCATCAGGGCGATATAATCCACTAGTTCCAAAATCCTATTTTCAAATCTCCCCTCATCTATATCAGCATAAAATGTTGAAATGGCAACGCCAAAGCGAAAATCTTGATTATAGCTGTCAATAAGGCTACGCAGTTTTTCAAGGAGCACAATATAATCTGCTTTGATTCTTTCTCTGTCTGTTTGCCATTCTGTAGTTAGGTATGGCTCTACATCTAGAGAAATGCCATCCATTCTTTCGTTTTTAGGTCTGTCTTTGTTAAACTTCAAAAACGCCTCTACCCACCTACTGCAATCCTTATGAAATTTCTCAAGGGCCCATGTTGGGGTCCCTGTAAGTGCCTCTATTTTTAAACCTCTTTTATGCGAAGAGACCAAAAATTCAGCTAATCTTTTACAGTATTCTTTTTCTTGCTCAGGGTCAAATTCTCCAAAATATAGATATATATATTCAATAGCTGCCCGTTCACACAAGTCAAAGAGATCTTTTCTTGCCTTTAGGTTATTTATAGGATCTATCTTCCAAACCCAAAGAGAACGCGGATGTTTTGGCTTAAGTTTTGCCTGAGGAAGATTATACGCTTCTTTCTCTTGGACTTCAGCATCAACCTTAAAGGACATATCATCTATAAAAATTTTACCCTTACCTCCATAGCGAAACCATAAAACAACAGAACCCATATCACGCATATCCAATTCTGCCCCTACCCTTGAAAGCGGAATCTTTACCTCTTGCCATTGAGTAGTTACCCCTAAGGGTAAAAATGAATTTACATCACCTGCATAAATAGCATCTATTTGAAGCTCTTGCATATCTGAATCAGCTAGGCCTATGTCAAACTTCTCTTGACCCTTTTCACCTTTAACCCAAAAACTTAAGGTATTGTTATCGGAAACATCAAGACCATCTAATAATGTATACCATCCAGCCCAACCTGCCTCTTTTTTATAATCTATAACAAGTCCTTTACCAGTTTCCCCTCTTCTATGCTTCCTTGATTTAGATATAATAGCATATGAGGGCCTCTTTGCCCAGGTACCCTGATATGTCCCCAGGGCTGTACTCCTTTGATAAAAAACACCTGAGGTCATTCCTTTATCAAAAGTATCAACAATTATTCCTGAAGATACCTTTGCATCTGCAGAAAGCCCTGTTTGTTCAGGTTTAACCGCTTGCGATGTAACTGCCTGTATGCTTGTTTTAGCAACGTCTAATATGCCAGAACTGGCCTTCTTGAAAGGAATATCAAACAATTTAGAAGATTTTAAGCTTATAGGTTTAATATTTTGCTTAAGCACATCAAAGATTGCGCCTCCAGAGAGAAGATCCATAATAAGACCTATTGTTACAATTAATACTGTCAAAATAGCTGCACCTGTGAAAACAGGATGTTTTTTTAGTTTATCAATTGCATTTTCTGTCTTTTTCTTTCCCATTCTTTAGGAATCCCTTTCTTGTCTATTTAAGTTGTTATGACAATATATTACCCTTACTGACAATTATGACATATAGTGTATCATAATAACATTACAAATGCAAGAGAAAAAAATTAACTTTTTATTATCCTAACAATATGGTGGGTAATTTTGGAAGAAATTAAAGACATAATAAAAATTTTCTTGGCTAAAAATAAAACGAGAGACTTCCATTTTTTGGTTGTCTCTCGTTTGGGCTAAGATTAACCAAGAAGAACCCTTGGCATAAAATCTAGTTTGTAAAATTTATTTTATGCCAAGGGCTTTGCCTTTGTCGAGGAGGTGCCCATATTTTCCGTTGTCTTTTTAAAGATCTTTTAGAAAGTTACATATCAAAAATACGAATGCTTCTAGTCCCTACTTTACAATATAGCCGAATAAGACAATTTTGTCAAGAAAAAAATTAATTTTTTTTCATTTGTGGATTTACTTTTTAAAATCGTTGAAAAAGCACCTCTGGCAAAACACATATTTTTTCACAACCTATAGGAATTTACATATATTGGGGCAATCCAATCGAAAAATAAAGCATTAGGTCCAAAATCAAACTCTAAGAGTCTTCTGGATACTCATGATACGGTTCTAAGCATAATTTCCTAAATTAACCGTATCATTTAGAACCGTATCATACATTTTTAGTATCTTGGTGGGATTTTTGACTTATCTTGAAGGGTTTAGTGATATATCAGCTGTGCAATAGCCCTCAGTGAATATATCCGCCCCTTGAGGGTCTTTCACGCTAGCTATCTGCCTGCCAAAGGAATCTATGAACACAGAAAAACCTGTATTTCCGCATCTAACCACAGGAACCTTGTTTTCCACTGCCCTAAATACAGAGGCTTGCGCGTGTTGATAGGGAGCACTGGATTTTCCAAACCAAGCATCGTTTGTAATATTTACTAAAAAATCTGCGCCATTTTTAACAAAGCGTTTTGTTAAGTCCGGAAAGATATCTTCAAAACATATAAGCGTACTAAACTTTGCAGTTGTTGGGCTAAGTTGCTCAAAAACAGTATATTCTTTACCAGGCTTAAAGTCTCCAATTGGCGCAGGTGAAATTTCTCTTATAAAGCCTAAACTTTTTTCAAAAGGAACATACTCACCAAATGGAACCAATTTTATCTTATCATATCTTTGTTGAATACTTCCATCTTTCAAAACAAAAAGGGCGCTGTTTGTATATTTGCCTGATGGTAATGAAATTGGAGCACCTATTAAAAGGTTTGTCTTTAACTGTCTTGTTAAATGCCTTATTTGCCTAAAAATTACCTGATCTTCATAAGGATCTGCTGGTATGGCTGTCTCAGGCCAAATAATAAGATCTGGTTTATCCAGGAATGCTAGCTTGGAAAGGTGTATGTATTTTCCTAAAATTTCCTGGGTTTTTTCTGGATCCCACTTATCTTCTTGTAGGATGTTTCCTTGTATAACTGAAATCCTCACTTTATCTCTCTTGTCTAAATCTTTTGAGGTTTTAAGTTGAGAAAACCCATATATATAAACACCCGTTATGACTATCAAGATGCAAACTACCACATATAACTTTTGCTTTAATTGTGTCTTTAGGTAAAATAATCTATACAAAGCAATATTCACTGCCATAATCAAAAAAGACACTCCCCAGACACCTACAAAACTTGCAATCTGTATTACTGGCAAATTAAGCCATTGAGAATAACCAAGTAAAACCCATCCAAAACCACTTAATGCATTAGCCCTTATAAATTCTAAACCAACCCAGAGACTGCTTATAAGAACAGTTTCCAACATTAAGGGTAGTTTCTTAGAGAATATAATATTTGAAAGAAAACAAAAAACACCAAAATATAATCCAAGATATAATACAAGTACTATAAGACCAAAGACACTAACATATGAAAGCCAATATAGGCAACCAAAGAAAAAAACTATACCTGCTAGATATCCTAGCAAGAAGGCATTTTGGGGTTTTTTGCCAAAGATGGCTGCAAACAATGGTATGAATGCAAACCATGCAAAAAGGTATATATTCGTATTGGGAAATGATAAGGTGAGTAATGTGGCAGAAATTATGCTTAAAAAAATACAAGACCACTCTTTTTGTATATTTTTCATAAAAACTGTGGTCTCCTGAATAATTTAGAAAATATTCGCTTAACATCTTCAAACATCAGAAACATGCATGGTACTATAACAAGTGTTAATATAGTTGAGGTTGCCAAACCAGACATTACAGTTATAGCCAATGGTGCCCAAAGGTTTGCTTCTGGGCTTCTGTCTATGGCCAATGGTAAAAGCCCTAAAATGGTTGTGCAGGTAGTCATCATTATAGGCCGCAAGCGTGCTTCTGCTGCTACCAATGTAGCCTTTAGGTTCCTAAAGCCTTCTTTGTGCAATCGATTTAGATAGTCAATTAATATTATTGCGTTGTTTACAACTATCCCTCCAAGCATTATCGAACCCATAAGCACACCTACATTTATAGGCTTAGAAAGCCTTTCTAAGACTATTACAACGCCTATTGCAGCTAGTGGCACTGTAACCATTATAATAAACGGTTGTGCATAAGACTCCAACATTGCTGCCAATACAAGGTATATCAGAACCAAAGTCAAAACTAGTGCAAAGGAAAGTTCTTTTTGATTGCGTTGCATCCTCCAATAGTTTTCGCCAAAACGCCAGTGATAGTCTTCTGGGAATTCCATATCTTGTATTGCCTGCCTTACTAACTCTGCTGCTGTTCCAAAGGGGTGCTTTCCCCTATTTGCGCTAACTTGGATCATGCGGTTTTTGTTCTTCCGCCATATCTTGCTGGGTCCTGTGGCTGGCACAAGATCTGCAATCTGCTCTAAATAAATCTTCTCACCCTTAGGAAGCACAACTGTTAGTTTTCTTACTTGGTCTAGGGTTTCTCTATCTGTCTTTCTTAGGCGTGCAACAACCTCTACTTCCCTTGCCTTGGTGTGATACAAAGTAGCCCTTAGGCCTCTCATCTTTGCATGAAGGACATTGGCTACATCTTCAACTGTTAAATTAAAATCTGCTGCCTTTTGCTTATTTACAACAACCTGCCATTCAGGTCGTCCCTTTCGCCAGCGTAGTTTCAAATCCGTCAAACCTTCCACAGTCTGCATCCTTGTAAGCATACCTACGGCTAGTTCATTTAATACTTCATAATCCCATCCATATATTTCTAATATAACCTCGTTCGTTTCTACCTCTTGTGGTTCTTCAAAATATATAAATGCCTCCTTGTATTGCGCTTCTACCTTTCCTACTTTCCCTCTAAGCTCTTCTATTACCTGTTTGGTTGTCCTTTTTCTTTCTTCTATAGGAACTAGCTTGACATATACCTTAGAAGACCATGGCTCAACCCTTGATGAAAAAGTCTTCATTTCAGAAACTTCTCCTAAGACTTCTTCTATTTGCTTTACAGCCTGGTCTGATATATCCAATTTTGCACCTGTGGGAAGCTCCACAAAGATAGTAAAATCTTCCTGCTCTGTAGTACCCACAAACTCCTTCTGCAGCTTTGGATAGACAAACATGCATACTAAAACAAACGCAACGCAAGCTGCTGCTAAAAAAATGTATCTGTTTCTTATTCCATTTAGTAAAAATTTGCGGTATATCCTATGGAAAAAACCTGGTTTCTGCAATGGTCTTACAGGCAATTTTTTCAACTTAGGACTTGCTTCATCTTGAGTTTCAAATGTTGAGCCTTTAGCTTTCTTCTTTTTTCCTCCTGGCAAACGCGCTGCTAGCATGGGCACCAAAGTCAGCGATACGAAAAGTGAAGCCAAAAGAGAAAATGTTACTGTCATAGCCAGGCCTGCATAAAGTATCCTTATTTCTTTATTTACAAATACTATTGGCAAAAAGACAACTATCGTAGTAATGGTGGCTGCAATTATTGCTAATGTTATCTCTTCGCTTCCCTCTTGGGCGGCATCTGTTTTAAAAAGGCCTATCTGGCGTTTTTTAAAGATATTTTCCAGTACAACGATAGAGCTGTCAACCAACATTCCAATACCTAATGCCAAACCACTCAATGTCATAATATTCAATGAAATCTTTCTAAAATACATAAAACAGAACGTAGCAACTACTGAGATAGGGATTGCACAAGCTATGATAATAGTTGAGCGCAAATCTCTTAAAAACAGAATTAAGACAACAACTGCTAAAATCGCTCCATATAAAAGTGCCTTCTTCACCCCGTTTATGGCTCGCAATATAGACTCTGACTGATTATACGTTGGTATCATAGATATCTTCTTTTTTCGCTCCTGGACTATTTTTTCTGTTTCCTCGATAATCTTCTTGGCGACCTCCACCGTATTGGCGGTGGATTCTTTTTGTATATACAATGAAACGACGGGTAATTTATCCACCCTGGCAAAACTTCTCGGTTCTAAATATGAGTCCTTTACATCTGCTACATCTTTTAATCGAATAATGGCCCCACTTGGCGCAACCGCCACACCGGTTTCTTTTATATCTTCGATTGACTGAAATTCTCCTACAGTCCTTATTAGATATTTATCTCTTGTTTTTTCCACATCTCCAATTAAAAGATTTAAGTTGTTTAAGCTTAAACTATTTATTACCTTGCCTATGGGCAAGCCATAGCCCTGCAGTTTATTTTGGTTTACCTCAACTAAAATCTTTCTTTCCCTTCCCCCACCTATATCCACATTTGCTACGCCGTCTATTCGCATAATGCGTTCTTTTATGCTCTCATCTACCATTTTGCGCAGTTCTTCAGTTGTGTAGCGTGTTCCTGTTACTGCCATTATAACTATAGGATAATCTGACTGTTCGAACTTAGCTATAACGGGTTTTTCTATTTCTTTTGGCAATTTGTTTCTAGCTTTGGAAAATTTTTCTCTGGCCTCTAATGCTGCAAAGTCCATATCTATCCCAGGTTCAAAGGTCATTACTACACGGCTACGCCCCTCTTCAGATATTGAGATTATATCTCGTAAATTGCTGACTGTACCTATCGCTTCTTCAATAGGTTTTGTAACTAAGTTTTCTACTTCAACGGGTGGCATGCCACCTCTGATATTAATAAAAATAGATATATCTCCAAAACTAAAATTTGGCATAAGTTCAACCGGCAATCTCTGCAGGCTTATTATGCCTAAGACAAGAATGGCTGAGAATACCATTAATATAGCTATTGGACGATTTATGGAAATTTTAGGTAAGCCCATTTTACACCAGCTCGTAATAGCGACCCCTGGCCAAAGGACCTACGCCGCGGATTAGACCTTTATCAACTAATTCCTTTAAGTCTCTTGCAGCAGTAGGTACAGATACGCCAAAAAGGGTAGCATATTGTTTGCGTGTAATCTTTTTATTCTCCGTAAGATAATCTATAAGTTTTCGTTGTCTTTCGGTTAGGCCTGATGTATCAGGCTTTGTGGGTTGCACTGGAGGTGAAAGCGGTGTAGGTGGCTTTGTTGGTTTTGGCCTTGGTGGCTCTGGTTTTTTCTCTGGAGACGCAGGTGGTGCGGGTGTTTTTTGTTCTGATGGAGGAACTATTTCTTTTTGCGGAGGAGGCATTTCTATTATAGGTAGCTTTGGAGGAGCTTCTGTTTTTTCAAGCAGTGGTTGTTTTGGTGGCTTTTCTTTAGGCTTTCGTGGCTCTTCTTTTGGTAATACCTCTTTTATTAATTTTTGCTTTGGTTTTTCCTTTAGTTTTTCCTCTTTAGGGGCAGGCATCTGAATTGTAGTTGGTTCTAAAGAAACCTCCTCTTCTCCAAGAATAGCAGTCTCCACTCTTGGTTTGGCCTTAAAGAAACTAAACATACCTTCAAACACTAGATAGATTGTTGGTATTACTACTAAGGATAAAAATGTAGATATTATCAACCCGCCCATAACTGCTATGGCCATGGGCATTTGTATTTCTGCGCCTTGGCTTAAGCCTAAGGCCAGTGGACAAAGGGCAAAAATGGTTGTCATTGCAGTCATTAGTATCGGCCGTAACCTTGCCTGAGCTGCTGTTAAAACTGCGGGCAAGGCCTCATATTTATCACGTCTTCGCAAGGTATTCACATAATCAATTAGTACGATACCATTATTGACCACTATGCCACCAAGTACAATTATACCCAAAACTACCATTATTGATAGAGGTGTGTCTGTAACGCGCAACGCAAATGCCACTCCTATAATAGAAAGCGGGAAGGTAAAGATAATGATAAACGGCTGCCATAAGGACTCAAATTCTGCTGCCATAATCATACAAACCATAACCAATGACAATATAAGAGCAAAGCGAAGGCTATTAAATGATTCTCGCATTTGAAGATGTTCGCCGGTTAATCTAGCTGTATAACCAGAAGGTAATTCCTTTTCTAGTTTTTCAAGCATTAAATTTATATCATTTGCGACTTCGCTAAAACTCCTTTTGAGTATATTTGCTGAAATCATGATTACCCTTTGCTGATCTAGTCTTTGAATTTGACTCGGGCCTTTTCCTATGCCCATGTATGCCACCTCTGCTAAGGGGACCTCTATCTCTAAGGGAGAATGCACAATTAATCGCCTTATCTTACTTATATCTTTTCTGTCTTGTGGCCTTAAGCGAACCCTCACATCTATTTCCCTACCTTGTTCTTTAAATTCTGTGGCAACATAACCCTTCATGGCAGTCTGTGCTGTCAATGCGATATCACTAACTGAAAGATTATACTGTGCCGCCCTGTCTTTTCTTACATTTACCTTTGCCTCTGGAGCTGGTGGGACAAAAGACGACTTTACGCTATAAATTCCATCTACGAGCTGTAACTTTTTCTGCACGTGGTCTGAGATATTCTTTAGATCCGCTAATTCTTCTCCCTTTACCTCTATAACAATAGGCGCACTTGCTTGAAACGCCATTTGAAATACACTTTCCTGCACAATATATTCTAACTCAGCGCCTTCCAAATTTTTCTCTTTTAAGTTAGTTTTAAACTGCGTGAGAAAATCGGCTGTTGAGATATATCTAAAATCCTGCGGGTGCGTCTCTTTTACAAAAAGCTTCGTAATAGCTTGCACCCATAAGAATTTTGACCTTTTATATCCCGCTAAAGGTTTCAGGTCTACCATTATCCTGGCCTGATGTGGACCCAAGGTTTCAATGCCACCCCCTAAGGCTTCCTTTTCCCTGCTTGAACCAATAGCAACTGTTACGCTTTTGATTTGGGAAAACTTAAAAAGGACGCTTTCTATTTTCTTGACAACCCTATTTGTAACAGCCAAGCGTGTCCCTGGAAACATATCCACCTTGATAGTAAATTGTCCTTGGTCTACCTTTGGTAAAAATTCTTTATCAAGACCTATAAATATCTTTAAGACAAGTAAAAATATTACTGCAACGCAAAAAAGGCTCAAGAATTTATTGTTCAAAAATAGATTAAGTCCGCCTACATAGGCATTAGAGGCCTTTTGCATAGAAAATATACCTTTTAGTCCCTTCTTGTCTACATTTGCACTGCTAGAATCATCTTTGAGGGGATTGGCATCTTTTTTTGTTTTAACCATAGATGCCAACACGGGTATCAATGTAAGAGCTACAACAAGGGAAGATAAAAGTGAAAACACTACTGTGAAGGCAAGCTCTTTGAAAAGCTGGCCTGCAATACCAACTACAAATGCCATAGGTAAAAACACTGCTATTGTAGTAAGGGTAGAACCTACTATTGCTGAACTTACCTCACTTGCACCGAATATGCTTGCCTCTTTTGCAGATTTACCTTCTTGTCTGTGTCGGAAAATATTTTCCAGGACCACAATAGCATTATCAACCAACATTCCAACACCAAGGGCAAGTCCACCCAGTGAAATCATATTAAGCGTAATCCCTGAAAAATACATAAGACTAAAAACTGCTAGAATGGATATAGGAATGCTAGCTGTTACAATTAATGCAGAAGTTACTCTTTTTAAAAATATTAATAACACCAGAAATGCTAAAATACCTCCTCCGATGGCAGCATCTCTTACACCATTGATGGAGGCTTTTATAAATTTTGATTGATCGTAGGCAATTTCCATTTTTATCTGGTGAGGAATATCAGCCTTTAATTCCTTAAGTGCTTGCTTTACATTATTTGCCACCTGGAGGGTATTCGTACCAGCCTGCTTTATTATTGACAGAGAAATATTTTCTTTCTTGTTATACCGTGAAACTGTTGTTTTTTCTTTAAATGTGTCTTTTACCTTGGCGACATCTTTTAGTAAAATAAGTCTTCTTTCCTTCTCTTCCTGTTCATCTGGAGGAACCATTACGCCTTCTCTTTGCTGTTTATACTGTTTGTCCTCATCAAGGGCGATGGCAATGTCCTCCATCTCTGAAATTGCCTGAAATTCTCCGATAGTCCTAATTAGATACTCATAGAAAGTCTCCTCAATTGTCCCTGCAGGATAATTTAAATTGGCCTTCTTTAGGGCATCTGCAATTGCTACAACTGAAATACCAGCAGCCTGCAATCTACCCTGGTCAACTTCAATGAGAATTTCCCTCTCTAGGCCGCCGCTTATATGAACTGCCGCAACACCATCTGTTTTCTCTAATTCGTTCTTGATTACTTTTCTTGTAAACTGCAAAAGTCCGCCCTGAGAAATTCCTTCTGCGGTTACATTCAAGACGACTACTGGCAATTCAAATGGATTGAATTTCATTACTATTGGGTCTTCGCAACCGCGGGGAAGACGCTCTTTTACTAAATCTATCTTCTCCCTAACGCCCAAGGCGGCAAAATCCATATTTCTGCCCCAATCAAACTCTGCTATTATTAAAGAGAGCTCCTCCTTTGAGGTAGAGCTTATCTTGCGAAGACCGCTGACTGTACCAATAACCTCTTCTAGAAGTTTCGTTACAAGTATTTCTATTTCTTCAGGTGCGGCATCCTTATAAAATGTAGCAATGGTGATTTGTGGGTAAGTTATAGGTGGGAATAATTCTTGCGGCAAGCGCCCCCAAGAAATAATACCAAGCAACAGTATTCCTAAGAATACCATAAAGATAGTAACTGGTCTTTTTATAGATAAGTTCGGTAAACCCATGTTTTTTGTTTTGTTAAAAAATTATTCTAAGCTAAATGGCAATCCTTCATCTACTCCAACTTCTGGTTCAGCTGATAAAGGTTGCTGGGTTTCCAGTATTTCTACTTTAACCCCATCGGAAAGTTCACCCCTTGCCTCTGTTATTACAAGCTCTCCTTCTTCTAGCCCCCAAGATATGACTGCCTGATCTGAGGTAAGATAACCTGGTTCTACTTCTTTTAATTTGGCTGTCACCTCAGGAGTGACTACATAAGTCGAGTCAAAGGTACCATCGCCATCTTGGTCAATTAGGCAAGAGTTTGGAACTACTATTACATCATCTTGTTCAAATACAGATATATTGGCTCTGGCAAACATGCCAGGCAAAAGCTTTGCCTCGGGGTTTTCTACTTTTATCTTGCAAGTAAGAGTTCTTGATTTTCCTTCTATGGTAGGCAATATATTATCTATTGGACCTGTAAAGGCAGTTTCAGGATAGGCATCCACTGTAATATTGGCCATCTGACCTAATGCTATCCTTTGTAATTCTTTTTCTATCACACCTACTTCTACAAATACACTGTCTATATCTACAATGCTTGCAATTTTGTTCTGGCTTGTTATAAACTCACCTGGTTCTGCCTCCTTAGTACCCATAACACCATCAATTGGTGAAAGAAGATATGTCTTATCTAATTCTGCTTTGGAGAATGCAACTTCTTTTTCTGCTGACACTGCTTGACTTTTGGCATTTTCATATTCAAGTTCTATTTCTTCTAGTTTAGGCTTTATTATCGCACCTATTTTGTACAGGTTTTGATAAATCTCTAATTTTTTCTTGGCCGTCAAGGTTTGCGTCTTAGCTGTCTTTAATTTCGACTGGCTATATTCTACTTTTAAAACCGCATCTTTCTCATTGAGTGTAGCAATAACGTCTTGTGCTTCTATCAAATCGCCTTCTCTAAAATTTATTGAGTCAATCACACCATTTACTTCAAAACGCATTTCAATCTCTTTTTGACCCTTTATGGTACCCATGGTAGGCAATATATCTTTAAAATCTTCCTTTGCAATTTTGTATGCAATAACCGGTACCACCTTTGCCATCTGAAGTTCTTCGTCTGCTTTTTTCTCAGTAGGCTGAGGGATTTTAATAAAACTTGAAATAAAAGGAACCTTCGCTAAAAATGTATGCAGACTTGGACCATAGGCAAAAAATAAAGCTGCCAAGCCAACTATAACAACCAAAATCGTAATAAGTCTGTTGGCTTTATTTCTTGTTCTTTTGCTTGTTTGTTTTTCTTTTGCTTTTACTTTTTCTTTCCCTTTTTCTTTCTTTCCTCTAATTTTCATCTTCATGCTCTCCTAGTATTTTTTTCAATCAAAATAATCAACAATCCCTATTGCCTTATTCAGATTTGCCAAGGCCGTCTTATAACTTGCTATTGCCTGATGATAGAGAGCCTTTTCATCGGCCAGTTTTATCTTGGATTCTAGAACCTGCGATAGGAGTGCTTCGTTTAACGCAGCTTCTGCTGATAAAACCTTTGCCTCTTCTTCTCTAAACCTTATCTTCCTGCTGGTGTTTTGCAATTGCATAATCGCTTTTTCGTAACTATTAAATGCCTCTCTTACTTCTAAATTGATAGTTTTTTCCATTTCTATAAGTTCGTTTTCGGCTTTAAGTTTTCCTATAAAGGCAGATTGTTTCTCTGAAAGACTAGCTAGGTTATCAAAAATGCCCACTTCAGTCGAATGGGTTATTGAACCGGTCCTTGTCGTCTGGCCAAGCTTTGGACTTGTTTCATTGTCATTAAATGTATATGAGCCTGTACTTTTTCCAAAAGGCTTTGTAACCTTAACACCTACATACCAGTCTCTGTTAACATCCAAATCTTCTGTTTTGTATGCACCGCCTGACTCACCTAAAAATCCGGATAGATCCACCTTGAATTTATCCTTGCTTCTTGCAATAAGGTCTTCAAAATCACTGGATTCCAAAAGTAATCCCTGGATATGTATTTCTGACCTATTCTCAAAAGCAAGTTTAAGGCATTCGTTTAACTCTATCTCTTTTGCTTCATATTCTGTATCAAATGCAATCTGTATATCTGTAGCAGGATCTAATTCCATTGTCTGTAAAAGTGCGATCTTAGTTAAAGCTACTTCTTTATCCGCTATGGCTAACTGATATTCAACTTGATTGACCTGCGTTTGGACATTTAAAAGCTCCAGCTGTGTGGAAAGCCCGATATCAAACCTTTTCTTGGCTGAAGATAATCCACTGCGCACTTCATCAATGAGTCCCTTTTGGTCAGAGAGGTTCAAAAAGGCTGCCGCTAATTCATAAAATTTTTCTGTGACTTTTGCAATAATCTCGGTTTCAGCTTTGGTGTATTTCTCAATTGCCACTTCGCGATTGACCTCTGCCTGGCGGAGGCTGAGCTTAAGCCTGCCACCATAATATAGAGGCTGTTCAAGCTGTAAACCGTAGGATTTTTCTATAAAGGTTGTTCCGTATACATCTCCTTCGGTATGCGTATATTTGGCTGTTGCCTGAGGATAAAGACCTCTTTTTGCTTCATCCACCTTCATATCAGAAAGACTTATTTCCTCCTCGGCAATTACAAGAGGCAAATAGCTATAAGTAGCTATATCAATACAATCTTTGAATGAAAGTGCCCCTTTTTGTGTGGGGGCATCTACCTTTGGGAGAGATGTCGCTTTAGATACAATCTCTTCTCTAATCTTTTCAAATATTTCGTCTCCTACAGACGGCACCTTTTTGGCTTTTGCTAGTTTTAACTGGACTGGTTCTATTTCTTGTAATTTTGGTTTAGGTGTTACTGGCTTAGGTTTTGCTGTTAGAACTTGTTTCTTCTCCTGCGTTGGCATTGGCTTTGGTGTGGGGGGTTGTCTTCTTGGTGTTAATTTCAATGTAGGGACTTGCACAGGTTTTGGTTTTTGTATTAGCTTCTGTCTTGGTCTTGCGAGTTTTACTGATTTTACCTGACCTATATCAACTGTAATCCGATTTACTCTCTGGTATTCTTTATATGAAACAGGCTTCTCTAGCTCTATCGTGACCATATCAACCGGATAGAGGCCACCCTCACCCATTTGTTCTAAAGACTCTGTTATTTTTATCCTGGTAACTAAACCTTCTTGCAGCGGGATAATTTTCTCTTCTAATTCACTATAGGCTTTTTCAACAGGGTCTATGGCTATAGTTTTATTATCTTTGCCTAAATAAAAGCTAAAGAACTCAAAATAGCGGTTAGCTGTGATAATAACTCTTGAACCTTGGGTTTGATTTTGTATTTGAATATCTGAAATAATTAGGGGTTCTTCAGAATTGGAGGGGTATTGGGATAAACAATGAGAAGGGCATGCTACCTGCAGCAAACCGATAACCAAAATCGCTGTTAAAAATAAACCTGCTTTGTATCTCAACGAGGTCTCCTCTTACAAAACAACCTCGGTCCGTGTATGCGAAGCTTGGCTTCGATCGGGGCACGGCCATTTGCTTTTTTTATCCTATTTATGTTAAAAGTTATATTTTAGCAACCGTATCAGGCTGCATTAACCGTATCAAATGAAACTGTAGCATATTTATAACCCATTGTCAAGAAAAAACTTCAGAATTATGATACGGTTTCCGGGGGATTTGTTGGGGGTGGGGTTGGTTGTTGTTGGATAGACTTAATATCAGGGGCTTCTTTGGTCTTTTCTGCCTCTGCTAGAAGCGCCTTTTTTCTTCTGTAGCGGCGCATATATTCTCTCATATAACCCCTGTGTCTTTCCTTGTATTTCTGTCTATATTCTTTAAAATACTGGGGGTTATTTTTTCTCCATTTTTGGATTCTTTGCTTATATAGCCTCTTCCAATAGGGGCTTCTGGTTTCGTCCATCTTGAAATAATGGGGATTGCTAACCCTCCATTGCTTCATATTACCAAGCTGTCTCTGCCTCTGGCAGGCCACATCAGAGCAAAACTTCTGTGAATTAGGCCTGTATTTAGATGGGGTAAATTCTCTTTGGCAAATTGGGCAAATAGGCATCTTTTAAATCCCTATATGATAAAAGCTTCAAGACTAACTTTTTGTTACTCTTAATGATAGCATATGGGCTTTTAATTTGCAAGAAAATTATTCTCTTGATAATATCTTTTTTGCTGCCTGAAAAACCTCGTCTGGGTCAATAAGCTTCATGCATTCGCTATTAGAGGCACAAAGTGCTTTTTCACACGGTAAGCAGTCTAAATCTTTTTTTATAACAACATCTTTAGGACCTGTGGGTTTATACTTCTCAGAGTCCGTCGGACCGAATATGGCTACAACTGGTGTGCCTACAGCCCAGGCTAAGTGCATAGGTGCGCTGTCATTGGAAATCAATAAGCTAGATCTTTTTAATAAAGCTGTGAGTTGTTTTATATTTGTCTTACCGCATAAATCTATTGCGCTTTTCTTTAGCTTTGCTAAGACCGCATTGACTATTTCGCGGTCTTCTTCAGCCCCGATTAAAATAACCTTTGTGCCTAATTCATCTAAAAGTCTTCCTGAAACATCTGCAAAGCCATCAGCAATCCATCGTTTTGTATGGCTTTTTGCACCTGGGCTAATTGATATTATTATATCATTAGTGCTTATATTATGCGCTAAAAGCATATTATCAACTTCTGATATGACGCTATTATTTATATAAATATTAGAACCTAATGTATTATCTTCTATATAGGGCACTATTTGCTCAAGGCGCCACAAATGCCGGTCTTTCATATGAATTCTATCTCTAGGAGGCTTTTTTAAAGCTAAAAATAAACTACCTGGCTTTAAAACAGGTCCGAAAATACTGTTTCGTAAATCAACAACTAAATCATAATTATTTTTCCTTAAAGAAAAAGCCAGGTTTAATTTTTCTTTTAAGCTACCTGTATTATAAATAAATACCTTATTTATACGGGGGTCTTCTTGAAAAATCTCCTGTGCTCTTGGGCCTACTAAAATATCCAGTTGTCCTTCAGGAAACTTTTTACTTATTGCTGAAACCACAGGCAAGGTCAGGATAACATCGCCTATATTGCTTAGGGTTATTAGAAGGATTTTCATATTACAGGATGGGTCTTTGATCAATTCAGGCATTACCCTTGTATATTTATGGCTTTTTTAAAAAAGGCGTAGCTTGTTTCAAAACTTCTTCTACGCTAATAGCCTCCATACATTTATACTTATTGCAAGTCATATCATAGCATGGAATTTTACAATTTAGGTGTCTTTCTACAACAACTATATCTTTTCCTCGCATAGATAAGGGATAGGGGCCTGTTATTTTAGGCGATGTGGGTCCATATAGTCCAATTATTCCAGATTTTTTTACAGCCACTGCTATATGCAAGGGTCCTGAATCATTTGAAATAACAAGGTTTGATTTTTCAGCCAATGCCCCAAATTGCCCAAGAGAGGTTTTACCGCAACAAATTATAGGTTTATGCAGCATCAAGTTGGCTATTTGTCCTGCCAATTCTTCATCTTTGGCAGAACCTGTTATTAATATTTTTACCCCAAATTCATCTATTAATCTATCGGCTAGTCTTGCAAAGTTTTCTTTAGGCCATCTTTTTGGCATCCAGTTTCCTGCAGGATGCAATATTACTACTGGATCTTGTAGAATTATGCCTGCGCCTTTTAAAAATCCATCTGCCCAAATTTTTTCATTATCAGATACAAAAAAATCACAACCTTCGCTGTCTGTTCTAAGGCCATAGCCTCTAGCCAACCTTAAAAAATATTCCGCTCTGTGTACCTCGCCCTGTGGGTGGTTTATATTTTTGGTAATTAACATAAAGCGCTTCCAGTAAAAGAAACCTATTCTTTTTGGTATACCGGCAAGCTTACAAACTAATGTCCTTGTAAAAGAGCGATGCAGCAAAAAGGCTATCTTAAACTCTTGCCTCTTAAGAAGCTGCGCAAGTTTTAATTTTCCAGCAATTGATTTATGCTCACCCTTCTCATCATAAATAATAAGTTCATCTATATTAGGATTTAATTCAAGTATTTCCTTACATCGAGGTACAACCATGCAGGCAATATGGCTTTCAGGGAAATTTTCCCTTATTGCTCTTATAAAGGGGGTTGAAAAAACAACATCCCCAAGCCAATTGACATTTACTATTAATATTTTATCTATTTTCATTCAATGCCTGTTGCTTCCTTGTACACTTCTTCTATTTTTTCTGCCATCTTAGCCAAAGAAAATTTTTCTTCTATCAATTGCTTCGCTGCCTTACCAAGCGCATCTGCAAGTTGTTTATCTTTTAACAGCTTCATGAGAGCGTCAGCAAGGGCATCTTCATCTTTTGGTGCAACAAGAAGACCTGTCTTTCCATCTTTAATTAAGGAATAAACGCCACCTACGTTAGAGCCAATAACAGGTTTTGAGGTTACCATAGCCTCCATTACAGCGAGACCGAGACCCTCTTGCAAAGAAGGTAACACAAATATATCCATTGCAGATAATGGTTGTACGGTATCAAGTGTAGAGCCTTCCAAATTAACCTTATCGCCTATACCCAGCTGTAGCGTGAGATTAACCAACTCTCTTTGACAAGGGCCATCTCCAACAATTAAAAGTTGGGCATCTGGGATTTCCTCTAAGACCTTCTTCATTGCCATAACAAGAAATTTTTGCCCTTTTACTGGAGATAACCTTGCAATGCTGCCTATTATGGGGCCTTCTTTCAAGCCAAGCCTAGCCTTATATGATTTTATTTCTTCTTTTCCTGCGACTCTAGAAAATTGCTTTACATCAACGCCATTATAAACAACACGTACTATATTTTTCTTTGCCTTTAAATCATTTACTAAATGTTCTCTTACGGCTTCACTTATTGCAATAGCCCTCTTACCCCAAAAACCAAAGAATTTCCTTCCTGCATGCGGCCTGAAAAATCCATGGCATGTAGAAACAAAAGGAACTCCTGTCTTTTTTGAAACAAGATAGGCTATTACCTGTGTAACCCTTGTTTGGGCATGAATAATATCTGGCCTTTCTTTTTTTATCAACTCTTCTAAATCATTCACTGCCTTAAAAACACGCGGGCTTAGTTCAGATTTAGTCCTTACATTTAACTGAACATGCTCTATGTTACTTGCCTTTAACCCTTCAACTAAATCCCCTCCACTAGAGGCTATTTTTACAAGATGGCCACGTCGCTCCAATGCCTTGGCTAAAGATGTGGAATATACACCTATACCTCCAAAATCAAGATGAGTTGTTAAAATTAAAATCTTCATATATTTACCCAGTGTAAAACTTTTTCTAATACCTCTTCAACGCTAATCAGGTTCATGCATTTTATGTTCTGGCAATTTGGTCTATAACAAGGGCTGCATCTTAGGTTTTTACGCATTATGGTGATTCTTTCCTTTGCTGGAGGGGCGTGCCTACTTGGGTCAGTAGGACCAAATAGAATCACTGCTGGTGTTTTGACTGCTGCTGCAATATGCACGGGCGCACTGTCTGGACTTAATAAAACCTTGCAGCGTTCAAGCAAAGCAGCCAATTGCAAAAGGGTAGTCCTCCCACAGGCATTTATAGGCTTTGACTTGGTTAATGATAAAAACTTCTCCACGTATTTACTATTGAGCTTACTTGCTACAATTACTGTCCTTATATGCTTTGCGGCCAATATATCACAAAGTCTTGCAAATTTTTCCGCAGGCCAGATTTTGGTTTTCCACCTATTACTTGCTAGGGGGTTTATTGCAACCAATTCCTGCGTGGGGTTCAACCAATTTTCTGAAAGAAACTTCTTTGCAAAGCTTCTGTCTTCTTCCTGCGGCCAAAGCTCTAAATGGTCTGATTTTGGCTTAATTCCCAAAAGGTTTACTACCCGAAAACTATGTTCTACCGGCGGCAAAGGTGGATACTTGGTGTCTTTAACGCCACAATTCAATAAAAACCCTAGTTTTTTATTTGAATAACCAAATCTGGCAGTGGCCCCACTTAAAAAACCTAAAATATGAGACCTATTATTATTCTGAAAATCGATAACAACATCAAAGCTCCTTCTTTGGATATCTTTGGCAAGCTTTAAAAATTTCTTTATTCCTTTACCGATTAAGGATTTATTATATACTATCAAGTCATCTACATAAGGACAATGCTGTAAGGCTTCGCGGGCCTCTAGGCCTACCAATACGCAAATACGTGCTGTAGGGAATTGCTCTCTTATCGCACGAAGGCTTGGTATGGACAACACCACATCTCCTACTGCACCTATCTTTATAACCAATATCTTAAACTGTTTAAGGAGCTCACTATAAGCCTTGATGGTTTTATCAACCATCAAATCAAGCGCGTATCTTTCCTCAACATCAGACCTTGCTTGAGTAGCAAGCTTACATGCTAACTCTGGATCTTTTAAAACTCGCACAACCGCATCTGTCATGCTATCAGTATCTTCAGGTGCAACTAAAAGGCCATTTTTTTTATCAGTAATTATATCAACTACACCCCCTACCCTTGTAGCAACAACCGGGACACCACTAGCCCATGCCTCAATAATCACACGGCCAAAGGCTTCTTGTACCGTGGTAGCTAAAACTAAAAGATCTAACTTTGCTAAAATTTCAGGGACATTCTGGGTGGTTCCAGTAAACTCTACATACCTATTTAAACCTAGCCTTTTAACTAAAAGCTTTAGCTCCTGTTTGTACTTTTCTTTTCCCTTTGGGACATCTCCGACGATTAACACCTTAAGATTAGGGATAATCCTAACTACCTTGGCTATGGATTTTATAAAATAAGGGTGTCCTTTTATGGGGGTAATCCTGCTAATCATTCCAATGGTTTTTTCTTTGCTGTTCCTATTAGCGATAAAATCAAACTCATCCAAATTAACCCCTCGTGGAATCATGCGAATTCTATCTTGCGGAACACCGAAGTCTTTTACCATATGTTTTGCGATAACATTGCTTGCTGTTATAACGAACTTACCCCAACTCATGGGCCTACTTAAAATGTGGTTAGAGTAATACCCATGGCAAGTGGTTACAAACACGGGCCTTGGTGGAATACCTAAATTTTGATGAGCACGTCTCGTTGCAAAAAAACCTATTATGCCAGGTACTCGGCTTCTTGCATGGACTATCTCAATATCCTCTTCCTTTAATATATTTGCGACTTCTTCAATCATTTTTAGAATAGCAGGGAGGGATTTTTGATGTACGGGCAATTTGTAATGGGCAACACCGCTTTCCTCAAGTTGATTTACTAAAGGGCCGCCATTTGAGATAACAACTGCTTTATGCCCTAAGCTAGCTAGGCGTTTTGCTAAATCAACTGTACCTCTTTCAACTCCACCCACTTTTAATTCAGGAACTATCTGAAGGATGTTCATATCAACCTTTTTGCTGCCCCAAGGACGGCTTCATTGTCACTCAACTTTGCTGTTGAGTTCCCCCTTTGCCATACACTGCAAATTTTATTTGTTAACTCTTTCGGCTTTATTAGAACAATGTGGTTTTTAAAAGAAAGGTTTTTTAAGAAAATGTTGTGTTTGTTTCTGCCTAGGCGTAAAAGCTTTACTAATAAGTTTCCTTTTTGTTTCGGCTTAAAGACCAAAACAACCTTATTGCCGCAGCTTGCTGCTTCAGAAACCATGGATATAGACTCTCCCGACACAACAAGCACTTGACTTAAATCTAATACCGCACCTATTACATCAGGTGGATTTTCGCGATTTGCCAAAATCAGCAACTTGCATCTTTTATAACCTGATAGCCTTTGGGAAAAAAGCTTCTCTACATCTTTAGATGTACGTCGGGATGTGGTAACTAAAATCTGTGCATCCAACTGCTCTGCTGCTTGAATAATCTGATCTAAGATTCCTTTTGCCAGTTTCACGCTCAATTGAAACTGTTTATTGCTACCACCGATAAGAAGACCTATTGTTAGTTTTTCATCTAAGTTTAACTTTAACTTCTGACTGCTTTTTGAAAGATGTTCCTGGTTTACTAAATTCGGAGCACCTTCTGTTATTAAAACATTTTTACCCCTCCTGGGTCTGTCATGCTTTGGCATTATTGCAAGATCGAATTTCTTGATGCTCAGAAGGGCAGGTTTCATTATAATTACCGATTTTGCATTGTTTTCTACTTTTAGAAAGCGGTTTACAGCAGCCTGGGACCACCCGCATGAGACAATTACATCTGCATGGTTAAAGATTATCTTCCTGTAGGAATCTTTTGTTAGACAAAATCTTACACATCTCATGCAACCTTGGCATCTTGGTGAGGCAAACAAACTAAAGATATTTAATAAAAATTTGAAAAATCTATTTTTAAACCGAATATTGACTATCCGCTGGGAATATATTAACTCTTCTAAGGTATCTTTTTTTATTCCCGTACTATATGATCTAGATGAAGCCCTCTCCTGTGCCTTCTTTAAAAGTGCCACCCTGGAATCTCTCTGGGCCTTTTCTCGCACAGCCTTTTCTATCTGTTTTGCTACTGCCAAAGATTGGTTTAGATGTCCTGCCTTTCCATCACTCAATATCAAAATCCTGCGAGTTGGGGATGTCTTCCATCTTTTATGAAGCCATAACCACTGAGTGGGGTAGTTGGTTATATATTCCTGCAATATATCAGTAAATTGCTGAAGGTTTGCTTGAATGTTCAGGCGGCGATTATCCTGAGTAAAAAGCTCTATTGGTGGTTCAATAATTGCTAAATGCTTTGGGCCTTTTTCCCTTATTGCAAAATGCGGCAAAACTTGAGAGCCCAATTTTAACGCAAAACTCATAGCCCCCCCAGGTGTTGAGGTAAGCCTTCCAAAAAAGTTAACCAGGTACCCTGATGCGCCACCATCTTGGTCTGTCAATATCGAAACAGTTTTGTTTTCCTTTAAGGCCTTTATAAGCTGCTTCGTTGCAAGACCTTTGGTTATAACACCTCTGCCGCCAAGACGGCGGTAGTTATTTAATAAGGTATTAAGTTTTGAGTGTTTCTGCTGTCTCACAAACACATCCTGCGGGTATCCACGAAGAGCACCTGCAAGACTTGAAAGTTCCCAGTTTCCAAAATGCGCAGTCAATATAATAGTGCCGTATCCAGCAGTTTTACTATGTGCTATATGTTCAAGTCCTTTCAGCTCGACATATTTGTCTATGTAATCTTTGTCAACTGCTGGAAGCCTCAAGACCTCAACTGCTGTCTGTGCTAAATTCTGAAAGACTTTTTTAGTAATCCTTCGTAATTGCCTTGGTTTTGTATGTTGTCCAAAGGCTGCTTTAAGGTTCGCATAGGCAATAGAACGTCTTTTTGCATATAAAAAATAAATCATGCTGCCTATGCGTCTACCTAAGCGCAAGGCATGGGTAATTGGCAATTTTCTAAGAAGGTAGGCTATCGCCAGTGTTGTAGGATACAAAATATTATCAGCTACGGAAATCTTTTTCATATCTCAAGTAGTAACTTTTTAAATTTTTCTTCGTTCTCTTCTATCTTCAGTTTTACCTTAAGGGTTAATATCTTAACCTCAAAGCCTGTAGCCATTTCTTTATTGAGGGAGGACAGTTTAACCGCATCTTTTGATGTAGTAACAATAGTGTTTATCTTTTTGGTCTGGCAAGCATTTAAAATTTTATTTAATTCTTTTTTGGTATAAATATGATGGTCTAGAAAACTAAAGTTTTCCCCTATAATAGCACCTGCTTTTTTTAACAATGTAAGAAAATAATCTGGGCTTGCTATAGCTGATACCGCACATATGCTTTTGCCTCTTAGGGAATCTAGGCTTATCTTAAGTTTGCTATGCAAATCTAGGAGGCCTTGTGGTTGATGGACTGAAGTTGCTATCAATGCATCTTTGTTCAATTGGGAGATTGTATTTTTTAAATCATCTAAAGTGTGGGCTGAATTATCTAAAAGATCTGTCTTTGTAAGTAAAATTACATCAGCCCTTTTTAAACTAGCTACAGGCTCGCGCAAAATTCCTCTGGGTATAAGCCTTTCGTTACCAAAAGGATTCAAGCTATCCACAGCTACTACATCAAGGTCTTTTTTCAAATACCAATATTGAAAACCGTCATCTAATAAAACAACCTCACTCTCATGGTGCCTCTGCGCCTTGTTGCTCGAGTCTACTCTATTTTTTCCTACTATTACAGGTACATCCTGAAAATTTTCCATTAATGCTGCTGGTTCATCACCCATTTTTTGCCATGCTCCATATCCCCTGCTGAGTACTGCAACCTTCCTACCAGCCTCTTTTAGAATTCCTAGAATATATATTACTGCTGGCGTCTTACCTGTTCCACCCAAAGTAATATTGCCTACGCTTATAACTTTACATTTAGCTTTATTTGCTTTAAGCAGTCCAACTTTTCTAAAAAGATATATAGCGTTAATACCTAAGCAATACAATAACGAGAGAAGGCAAAGTAAAGCTTTTAACGCTTGAGCCAAGGGATGCTTTAACTTATCTGTGGCCAAACTCAGAAGATAAGCCTTTATAGGTTCTATCATTTTAAAAACTGCTCTATTAGTTGCAGTGTTTTTATACTAGCGCCTTTGTTTTGTTCAACGACTAACCTTGCCTGTTGCCCTATTTTGTATCTTTTTTGCGTATCATTAAGTAATGAGGAAATTTCTTCTTTAAGGTGAGTTCCATTTTGAACCATTATAGCTGCATTTTCTTTAAGCAATAAATCTGATATATCCTGGAAGTTAAATACATGAGGTCCATAAAGCATAGATTTAGCTATACTTGCTGGTTCAATAAGATTTTGGCCGCCGTGGCGAATTAAACTGCCTCCTACAAATACAATATCAGCGAAGAAATAAAATTCTCTAAGTTCACCTATTGAGTCAAGCAGAAAAACCACTGGCTGCTGATTGTCAACATTTAGTGGCTCATCTTTTATCTTGGATAATCTCACTGATTTAAAATTCTCTCTAGTTATTATCCCTTCGATTTCTCCTGTGCGTTCAATATGTCTTGGTGCAATTAAAAGTTTTAATTTGGGGTGCTTGCCTAAAAGACTCTTATATATCTTAATAATGGTTTTTTCTTCTGGTGAATGCGTGCTTCCTGCAACAAGCAAGATATCATTTTCTGAAATACCCAAGGCATTCCTTCGTTTTTTTTGGGCATCTATATTTTCGATTTGTGTTTTTGCAGCATCAAATTTAATGCTTCCTGTAATGTGTACGTTTTCTTTCTTTGCGCCAAGTTGTATAATTCTTTTTGCATCCATATCTGTCTGCATGCAAAAAATGTTAATCTTTCTTAAAACATGCCTAAAGATTAAACCTATAAACCAATACCCCTTAAAAGATCCAGGGGAGATCCTGCCATTAATTAGTGCTATGGGGATTTTATTCTTATTTGAAACACTTATAAGATTAGGCCATATTTCAGTTTCCGTAAGCAACAAAAGCTCTGGTTTTAGGTGATTTATCACTCTCTGCATTATAAATGAAATATCTAAAGGAAAATAAATGGTCCTATCAAATCCAGAGGTAATCTTTTTTGCTATTTTGTGCCCTGTTTGAGTAGTTGTAGAAATAACAAATCTTACCTTTGGGTTTTTATCCTTGATGGCCTTCATTATAGAAGAAGACGCTGTTACTTCTCCAACGCTTACAGCATGAATCCATATTGTCTTTTTTTCAGGCAGTGGATCATAATCATCTGATAACTTGCCCAATCTTTGTGCGAAGCCTTGCCTGTGCTTACCTTTTAATATAAAGGCTGGCAGATAAAAAATAGCGAAAACTATGAAGATTAAATTATATAGCAAATGCATTTTTATTTAATAGCTAAGCACGTGGGTGGGCTTTTTCATAAACAGTCTTAAGTCTGTCTGTTGTTACGTGAGTGTAAATTTGTGTAGTTACCAAGTTCATATGGCCAAGTAACTCTTGTACCGACCTTAAATCTGCACCTCTGTTTAATAAATGTGTCGCGAATGAATGTCTTAGGGTGTGAGGAGAAACCTTATTCTTTATGCTGGTTTTGTGTATATATTTTTCTACTATACGCCTAATAGATCTATCTGTAAGCCGTCTGTTGTTCTTGTTTAAGAATACTGCCTTGCTTGAGCTTTTATCGGCAGTTTTTCTTGATTTTAGGTATTCGCCGATTGAACGCAATGCCCTATCGCCAATGGGAGATAGTCTTTCTTTTTTTCCCTTGCCTTTAACCTTTGTAACTCCTCCGATAAAGTCTACATCGCTGACATTTAACCCTACTAATTCACTGACCCTGATGCCAGTGCTATAAAGGGTTTCTAATATCGCCCTGTCCCTTAAGCCTGCTAAATCTTTGTCAGGGGATTGTAAAAGTTTCGTTACCTGGTCTTCATCAAGGAATATGGGTAGCTTCTTGTCTAGTTTTGGAGTAGATAAATCCTTTATAGGATTGGCCTTAAGATGACCTTCGCGGCATAAAAATTTAAAAAACGAACGAAGACAGGCTAGCTTTCTGGCGATGCTTGTCTTTGCATATTGAGTAGCTTTAAGATGAGCTAAAAACTTCCTCAATGTCAGATAATCTACGCTTTCAATTGGCAATTCTCCCAAGAAATCCTTAAAAACCCTTAAATCATTCTTATAGTTGACGAGCGTATGCGTTGAGGCATTTCTTTCTATTTCTAAATATCTTAGAAATTTAATAATATATCGTTCCATTTGTTATTTTTCGCTTTTTTCTTCTGGAAGTTTTCTGGCTATATGATTACACTTTGGGTAATTGCTGCAACCATAGAAAAACCCTCTTCTTGGAGAGCGTTTCTCAACAAGTTCACCGTCACAGCCTTCTTGTGGACATTTAACTCCTGTTGAAATGGATTTTGCGAACCTGCATTTTGGAAAGGCTGAACAACTTAAAAATCTTCCCCTCCTGCCCCATTTTATAATCATGGGTTTTCCGCAAAGCTCACAAACTTCTTCTGTGTAAACCACTTCCTGCTTTAGATTCTTCATGCGATCTTTTGCCTTATCGAGGGTACCTTGAAATTTAGCATAAAAAACCTCTAATAGTTTTACCCATTCAGTATCACCTTGCTCTATTGTATCTAGCCCCTTCTCCATCTCTGCAGTAAATTTGACATTTAGAATTCTCGGGAAGTGCTTAACCAATAAATCTGTAATTACAATTCCTAAATCCGAAGGGTGCAAATATCCGCTTTGTCGCCTTATATAATCTCTCCTTACAATGTTTTCTATTGTGGGCGCATAGGTGCTGGGCCTTCCTATTCCTTTTTCCTCCAATACCTTAACAAGGCTTGCATCAGAATACCTAGGAGGGGGCTTGGTAAAATGCTGGCTGGGTGTTAGTCCTAGTAAATTCAGACATTCATCTTTTGAAAGCTTTGGGATATGCTTTTCTGTCTGCTCTGCCTGTAAATCGTAAACAGCCAAAAATCCCTCAAAGATGCAAGTTGAACCTGTTGTCCTAAAAATGTATTTAGAATCCAACACAGATATATCTACAGAAGTTGTCAAAAATACCGCCGGGCTCATCTGACTTGCAACGAACCTTTTCCATATAAGGGTATATAATTTATACTGATCTGGGGTTAAAAACTTTTTAATTTTCTCTGGACTCCTCATAACAGAAGTGGGTCGTATTGCCTCGTGTGCCTCTTGCGCGCTTTTCTTTGATGCATATTTTGGGGAAGACGCTGGTAGGAATTTTTTTCCAAAGTTTTTCAATATAAAATCTCTGGCTGCTGCCTGTGCAACCGTAGAAACCCTTACAGAATCTGTCCTCATATAAGTAATAAGACCAGTACCTCCCTCTTCTCCCATTTCAATACCTTCATATAAACCTTGGGCTGTACGCATTGTCTTTGAGGCTGAAAACCCAAGCTTGTTAAAACCTTCCTGTTGCAATTTACTGGTAGTAAAAGGTGCTTGGGGCTTTCTTTTTTTCTGAGATTCTTTTACAGAAGAAACAATAAATTCTGCCGGGCTTAGTTCTGCTACTATTTTTTTTGCATCTTCTTCAGTTTTAACGTCTGGTTTTTCTCCTTGTATCTTTTCTAGTTTTGCCGTAAAGGGTTTTTCTTTAGTTTTTTGTTTCTCTAATTCTGCTTCAACCTCCCAGTATTCCTGCGGTTTAAAAGCTTGAATTTGCCTTTCTCTTTCTACAATAAGCCTTACAGCAACTGATTGCACCCTACCTGCGCTTAAACCCCTGCCTACCTTTTTCCAAAGTAGGGGACTTATAGAATAACCGACGATCCTATCTAAGATCCTTCGCGCCTGCTGGGCATTTACTCTTTTCATATCTATATCACGTGGATTTTTAAATGCCTCCAAGACAGCATCCTTTGTAATCTCATCAAACTCCACCCTTTTAACCTGGATATCCTTACCTACGACATCTGCCAAGTGCCAGGAAATCGCTTCTCCCTCTCTATCAGGGTCTGGGGCTAAATAAATGCCTTTTGTTTGGTCAGCTTCTTTTTTTAGCTCGCTGATAAGTTTTTTCCTGGAGGGGATAACTACATAGGTAGGTTTAAAATCATTTTCTGTATCTACCCCAAAACTATTTTGTGGTAGATCCCTAATATGCCCCATACATGAGCGGACAACGTAGTTTGGACCTAAAAATTTATTAATTGTCTTTGCCTTTGCCGGTGATTCTACTATAACTAATGATTTTTTCATTTTTTAATTGATGGTTGTGGTTGGTTAAAGATTTGTAATTCCTCTATTACATCCTGTGCAGTCTCTATCAATTTTGCCCCCTGTCGTATCAGGCAATGCGTACCTTGAGAGGTCACAGCCTTCGCAACATTGGGAACAGCAAAAACCTCCCTGCCCTGATCCAGTGCACAATTAGCAGTTATTAGAGAACCACTCCTGGCTGCAGCTTCAACTACTATAACAGCTAAAGAAAGCCCACTTATAATTCTGTTTCTGCAGGGAAAATTTCCTTTTAAGGGCTTTGTCTCCATTGGAAATTCAGAAATTACAGCTCCTGCGTGTGATATTTCCTTAGCTAATTCCTTATTCTCTGGGGGGTATATATTCAAAAAACCGCTGCCTAAAACAGCTATTGTTCTACCACCTGCCTCTAGTGCCCCTTGATGGGCAGCACTATCTATGCCCCTTGCCAGGCCTGATATAACAGTTATTTTCTCTCTTGCAAATTCAGCTGCAAGCCTTCTCGCTGCATTACTCCCATAAGCTGATGGTATCCTAGTACCTACGATAGCTACTGCCAAATTGTCTTCTGGTAAAATTTCTCCCTTTACGTAAATGGCAACTGGAGGATCGTATATATGCTTTAGGTTTTGGGGGTACTCGCTCTCTTCTACTGTAAAAACCTTGGCGTTGTAATCTTTAATGAGTCTTAGCTCTCTTTGTAACCTCACGTCTTCTGAAATAGAAAGAATGCTCTTAGCGATCTCTTTGTTTATGTTGCATGCATACTGTAATTGTTGTGTGCTAGCCTCCAATATGCCTTTAGCTGTATGAAATTTATCTAAGAGCTTTTTAATCGTAACCGGTCCTAGTCCTGCAACCATATTAAGTGCTATTAGACACTTTTTTTCTTCCATATCTTAATAATTCTTTCTGCAACTTCAAATGGTTTTAAATTGCTTGTGTCAATATCGAAATCTGCCTTTGCATAATAGGGGGCTCGTTTATCTAAAAGTTCTTCTATCTTAGTCTTTGGATCTTCTGTATTTAACAAAGGTCTATGCTTATATCCTTTAGTCCTTTCTAAGATAACCTCAGCAGTTGCTTTAAGGCATACTAAAATAGCATTTTTCTTAAGACTTTCAATGTTCTCTTCATCTAAGACAACACCTCCACCTGCAATGATAACAGTATTATCATAACTTGAAACTTCTCTTATTACTTCTTTCTCAACTTTGCGAAAATAACCTTCTCCTTCAGACTGAAATATTTCAACTATAGCTCGCACTTCTTTTTGCTCTATCAAAAAGTCTGTATCAGCAATATCCATATCCAGCTGATCGGCTAATAATTTGCCAACGGCATTTTTCCCTGTCCCCATAAAACCTACTAGTACAATGTTCATTTTACTAATATTTAGAAGACGCCTTTAAGTATTGCTTGTAGTTTTGAGTAGCTTCTAAAATGGAATCACCGCCAAATTTTTCCAAAAAACCTCTTGCTAACTCAAAACATACTGCAGCTTCAGCTACAACGCTACAAGCCTCTACAGCACTAGTATCATGCCTTTCTATGGATGCCTTACAAGGTTTTTTTGTCTTTATATCAACGGAAGCTAGAGGCGCACTAAGTGTTGATATTGGTTTCATGTAACCTTTAATAATTACTGGCTCTCCATTTGTTACGCCACCTTCTAGGCCACCTGCATTGTTGGTCCGACGGTAAAACCCATCTTTCTTGCTGTAAAAAACCTCATCATGCACCTCAGAACCAAGCTTTTCAGCTATTTTTATGCCCTCACCAATCTCTACGGCCTTTACTGCCTGAATAGACATAATGGCTAAAGCCAACCTGGCATCTAGCCTTCTATCATATTGAGAAAAGCTACCCAGTCCAGCAGGTAGTCCTTTTGCAACTACCTCAAAAGCACCTCCTAAGGTATCTCCTTTTTTCTTGGCCTCTTTTATTTTTTGTGTTATGGTCTTTTTTGAATGTACCCCACCTAACATTAACAAGCGACTTGTTATGTTTATGCCAAATCGCTTCAGAAATATTCTACATATACTGCCAACAGCCACTCTCGCAGCAGTTTCTCTTGCACTTGAGCGCTCAAGGCAATCGCGCAAATCTTTTGTTAAAAATTTCAAACCACCCGCTAAATCCGCATGCCCTGGTCTGGGTTTAGTTATTGAAGTCAATCTATTTATAGAAAAATCTTTATTTTCTATCTCTAATGCTATGGGACTTCCTATAGTCTTTTTGTTTCGCAAGCCAGAAAGGATACACACTTTATCTTTTTCAATCTTCATTCTGGCACCCCTGCCAACACCTGCTTGTCTCCTGGCCAATTGGTGGTTAATTTCTTCTTTATCAAGTTTTAATCCGGCGACCATTCCTTCTAAGATTGCCACCAGGCACTTGCCATGCGATTCACCTGCAGTTAAATATCTTAACATTGCATTCCCCCTTATTTAGAAAAACAGCCATCTTAATATATCTTCACCCCAAAAAATACATATCAAAGTAGCCAAAGATAAATATGGTCCGTATGGTATGTGTTCGACCTTGTATTTAAGTTTTAGGATTATTCCAACAGCTGAGCCAAAAAACGGGGCCAAGAAAAATACTAAAAGTACTAATTTCCATCCTATAAAAGAACCTATCATGGCCATTAGTTTTACATCTCCACCGCCCATTGCCTCTTTTTTGAATACTGCTGCACCTAAAAGGCCTATTAGGTAAATACTCAAACCCCCAGCCAACATGCCACCTAAAGAAATAAGCAATGAGTTCCAATGTGATGAAACCCCATGTAGCCCTGGAAAGACAACGCTAACTAATAACCCTACAATCAAGCCTCCTAGGGTAATCTCATCTGGAATTATCTGGTATTTAAAGTCTACAAAGGTTGCAACTATTAACCCGCAACAAAGTGCGGTATATACAAAAAACTTTACACTAATCCCGAACACGGAAAAAAACCAAACAAACATTCCTGCAGTTAAAAGCTCTACTAAAAAATACCTAAAAGAAATCTTTGCTTTACAAAACCTGCATTTACCTCCAAGGAATACATAGCTTAAAAATGGTACATTGTCATACCAATAAATAGGCTTTCTGCAATTAACGCAATGTGAGCGCGGCGTTACTACAGATTCTTCCTTCGGAAGGCGCCATATACAAACATTTAAAAATGATCCGACGATTGAACCTAAAATAAAAACAAAGATGTAAACAAAAATTGACATCTTCCCTCGCTGAATTTTATTATTTAAGACCTCTCAAAAGTGTCTTTCGCATTATAGAAACTGGTGCCCTCTTGCCTGTCCACAACTTGAAGGCCTCCACCCCTTGGTATAATAACATGCTAAGGCCGCAAGAAGCTTTAAGGCCACATTTAGTAGCAGCTTCTACCAATTTTGTCTTTGGAACATTGTAAACTAAATCATATACTTTAAGACCTTTATGTAAATATTCTGGTTTTACTAAAAGTGCATCTTTCTTCTTCATGCCAATGGGTGTAGCATTTATCAATAAATTACTATTTTCTATATAACGCTTCCAATTCCCAGAAACTACCTTTACTTTACACTTTGAAAAATTCTTTTTTAGTTCCTTCGATAGTTTATTAGCCTTCTTGCGGACTTTATCAACAACGCAAATTGACTCTGCTCCACCTGCAGCAAGAGTAGTCGCTACTGCCTTTGCTGCCCCACCAGCACCAATTAGGAACACCTTC
Source organism: uncultured Planctomycetia bacterium (assembly GCA_964497315.1). GTDB lineage: Bacteria > Omnitrophota > Gorgyraeia > Taenaricolales > CAZCCH01 > CAZCCH01. Next base: position 44,789 of record CAZCCH010000001.1, read on the forward strand.
TTTCCTTTAGCGGTTATTCCTAAATCCTCCTTAAGTGCTTTTAGAAAACCAATCCCGTCGGTGTTATAGCCAATTAACTTGTTGTTTTTATTAACAATTGTATTAACAGCACCTATAAGTTTTGCTTCTTTAGTTAGTTTATCCAAATGTTTTATGCAGCCTTCCTTGTGTGGAATGGTTACATTCGCACCAGAGATACCAAATGTCTTAATTACATTAATAGCCTTATCTATAAACCTGGGTGGGACTTCTAAAACTACATAAGTTGCATTTATGCCTAATTTTTTGAATGCAGCATTATGCATAACAGGCGAAAGGCTATGTTTTACCGGGTAACCTAACAAGCAATAGACTTTGGTATTTACATCTATTTTCATATAGATTTTTACTTTCTGTATATCGCTCTATTTATCGCGTTTAGATATGCCTTAGCACTTGCTTCAATAATATCAGTTGAGGCACCTCGTCCTGTAATTTCTCTTTTATTAATACGCAAGCTTACCGTGACTTCACCTAAAGCATCTTTTCCAGAGGTTACAGCCTGAATGCCATAATTTAAAAGTTTCACTCGTACACCTGTAATTTTCTCAATGGCCTTATAGCATGCATCAACAGGCCCATCACCGGTTGCGGTCTTTTCAATTATCTTTGTTTTCTTTCTTAAGGCAACAGTTGCCTTTGGTGTAACCTTACTACCCCCAGTAAACTCAATTGAGTCCATAACCCAGGCCTCGGGGACCTCTTTAATCTCATCTTCAACGATTGCTATTAAATCATCGTCGTAAACTTCCTTTTTCTTATCTGCTAAAACCTTAAATCTTTCAAAGGACCTGTCTATTTCATCTTTATCTAACTCAAAACCTAGCTTTTTTAATCTATCTGAAAATGCATGCCTGCCTGAATGCTTGCCCAAGACTAATTGAGTTTCTCCAAAGCCAACATCCTCTGGTTTCATGATTTCATAGGTAATGCGTTCTTTTAATATACCATGCTGGTGTATACCTGCCTCATGACTAAAGGCATTTTGGCCTACAATGGCCTTGTTTCGCTGGACCAACATACCTGTTGCGCGTGCAATGAGCCGACTTGTCTTACAAAGCTGTGTCGTATCAATATCTGTAGAAACCTCATAAAGGTCCTTCCTGGTCCTCACTGCCATGACAATTTCTTCTAAAGAGGCATTCCCCGCACGTTCGCCAAGACCATTAATTGTACATTCTACCTGACGTGCGCCATTTTGCACAGCAGCCAAAGAATTTGCCACACCAAGCCCTAGGTCATTATGGCAATGGACGCTAATTACGGCTTTATTAATGTTTGGAACGTTTTCTTTTATTCCCTTTATAAGCGTTGCGAATTCTTCAGGTATTGCATAGCCTACTGTATCAGGGATATTAACAGTAGTCGCCCCTGCATTAATAACAGCCTCAACAACCTTATATAAAAACTTCCTCTCTGTCCTGGAGGCATCTTCAGGTGAAAACTCTACATCCTTAACCAAAGTACGGGCATATTTAACAAAATGCACCGCTTGTCTTAAGATCTCATCTTCTAACTTTTTAAGTTTATACTTCATGTGTATCTTGGATGTTGCCAAAAATACATGTATGCGTTTATGCTTTGCTTTATTTAGCGCTCTGTAAGCTATATCAATATCACTTTTAACCGCACGCGCAAGTCCGCATATTATAGGTCTTTTTATTCTTGATGAGACAAGTTTGACTGCTTCAAAGTCTCCAGGTGAAGCAATAGGAAAACCTGCCTCTATTACATCAACGCCTAGCTTATCAAGCTGGTGAGCGACCTCAAGTTTTGCCTTTGTCCCAAGGCTCGCACCAGGAGACTGCTCTCCATCGCGTAGCGTTGTATCAAATACGATTAACTTCTCCATAACACTCCTTTACTTCTTCATCCAGGGCATCATTTCTCGTAAGGCACGGCCCACTTCTTCTATTTTATGCTTGCCTTCTTCTTCTCTGTACTTATTGAAGTTCGGCCTGCCTTCTTTGTTTTCCCTGATCCATTCCCTTGCAAACTTTCCAGATTGGACTTCTTTCAAAATCTTTTGCATCTGTTTTCTGGTGCGTTCTGAGATAATACGCTTGCCACGCGTATAGTCTCCATACTCTGCCGTATCTGATACGCGCTGCCTCATACCAGAAATACCGACTGAATAAATCAAATCTGTAATAAGCTTTAATTCATGGAGGCACTCAAAATAGGCAATCTCTGGTTGATAACCTGCCTCTATTAATGTGTCAAAGCCTGCTTTGACGAGCTCTGTTACCCCTCCGCAAAGCACGGTCTGTTCTCCAAAAAGATCAGTCTCTGTTTCCTCTTTAAAGGTTGTCTCAATTACACCTGCACGGGCAGCACCTATTGCCTTTGCATAAGAAAGGGCCAAATCTTTTGTGTGCCCTGTTGTATCTTGAAAAACAGCTATGAGGCACGGGACACCCTTACCCTCTTCATACATCTGGCGCACTAAGGCTCCTGGCCCCTTGGGGGCTACCATAAAGACATCAACCTTCTTAGGTGGTTTTATCTGTTTAAAATGAATATTAAATCCATGAGAGAAACAAAGTGCATTACCCTTTTTCAAATTAGGCTTGACTGACTCTTTGTAAACCTTTGCCTGCACATGATCCTGTGTTAATATTTGAATTACATCTGCGTGGTTTGAGGCATCAGCTGCACTTACTGGAGAAAATCCATCTTCCTGTGCCTTTTGAAAATTAGGCGTTCCCTCTAATTCGCTGATTATTACATTTATTCCACTATCGCGCAGGCAAAGTCCCTGACCTCTTCCTTGTATACCATAACCTATAATTGCAACTGTTTTTTCTTTCAGTAAATCTAAGTTTGCATCTTGTTCATAATACATCTTAGCCATTTTGTCCTCCTGCTTTTCTTGCTATTTGCCTATTTGTAGGATCTATATCCAAATTTTGATCTTTACTGTTGCATTCGATATGGTAAAATCTGTCCAATCATGGTCTTCAACACCATTCGCATCTGCCCGGCATCCAGTAGCATGGGCCCCTGCGACATATTTTAACTCTCCAGCACTATCATCAATGTAAAAAGTAAGGCCATAAAATTGGGGTGTTCCCGAATAGACTACAGGAGTACTCATGCCTTCATATATTATGATATCATCTTTGTCCTTCTCTTTCATGAGTATTTGAAAATGAGAATATTCTACTGTGGGAGGACTTCCTGAAACAGTACCAGTATCATTGCTACTGACATCAAACCAACTGGATTCCCAAGAAGGACTCCCTAAAGCCCCACCTAATGGCAGCCAGGCCGATCCGCTATATATCTTAAGCCCCTTAGATGAGCCATCTGTGCCGTCATTATCATAGGCAATCATACCTTCAACAGGACTTGTTATTTCACTACTCGGATCTCCCATTCTCGGTGGTATAAAACCACTCGTACTCGAACTGACATCCAAAATGCCCGTAGGATGAGTAGTCCCAATACCAACATTGCCATTAGGAAAGGCTACCTTATTAATATCGGTGTCTGTTCTTTCAACAATAAGCCAGGGTTTCGAACTATCTTCCGCATCATTAGTTGCATAACCGTAAAGTATGCCACTGGCTACTATGTATTTCCAGTATTTTTCATCTTCATCCTCATCCCGCTCCTTTAGTACTAATGTAGGCATGGGGGAATCTATCACTAATCCTCGGCCAGAAATAGTGCCTGGGTCGTAAATATGCAACTGTTTCTGTGGATCTGATGTCCCAATGCCAACATAACCCTTATCTGAGGTTATAACCATAGCATCCGTATCTATGGAACTAATAAAATCTCTTACATTTATTACAAAATCTTTATTATCATTCACGCGTAAATTAGCAGTAGCTTGTACCCCGCTAACTCCTGCACTAGCCCTGTGAAGCTGCAGTTCGGGCTGGCCGGCTACTGCTGCTATCTCCAAACCTCCGCTTCCTTTTGTAAGGGCAGTAAAGGGAGTTGTTGTCCTAATACCAACATTGCCGCCATCGTAATAAATATCTGTTCCATTTGCTGCTGGTATCCACACACCGCCTCCCAGGAGAGTCCATCCTTCTCCATCTTCTTCGCAGTAATAAAGGCCTTCTGTGTTGCCTCCTGTTCCATCATCATAATAAAACATACCTTCTAATTCTGAATTTGCAGCAACAGGTGGACCATCTCCAGGTGTAAGAGTAAGGCTTTCTGTTTCTAACTCGTTATATTCCCCTGTAGGGGCTGGGTAATAGGTGGTAAGTGTTACCTCCTCTGCTATAGCAGAGATTAAACCTGTTAAAACTATGCCTGCTATAATAAGTGGGATAAGTCTATAGGAGTGGGTCATTTTGGACCTCCTTATTATTCTTTACTTATCGCTATTCTTCCAGTCCGCACTACTTCTTTAATCCCAAACGGCTCAAACAACTCTAAAGCACTTTTTATCTTATCCTCATCGCCTACTAACTCTACTGTGATGGTCTTTGTGGCTGCATGAACAACTCTACCGCCTAGGGTTTCTGCTGTTTCTATTATCTCGCCTTTGTTCTTGCTGGTACTTGCAACCTTTATAAGCATTAATTCCCTGCCAATAAACTCACCTTCATGTAAATCCTTCACAATTATTGTATCTATGAGTTTATTTAGCTGCTTTTTAACCTGCTCTAGTGTGCGTTCATCTGCATTGACCACAATTGTCATCCTAGACATAGTGGGGTCTTCTGTTTCTCCTACTGCCAGAGAATCAATATTAAAACCCCTGGCTGAAAAAAGTCCTGCAATTCTTGCTAAAACACCCGGATGGTTTTCTACTAATACAGAGTAGGTGTGTCTCATCTTAGGCCATGCCTCCTATCATCCTATTAATTGCCTCTCCTGCTGGAACCATAGGAAAAACGTTTTCTTCTCTTTCAATATGAAAATCCATAACAACTGGCCCGGACGTCTTCAGGGCCTTATTTATGGCCTTTTTTACATCTTGTTTTTTAGTAACTTTTATGCCTGTAGCGCCATAGGCCTGGGCTATCCCGACAAAATCTACACAGGTAAGCGGAGTGGCTGAATACCTCTTATTATAGAAAAGCTCCTGCCATTGCCTGACCATGCCTAAATAGCAGTTATTCAATATTGCTATCTTAACGGGAAGTTTGTGCTCAACAGCAGTGCAGAGTTCCTGTATATTCATCTGAAAACTCCCGTCACCTGCAATATCAAAAACTGTTTTTTTAGGACAACCTATCTGCGCACCTATTGCTGCTGGAAAACCATACCCCATTGTTCCAAGTCCGCCGCTTGAAACCATCGTCCTTGGTTTAGTAAATTTATACCACTGGGCAGCCCACATTTGGTTTTGGCCGACTTCGGTACAAATTATAGCATTGCCTTTTGTGGCCTCACAGATTTGCTCAACAACATACTGAGGCCTAAGTTTACTATCTTTTTTGTAATACAAAGGGTGTTTCTTCTTCCATGCTATAATTGCCTTAAGCCAATCCTTGGTATCAGGTTTTTTGACAATCTTGGTAAGCTCAGTTAATATGCCTTTTGCATCGCCAACTATAGGCACATCCACTTTGACATTTTTACTTATTGCAACAGGATCTATGTCAATATGTATAATCTTTGCGTGCGGAGCAAACTCATCAATCTTTCCTGTAACCCTGTCATCAAACCTCGCACCTACTGCAATAATAAGATCGCTTGCCTGAATAGCATGGTTTGCATAGGCAGTCCCATGCATCCCTAGCATCCCTAAAGAAAGCTCATGCGTTTCCGGAAAACAGCCTAAACCAAGCAATGTTGTTGTAACAGGTGTTTGTATCTTTACTGCAAATTCTTTCAGTTTAGAAGTAGCATCAGCTATAATTACCCCACCGCCAGCATAGATAATAGGCTTCTTGCTTTGGGCTATAACCTTAGCGGCCTTTTTTATCTGACCAGGATGACCTGGATAAGTAGGTTTATAACTGCGCATGGAAATAGTTTTCGGATAATTAAAGTTCGTCTCCTGAAGTGTAACATCCACAGGGAGGTCTATGACAACCGGTCCAGGTCTTCCTGTTGAGGCAATATAAAACGCCTCTTTTATAACCCTTGCTAAATCTTTTACATCTTTAACAAGATAGTTATGTTTTGTGATGGGCCGAGTAATACCCGTAATGTCTGCTTCCTGAAATGCATCGCTTCCGATTAAATGCGTCTTGACCTGGCCGGTAATTGCAACCATAGGCACTGAATCCATGTATGCAGTAGCTATGCCTGTAATGAGGTTTGTGGCACCCGGGCCTGATGTAGCGATGCAAACCCCAACCTTGCCTGTCGTACGGGCATAGCCGTCTGCTGCATGTGCTGCTGCCTGTTCATGGCGGGTCAGGATAAATCTGATAGGTGCATCATACAATACATCAAAGATAGGTAAAAGAACTCCGCCCGGATAACCAAACATAACTTCAACGCCTTCTTTCAATAATGACTCAACTAAAATTTTTGCACCTGTAAGTTTCATTTTATAACTGCTCCTGTGTTTGCGGACGTAACCAGCCTTGTATATCTTGCTAGATATCCTTTTTTTATCTTTGGTTTTGGAGGACTCCATTTTTTGAGCCTTGCCTCCATCTGACTCTCACTGATTTCTAATTTTAAACTTCTCCTTGTAATATCAACAGAGATTATATCTCCGTCTTTTACTATAGCCAACGGTCCTCCAGAAGCTGCTTCAGGTGAAACATGCCCAATGCAAGGGCCGCGCGTCCCACCTGAGAAACGGCCGTCAGTAATCAAAGCTGTTTTGTTTGAAAGTCCCATGCCTACTATAGCTGCTGTCGGAGCAAGCATTTCCCTCATTCCAGGTCCACCCTTTGGACCTTCATACCTTATCACAAGAACGGTCCCTGGTTTAATCTTTCCATTCATTATGGCACACATTGCACTCTCTTCTGAGTTAAACACCCTAGCTTTTGCCTTAAATTTGCGCATACTCCCCTCTACTGCGGATTGCTTTACCACAGCCCCTTCAGGAGCAAGGTTTCCTTTTAATACTGCAATGCCACCCTCTTTGTGGTAGGGCTTCTTGAGAGGTCTTATAACATCGCTATCAAGGATTTCTGCTTTTTTTGCAAGGTCTTTGATGTTTTTCCCATCAACCGTAAATGCATCTTTCAATTTTGACCTTAACCTACTAAGTGCCGCGGGTACCCCGCCCGCAAATTCTAAATCTTCCATAAAGTGTTCCCCGCCTGGTCTGATATTGCAGATATGTGCAGTTGTGCGACTAATCCTATCAAAAACAGAAAGAGATAGTTTAATTCCCACTTCATTAGCAATCGCTGGTATATGCAACACGGTATTAGTAGAGCCCCCCAGTGCCATATCCAGTCTTATTGCATTTTCAAATGCAGCTTGGGTGAGAATTCTACTGGGTTTTATATTTCTCTTAACCAAATTAACAATTCTACTACCACTCTCATAGGCAACCCTACGCCTCTTTGCAGAAACAGCCAGCGCTGTCGCTGAACCCGACAAGCTCATCCCCAAAGCCTCAGTAACACAATTCATGGTATTGGCCGTATAAAGCCCCTGACAAGAACCTGGCCCTGGACATGCCTCACACTCAAGGGAATCTAATTCCTCTTTAGAAATCTTTCCTTTTTTATATCGGGCAAGTGCTTCAAATGTATCCCGTACAAATGAAAGCCTTTGCATTTTATGTCTTCCTGAAAACATCGGTCCGCCTGTTACAACAATACTTGGTATATTCACCCTGGCAACGCCCATTAACATACCAGGTGTAATCTTATCGCAATTTGTAAGACATACCACGCCATCCAATTGGTGTGCCTGGGTTATTGTCTCTATCATATCTGCAATAAGCTCACGTGAAGGCAATGAATATTTCATGCCTCCATGCCCCATAGCAATGCCATCACATATGCCTGGTATCCCAAAAACAAAAGGTGTCCCGCCACCAGCACAAATTCCCTGCTCAACTGCTCTTTCTAAATCTCGCAAGTGAATATGTCCAGGGATTAAGTCTGTAAAACTTGAGGCAATGCCTATAAATGGCTTTTTCATCTGTTTCTTACTTATACCTGTACCATACAAAAGGGCCCTGTGTGGAGTCCTTTCCAATCCCTTCTTTGCATTATCGCTTCTCATATATATACTCCTTTTGTCCATATTTTAACAATTATATCATTATAACCACATAAAGATAATTCTGTCAACATTTATACACCCTTTCTACCCTTGGGGCAATCCTTGTAACGATTTCATAGGGTATGGTATTTGCTAACGCTGCAACCTCTTCTGCTGTAATTGTAAGATTTTCTTGCGTGCCGATTAAAACTGCTTCATCACCAAGTTTTACACCAGGTATATGGCCAACATCTACCATAGTATGATCCATGCAGACAATGCCTACAACAGGGGCCTTCTTACCCCTTATCAGGCAATACCCCTTATTGGAAAGTGTTCTTGGATAGCCATCGCCATAACCTATTGGTAGGGTAGCTATTTTAGTATTGGAGGCTGTTTTATAAGTCCTGCCATAGCTTATAGACCTTCCGGCCTCTGCCTCTTTGATAAATACTATCTTTGTCTTTAGGCTCAAGGCAGGTTTTAAATTTAGACCCTTCATTAAATCTACTCTTGGATGCAATCCATAGATCATAAGCCCAGGTCTTACTAAATTTAGGTGTGCCCTCTCAAATCCAATTATACCCATGCTATTTGCTGCATGCGTGTAAATGTCTTTAATTCCAAAAGATTCAATTTTTTTAACCACTGCTTCAAAAAAACCTAATTGGTCATGTGTAAACTTTGAATTTTCTTCATCGGCGCTTGAAAAATGAGTATATATACCTTCTAATTCTAGATTGCTTTGTTGGTTTATTCTTTTTATAAAATCCGCTGCCTGAGTATGCCATACGCCTATTCTGCCCATGCCTGTATCAACCTTTATGTGAACCTTCGCTCTTTTCTTTTTTTGCCTTGCTCTATCTTGTAAACCTTGGGCTAATTCATCATTGGCTATAGTCTGGGTAAGGTTATATTTCAATATAGCGTCTATCTCATTCGGCAATATTGGGCTAAAGACAAGAATGGGGGTATCTTTAAACTTAGTCCTTATGTTAATTGCCTCATCTACAGATGCTGCGCCTAAATAATCCACCCCACAGCCAACAAGCTTTTCAGACACCTTAAGGAGCCCATGACCATAGGCTTCCGCTTTTACAACCACTAAAACTTTTGTCTTGGGTCTGATTTTTTCTTTAACTAAAGCTAAATTATGCTTAATAGAGCTTAAATCAACCTCTGCATATGTAGGTCTTAATTTTTTCTGCATTGGACATCCTTAGGATAAAGATAAATTGGCTTGAGCTCATCTAAAGGAACAACTTGTTTTTTTGAAAAAAGCTCTCCTGCTAGTTTGGCAATTGTTTCTGCTTTCGGATACCAAAATTTTTCTGTGGCGAATAATGTTCTTTTTCCTAACTTTCTAGAAATTTTATCTTTGTAATTCTTCAATCCATCTCCGGTAAAAATAACTGAGCACTTCTTTTTGTCTAAAATCTGCCTAAGTTTAACTATTAATGTATCTAGGGAAAATATATTTGTTTTTAACGACTGTTTTAAAAGACCGCTTTGATTACGATAAGTGGCAGAATAAACATTCTCTCTTCTTGCATCAACAATAGGACAGATTAGGCTTACGTTTCTTCCGGTTACATTTTTTGCTATTGCCTTTAGGGTAGGCACACAAACTACTGGTTTTTTTATAGCTAGCGATAGACCCTTAATGGTTGCAACCCCTATGCGCAAACCCGTAAAAGAGCCTGGCCCCACAGAAACAGCAAGGCAGTCTAAATTTTTAAGATCAAATTTTGTTTTTTTCAAAAGTCTTCCTATAGTTGGAACCAGTAACTCAGAATGCCTTTGACCAACCATAGAGTGATGCCTTGCAATTAATTTACTTCTTTGTAAAATTGCTACACTTAAAAATACACCAGATGTATCTATAGCTAAAATATTAAACGCTTTTTCTTTCAACAAAAGCTTACACCTTAAGTTTAGAGATTAATTCTTTATGCCTTTTTCCTTTTGCGATGAATTTTATCAGTCTTGAGGTTTTATCTCTTATGCTAAATTCTATCTGTAAATATTCTTTTGGCAATAGGGGCTTTATTTTTTGAGCCCATTCTATAACCGTTACACCTTCTCCATAAAGATACTCTTGGTAACCTATGTTTTCTATCTCCCTTACTGCTTCAATCCTGTAAAGATCAAAGTGATACAAGGGAATCCTTGCCTTGTATTCTTTTATCAAAACAAATGATGGGCTACTAACATATCTGGAATTTTTAACGCCAAGACCAGCAGCAATTCCTTTGGTAAAAGTGGTCTTGCCTGCACCAAGTGTACCTACTAAACCTAACACATCCTTAGCCTTTAGTAGGCGGGCAAGTTGTTCACCTAATTTTATAGTATCTTTTGAGGTCTTAGATAAATACTGCATCTAAAAATGTCTAAAGCCAAAAGAGTGAATCCTCTTAGCAAGGTTTTTTTTATCCACCAACAAAATCCCAACACGCTCTTTTATTATTTGACCTATTAGATAAACCTTTCTTGAAGTCTTTCTCTTAAGTAATCGCTTTGCCTGTTTGAGAGAAAGCGTAAATAAAAGTTCAAAGTCCTCTCCATCTGCGAGTGCACCTTCTATTCCCTTTGCACTTTTTGAAATTGGTATTAATTCTTCAAAAATCACAGCCCCTACTTGACTACGCCTTATAATATGACCTAAATCGCTTGCCAATCCATCGGAAATATCTATCATTGAGTTTATCTTAAAATTATTAACTAACCATTGGGCTTGTTTTAGTTTTGGAATAAAGTTTAAATGTTTTTCAGAAAAAAGAGCTCCTCCAAGCTTTCCTGTTACAAAGATCAAATCGCCTACCTTTGCGCTACTTCGCAATGTCAAGTTTTGTTTTTTCACCTCACCTAAAACTGTTACATCTATAACGAACTTAGAAGATTTATTAGTATCTCCACCCACAACATCTACAGAAAAAGCCTTAGCCGCCTTTTTTATTCCTGAATATAGTTCATCTATAAATTTAACGCTCAACTGCGGCTTTAAGCCTACTGATACCACCGCCCACTTTGGCACGCCCCCCATTGCTGCGATATCACTGATAGAGCAACATAAAGCCTTCCAGCCTATTCTGTAAGGCTTGGCCTTACCTAGCTTGAAATGAACCCCCTCAATAAGCATATCCGTAGTACATAAAAGGTGCTTGTCTTTTCTATAGCGCAGCACGGCAGCATCATCACCTATGCCTCTTAGGACCGAATTGCCTGTCTTGGTATGTCTGGCTATTTGCTCAATTAATGCAAACTCACCTAAATCTCTTATTTTCTTCATTTAGAATTGTCTTTTGATAATTTATTTGGTTTAAATATTCCTTTTTCAGTGACAATTGCAGTTATTAGTTTAGCAGGTGTAACATCAAAGGCAGGATTGTAAACCTTAACCTTTAAGGGCGCTGTTATTCTATTGCCCCAGCGTATTACCTCATTTCTACCTCGATGCTCTATTGGTATATCATTACCTGTTTTTAAGCTAGTATCCATCGTAGAAGTAGGGGCTATTACATAAAAAGGTATTTTATGGTGATGAGCAAGACAGGCTAGGCTATAAGTGCCTATTTTATTAGCGGCATCTCCATTTGCAGCAATTCTATCTGCCCCTACAAAAATTTTATTTACCATGCCTTGTTTCATAAGCAATGCTGCCATATTGTCGCATATAAGTGTTACATCTATTTTTTCTCTCATGAGCTCCCATGTTGTAAGTCTTGCACCTTGCAGGAGAGGTCTTGTTTCATCAGCGTAAACTTTGAATTTTTTGCCTTGGTGCTTCGCCTGATACATCACACCAAGTGCCGTTCCAAAATCTACAGTGGCCAAGGCCCCGGCATTACAATGGGTTAGAAGTGCGTCTCCATTTTTTATAAGTCTTGCGCCATGCTTGGATAACCTTCTGCATAAATCTTTATCTTCTCGAAGTATTCTTTTTGCCTCTTCTAAGATTATTTCTTTAATCTCATTGACTGATTTTTGCTTATTTTTATTTGCTGTCTCCTCAATTCTTTTTAATGCCCAGAAAAGATTTACAGCTGTCGGCCTTGAGGTACTTAAATATCCTATTACCTTCTTTAGTTGATGCTTAAATTGCTTCCAGTTTTTTGCCTTTGAATCTTTAATGCCAAGATACGCACCTAACGCACCTGCAGCACCTAAAGCAGGTGCACCCCTCACTTGCAAAGTCTTTATTGCTTTCCATAATTGTCTAATGTTTTTTAAGTTAATTATTGCAAACCTGCTTGGTAATTTTGTCTGGTCTATTATTCTAACGTGAGAACTCTTCCATTCTATTGTTGAGATGGGCATTTTTTCATACTCCTAATTTTTCTTTTTATGCTCAATGCAAAATTTAAAAGCTTTTTTAATAATGATTGTTTAAATTCTATAGCATTGCTAGGACATAATTCATGACAGCAGTAACAACATATGCACTTAGAATAATTTATCTTACATGATGAATCTGTTATGGTTATAGCATTTACTGGACAAGCTTTTGCGCAAGTCTGGCACCTCGTGCATTTTTGTTTGTTTACTTTGGGGTATAGCTTCATGGCTTTTCCAAAAAGCCATAATAAAGACCCTGACAACTGAAGCATTACTGAAGGCTTAGGTAGGGAAAACCCAGGCATTTTTACACCTACTATCTCTTCCCCTAATACCTCAATATCTTCTGGGGTTGCTACACCCAATTTTCTCTCATGACCTATTTTTATTGTAGGCACACTAAATGGCGAAATATCTACAAGTTGTGCAAAAACAGAATCTAGCGCTATTGCATCTTTACTTGATAATATCAAACCTATACTCTTGAGCTTGCCTCCTGCTGGACCGTCGCCTTCCATACCCACAACCGCATCCATAATGGTTAGTTGTGGCTTAACATGTGAAAATATATCTACCAATTGAGAAGAAAAACTCACTGGATCTGAAAATTTAAGGTGTAAGCTTAATTTATGCCCACCAACAACTGCCCCAAACATATTTTTCACACCACCTGTTAAAACTGTAAGATTGTGGGTTTTCATCTTAGGGGCAGATATTATATAATCTACCTCTTTTAAGGCTTTGGCAATTGGGATCCCGTCTATCTGCACAACCTGGCTAAACCTTATAAGCTTAACATCCTCTTCCTTGCATAGTCTTTCTATGCCTGAGGCTTTATAAATCTCATCTATATCCTTATCTGAAAAACACGAAGGGCTATCCCCTACTAGAATTTCTGCCTGTACTTCTTTTAAGATAGTAATTATCGCTCTGATAACCTCAGGATGTGTAGTTACGCCCTCTTCTGGCCTCCTTGCTGAAAGGATATTTGGTTTTATTAAAACCCTCTGCCCAGGCGCTATAGAGTCAGATACACCACCTATTAAATCAATAGATCTTCTTACAGCGGTTAAGATATTGGTTGGGTTATAGTCCTGGCATTTTATAATTGATACCTGCGTCTTCTTCATGCAATTGTCTTGAGTAGCTGTTTAAATATAAATATAAATGAAACCGTTAGACTGTTATGTAAAATATGTACAGTAAAAGAAGGAATTAGAGAACCTGTTTTCTCATATAAAAACCCGAGTAAAATACCCAGTACCAGAATAGGAAAAAATCCTACCACATCTGCATGCAACCATGCAAATAGCACTGCTACTACTAAAAGGGAGGCCTTAACCCCTAGCTTGCCCCTTATGGCTTTATAGGTAAATCCCCTAAAAAATATCTCCTCTGCCAGTGGGCCCATAATAGAAACAAACACAGTCATATAAAACAAGACCTTTGGGTTTGTTTGCCTTAAAAATAAACCTACTACAGGTTGAACCGGTGGTCTCCAGCCAATTAACTCAATCACCCAAACAACCCCAAACAGGACGATTGCCAAAATTGGCAAGATTGCAATATAGCCTAAGAATCCGATTAAAATATTCCTGCCCCAATCCTTTAAAGACAAACCTACCTCAGAGATTTTCTGGCCATACTTTTTTATAACAAAACATACCACAAGTCCTATTATCAAAATATCCGAAAAGGAAGTATGAAAAAGCATTCTGATATCTTCGCTTAATGGCCTAACCCCAAATATTTTTTTAAAAAATATTTCTCCTAAAGATAGCAAGTGACCAAAGAAAAACAAAGTTATAACTACCTTTGCAACATCTAAAAAATCCCACTTGGAAGTCTTGTGCTTGTGGGTAGGCTTAATAAGTTCTCTGCCTTTAGACCTTAAATAGACATAAACTATCAATAAAATTACACCACTGGCTAAGCCACACATAATTAGAATACTAAGAAAACTTACAATCGCACCAAGGGCTGGACGCTGTTCTAAAAAGCGCTTTACCTCATCAGGAGAAGAAAATTTTTCCTTAAGTTTGTCCTGTAAGGCTGTTAATTCCTTTGTTGCCTCAACCTCTGGCGTTGCAGCAATCGAAGTTACCTTTTCTAGTTTATGAGATAATCCTGCTATGAGATTGCAAATTATCATAAATGCAATCATCAGAAGGTATATCTTTTCTTTTTTGATAAAATCCTTTACTTTTAGCATTTGAAATTTAGGTAAGGGGGGACATCTTGCGCAATTTCTCAATGATTTCTGGAAGAACGCTAGCGCAATGATCTATTTCTCTTTGTGTATTTTTACTCCCTAGTGAAAATCTTATTGAGCCCTGTGCGATATCAACAGGTATTCCCATCGCAGTCAATACATGAGATGGCTCCAATGTTCCTGAAGTGCAGGCAGAACCTGTAGAAACACAAATGCCTTTTAAGTCTAAATTCAACATTATAGACTCACCCTCTATAAACCTGAAGCTTAAATTTAAGGTATTTGACAATCTTTGAGTAGGGTGTCCGTTTAAATATACTTCGGTTATTTTCTCAGTAATTTGTTTATGAAGGCTATCTCTTAAACTTGTAAGGTATTTAGTTTGTTTATCAATATTTTTCCTTGCTAGACTAACTGCCTTTCCAAAACCTGCAATGCCACCAACATTTTCAGTTCCAGCCCTTAGCCTTCTTTCATGATGACCGCCATGCATTAAAGGAATTATCTTAACACCTTTTTTTACAAAAAGAGCACCTACGCCCTTTGGGCCATAAATTTTATGCGCTGAAACGGAAAGTAAATCTATACCTAAATCTCCTACATTAATAGGAAGCTTTCCAAAGGCCTGGACGGCATCTGTATGAAACAAAACTCTCTCCTGTCTTGCAATCTTAGCTAGTTCCTTTATGGGTTCAACTGTCCCAACTTCATTATTGGCATACATAATAGTAACCAAGCAGGTCTCTTTCTTTATAGCCTCTTTAAGTTGTGCTGGGTCTATAAGACCATATTTATCAACAGGTAAATATGCAACCTCAAAACCTTCTTTTTCTAGCTGCTTACAAGCAGTCAACACTGCCGCATGTTCAATGGAACTTGTTATAATATGTCTCTTTTTATCTTTATTTGCCCAGGCAACGCCTTTTACTGCCATGTTATCGGCCTCTGTCCCGCCGGATGTAAATAAAATATCCTCTGGTTCTGTCTGTAAGAAATCTCCTATTTCCTGACGGGCTTCATCAACTGCCTCTCTTGCCTGCCTTCCCTTTACGTGCAAACTTGATGCATTGCCATAGACATCTTTATAGAATGGCTCCATCACCTTAAATACCTCAAGGTGCGCGCTTGTTGTAGCATTGTGGTCAAAATATATTGGTTCTTTCATAATTATCTCCTAGGAAACAAAGGGGTTCCTTTACTTATCTTTGTACCTGGTTTTGTCAGACCCCATTTAAGTTCTGAAAACCCCTGCTTGGAAATCTCCGTAGATTGACCTATCTGCTTCCACATCTTGCCTGCCGCATCTGGTATTATAGGCCAAAGCCCAATACTGGCAAGTCTTAATACTTCAGCAAGATAATAAAGCATTGTAGAAATCCTATCTAACTCTTTATTCTTCCATAGCTTCCATGGGGCAGTTTCTTCAATATATTTATTGGCTGAATTCACAACTTCTAAAATAGACACCAAGGCAGATTGAAAATCTAAATTTGCCATAGCGCTATCTATTTTCTTTGCTAGGCCTTCGGCCTTTTTCTTTAAAGCATCATCTAAGGAGGTAGTTTTTTTAACAGCTGGAATCTTAGCTTGAGTATATTTTTCAATCATTGTAAGCGTACGGTTTAGGAGATTGCCTATATCGTTTGCCAAATCACTATTCAGTCTTATAACAATCGCCTCTTTAGAATAAACACCATCCTGTCCGAATTTTACCTCACTTAATAAAAAGTACCTATATACATCGGCTCCATATTCGGCTATCATCTCAAAAGGATCTATGACCTTTCCTTTTGACTTTGAAATCTTTTCCCCTCCTAACGTCCACCACCCATGGGCAAAGATTGTTTTCGGTGGCTCCAGGCCTAATGCATGCAGCATAATGGGCCAATATACAGCATGAGGTCTTAAAATGTCTTTGCCTATTAAGTGGTAATCACACGGCCAGAATTTTTTAAATTTTTTCTTATCTGAAAGCCAACCGCATCCTGAAATATAATTAAGCAAAGCATCAAACCATACGTATACAACGTGTTCTTTGCTAAAAGGGGCCTCAATACCCCAATTTATCCTAGATTTTGGTCTTGTGATACAAAGATCGGATAAAGGATTTTCTAAAAAACTTGTAACTTCATTTTTTCTATAAGACGGTCTTATAAAATCAGGGTGTTTTTCTATATAATTCTTAAGCCAGTCTTGATATTTGGACATTTTGAAAAAGTAGTTTTTTTCTGAGATCTCCTCCAGAGGCCTTTTGCATTCTGGGCATGAGTTTCCTTCAAGCTGCATCTTGGGCCAAAATGTCTCACAAGGCACACAATACCATCCTTTATATTCATCTAAATAAAGATCACCTTTTTCCTCAAGTAGCATCAATGCCTCTTGGACAGCTTTAACATGGTCTTCATCGGTAGTTCGGATAAAGTAGTCATACTCAACGGAGAGTTCTTTCCATAAATCCGTAAACCTTTTAACTACCTTATCTGCAAAGTCTTTTGGCTGAAGGCCGCCTTCGTTGGCAGCCTGGGCTATTTTTTGCCCATGTTCATCTGTGCCAGTCATAAAGTAAACTTCTTTACCTTTTAGCTTCATATATCTAGATAGGCAATCGGCTGCTACCTCAGTATAAGAATGCCCAATATGGGGTGCGGCATTTACATAATATAACGGAGTTGTAACATAAAAAGCCTTACTCAATATTTCACCTCAATTTGCCTTCCTTCTCCAATGTCCACCAAACAAGCACGTTTTAATATATTTACATCAATGACTTTTCCTGTGCCTTGTTTTGTTCTAATGGTTTGACCCTGCTTAGGCAATCCCTTGGAAAGCCTTTTATACAAACATGATTCAAAAGATAAGCAGCACATAAGCCTACCACAAAGCCCGGATATCTTAACAGGGTTCAATGATAAATTCTGATCTTTGGCCATCCTTATTGTAACGGGTTCAAAGTCTTTTAAAAATTTTGCGCAGCATAAACCTCGTCCACACGGACCAAATCCTCCAAGCAACCTTGCTTCATCTCTAACGCCTATCTGCTTCAATTCTATCCTTGCCTTAAAATAACTGGCCAAATCCTTTACTAAATCCCTGAAATCCACCCTGCCCTCTGCTGTAAAATAAAAAATCAGTTTTGATCTATCGAAGGAATACTCGGCACATATTAATTTCATGGACAGTTTTCTTTCCTGAATCTTTCTGTCGCACACATTGATAACATCCCGTATGCGGCCTTTATTCTTCTGTATTTGCTCTGAGTCTTGTTCTGTCGCAACCCTTACTATCTTACGCACAGGTCCTTCTCTACTTTTATCAACTGCCGGTTCAGGCATTGTTAAAACCTGACCATACTCAAGACCCCTTTCTACCTCAACAATGCAATAATCTCCAGGTTTTACTTTAATTGCCTGTGTATCATAATAAGAGATCTTGCCTGCCTCTCTAAGTCTTACTTGAGCTAGGGTCTGCATCTATTTATTTCCTCTGTGTGGGTTTTGAAATCTCTGCTACCAAATTGGTTAAGGCAAGTTTCGGGTTTGCATTTTTTGTAATAAGTTGCTGTACGTTTAAAATACAATTGATGGTACTCGTTAAAGATTCATATGAATGCTCCTTGGACAACCCATCTATTCGTTTAGTCTTGTCGATATTTGCTAGGGCAGCAGGGTTTTTAGTTTGTTTATAAATTAATATGTCCCTGTACCACCACAATAACGCAACAAGTGCTAGTTGAAGCTTTTGTTTTGATTCATTATAAAGCATTGAGTCTTTTTTTAAATCTCGCAAGCTAGATTCAAATTCATCAATCACGTCGTTTTTATACTGCAGGCAATCTCCCTGTTGTGTGAATTCATTTGTAAAACCAGATTCTGAAATCCTGCTTAAATAGCTAGCCTCATCTTTATTTAAATCAAAACTCCTAATTAAAATTTCCTGTCTGTCTTTAAGCTTAAGGGGAGAAAATTTTACTATTTGGCACCTTGAAACTATAGTATCTAGCAATCGATGGATATTATTCGTAGTCAAAATCAAAATACTACCTTTGGGTGGTTCTTCTAATGTTTTCAGTAAAGCATTAGATGCCTGCTCTGTCATAAAATCAGCATCTAGCACAATGTAGAATTTCCACTTGGCCTCATAAGGTTTAAAGAAAAGTGCATCTTGGAGTTGACGTATGTCTTCAATTTTTATACTACCTCGCGCACCCTCTGGCTTAAGCCATCCTATATCTGGATGGTTAAAATTCTCTATTTTTTTGCAACTTGGGCATTTATCACAACAATCTATAAATTCGGTATTTTCCTTAACATCTTGACAATTTAAAACCTTAGCGAAATTTTTTGCAAAAAGCCTTTTACCTATTGCATCAGGTCCTGTAAAAAGATATGCATGGCTAAGCCTGTCTGACTTTATTTGTTGTTGCAATATCTTTATTGGTCTTTCCTGGCTAACTATCCCGCTAAAGGACATTTGATATATATTTCCTTATAAGTTTTTGAGTTTCTAAAATAGCGCCCTTTGTTGATATAACTCTAACCCTGCGTGTGTGTTGTTTTGCAATCTTTAGATAACCCCTTCTTAGTCGACGATGGAATGCAATTGCCTTTTTTTCAATTCTGTCCTTGGCACAAGCACGCCTTAGACCCTCTTTTGTCTCAATGTCTAAAAGTATGGTAAGGTCTGGCTTTAAACCACTGGTTGTGAAATCCCCTAATCTTTTTAAAAGCCCAAGGTCTAATCCATTGCCATAGCCCTGGTAGGCAACAGTCGCATCATGGAAACGATCACATATAACAATCTTTCCTTTTTTTAAAGCAGGTAATATTTTTTCTTTTACTATCTGTGCCCTACTGGCTAAATACAAAAGCGCCTCACAGATATCCGTCATTTCTTTTAATTTTGGATCCAGTAGAATCTTTCTAATCTTCTCGCTTATCTTCGTACCACCGGGTTCTCTTGTATGCAACACACTAAAACCCTTTCTCCTTAGGTATGAAACCAACATCTTAGCCTGGGTAGACTTGCCACTACCTTCAGGCCCTTCAAAGGTTATGAATTTGCCTTTTTTTAGACCTTTCTTCGCCATGTTGTCCTCTCTTTAGTATCTTCTAAAATAATACCTTCCTCTTCTAATTCTCGTCGTATTCTGTCAGCATTTTTAAAATCTTTCTGCTTTCTGAAATTCTCTCTTGCATCAACTAATAACTTAATTTCTTCATCTGGCTTTGATAATGGCGTTTCTTTAAAAGATAAGCCAAAAATATCCCCAAATTCCCTGATGGTTTTACTAGCGTATTTTAATGCTGGTAGATATTCTTTTGAGTAGGCTCCATATAAAACAGTATTGCCCACGCGTACTATCTCAAAGAAAACTGCTATTGCCTGGGGTGTATTAAAATCATCGTCCATGCTTTTTATAAAATGTTCGCGATATTCTTCAAGTCTTTTTCTTAATTCTTCAGGTGAAAATCTTTTATTATTTCTATACTCGGCAGGTAACTTTCCTTCTTCTCTTTGTCTAGTAAATTTTAAGAAGCGTATTATGCCGTATAGCGCTTCCTCTTTTTCCTTAATTATATCCCACGTAAAATCTATAGATTGCGAATAATGTGCGCTCAAAAAGAAAAGCTTGAGTGCATCATAATTATTATTATATTTCTTTCCGAAATCCTTTATCGTAACAAAATTCCCTAAAGACTTTGCCATCTTTTCGTTATTTATTGTCAAAAGGCCATTGTGTATCCAATATCTAGCGAATTTATTTCCCGCTCCTTCAGATTGCGCTATTTCGTTTTCATGGTGCGGAAACACCAGGTCTATCCCGCCACCATGTATGTCAAATTCAGGGCCTAAAATATCAGAGCTCATAACAGAACATTCTATGTGCCAACCTGGACGACCTCTACCCCATGGGCTCGGCCATGAGGGTTCGCTTTCCTTAGCCTTCTTCCATAAAGCAAAATCTAAGGGGTCTTTTTTATTTTCACCAGCTAAAACCCTCGCACCTGCCTCCATGTTATCAATAGATTGATTTGATAGCTTTCCATAACCAGAGGCCTTTCTTATGTCAAAATAAACATCTTCTCCTGCTGCATAGGCAACACCCTTGTTTATCAAAAGTTTTATGAACGTTTGCATCTTTTTGATGTAGCGAGTTGCCTTTGGTTCTTTGGTAGGAGATTTTATCCCCAATGCTTGCATATCATCGTGATATACACCGAGATACTTCGCCGATATTTCTTTGACCGCTGCGTTTAAATCTTTGCCTGCAGTTTCCTGCCTTGCCTTATCAATAATTTTATCGTCGACATCGGTTACGTTTCTGACGAAATTCACTTTAAACCCACGGTACTCCAAATACCGGCGTATAACATCAAATACATACGCACTCCTTGCATGGCCTATGTGCGGCACATCATACACTGTTGGCCCACATACATATATACCAACACGTCTTTTTTTTAAGGGTGTGAAATCTTGTTTTTTTCTAGTTAAGGTATTTGTGATTCGGATGGTCATTTAGGATTTCTCTAATCTGTCAATTCTCGCCTTCAGTTGCTCAACGTCCTGTAAGATTGGATCAAACACATGTATGTGATCTAGGGTAGTGTCTATCTTTTTGCCGTCTTGCTTTGTAATGCGTCCTGGAACACCTACTACTGTGGAGTTTGGCGGGATATCCTTGAGCACTACTGCATTTGCACCTATATAAGAATTGTCACCTATTGTTATGTCGCCAAGTATCTTAGCCCCCGTACCTGCAACTATATTATTCCCCAAAGTGGGATGTCTTTTGCCTCTTTCTTTTCCAGTACCTCCAAGGGTTACCCCTTGATAAAGAGTCACATTATCCCCAATGATTGCTGTCTCGCCAATAACTACACCCATACCATGGTCTATAAATAAACTCTTTCCTATTTTAGCCGCCGGATGTATCTCAATGCCTGTAATGAACCGTCCGATTTGAGAAATAAGTCTTGGCAGGAAGGGTATTTTTATCTTAAGGAACACATGTGCAATTCTATGGAAAATCAAGGCATGTAACCCAGAGTAAGTCAAAACCACTTCTAAGAAATTCACAGCAGCAGGATCACGCTCAAAACAACCCTTTATTTCATGCTTGAACGCTATGCTAACCCAAATAATACCAAGAATAAAAACTCCTAAAATAACTAAAAGGTAACTCATTTTTTAACTCCTTGTATTTATTATTTTTTCTTAGTAAGCACTGCGGTTGCATATGCAGCTACGGCTTCACCCTTACCTATATCCCCAACGCCTTCGTTAGTTGTAGCCTTAACATTTACAGAAGAATTTGCAATGCTTAAGGTACGCGCTATGATTATCCTCATCCTATCTTTAAATGGTTCAATCTTTGGTTCTTCCATTATTAATACGGCATCTATGTTATTAATGCGAAATCCTTCCTTTTCTATCAGCTTTAAAACGGTTTTTAGCAATTCCACACTGCTTTTATCTTTAAATGCAGGGTCGGTATTTGGAAAATGCTGGCCAATATCACCCAGGGCTGCTGCACCTAATATCGCATCACATATTGCATGTAAAAGGACATCAGCGTCAGAATGACCTTCTGGACCTCTTATAGAAGGTATCTCTACTCCACCTAAAATTAGCTTTCTGCCTTCTGCTAGCCTATGTATGTCATATCCTATACCTACTCGCATTTAGTATCGCCTCCCCAACAATTAAATCAAAGGGTGTTGTAATCTTTATATTCTCACATAACCCATTTACTATCTTCACCCTCTGGCCAAGTTTTTCAACCAAACAAGAGTCATCTGTAGCATGGCATCTATTCCTGCCTGCTTTTTTGTAGGCAGCTAGAATTAAAGCCTTTTTAAAAACCTGCGGTGTTTGAACTTCCCATAAACTGCATCTATTGGTAGTTAACTTTACAAAATTACCTTCATTGGATTGCTTTATTGTAGAAGTGGCTGGTATTGCCAAAATTGCAGCGCCAAATTTTTTAGCTTCAAGCATGCATTTGGTAACCGTGCCTTTACTTACAAATGGCCTTACGCCATCATGGATTAAAATCAACTCAGCATTTTTATCAACGACCTTTAAACCTTTTGATACTGAGTCGGCCCTAGTCTTTCCTCCTGCAATAATCTTTTTTATTTTCTTGAATTTATATTTTTTTACAACTGATCTAGATGTAGTTGTTATGTCTTTTTTGTTTGCTACAAGTATGATTTCATTAATACTCTTAAGGCTTTCAAATATTGCCAGTGTGTGTGCCAGTATGGGCTTTCCCCCAAGAAGAATGTAGGGCTTTCTTGTTCTAAAAGCCCTTTTCATTCTTTTTGAATTGCCCGCGGCAACAATTATAGCCGATACTTTCATTTAGCTTCTGTGTTTGTTTTTAGGCCTTTGAGGATGCTGCGGCTTTGCAAAAATCATTCTTCCTGCTGATGTTTGTAATACACTTGTGATGGTTACGTTAAGGCTAGAACCTATCATATGCTTTGCATCATCTACAACCACCATGGTTCCATCTTCAAGGTATGCCACGGCCTGGCTGTATTCCTTGCCTTCTTTTATCAAGCGAACTTCCATGATTTCTCCAGGTAGGACTACAGGCTTAAGGGCGTTTGCCAAGTCATTTATATTCAACACAGGTACTCCCTGCAGCTCTGAGATCTTATTAAGGTTATAATCGGTAGTCAGAACTTTGGCATTTAAAACCTTGGCAAGTTTTACAAGTTTAGCATCCACGTCTGTCAGCTCTGGGAAATCCTCATCGTGAATCTTTATATCCATAGCCTTCAGTTTCTTTATGCGGTTTAAAATGTCTAATCCTCGTCGACCTCTGTTGCGCTTTAATGCATCCTGGGAATCAGCGATTTGCTGAAGTTCTCTTAAGACGAATCTTGGGACTATAAACCTACCCTCTAGGAATTTAGTCTGGCAAAGGTCTGCTATCCTGC
Organism: uncultured Planctomycetia bacterium; assembly: GCA_964497315.1. Taxonomy (GTDB): domain Bacteria; phylum Omnitrophota; class Gorgyraeia; order Taenaricolales; family CAZCCH01; genus CAZCCH01. The sequence continues at coordinate 68,423 of CAZCCH010000001.1, forward strand.
CATCAATTATCGCACTGGTATCCAGTACTATAAACATTTCGCTTTGATGCTGTCTGGAAAATTTTATATACGGAATAATCACACTAAATTCATCCCTTCCCCTTATTGCAATGACCATACCAAGATAACAGAATATTACCGTAAGGATTAATTGCAAAGAAGAAGCAAAGAGTTTATCCATTGGAACAAGTACAAAGGCATCCGTAATAAACTTGGCCATAATCATACCAAAAATCAAACCAAAGACCGCTGAAGAAAGCCCTCTTACGGAAACCTTCCTCATCCCAAATTCAAAAGCTATAATTGCACATGATAAAAGAAACCCAATGGCAGCTCCGAATAAATCAGGCCTGCCGCCACCACTCATAAATGGGACTCCTATTTGATAACCAACTACAGTACTTACAACTATAAAAAATACCCTTATAAAAATAATAGTCACTTAACTTCTCACCTCCTTTTTTAAAATTTTATCCACTTTTCAATCTGCTACCTTAAACCCCGAGAAAAAAGTAGAAGTTGAATCTGCGTAAAGTGTTCTATTGTTATCCGTATCACCATTTGCTACACGTACCTCAAAATAATCGTTAATTCCATCGGCAGATACCAGTTTTGAAATGCTGCGAACAGCAGATGAAACGCTAGCAGTTTTATCTATGCCATAAGCAACAATTGTTTCTTTCTTGTAGATATATACTCTGCGATGTAAATTCTTATTAGCCATTCGTACGGATGCAGTCAAAAAGTATTTACCTGGCTTTTTTGGCTTAAATCTATCTGTGGTAAGGTCAAACTCATCATTTGTATCAAAATCCTCGGTTGACCAATCAACCAATACGTGATTATTTTTACTGTTCTTGGGCACAACTTGGTTAACATCATCTTTACAAACCGTGAAAGCAGAGTTGTTCCCTGCTCGTCGCCAGCTAGTCCCATTGTGCCATTTGAGAGTATTATTGTCTTGGGAATCAATAACAATATCTCCGGCAGCGCCTGTTGCGGGAAGTGCTGAAGGTTCTATGCGCATTCCATCAGTGCTAGCAACATGTAAGGTTCTTGCTGGAGTAGTCGTCCCAATGCCGACGTTGCCATCTGTTTTGATAGTAAGTACGGTACCAGAACCAACATAGGGCAAGACTCCTTGAGGTGCATCGATTTTAAGTTTATCAGAATCATCATTATCAACACCAATACCCCAATCTTGTGCATCTGCTATAGTAAATAAAACTTGAGGGTCTCCACCCGAAGATCCAGCTGTCTTAATATCAAGCTGAGCACTGGATAGGCCGTTAGTGTTATCGGTGTTATCTAATCGAATAATGCTATACTCGCCAGGTGTATCTTCGGAAACATGTAGATCGTGCGCTGGCGACGTCGTCCCGATGCCGACGTTGCCAGTGGAACTTATAGAAATGTACTGTAGGCCAACAAGATTTATCAGCTTGAGAGAGTTATCGTTGTTGTTATAGATCAAAGAACCTTTAAGTTGAGTTGAAAGGCCTGGTTGGACCATTCCAAAACTGATGCTGTTTTGTCTATTGCTGGGAGAGTCTAGTGCAATAGCTACATTATCGCTTGCTGATTCCATTCCAAGGAGTGTTCTTGGATCCGTCGTCCCGATGCCGACCTTGCCTGCGTCATAATAAATATTTGTTCCATTCGCTGCTGTTGTCCATGCGCCACCACTTAAAGAAGTCCATCCTCCTGCATCTTCTTCGCAGTAATAAAGGCCTTTGGGGTTAGTACCTGTTCCATTATCAAAATAAAACATACCTTCTAGTTCTGAACCTGCAGCAACAGGTGGAGCAGCTCCAGGTGTAAGTGTAAGGGTTTCTGTTTCCAAGTCGTTATAGTTACCCGTAGGGGCTGGGTAGTAGGTTGTGAGTGTTATCTCCTCTGCTATGGCAGAAATAATACCCATTAAAACTATGCCCACTATAATAAGCGGGATGAGTCTATAAGAGTAGGTCATTTTAGTACCCTCCTAAGCACTGTATTCAGCGCTTCTTTTAGTTTCTCAACACCAATTAATTCCATATCTAAACTTAATTTTATATTTTTTAAATTTCCATTAGGAATTAAAGCCTTTTTAAATCCTAGCTTTCTAGCTTCTTTAAGCCTTGCTTCTATTTGACTCACTGCCCTTACTTCTCCACCTAAGCCTACCTCACCTACTATTACTGTATCTGTCTGTGTTGGTATTTCTTTAAGGCTTGAGGCTATGGCAGTGGCTGTGCCTAAGTCTGCTGCTGGCTCTGATACCTTGATACCCCCTGCAACATTTACAAAACAATCAGAATTAGACAGGTGCAAACCTACCTTTTTCTCTAATACTGCTATTAGAAGAGAAAGCTTGTTATAGTCAAGGCCTGTTGTCCTGCGCGTAGGTATGCCAAATGATGCACGAGCCACCAAGGCTTGGATTTCAACCAACAATGGCCTTGAGCCTTCTATGGTGGGTACAACTACAGAACCAGGGGTCCCTTTAGGTCTTTCTGATAAAAACATGACAGATGGATTGACAACCTCGCTTAAACCATGAGAATCCATTTCAAATACGCCTATTTCATTTGTTGAGCCAAATCTATTTTTTACCGCACGCAAGATTCTAAAACTTGCAAACCTCTCCCCTTCAAAATAAAGAACAGTATCTACTAAATGCTCAAGTACCCTTGGGCCAGCTAACGCACCCTCTTTAGTAACATGCCCCACTAACAAAAGGCTGACTTCTTTCTTTTTTGAAAAAACAGTCAGGTTATGCGCACACTCTCTGACTTGACTAACGCTCCCAGGGCTTGAAGATAGCTGTTCACAATGCATAACCTGTATTGAATCTATTACAACTACTTTTGGCTTTAAATCCTCTATATGCGTTTTTATTGCTTCTATATTAACCTCATTAAGGATGTAAAGATTATCTGTTTTAATATTAAGTCTTTCTGCGCGTAATTTAGTCTGCCTTGTGGATTCCTCGCCTGTTACATAAAGAATCTTTCTTTGGTCAGAAGCCATTTTTTCACAAGCCTGAAGAAGCAAGGTTGATTTTCCTATACCCGGGTCTCCTCCGATTAAAACCACAGAACCTAAAACAAGACCTCCCCCTAAAATTCTATCTAGTTCTTTTATGTTAGTCTTAATTCTTATATCGTCATCTATGCCTACCTGACTCAATGGCTTTAAATCTTCTTTGGATACTTTTGCTTTTGGCTTTGCGGAAGATTGAACTGTAAAAATCTCCTCTGCAATAGTATTCCATTGAGTACACTCAGGACATCTGCCGCTCCACTTGGGAGTTTGATAACCACAATTCTGACAGGAGAAAATTGTCTTTACTTTCACTTTTTCTTGCGCTTGCTCCTTTTGGGTTTATGCAGTAATTTCCAGGGATTCTTCTTTATATCTTCCACAAATTCGCTTAAATCTTTGTAGACCTTTTCATCTGTCATTAGCTTACCTATGGTACCTTCGCCTCTTTTTACCTTTGACATAACCTCATTCAAAGAATCCAAGCTTTCCTGTGCCTCAAGGGCAATTTCATAGCCTTTTTGTTTAATCTTCTCCATTGGTATAGTATCATTCCCCATTAAAACATCGCCCTCTTGAACCAAACCACTGCCTTTGGTGCCTGGCAATATTTCAAGGTATTTCTCACCCAAAAGCCCCAATGTATTTATATAGGCCTCTGCATCTTTTTCAATGCCTATGTGTTTTTCAACCCAGGCAGTAAGTTCAATTTGGTTTATTTTTTTTGTAGAATCATAAAATATCTTTATGTCCTCAACGCGTCCCACCTCTACGCCTGCGTACCTGACAGGGGAACCTTTTTCTATCCCATCGGCAAAATTAAATACAGTCTTTATCCGGCATCCTGGCCTGAAGACATAAAAATCACCTATAGAAAATACAATATAGACCAATACCAGCAACCCAAAAAATACAAACACCCCTACCCTGAATTCAAATTTACTTTTATCAAGCATCGCTATTGCCCCCTGTAGTTATAGGACCAACTGCGGCCCCGGTAATAAACTGTTTAACGATCGGATTCTTGGTATTTTTGATTTGTTCGGGAGTGCCGATTTCTATAATCTTGCCCTCATAAAGCATGGCTATCCTATCAGCAATTTTATACGCACTGCTCATATCATGAGTTACAGCAATAGATGTAATTTTTAATTTATCATGCAGATCTTTTATTAAATCATTTATGGCATCACCCATTATAGGGTCAATCCCTGTAGTTGGTTCATCGTACAACACAATGGTTGGATCCATGCATATCGCCCTAGCTAGACCTACGCGTTTTTTCATCCCACCGCTTAATTCAGATGGCATCAAACGTTCTATTCCCTCAAGTCCTACTAGAGCTAAGCAATTATTTACTTTAGATTTAATTACGTCCTCATCAAGATCGGTATGTTCGATTAAGTTAAACCCTACATTTTCACCAACACTAAGCGAATCAAAAAGTGCGGCCCCTTGAAATAACATGCCAAAGCTAAGCCTTAACTGATCTAATTGTTTTTGTTCTATCTGGGTTAGGTCTTGTGAGTTTATCATAACTTTTCCTGAATCAGACTTCATAACACCTATGATGTGTTTTAACAAAACGCTCTTACCGCAACCAGACCTTCCTATAATAACCATAGTCTCACCTGTCTGGATGGTAAGATTTACCCCCTTTAATACTTTTTTCTCGCCAAACGATTTGTATAAATCTACTATCTCTATCATTTTAGAATGCAAAATAGAAAAATGCCGTAAATAGACAGTCCGCGGCGATTATCAGGATAAAGGAAAGAACAACAGACAAAGTCGTTGCCTTTCCTACTCCCTCAGCGCCCCCTTTTGTAACAAATCCTTGATGACAGGCAACAATGCATATGATCATAGCAAAAAAGAATGCCTTAAGTAGACCTGTAAAGAAATCCTTCAGCACTAAAGGATCAAATGTCATGTTGATATACATATCCGAACCTATGCCTAATTTAAATACCCCTACTATATACCCACCAGCCATGCCGATAAAGTCTGCATATATGGTCAAAAGTGGCAGGACTACTATCAATGCTAAAAACCTAGGTACGACGAGGTACTTGACTGGATTTGTAGCCAATGTCTCTAAGGCGTCTATTTGCTCTGTTACATTCATAGTCCCAAGCTCTGCTGTTATAGAAGCCCCCACCCTACCGGCTACAACAAGGGCTGTCAAGACAGGTCCAAGTTCTCTGCACATTGACAGTGCTACAAGACTTGCAATATACATTTGCGCTGAGATTTTCTGCATCTGATATGCGCTCTGCAAAGCAAGCACAACACCTGTAAACATAGAAGTAAGAAAAACTATCGGCAAACTTGCAACACCTATTTTTGCCATCTGATCAAAAACATGCCTTCGTTTAAAAGGCGGTACGAAACTCCAAAATACTGTCTGCACAAATAGACGTGAAGTCCCGCCGATGTATTCGGCAGCAGTAACTATTTTCTTACCAAATCTTTTAATCCAATTTTCCAGTTTTCCCATTTTTTTGTTTTGTTTAAAATTTCAGTTTATGTTCCAAACTAAAAAATTCCTCATCTTTTTTAAGGCGCATTTTAACTCTTTGTTCTTCAGTAAGCTTGTATTCTATATCTAGCTCTTCTTTTAAATCTGACTCATCCCAAGCCTGCTCATCGTTTAAATATCCCATAAATGTAATACGTAAATCCTTACCTATATCCTTTTTCACCTTAATCTCAGGGGACTCTAAGGGCTTTGTTATATCCCAACCATTCCAGATAATAGTCTCACTCCTAAAAGCCAAATCGAGAACCTTTTTATCGCTTGAGCATAACTGCTTCAAATCAATCGTTCCATCAAGCTTTAAAACATCTTCTTCTCTGAAAACTTTGGAATCCACAAACTTTAATGTCGAACCTTCGCCTTCTATATTTACATTGATATATCTATAATTCAAGCTTCTCATTTTGCCTTCTCCTAAATCTAGGTGCCCTTTTGTTTTAAGATTTGTGAGTGGTCCTGTTAATTTTATCTGACCGTTAGCTTCTCCTAAGAGTATATCCTGTCGTTTGGGATTAGCCAATGAGGAAATTTTGTTTAAGTCGGCTTTTTTAATATCCAAAACTAAGTCTGCTTCTCTTTCTCCGCTCAAGTTGCACCACCCTGAAAGTTTGTATTCATCTCCAAGTACTAAGGAAGAAATTTTTAAAACATCTCTCTCTATGTCGAACTTCGCCGTTAATTCCTCAAAGGGTTCATAATCTAAAACAGTCCCCGAACTGATCAATTCGGCAGTTAATTTAGGTATATCGCTCTCACCAGAGGTGAAAAATTTTCCTTTGAGGTCTATTTTTGTAGAAAGATCAAACCTTGATATTTTAAAATGGTCCAAGTCTAAAGATGCGCTAAAAGCTTTATCCGAAAAAGTGCCGGATACCTTAACTGGCCTTCTATTAATTTGGCCTGTTGTTAGAGAAGCTAGTTCAAATTTAAAATCTCTAGTCTCCTTTTTATCTAATGGCACCTCCAGGCGTCCGTTTAAACTTTTTAGAAAGCAAAATTTACCTGCAGAAGAAAGCCTCGCGTTTTCTATATCTAAAATCAGCGTCTTTGGCTTGGAGAAGTTCTTGTATTTTAGTTTATCGCATACTAAATGCCAAAGGGTTAAATTCGTAGTTACTTTTTCACTCTCAAACACAATTAAATTGCGCGCATCTTTTATTCTTACCTTTCTTAAAATCAAGGGTTGGAATGCGCCTCCTTGAAAATGCCTAAAATTCACTTTTGCACCTGCTGTTTTGCTTATGCTGTTTGCAAAAAAACTTTTAAGTGGCCACAAAAAGATATTTTGCTGACTCACAAAGATATTGACGATCAATATCAAAAGCAACGCAGATAGCAAAAACCTCAATCTTATTTTAAAAGTTAAATAGCGCATAATTTACTTTTCTGAACTAAATATCAATCGGTCATTCTTCACTGAAACCATAACGGGTATATTTTCCTTTAAGGACCCTGAAATTATCTCCTCAGCCAAGGGGTCTTCAACATAGCGCTGTATGGTCCTTTTTAAGGGCCTAGCTCCAAATACCCTATCAAACCCCTTCTCTATAAGAAATTCCTTAGCCTGTTTTGTAAGCTCTATGCTTATATTTCGCTCATGCAGTCTTTTTTGAACCTCGCCCACTTCAATCTCAATTATCTTCAGTAAGTCCTTCTTTGTGAGAGAGCGAAATACTATTACATCATCAAGCCTGTTTAAAAATTCAGGCTTGAATGTTTTCTTTACTTGCTCAAGAAGCTTTTCTTTCATCTCTTTATAGACAATCTCTTCCTTTGTTGGCTTAAAGCCTATGGAGCCCTGCTTCTGTAGCATTTCAGCACCTATGTTTGAAGTCATAATCAAGACTGTGTTTCTAAAGTCCACTTTTCTTCCAAACGAATCTGTCAAGCGTCCTTCTTCTAAAACCTGCAACAATATGTTAAAGATGTCCGGATGTGCCTTTTCAATTTCATCAAGCAAAACTACTGAATATGGTTTTCGTCTTATTTTTTCAGTCAGCTGGCCACCCTCTTCATAACCCACATATCCTGGTGGCGCACCTACGAGTCTTGAAACATTGAATTTCTCCATGTATTCAGACATATCCAGCTGAATCATTGCATCTTCATCTCCAAACAGAAATTCCGCCAATGCCCTTCCGAGGAGCGTCTTTCCAACGCCTGTGGGCCCTAAAAAAACAAATGAACCTATGGGTTTTCTTCTGTCTTTCAAACCGGCACGTGAACGCCTAATGGCCCTTGCAATAGCACCTATCGCTTCATCTTGACCAACCACTCTTTTGTGTAAATCTTCTTCTATCTTCATAAGCTTCTCAGATTCTTTTTCCTCAAGTCGCGACAATGGAATACCCGTCCATTTAGAAATAATATAAGCAACGTCTTCTGCTGTAATCTGAGGTGTTGTTTCTGCTTGTTTCTTTTTCCATTCAGCCTTTACTTTTTCCATGTCTGCCTTGGCTGTTCTTTCCTGGTCTCTTAACTTAGCTGCCTTTTCAAAATCCTGGCCTTTAATAGCTGCCTCTTTTTCCTTTTTTAAGTTTTCTATTTTTTCCTCTATTTCTTTTATGTTGGGGGGGGCTGTCATAACAGAAAGTCTCGAACGAGCCCCAGCCTCATCTATCACATCTATAGCCTTATCTGGCAGGTGCCTTCCAGAGATATATCTTTCTGAAAGCTCTGCAGCTGCTTTTAAGGTCTCATCTAAAATCTTTACTCTATGGTGTGCTTCATATTTATCTCTCAATCCCTTTAATATTTCAATGCTTTCCTCTACAGAAGGAGGCTCAACCATGATAGTCTGAAATCTCCTCTCTAGGGCAGCATCTTTTTCAATATGCTTGCGGTACTCAGTGAGCGTGGTAGCACCTATGCACTGGATCTCACCTCGTGAGAGAGCGGGTTTTAATATGTTCGATGCATCTATTGCTCCTTCTGCCCCACCTGCACCAACTAATGTATGCAACTCATCAATAAAGATGATGATATTTTCAGAACGTTTTATCTCATCCATTACTGCCTTTATGCGTTCTTCAAACTGGCCTCTATATTTTGTCCCTGCCACCATAAGTGCCAAATCCAGAATAATTACTTTTTTATCTCGCAAGATTTCCGGGATATCTCCTGCTATAATCTTCTGTGCAAGCCCTTCAACTATGGCAGTCTTGCCTACACCCGCTTCACCTAAAAGCACGGGATTGTTTTTAGTCCTTCGGGACAATATCTGTGTAACCCGCTCAATTTCATCCTTTCTTCCGATTACAGGATCTAATTTATTTTCTTTTGCCAGAATCGTTAGGTTTCGACCAAAGGCATCTAGGGCCGGGGTCTTGCCCTTTCCGCTGCCAGGTGCTCCCGGATATTCTACTTCCGTATGCCCGGGCGTGGCTGAACCTAAAAGATTCATAACTTCACCCCTAACTTTATTTAAATCTAGTCCTAAATTTTGTAAAACCTGGGCAGCAACACCTTCTCCTTCTCTAATTAATCCCAAAAGAAGATGTTCTGTGCCAATATAGTTATGTCCTAAGTTTCTTGCTTCATCCATTGCTAACTCTATAACTTTTTTTGCCTTGGGTGTAAATGGTATATCCCCTGAAACTATTGTTGTAGGGCCCGGCTGGACTAACTTTTCTACCTCAATGCGTATTCCTTCAGGACTTAAGCCTAAATTTTGCAATACAGCAGCTGCAACACCTTCTCCTTCTCTAATTAAACCTAAAAGGATATGCTCAGTGCCAATATAATCATGATTAAATCTCTTGGCTTCTTCCTTAGCCAGCAGTATGACTTTTCTTGCTCTTTCTGTAAACCTGTTGAACATTTAATACCTCCCAAATCACTTCTTTATTAACTTCGTCCTAATAAGTTCTGCTCGTTTGACATCGCGCTCATGCGCAGAAAGCATTTTTTTCTCCATCCTTTGTAAGTGGGCAGGTTGAATAGATATAAAAAGTTGGTTTATATCAGCTGTGTTGAGTTGTTTTACCAACCCCATATCTACTCCTAACCTAACCATAGACAAAAGTTCTACTGTTTCATTGCTAGTGATTATGTGTGCATTCTTCAGCGTACCATAAGCCCTAAAAATGCGATCCTCTATCTCTGTTCTATTGCGCGCCTGCAGGTCCTTCCTGGCACTTTGTTCATAACCTATAATTTGGCGTATGATTCTCTCTAAGTTATCTATTACCTCGGTTTCTGCATGTCCCAATGTAATCTGATTAGAAATCTGAAAGAAATTACCGCTTGCTTGGGTACCTTCTCCGTATAAGCCTCTAGCCGTAAGGTTTAATTTTGAAATTGCCTGTATAACGCGGTTTATCTGCTTAGTCATCACCAAAGCTGGCAAATGGAGCATTACAGAAGCCCTCATTCCTGTGCCTGTATTAGTCGGGCAAGCTGCCAAAAACCCAAAATCCAAAGAAAACGCATAATTTAATAGCGTGCCTAGATCTGAGTCAATCCTGTCTATAATACGCCAGGCTTCATTCAAATTCAGACCTGATTGAATCACTTGAATACGCAAGTGATCTTCTTCGTTTATCATTATTGATATGATTTCTTTCTCGCTTATGGCAACTGCCTTGCTATCTTGGCCCACTAAATGTTCCTTACTAACCAGATGGCGCTCTAATAAGAATTGCTTGTCTATATTGCTCAAGCCCTCTAATTCTAGGAAAAGTGCACCTTTCATAAATAGGTTTTCTGATATTGCATCTTTGCAGACTCGCAAGACATCCTGCCTTTGTTTTTTGCTCGCTCTTTGTGTGAATGTATACTTGGCTAAATTTCTTGCCAGGCGTATCCTGCTAGATATGACAATATCGGAATTAGGGCCTGAGGCTTTTAGCCATTCGCTCGTTTGTTTTACTAAATCGTTCAACTTCATTTTTTTCCTCTCTGGGTTTTCCCTAATTCTTTTATCTTGTCTCTTATCTTCGCAGCTTCTTCAAATTCTTCCATCTCAATTGCCCTATGCAATTTTGCTTTTAATTGTTGCAGTTGAGAAGGTACGCCTTTTGCAACATGACTCTTTGGCATAGTCGTTTTGCCTATATGTTGAGTTGAACCATGAATCCTTTTTAAAAGAGGTAGCAGGTTTTTCTTAAAGGCCTTATAGCAGTCCCCGCAGCCAAACCTACCGCTTTTTTTAAAATCATAATAGCTAAGCCCGCATTTTGGACATTTTAACTTGCTATCAATGTCAACTTCTGCCTGTTCGCCAATATCGGCTAGACCAGCTAAAAGATCAGATAGGCCGAAGTGCTTTTCCATCTGCGCCCCTTTTTTCTTAGCACATCCCTCGCAAAGATGTAGTTCAGTCATCTGTTCATCTATTATCTCTGTCAGATGGACCGTTGCCTGAGTTTTACCGCAAATATCACATAACATTCTATTCTCCTTTAATACTTCGCTCCATCAACCTTTGTTAATTTTCTAAATTCTTTCAGTAACTTTAAGGTCGCTTTACCTGGTTTACCGCTGCCAATAATCCTGCTGTCTATTTTTACAACAGGTATTATCTCAGCTGCAGTCCCGGTAAGAAAACATTCATCTGCATTAAAAAGGTCGTGTCTAGTTAAAACTTCTTCTTGCACGCATAATTTTTGCTTTTTTGCTAACTTTATTACGGCATCCCTTGTAATACCCCTTAGGGCACCCGCATAAATTGGGGGGGTGAAGATACAATTTTGCTTGATGATAAAAATATTATCCCCCGTGCATTCAGCTACAAAACCTTCAGAATTTAGCATTATCGCCTCTTCAAATCCACAGTTAGTTGCCTCAATCTTAGCCAAAATGTTATTGAGGTAGTTCAAAGACTTAATTTGTGGATTGACGGCCTCTGGAATATTGCGCTGAGTGGCAACAGTAATAATCTTAAGACCTTTTCTGTAGAACTCTTCAGGATACAGTGCGATTTTATCTGTAATTATAAACACATTGGCTCTCTTGCACTTTCTGGGATCAAGACCCAAGTCACCCTCTCCCCTTGTAACCACAAGGCGTATATAGGCGTTTTTTAAACCATTGGCCTTTAAGGTCTTCACAACAGCCTTTATCATATTTTGTTTTGTCATAGGAATTTTCAGCATGATAGTATGCGCTGACTCATAAAGCCTATCAATGTGTTCTTTTAGTTTAAACACAAGGCCATTATAAGAGCGTATTCCTTCAAAAACTCCATCGCCGTATAAAAGCCCGTGGTCAAAAACTGAAATCTTTGCATCTTTCTTATCTACCAATTCTCCGTTTAAATAGATCTTGATGCTCATTTAGTCCTCCTTATAAAATCAAACAAATAGTCCGTCTTTTATATGAAATGCCTTATCTGCTAACTTGGCAATATCTTGTTCGTGCGTCACTAATATTATTGTCAGTCCTTTTTCTTTATTTAACCTTAACAAAAATTGTAAGATCTGATTGCCGGTTTCTGAATCCAGGTTGCCTGTAGGTTCATCACAAAATAGGATATCCGGTTCATTCATTAGTGCCCTGACTATAGCCGTCCTTTGCTGTTCTCCTCCAGATAGCTGATGGGGCTTGTGATTAAGCCTATTGCTAAGACCTACAATATCCAATAACTCACCAGCTTTCTTTTTTATCTGCAAAGTCGCTTGCCGGCGATTTTTATCTATCAATACTGGTAATAATGCGTTCTCAAGTGCTGAAAATCCAGGCATAAGATGATAAAACTGAAACACAAACCCTATTCTTTTATTTCTTATCTGGGCCCTTTTTTGCTCGTTGGTTCTGTAAAAATCAATTCCATCAAAGTTAACCCTACCCTTTGTTGGTCTATCAAGGCCACCTAATATATGCAGCAAGGTTGACTTACCAGCACCGGAAGGCCCTAGTATTGAAACAAATTCTTCCTTTCGTACTTTTAAGCTTATCCCTTTAAGAACGTGCAATTTTTTGCTGCCCACACAATAGCTTTTATGTAAATCGCACGCTTCAATCATTCGTATCTAAGTGCCTCAACTGGTTCAAGTCTCGATGCCTGCCAAGCAGGATAAACGGTAGCTAAAAAACTTATGACAATAGCGGCAACTGCTACTAAGCCTAAGTCCATCCATTGAATTTCTATCGGCAGTTTATCTATATAATAAATATCTTTTGGCAGCTGAATAATTTGGTAACGTCCAAGCAAAAAAGAAAACCCTATCCCAGAAATTAAACCTAAAAGTGTTCCTGCCACACCTATCAACAAGCCCTCTATAGTAAATATAGCATGAATGGATTTATTGGTCGCGCCCATAGATTTAAGTATGCCTATATCTTTTACTTTTTCAGTAACCATCATTATCAAGGTACTTGCAATATTAAAACTAGCTACTACAACTATTAAAACTAAAATAATAAACATCGCTGTTTTTTCTAATTTTAAAGCATTAAAAAGATTTTTGTTTATATCCATCCAGCTTCTTATTACAAAGGAAAACCCTAGCCTTTCCTGCATTATGCGTTTCATTCTTTTTGCATGATATGGATCCTTTAATCTTACCCCTATTCCAGTTACCCTGTTACCTAAATTAAAAATTTCCTTGGCATCGTGAATATTTGTAAATACCAAATTCATATCATAGTCATACATGCCGGATGTAAAAATCCCGCTTATCGCAAATCTATATTGCTTCCCGCCTGAAGGGGAAACCATGGTTATTGAGTTACCGATATCTAAATTAAAACTATTGGCTAGTTCACTTCCTACAAGTACTCCCCCCACCCCTGGTAGTTTTCCAGCTTTTAAATATTTTTTGATTTGGGTAACCTTCGTTTCTTTCTTCGGCTCAATGCCCCGCACAACTACACCGCGGGTAGACTTGCCACGCTGAAGGATTGTCTGGCCCATAATAAAGGGTGAGCTCTCTAGGACCTCGGGAAAATGCTTTACTTCATCCATCACAACCTTATAATCTTCCATTGGGGCATTGGATTCAACTAAAATATGGGCATTTGCACCTACGATTTTATCTTTCAGCTCTTTGTCAAACCCAGCCATCACTGCCTGCACTACTATAATGCATGCCACCCCAATTGCAATGCCCAGTATGGCGATAATGCTAATCAAAGATAAAAATCTTTCTCTTTGTTTGGTAATTAGATATCTTAGTGCTATAAAAAACTCATACCTCATATTAAGCCTTTTACCTTCTCGCGATCGCTTATATGTAAAACTAGGGTTTCATTAGTTATCTTGCCATCTCTGTGCAGCTTTAATAATGCCTGATCCATAGATTGCATACCATGCTTGGAACCTGTTTCAATCAAGACGTCAATCTGATGGGTGTTGCCTTCTCTTATGAGATTGCGCACAGCTGGTGTTACTATCAATATTTCACATGCAACAATCTGTCCGCCGCCCCTTTTGGGGACTAACTGCTGGCTAACTATACCCTCCAGGGTAATAGCTAGCTGATATCTTATCTGTTGCTGTTGAGTAGGTGGGAAAACATCTATTATCCTATCTATCGTTTGACTTGCATTTAAAGTGTGAAGCGTTCCAAACACAAGGTGTCCGGTTTCAGCGGCTGTTACTGCCGCTGCTATAGTCTCTAAATCCCTCATCTCTCCAATCATAACTACATCTGGGTTTTGTCTTAGGACATATTTTAAAGCAGAGGCAAATGACATGGTGTCATTGCCGACTTCTCGTTGTTCTACAACCCCTTTTTCGTGCGCATACAAAAATTCTATTGGATCTTCTACTGTTATCACATGGGAATTTCTATTCTCGTTTATATGGCTAACCAGGGTGGCAAGAGTAGTGGATTTTCCACTTGCAGCCCTACCTGTAACCAACACAAAACCGTGGTCAAGCTTGCAAAATTTAATAAGTATATCCGGTAGGTACAATTCTTTAAAACCGGGTATCTCTTTAGGAATTGTCCTGATGCTTGCTGCTACGCTACTTCTTTGAAAGTGGACATTAACCCTAAAACGACTTAAGCCTGGTATATCATAGGTGAAATCTAATTCCCTGTTTTTCTCTAATCTCTTAATTTGATTTTCATTAAGAAGGCTGTAGATTAAATCCTTGCAATCTTTGGGAGACAGAATACCCAAATCCATTTTTGTCATCTGTCCTTCTATTCTTAAAACCGGCGGTACCCCTACAGTTAAAAGCAAGTCTGAGGCATTAGCCTCTGCACTCCTTTGTAGTAACTCTAAAGTTTCCATAATTATATTTCCTCCGTTACAATTTTAAAGCAAGAGTTAATCTTTCTTTAGTTTTTTAATAGTATTCCTGCGACCCACTATAATCAAACTGTCTCCTTCTTGAATTTTGTCTTCAGCTTTAGGTGTAATATTCAAAACTTCCTGGACTTCCTCTATGCCTTTTTTTGTTGTGGTCTTGCGCTTACTTTTTATGGCAATAACGTTGGCATCATATTTAACGCGCAGGCGCAGCTGCTCTAAGGTCTTGCCTAAAAAATCCTGCGGAGGTATTGTTTCAAAAATGCTATACCCAGAGGAAAGATTTATTTGCTCTATCACATCAGGCAATATAAGGCTATGCGCAAGTTTTGCACCCATGTCTATCTCTGGGGAGACGATTCTAGTAGCACCTACCTTCTTAAGAACATTTGCCTGTGTTTTTGTAATTGCCTTTGCTATAATCTCTCTTATCCCTATTTCTTTTAGCGCTAAAGTTACTAAGATAGATGCGTCCAAGCGAGTACCTATGGAGACTATTGCAACATCCACATCCTTAATACCAACTGAACGAAGCGTCTTTTCATCTGCAGCATCAATGCAGACAGCATTTGTTGCAAACTCCGAGGCTTCCTGAACTAGTTCTTCGTTAATATCGATTACCAAGACTTGTTGGCCTAGCTCTGTCAATGTCTTGGCAACGCTTAAGCCAAACCTTCCCAGCCCTATAACTGCAAATTGTGCCATGCCTTCCTCCTGTATTATCCAACCATTATGCGTTCTTCTGGATATATAAAACTTACCTTTTCTTCTCTTACTGCAACTGCCATTGCTAGGGTTAATGGTCCTATCCTACCTACAAGCATAGTAACAGTAATTAATGCTTTACCTAACACAGAAAGTCCTTGTGTTATTCCTGTAGTTAGTCCGACTGTTCCAAAAGCAGATGTGACCTCGAATAGGTTATTTATCAAAAAGTTTCCACTGGAAATGTTTTTCCCTTCCGCAATTGACAATAGAAAGGTAAACACAAATACCCAGCTTAAAGATAAAAGTAATATTACAAATGCCCTGCGAAATATTGTTCTGGGGATGCTTTTTCTAAACATGGAAATGCGTCCCCTATTTTTCATCATCGCCCAAACAGCTGCTATTAATACACCTATCGTAGCTGTCTTTACGCCTCCTCCAGTAGAGCCAGGAGAAGCACCTATAAACATAAATATAAGAAGTAAAAAAAGTGTGGGAGAAGCAAATCTTGCTGTTGGCAACGTATTGAATCCTGCTGTACGCGGTGTAACTGAATGAAAATAACAAGAAAGTATTTTTTCTTTAAGGCTCATGCCAGCTAGCGTATTATTTCCTTCTAGAATAAACATTCCAACAAAGGCCAACAGTATCAAACAAAAAGAAATGAGCAAAACCATTTTTGTCTGTAAGCTTAACTTTGAAAAAAAGAAACGGGGACCTTTCTTTAGGAATTTAATATTTCTTAAGTCTATTAAAACCAAAAATCCCAATCCGCCCAATATGATTAAGCTTGTCATGATTAAATTTATGCTAGCATCAGACCTAAAACCACTAAAGCTATCTTTGTAGAGACTAAAACCCGCATTACAAAATGCTGATACTGAATGAAATATGCTTTCGTAAGCAATTCTAAGATTATTGATCTCTAAATTGTTTGACCATTTAAGATATAATAATCCAGCACCTATGAGTTCAATAGTAAACGTCAACAACAATATATATTTTATTAAACTACGAAGGTTCTCTACCTTGTGATGGTCTAAAGCGCTTTGCACAACAAGATTATCTTTTATCGTAAGCTTCCTGCCTAAAATGATTGCAAAGGCTGTAGAAAATGTCATAATGCCCAAGCCTCCCAATTGAATTAGGCAGAGTATAACAATTTGGCCAAAGGGTGTAAAGAAACTAGCGGTGTCTTTGACAACCAGGCCTGTTACACAGGTTGCACTTGTGGCAGTAAAAATTGCATCTACCAATTTAATGCCTGTATAGGTAGAGATAGGCAAACTCAAAAGTATTGTCCCAACGAAAATCGCCAGCAGGAAACTACCTATTATTGCCTGCGGGGGGTTTAGCCTAAAAGAACCAACCCTTGCCAATTTTGTTTATCCTTTCAGTTTTAATGCCTGTTTAGCAGTTTTTACTAACTCTGCAAAGGCTTGTTTATCACTTACAGCCAATTCTGCTATAAGCTTCCTGTTGATTCCCACCTTGGCCTTTTTTAATCCATTCATGAATTTGCTATAAGACAAACCTGAGGGCTTGACTGCTGCGTTTATCCTAGCAACCCATAAAGACCTAAAGGAACGTTTTTTTACTCTTCTGTCTCTGTAGGCATAGTATAGCGCACGCCTGACAGACTCAACAGCCGTCCTATAAAGCTTAGACCTTCCTCCTCTAAAGCCCTTGGCCCGCTTTAAAATTTTCTTCTTTCTTTTCTTTCTAGCAACGCTATGTCTAGTCTTTGGCATCTTTATTTACCTTTCATTTGTACGGTAGTAACTTCTTTATCTTCTTGCTCTCGCTCTTCCTTAGCAAGCTTTTTCTTTTTAGTTTTCTTTTTCTCTTTCTAGATTTTTTTGTTAAGATGTGGCCTTTAAAGGCCTTGGCTCTTTTTACTTTGCCGCTTTTTGTAAGCTTAAACCGCTTAGCAACAGCTCTTCTTGTCTTTAACTTAGGCATGCAAATCCCTCCTTAGCTTTACTTAGGTGCAAAAATTATATAAATATATCGACCTTCTCTAGTAGGACCTCTTTCAACTTCAGCTATGTGAGATAAGTCACTAATTAGCTTATCTAATACGCGTCTTCCTAATTCCGGGTGGGCCATTTCTCTTCCCCTGAACATCATTGTAACTTTGGCCTTGTCCCTGCGTTTTAGGAAACGCTCTAAATGATGAAGCTTAAATTGATAATCATGTTCTTCTATTTTTGGCTTCATCCTGATTTCTTTTAAATGGCCTGCCTTTTGGTGTTTGCGCGCCTCTCTTTCTCTTTTTTCCTGTTCATACTTGTACCTACTAAAATCCATGACGCGGCAGACAGGTGGGCTACTGGTTGGAGAGACTTCTACTAAATCTAAGTTACTTTCTTTAGCAGTTTTTAAGGCATCCTCAGAAGACATAACCCCTAACTGCTCTCCCTCCGCACCAATAACTCTAATTTTAGCTGAGCGTATTCTTTCATTTACTCTAATAAATTTACGAATAATCTTTCACCTCCTTTGAAACCCTCTGGATAAATTCATCCAACTTCACGACACCTTCATTGGCATTAGCTTTGCTCCTCACTGAAACCGTATTACCTTCTTTTTCCTTTTGACCAACAATTAACATGTAAGGGACCTTCTGTGTTTGATTATCCCTAATTCTATAATTGAGTGTTTCTGACCTTGAGTCAACTTCAGCCCTTATGGAATTATCGATTAAATTTCTTTTTACTTCTTCTGCGTATTCTGTAAATACCGAAGATATAGGAATTATTACAACTTGAACGGGTGCTAACCAAACAGGCAAAGCCCCTGCATAATGCTCCAATAATGCACCCATAAAGCGTTCTATGCTGCCAAGGACAACCCTGTGTAACATAACAGGTCTTTTCTTTTTTCCTTCTGTATCAATATATGAAAGCTTAAACCTTTCAGGTAAAGCAAAATCACACTGTATGGTTGCACACTGCCAGTTTCTGCCTAAGGCATCTTTTAATTTTATGTCAATTTTTGGACCATAAAAGGCACCTTCGCCTTGGCATATTTCATATTCTAAATTGTGTTTTTCTAAGGCTCCCCTTAGGGCATCTTCGGCCTTCTTCCAGTCCTGGTCAGTACCTATGGATTTTGCTGGCCTTGTGCTTATTTCAATTCCAAAGGAATTAAACCCAAAAATCTTTAACGCATCAATTACAAAATCAATCACCTTTGTTATCTCATCAGTCAATTGTTCTGGCAGGCAGAATATATGCGCATCGTCTTGAGTAAAACCTCTGACTCGCAAAAGACCATGTAGTACCCCGGCCTTTTCATATCTGTAAACACTGCCAAGTTCAAAATACCTAAGTGGTAATTCTTTATAGCTTCTTATAGTATTACTATATATTAAAATGTGTCCTGGGCAATTCATAGGTTTAACAGCATATTCCTGGCCTTCAATCTTAAATATATACATCATGTCTTTGTAATACTCATAATGCCCAGACTTCACCCAGATATCAGATTTTAATATGTGAGGCCCTACTGCTAGTTGATAGCCTCTTTTTATGTGTTCTTTCTTTAGCCAGTCTTCGATTAGTGTACGAAGCATTGCACCCTTGGGGTGATACAACGGGAGGCCTGCACCTATTTCAGGATGAAAACTAAAAAATCCAAGTTCTTTTCCAAGTTTACGGTGATCTCTTTTTTCAGCTTCTTTTATTAAATTTAGGTATTTCCTAAGGTCTTTCTCAGTAGGAAAGGCAGTGCCATAAATCCTCTGAAGCATAGGGTTGGTTTCAAGACCATGCCAGTAAGCACCTGCAACGCTCAACAACTTAAATGCCTTCACCTGAGCAGTTGACTCAACATGCGGCCCCTTGCAAAGATCAATGAAACTCCCATGTCTATAAATTGAAACTTCATTATCCGGTAATGCCTCTATTAGCTCTAGCTTATAGGTTTCCTTTAGTTTTTTAAAGAGCTTGATGGCCTCTTTTTTTGGCATTGTCTCTTGTTCGAACTTATAGTCCTTTTTTATGATCTCGGCCATTTTCTTTTCTATTCTTTTAAGGTCTTCGGGGGTGAAGCTATCTGGTACATCGAAGTCATAGTAAAACCCATCCTTAATGGCCGGACCAATGCCAAGTCTTGCCTTAGGATAAAGCTGTTTTACTGCATCTGCCATTATGTGTGATGCGCTATGTCGTAATGCATTTAAGTTCATTTTAATCACTAATAGTCTTTGTTAAATGCTCCTCTATAGAGTTATTTAGCCACTCCCATAATTTTAAATTATGGTATTGCAATGTCGCAATACCATATTGAGACCATTGCTTATGCTCTTTGCTCCTCTTATCTGTATGTGTATATGTAAGAATCCTGCTTGGTGATATTTTCAACTTTTTCACCCAGTACTTCTTAGCTTTTTCTTTGCTAAAATCCTTATAGACTCGAACATATAATCTAAGTCTTTCCTCATGCACCCTGCAAATCTTTCTCAAAAACTCTACAAACAGTTGCAGCATTCTAGGATCTAGGTTTGCAAGTTGTGTTGAGCCTTTCGCTGATTTACTACCCTCGGCCCAATATAACATTAGCCCGGTTAGCAAAAGATCTTTTTCTCTTCCACTAAGTCGCTTTTTGATGTTAAAGGGGTCTCCTTTTGGATTCAATTTACAATATGTGCTATCGCTATATGCTCTTCGGTCTAACCCATGCTTTTTCATCCAATAATTGACTGTTGCGTGCGTAGTATTTAATCTACTAGCTATATCCATCATGGATAATTTCTTTTTATTGTACAAATCAAAAAGTAGTTTCTTTTGCATAGTTACCTTCATTCAATATGGTGGGCGGTACAGGATTTGAACCTGTGGCCTTTTCCATGTCAAGGAAACGCGCTAGCCAACTGCGCCAACCGCCCTCTGGTGCCGGGAGCCGGAGTCGAACCGGCACGAGCTTAAAGCCCAATGGATTTTAAGTCCACATTGTCTACCAATTCCAACATCCCGGCGTTCTTTTGCTATACTCTTGTCCTTCTTCTATTATAATATAGTATGGGTATAATAGCAAATAGCTTTTATTATGTCAAGTATTCTTATGATAGTCTCCCTATTTATATTGTGAAAATCTTCACAAGGCATAAAGCAGCTCTTTTATACCCTTTTTAAGGTAACATTTAACTTTTTTAGCTATTCAACTAAAAATACAGCTATTAATCCACCACCCCTGGAAACATTTACTACCTGTTTTTGAGAAGATCTTCCCAAAAACGCAATGCCTGAAGGTGTGGCTGCAAACCCTGAAACAACAAAAAGCTCTTTGAAAAACAACCGACCATCTTTGGTAATAACAGGGAATTTATCTTTGTATATAGGCACTGCTTCTTGGACTACCATAGTGCTGGGGTGCTTAACCGCTCTTTCTAAGGTCTTCTCCCATTTACCTTGGTTTGTTTCCCTACCTATTACTACACCCTCACCACCACAGGCGCGATTAGGCTTTATGACAAGTTCTGTCCTATTAGAACGAATGTATTTTATTAAATCAATTTTCTTTTCCTTTTTATCTTTTGTTTTTCTTTCCCATATAAGTCTAGTCCAAGCAACATGTTTTCTAAAAAATCCCCGTTGTGCTTGAGTAAAGCATTTCTTAAATTCTGATGAGGTAAAAACCTCAAAAGAAGATTTGTGATCAAAGTCTCCTGAAAAACCTGATATTACTCTATTCTCCTTAAAGGCCTCTCTTATTGCCTCAATAGAGTCTCCTGCTTCTTCCATTTCAATAAGTTCTTCTAATTCGCTGTCACGATATATTATATCGACGGGCGTATCATCATAACAAACCTTTCCCTTCTTCAAGTGTAACTGCCTGGGGTCTGCAACAAATGCCTTTATACCTCGCTGGTTGAAAAATTCAGCTATGCTTGAAAGTTCATCTGTGCCTTCTTGATAAGACCTGTCCTCAATAAAAACAACTCTGTTAAGCTCACGGCCCAATTGTTTAGAGTGTGTGAGCATAACCTCCATTAAAAGCTCTCGGACATCTTTGAGTTTTTGTAATTTTAGTTTTGGAGAAAACTGTTTTAATTGCGGTAAGATTAATTCTTCTATTAACTCAACTGCTGCAGGTATGTAATGAATTCCGCCTGCAGCAACAGAATTTGCCTCTATAAATTTAAAGCTAGTCTTCCAGTCTTTATGCCAAAATAAGGCGTTTGCATCCAGTCTTTCAAAAACACTTTGTGGGGTTTGTGGCTTGACAGGACAAATCTCATGAAACCACTCATCTTCTTTTTGAGAAAGTGGGATGATTTTTCTTATAGGTGGGTAGGCTAGGTATAAACTGAATAGCTCAGAGAGTGCGTCTCGCAGGAGAAGTGATGCCTTCTTGAAAAATACCTGTTGTTCTCGACTAACAAACCAGGGTGAGAGCTCTACATTAATAGGAATAACTTTCGCCTTTTCATCATAAACAATAAGACCCTTTTTTAGGGTCTGTTTTTCTATTTTTCTATAAAGCTCTCTTATGGTTTGGCTTGATAATTTAGCGAATGCCTCGAATATACGCTCTCTAGCAAATTGTTCTTTCTTCACACTACTATTTTACTAAACTATAGAACATATTTCCATTGAATTTTTCTACACCAAATGCTATAGTAAGCACTGAAAATGAAAACATTGCTTTCGAAAACAATTAAGCATCTAAAAAAATCAGGCGTCGACTATGCTGACCTTCGATATATAACATCAACACATGAGGCAATCTTAGTAGAAAATAACCAAGTCAAGTCAATATCTTTTGATGTTGATGAGGGTGTTGGTGTAAGAGTTTTTTCAAAAGGCAGCTGGGGTTTTGCCTGCACGCCTAAGCTTACATGGGATCAAATTAAATCAACTGCTGATGTGGCCTTAGCAATTGCTCGTTCCTGTAGCTCTATAAATAAGAAAAAATATAAATTCCCCTCGGGAAGTCCAATAAAGGCAAATTTCAAAAGTCCTTTTGAAATAGATCCATTTACCATACCTTTAGAAAAAAAACTTGACTATCTTCTGTGGGCATCTCAAGAATTAAAATCCCACCCCAATATAAAAACCGCTATATCTGGTTTTGATTTTTTCAAAACAAATAAATTATTTTTTAATACAGAAGGTTCTGAAATCAGCCAAAAGATTTTAGAAAGCGGGGGACATATTGAGGCAATTGCTACAGGTGCAGGTGATGTGCAAAAGCGCTCTTATCCATCTTCTCATCATTGCGAGCTTGCACAGGCAGGCTATGAATATGTAAAGGCCTTAGACTTAGTAGGGGGTGCTAGAAAAATACGCAAAGAGGCAGTTAGCCTCCTCAGGGCAAAGGAATGTCCGAATAAAAAAACTACGCTTATCCTTGATGGCTCACAAATGGCTTTACAAATACATGAATCTTGCGGCCATCCGGCAGAATTAGACAGACTCTTAGGTAGAGAAATCTCTTTAGCCGGTGATAGTTTTTTAACTTTAGAAAAGCTAAATAAATTTAAATATGGCTCTAAGCTCGTCAATATCTATTCTGATCCAACAATAGAAGGAGGTGCGGGAAGCTTTGGATATGATGATGAAGGAACCCCTGCTAAAAAGGCATACTTGGTTAAAGATGGCATTTTCACAGGATACCTTACCTCGAAAGAAACCGCTGCACACTTTGATATAGAAAACACCGGCTGCATGCGTGCAAGCGGGTGGAATAGAACACCTCTTATTAGAATGACCAATATAAACATAGAGCCCCAAGATGCAACACTAGAAGAACTCATCAAAGAGGTAAGAAACGGTGTTTTTATGTCAACAAATAAAAGCTGGTCCATTGATGAAAAAAGATTAAATTTTCAGTTTTCTACAGAGATTGCCTGGGAGATAAAAAATGGAGAGCTTACTCAGGTATTAAAAAACCCGCTATATGCCTCAACTACTCCTATCTTTTGGAATAGCTGCAGTGGCATTTCCAATAAAGATCATTGGCGGATGTGGTCTGTTTCAGATTGCGGAAAGGGTGAACCCATGCAGACAATGCATGTCGGCCATGGAACAGCACCTGCCAGATTTGAAAATATACAGGTGAGGTCTGCTGCAAAATGATTGGTAAAGAAAAATCCCTAGATTTACTATCAGGTTTAATAAAAAAATCCCCGGCGGATCAAACATCTCTTGTCTTGGTTAATACAAAAAGATTTACCTCTCGCTTTGCTAATTACGCAATCCATCAAAGCATGCAAGAGCAAGAGGTTGCAATTTATATTAAAGTAGCCTTAGGTTCTAAGCTAGGTGTTGCCTCAACCGGCTCTATAAAAAAGTCCAACTTAAAAACTGCTCTCGAGCGGGCCCTGCATATTGCAAAACATTCCCCTAAAAACCCAAGGCTTAAATCCTTCCCTAAACCTGATGAACAAACTGAAATTAAAACCTGTCATCCAAAAACAACTTGTTTTAGTGCATCTGATAAGTTAGGGTTACTTTGTAAAATCTTTGATATGCACAAACCATCAAAAACAAACCCTGCTGGTTCTTTCTTGACGGGCGAAGAAGAAATGGCTGTAGTTAATTCAAATGGCCTCATAAAATATCAGCCTTTTAGCCTTGCAGGTCTTAAGTTGATTTCTGCTAAAGACCATGCCTCTGGTTTTGCAACTTGGGCATCAAGAAATATTGAAGATTTACAAATAGAGGCTGTTGTAGAGCAAGCAATAAGAAAATGTAACTTAGCTAAAAATCCCAAGCCAATAGCTCCGGGTAATTATGATTGTATTTTAGAACCGGCTGCTGTAGCTGAAATCTTACAGTGGCTCTCCTATATAGGTTTTGGCGCAAAGTCTTTTTGTGAAAGAATGAGTTTTTTATGCGGCAGGATAGGTGACAAGATAATGTCAAAAGACATTAGTATATACGATGATGGAGAAAACGCGGAAGGTTTTGCTAATCCCTTTGATTATGAAGGTGTAAACAAAAAAAGGGTTTCATTAATTGAAGAGGGTGTAGCAAGGGGACCCGTATACGACAGTGAGTATTCTTATATGAATGAGGGTTCCTCGACGGGACACGCCCTCCCCCCTGATGAAACCATTGGACCCTTACCTTCAAACTTGATTATGTTAAATGGCGAGTCTAATTTAGGTGATATGATTACTTCTTTATCCAAGGGGATTTTAATAACACGTTTTCATTATGTAAATGGCCTTCTTAATACAAGAGAAGCTGTCATGACAGGCATGACAAGGGATGGGACTTTCTTAATTCAAGATGGCAAGATAAAACATGCGCTTAAAAACTTAAGATTTACTCAATCTATCCTAAAGGCCTTCTCTCAAATAGCTGCTATATCAAAACAAAGACAACTCATTGGTGACCTCACTCAGGATGAACCGCCCTGCCTTGTTCCAGCCCTCCTTATAAAAGATTTTACCTTTACAAGTTGAAAAAAGACAGGTTCTATTGTAGAAGAACCTGTCCATATAATAATGGTGCCGGGACCCAGAATCGAACTGATTGAGATAGCAAAATCTTCTTTGCTTCTCCCGAACCGTGCGTGCGGATTTCCCGCACACGGCTCTCTCTATGAGTCTGCACTCATAGACCAGCACCCCTTCGTTTGCTAGCGGTTAAACTAGCTTTAAAACACTACTATGGGTGCATCTGAGACCCTGCTTAATAGCAGGGGTTCACCCGGTCAGTTAATCAACTTTTCCTTGCATCCCAACCCTAACCACACCCAGTATTAAGTTTGTGTTTTTGACTTCCCTGTTGTGCCGCTAGGTCGTCAATACTGGGAGCCACCGTGGGTTCGCTTTCGCTTTGGGCTGCAATTTGCTATTAGGACCCTTTCTGAAACCTGTCTCCAAATTTCAGTGTCCGTTTGCTACTATGGTAAAACACTAACCATAGGCCCGATTCTAACGGACTAGCTAATTAACCTGCAGGTCGCAAGGCACGCAGGGCTTTTCAGGCCCTCGCTCTACCAACTGAGCTATCCCGGCACCTTGTATGCGTCACTATTGTATCAAATCATGTATATATCTTCAAGAAAAATCAAAAATTGCCTAAATTAATCTTTTTTTGACTTCTTCTGGGATTTTCTTTGCTTTAAAATCTCTCCCTACGCATGCCAGTGTAGTCTTTGCTGTACAGATAAGTTTCTTATCCTGGTTTTCTACTTCGTATTCAAATTCAAGTCTTGTTCCTGAGACCTTGATAAGCCTTGTATCTATGTTTATGATATCACCATAAATAGCAGGGGACTTATAATCAATTTCTTGGCGTGCTACTACAAACACTGTCTCATCCTGCGCAAGTTTTCTGATTAAAATGCCTCTTTTTTCCAAAAACTCCGTACGCGCCTCTTCTAAGAATTTCAGGTAATTGGCGTAATAAACTACCCCTCCGCAATCAGTATCGTGATAGAAAATCTTTTTTTTCATTTAAATGCTGTGTGCTACTACCTCGGATAAAACAACTATATCTTCTGTACAGAAAATATCTTTTATATTCTCATCAAAAAGCACATTTGCCTCAGGACCAAACTCTTCATCACCGCGCCACAATTCAATAAGCAATGTCACATTCTTAAAAACCTCAAGTGCAACACTAAAATCTGCCGCCTGCACCCTCTTGGCCTTAAACCGCTCTGTCAATTTAAAAATCGCTTCTGGCTTTGCGCCATATTTTCTTGCTATAACATCAATAACGCGTTTTTTAAATACCGAATAATATGGCTGAGCACCACTTTCTAATTGCTTAAAGGAAATCCAGTTTTCCTTTAATGCTGGTAAGCCTTTAATCTTTTGTGTAAGATAATGCAATATCAGAATGCTTATATGCGGCGTAGCAGGTGCGCTGCAGGATAAAGATAGAACGCGCTTATTTTCTAAATCAATACTGTATTCATCTGCTAGGAGTCTTACAGAAAACTTCTTTTCTTCTGTCAAGCTTGAAATATCTAACCATGCTTTTTCTGAAGCAGCACCGTATTCCATAATAAACCCTTATTCCCCAAAGGGTAGTATTTTTTTAAGGCTCTCAGCTGCATCTTCGGCAGCATCCTTTGCCTTTTCACCTAATTCCCCACCGATCTCCAATGCATCGCCAGAACCCTCTATGGCTAATTTTCTTGCTGCACTCAATGCCTCAGAGGTCTGCTTCTTTAATGGTCCAAGATCAAAATCTGTGAGTCTTGCCACAGCAGTCTTTAGGAGTGCTTTTGTTATAATTAAGCTAGCCAGGGCACTTGGATCGGTTATATTCTCATATCGTTCATCAATATCAACTTCATATTCTGTAATCTTAGGTGGTATTCCTTGCGAGTAATCTTTATAAATAACTTTTCCTATTTTTAACTCCAGCACATCTATCTGAAAATCTGGTTTTTTCTTAGGCTTTTCCTTAGAAGGCTTATTTTTTTTCCCCTCTTTTGCTACTTTAAGTGAATCGAGATTCACCTCTCCTTTTTCATTCTTTACTACAGTGAATTCCTTAAGGTTTATGCGTACCTTTTCAAGGTGTACTTTTCTTTTTAAAAACGCGCCTAAATCATAATCTACATAAATCTCAGGCATATCTACCATTAATTTATCCTTAAAACCTGGGGGGTTGTATAATCTTAAGCCTTTTATACCAATTAAAGTCCTGACTATACTAACATTCATGTCTCTCATGTTTAGTTTAAGCCCGGTCATGGTCCTAACCCCAGCTGAAACAACACCCCTGGCGACTGTATTTTTAATAAAGGAAAATACAAATAATACAACTAAAAAAAGAGCAACTAGCTTAAAGATTTTTTTCATTTTATCCTTCTTTTTTATTCTGCGTAATAATCAAAATAAAAATCTCTGTTTACAACAAACCAATCAAGTACTAGTTCTACAAAAATTGCAGCCACAATAAATATAGCAAAGGTCCCACTGAAATTCTTGTTTAGTATCTTTGTGGCCATTACAGCAAGGGAAACTAAGAGAATATCAATATAATTTGCATAAACCCAGTTGCTAAATAGTTCTCTTGGCTGGAATTTACCATTAGCCCATTTGGGGTTTTCTTTTATTTGGTAATTAAGATAACTCTTATTGTACCATTGGTCAATAACTAGAAAGACTAAGAATGCCCCCAAAAATGCATAGAAATGTACAATTGATATGCATAGTGCATAACCAGAATATAAATATAATTCTTCTCGAAGCTGTTCTATAGATTTTTCAGTATCTGTCTGCTTTTTTTCCTGGTGGCTGTAGAACTTTTTCATCCTTGGTTCTAATAAATGATATTTAATGCGTAGTAAGGCGCAAAATATAAACAAACATACTGAAATCCCTAAGTTGAAAGGTTGTCCTAAAATTGAAAAATTATTTGGATGCGCTGATGCAAAAAGTGCAGCAAATAATGCAAGCATTGATGCAATATAAATATTGTTTTCCTTTTTAAACCATTCCAAACTTACAGAGTCTCCTTTTGGCATTTGCCCCTCCTTGTTTTTACCAAATCCTGCGGCCTTAAAAGGCTTGCAGAATACGCCCGTGCGCTGTTGCGCACATAATTATCATCTGAGACAACCACTAGGTTGCCTTTATCAGAAAATCTTCTCATTAATTCTACTATCTTCTTATCTCCTTTACCTGTATCAGAAAATACATGTTCTTTTGGCTTGGGGATACCTAAGCCCCTGTATTGGTTTTGGCCATCAAAGACTACATAAACTTCTCCTACTCCACCTTTTTTTCTTTTGTATTCATTGGCCAGGTCGGTAACAGCGTCTCTTGCCTCCTGCAAGCTACTATCTGAAATATCAGATAAATAGTCAATTCTATTTATAGCATTATATCCATCTACTATTAGTATTTTCATAGTTTATGTTATATCACCTTTCAATATAAAAAACAAGGATTTTTGATGTTAGACAAAGGAATCAACTATTTTTTGATGGGAATGTTCAAGGAGATCCAATAGTTCTTCGGATGGTTTAATGACTGGGTGAAAGAGAAAGCGCCGCAAGAGGGACTTTGCCACCTCAGGAGGAAAGCTAGATATGTTTAATAGGTTTATAACATCGGCTGTTTCTACTTTTATATCAAGCGCTTGAAACTGTGCAACTATTCCTGCAAGGGGCACTGCCGCATCACCGTCTTTATGCCTAATAAGTGCTTCTGCCAAAATACAATATTCTCCAACAGGTAAATATTGCAAACTATCTGTATCCGGACTTAAACTTATAGGAAGTGGAATTGCGCCACTTTCTAAGAGTCTTTCATCAATTGTTCCTACATTAAAACCATTAACGCCTGTTATAACAACGGTTCTGTCTGTAATTTTATTAAGATTAAAAGGCTCTATTCTAAATCCATTAATTTTAAACCATGTAGTTATCTCATCAATCTTTTCTTTAAGCTTTAGGTGTTTGTAAAACCTGAGACCTTTTTGGTCAATCATAACACTTGCCCCTAACTGAATGCGTTCTTTTGTTTCAAGGGGTTCTGGAATCTTACTATAAAAACCATCAAGGGTTTTAGTGGTGAATCTGTCTGTTTGAGATATACGCATAATTTCTTTGCCATCCGGTAAGCTAATAAGCACATGTTCTCTTTTATCATCTTCTGTAAATCTGCTCGCACTAGGTGACAAAGATAAAAACCCATCATCATCTCTTTGCTCCAACACCTCTGAAAGGACCCTCCATTGAGCTGAGCTTTCAAATATTGGTTTTGTGGAATCATGACCTGCTACATAAGTAATTTCTACATGTTGGGCTGGTATCTCACCGAGCATTTCAAGCTCATCTATCAAATCGCCATCTTTTAATATAACCTTTCCTTTTCTAGCTAATATTGCTAAATCTGAAATTTTTATTCTATATCCTGCAGGTGTTGTAAATAATTGTTCAGGTACCTCAGCTGTACCTAAAGCCTTTAGCCTCCGTCTAAAACTATGACGCGTATCTTCATCTTGCAGGGCCTTCCTCGCATAACTTGTCCACATAGGTGCTATAGAAAAACTCCTTCCTCTCCTGCCAGTTTTGGGATAACCATAGTTAAAATTATTATCTTTGTTTATAGATATTTCTTGAGCAAGGACAAAGATTGAGCCGTGGTAAACATATCCATCGCCCCTGGTCATTAAATCCCATAGCTTGCCTATAATTGCCCAATCATCAGCCTTTATAAGTGCTGACTCGGGTATATCCAAGTGTTCAATAAGGCAATTTTTAAACTCTTTCTGTCTATCTAGAAAACTAATGCGCAAATCTTTGTTTTTTGGGTTAAAAACAAGACCACTGGCTTCTTTGGATAAATTCAGGCAACTATGAACTTTTCTATATGCCTCTTCATAATCGCCTGCGGTTAAATCTTGTTTGATTTTAGCAATAAGGGAAGCTAAGGAAGCAATGATGAGTTCTAATTTTTCTCTTGGGTCTGATTGTGAGGAGTTTTCAGAAAATCTTGCAGCTATTTCTTCTACAAAACCTTCATTTTCTTTCTTATTATGGTCAATCTTGATTAAATCTATCCTTCTCGTCATGACTCCAGGAGCTACGGGAATAGATTTTTTTGCATGGTCGTATGGAAATGAATTGATCCTAATAGCATCTAAAACTGCAGGCCCTTCATCAGTTGGCGTACCGGCAAGTTCTTTGGTAGAATCTTCCGCAAAGCGGGCGGTGTGGCTAAATTCTGGGATATTGTCAAACCTGAGTGACTTCCATTTATGGGGTGCCTCAGCCCATTTATCATATGCAGAGCGCAGTAATCCTGCCCTGGTTGCGTATTTACCCTGTGCTGGAACAAATAATACGCGACAGATTACCTTTATGTTTACATCACCGTCTTTTACTTTAGTAATCTCAAGAAGATCTCCGCTTTCAGGTATGCCTACCGGCATAACCATCTTGCCACCAGGGACAAGCTGGTCCACTAACTCTTTAGGTACGCTCTTAAACATGGCAGCGCATAATATCTTATTAAAGCGCCTACCGGGAAGGCCAAGTGCGCCATCTCCTGCACGGAAAGTAACATTCTTATAGCCACCGGTAACTGTGACTGCCTCTATTGCTCGCGGCAGAAGCACATCTCTTGATTCTATCGTATGCACATGGCCTCTCGAGGCAAGCTCTGCAAGAAGCGCTGTTACATAACCGCTACCAGTACCAACCTCAAGGATTGCGTCTGTGGGTTGAATTCCTAAATGTTGTAACATCGAAGTTGTAAGTGCTGGGTCGGAATTAGTCTGGCCTGCGCCTATATCGATAATCACCGGATCGTAACATTCCTCCCGCACAGATACAGGAACAAACCAATGGCGTTTAACCTGTCTAAATGCAGCAAGGATACTATCGTCTATGCCGCCTGTAACACCATAGGTCTGTTGAGCCTCCAGCTGTAACTTCGCAGAGAATGGATCGAATATAGGCGGTTCGACTTCCTGTCTCTTGGTACCAAAATTCTCCAATGGTTCAACACCAATTACCCCTGAGGGGTTCCCTTCGACCAGCAAAAGGTCGTATAAAGTATTGGCATGGGTAGTAACGTATTCACGTAGATCTGCTGTAGTCAAGGCCTCCTCATCGTGCACCCAGCAGAATTGATCACTTTCATAAGCGTCGATTTTACTTAGTATGCGGCCGATGTGTTCAGGATGCCCTTCCGCAAACCGGCCGGTGGATTTGGGAAGGCGTGTCTGGTCTATCAGCGAGGCTACTGTAACGGTTTTTGTGAGTCTTCGGGGCGGGGGTTTTCTTTCTGGACTACGCCTGTCTCTTTGTCTTTTCTGTCTTCTCTGTTTCTTTGGTCTTTTCTTTTTCTCCTGTTTTATTCTGTCCCGCATCTGGTTCATCCAATGCGTGTGTTTTTTTATTGACTCTTTACTGACTTCTGGATTTGTTACATAAAGACCATTTTTGTCAAAATAGCGCATAATCTCATCTAGTAGCTCTGGACTAATTTCCCCATTCCTTCTGAACTGTTCAAAATCTCTCTTAAGCTTTTCAAGTCTTTCTTGGAATTTTCTAAGTTTTTCGTTAAAGATCTTCGTTTCCATCCTCTCTACAAGTATGCTTTCCTTTATTGCTTTTTGTCTTGCTGTATTAGCAGATATTTCTGAAGCTGCCTTGAAGCTAAGGTGAACAACAACTGTTACCAGGATGCCAACAACAAAAATAGCAAGTACAGGCCCTAGCCTAACCCTGCCTTCAACCTCCGTACCTTCAGCAAAGCGGTTGGATTTGGATGATTTGCTGTCTTTAGCTCGTCCAACTCTTGTTTTAGGATCTTGAAAATACCTGCGTATAGCTACTACTTGAGGCCACGTAAATCTTTTTGCACCTCGCGATCCTCTAATTGCAGCATCTGATATATCATCGCGCCCTATTGCCCTTCTGATGTCATCGGGCACAACATCTCCTCCTATCATATCTGCTATTTCTTGCGTGGAATATAACTTTTGCTTTTTGGCGGGTGACGTCTTCTTCCAAACAAATACATTTCTTGTACCATCGAAACAGTCAAGCTCAAAACCAAACTTGCGCAAATGGGCACGCACTACATCAGCATCAAGCCCAAGTGCAGGGCTTTCTGGATGGAAATCAAAAGTTGAAGAAACGGATAAAAGCGCATCTAATTTTTGCTCTTTTTCCTTTGTTGCGCTCTCGGCAAAAGAAGAAATCACATCAGCCAAAGTTCTGGTATTTCTTGTTTTGGGTGCACGGTAGGTATGCTTGGAGAGGCGGGATGAGGCGGCCAGGGCATAATCCGACCCTATGACCGAAATTGTGAAGGTCAAAAGCAGAGTTATTGCTATTGTCTTAATAAGGGAAGATTTCATTATAATGAGATAAATAGCCTTTGTCGATTATATTTCGCATATAGTTTATTATGATTATATCATATATGTAATGGGAAATCAAGGAAAAATAACTTACTTTTTTATTTCCTAATTTCTATGATAGCCTATTTAACTTATTGTAATATAAGGAGTTATAGAAAATAATGGGTGGGTTAAAAGGATAGTGGTCTGGTTGCGACGAAATCAAAAGAGCGTTTCAACTGGCGGGGGCGACGGGGCTCGAACCCGCGACCTCGAGATCGACAATCTCGCATTCTATCCAAACTGAACTACGCCCCCGCTACAGGTTTTATACTTATACCTTAAATTAAAGAATTTTGCAAGAAAAAAATGGTGGGCGATGCAGGACTTGAACCTGCGACCTTCTGAATGTAAATCAGACGTTCTAGCCAACTGAACTAACCGCCCAGGTGAAACGTTAATATATCACAAAGATCTGTTTTTTTCAAGATTAAAACTTCTTCGCCTTCTCCAGCACCTCATCAATGGTCCCGGCCATATAAAATGCCTGTTCTGGGATATCATCTGTTTCGCCATTGATGATTTTAGAAAAACCTTTTATTGTGTCTTGTATTTTGACATACTTTCCGGGCGTACCGGTAAATTCTTCTGCAACAAAGAATGGCTGTGAGAGAAATTTCTGAATTTTTCTTGCCCTTGCTATCGTTGCTTGATCTTCTTCTGTCAATTCTTCAACGCCAAGTATTGCTATGATATCTTTTAAATCTTTATAGCGCTGTAAAATTCGCTGGGTCTCCCTTGCAACGCTGTAATGCTCTAAACCCAAAATCTGCGCAGACAATATCTTTGAAGCAGAATCTAAGGGGTCTACAGCAGGATAAATTCCTAATTCCACTATTTCACGGGATAAAACTGTTGTGGCATCTAAGTGAGTGAATGCTGTTGCAGGGGCAGGGTCTGTTAAATCATCTGCAGGCACATATATAGCCTGAACACTTGTAATAGAACCATTTTTAGTAGATGTAATTCTTTCCTCAAGTTCGGCTAAGTCCGTCGCTAAGGTTGGCTGATAGCCAACGGCTGAGGGCATCCTACCTAACAATGCTGAGACTTCGCTTCCTGCTTGCATAAACCTAAATATATTATCTATGAAAAATAAAACATCTTTTTTTTCTTCATCTCTGAAATACTCTGCCATAGTTAAAGCACTTAAGCCTACCCTAAACCTTGCGCCTGGAGGTTCGTTCATCTGACCAAAGACAAGTGCAGTCTTTTCTAAAACACCGGAGCGTTTCATCTCAAGCCAGAGGTCATTTCCTTCTCTGGTTCTTTCTCCTACTCCACCAAATATGCTTACCCCGCCATGTTCAATAGCAATGTTTCTTATTAATTCCATTATCACTACTGTCTTGCCAACTCCAGCACCACCAAAGAGACCTATTTTACCGCCTTTAGGATATGGGGCGAGCAAATCAATAACTTTTATTCCTGTTTCAAAAATTTCTTTTGAGGTATCTTGCTCTTCTAAGGTTGGCGCCTGCCTATGTATTGATGTCCTTTTTGTCTTTTCAGGAAGTTCTTTCCCACCATCGATAACATCACCTTTAAGATTAAACATCCTGCCAAGGATTTTTCCTCCCACAGGCACTGTTATAGGACCACCTGTATCTATGACCTTCATTCCCCTTCTTAATGACTCTACGGAAGATAAGGCTATGCACTTGACCATATTATCACCTATATGCTGGTGGACTTCCAATGTTAGATCAATGTCCCCTTCCTTAACCTTAAGTGCATTGTTTATAGGCGGTAATTCGTTTTTTTGAAATTCAATATTTATAACAGGTCCTATTATTGCTTTAATGACGCCTTCTTTCATATTGCCTCCGATGCGCTAACAATTTCACTTAGTTCTTTTGTTATCTGTGCCTGTCTTGCCTTGTGGTATGTCACAGTTAAGCCTTCTATTATGTCTCCTGCGCTTTCAGTGGCTGTCTTCATGGCAAGCATGCGTGCCATTTCCTCTGCAGCGCGTGATTCAAGTATGCCTTGATGAATCTGGTTATTTATATATTCTTTTAAAAGTTCAGTAAAGATCTCTCTAGGGTCTGGTTCATAAATGTAATTTCTGTGGTGTGAGCGTTTTTCTTGCCCCTCGAGCTTTAACGGTAGGAGCTTTACTATCTTCGTCTTCCCAATAAACTGCAATTTAAACTCATTGTAAATAAGATATATTGAGTTGAGTTCTTTTTTTAAATACTTAGTAATAAACAATTCTGAAATACGCCCTGCGGGCTCATCTAAGGTTTTAAGGTCTATGGGTGCGTATGTATCTAAAATGTCTATTTCTTGCTTTTTACCTACAGCCTTTACTATTTTTTTTCCTATTACAACAGCGGCAATTTCAGAATTAGGAAACTTTTCTTTTAACTGCAATAAGCTTGTTAATACATTGTTGTTGAAATTGCCACATAGACCCTTGTCACTACCAATAACGATTATACCCATAGGCCTATCTGTGGTCCTATCTTCAAGTAAAGGATGCATGTTAAAATTTGTAGATTCTGCTATGTCAAAAAGCAGTTCTCGTATTTTGTCAAAATAAAATCGCGCATTAAGCGTAACCTCTTCCATTCGACGAAGACGCGTAAGCGCTACAATTTGCATTGCGTTTGTAATCTTTCTTATCTTCTCTATTGATTCAATTCTTTTTCTTACAGCTTTAAGTTTTGACATTATTTTGCAATAAACTTTTTCTTAAATTCATCTAAGGCTGACCTTATTCTCTCTCTTAACTCATCGGAAATGCGGCCCTTATGCTCTATTTCATCAAGCAGTTTAATGTGTTCCTCGCGCATAAATGAAAGCGCTTCTGTTTCAAAGCGCTTTATATCTGAAACCGCAACTTCATCAACAACGCCTTCTGTACCTAAAAATATGCTCAATACCTGTTCTGCCATCCTCATTGGTGTGTATTGATCTTGCTTTAATATCTCGACAAGTCTCTTTCCACGCTCAAGCTGCTGAATGGTTGCCTTATCGAGTTCTGTGCCAAATTGTGCAAAGGCCTCTAGCTCTCTAAATTGTGCAAGTTCTAACCTCAAGCGACCTGCGACTTGTTTCATTGCCGGGATTTGGGCATTTCCACCAACCCTTGAAACACTCAATCCTACATTTATGGCAGGCTTTACCCCCTGATGGAAAAGATTTGTACCTAAGTATATCTGTCCGTCGGTAATTGATATAACATTTGTTGGAATATATGTTGAAACATCCCCCGCCTGGGTTTCTATTATAGGCAGCGCTGTTAATGAGCCACCACCTTGTTCTTCGCTGTATTTACACGCACGCTCTAAGAGTCTTGAATGGCAATAAAAAATATCTCCGGGGTATGCCTCTCTTCCAGGTGGACGTCTTAATAAGAGCGAAAGCTCTCTATATGCATTCGCATGTTTTGTTAAATCATCGTAAATTATTAAAACATGCTTTCCTTTGTCTCTAAAGTATTCTCCAATAGCACAGCCTGCATAGGGTACCAAATACTGCAATGGTGTTGGGTCACTAGCACATGCACTTACCACAATTGTGTAATCCATCGCCTTATTTCTTCTTAAGACATCTGCCACAGAAGCAACAGATGAGCTTTTCTGACCAATCGCAACATATATACAGATAACATCTTTGCCTTTTTGGTTTATAATTGCATCTATTGCTATTGCAGTCTTACCGGTCTGCCTATCACCAATTATTAACTCCCTCTGACCTTTTCCTATTGGGATCATCGAATCAATTGCCTTAATGCCTGTCTGAAGGGGCTCTTTTACAGGCTGGCGCTTTACAACGCCAGGGGCTATCTTTTCAATGTGCTCGCTTTTTTTGGCCTTTATAGCACCTTTGCCATCTATTGGCTGACCAAGTGCATTTACCACTCGACCTATTAATTCTTCTCCTGTTTGTATCTGTGCAATTTTTCCGGTAAGCCTTACTTCATCGCCTTCTTTTATATCTTTATCTTCACCAAAGATACATGCACCAACGATATCTTCTTCTAGATTTAATACCATACCGTATATATTATTAGGAAAAAGCAAAAGTTCACTTGCCATGGCATCATCCAAGCCAAATATCTTTGCTATGCCATCTCCTACTTCTATAACAGTTCCAATGGTAGCAGTATCCATGCGTGTTTTAAAAGACTCTATTTGCTTTTTGATTATCTGGCTTATCTCATCAGGCTTTATCTTCATTTTTTTAACCTTTGATTTTTTCTTTAAGTCTGTTTAGTTTTAACTCAAGCGTTCCATCCAAAATAGTATCCCCTATTTTTATATACATACCACCTAAAATAGTTTTATCGTGTAACTCTTCAAGCAAAATATTTTTATTAAGCCTATTCTTCAACGCCTCTTTCAACTTTCGCCTTTGTTGATCGCTAAGACTAACGGCTGTCTTAACAAATACCTTCTGCTGTCTCTTTTTAGCATCGTACAAATCTCTAAATCTTAAAAATACACCACGCAAAATTGCTATTCTTTGCTTTATAAGCAAAACTTTCAAAAAGTTAAAAAACTCATCGCAAAATTTTAATTTTTCAGAAATATTTGAAAGTAGCTCAAGCTTTGCTGATATTTCTATTTCAGGATGAAAGAGGAACTTCTTCAAATCTTTATCCTGTTTGACGGCTAAAGCGAGTTCGGTAATATTTTCAAAGACCTTATCAAGCACATTAGCGTTTTCTGCTACTGCAATTAAGGCCTTGGCATATCTTTCATGTAAAATCTTTGCAGTCCCATCGCTATGATGCATTTTGTATTTCCTTTATGCAATCATCTATCAACGCCTGGTGTTCCCCTGGGCTAACTTCTCTGTTTAAAATCTTTTTAGTAACTGCAATGGAAACTTCCGTTATCTGTCTTTTTAATTCCTTTTGAAGGTTTTTAAATTCCTTCTGGCTATCTAGTTTGGCTATCTCTATGAAACTAGCGGCTTGCTGTTTTGCTTCTTTTATAATCTTTAGCCTTTCCGCATCAGAAACCTTGCGCATTTCTTCTTTTATCTCTAAAGCTTCTTTTTTTGCTGTATTGAGGGCTTGCTGAGTTTTTTCAGCAGCCTTTTGTGCCTCCTCTTGGGCTGTTTGGGCATTCTCTAGCATACTAGCAACAGAATCTTTCCTTTCATCCAACATCTTTATGAGGGGTTTGTACAAAAACTTAGTCATGAGCCCTAAAAGAATAAGGAAGCTTAAAATCTGTAGGATTAGTGTAAAATTTAAATTCATTTAACACACCTATTTTTATTATGAAACGACAAAAATCAAAAGAAGTGCAATGACAAGTGAATAAATACCTGTTGATTCAGCAATAGCATCGGCTATAAGCATAGTACGTGTTATCGGGCCTTGTAGTTCTGGTTGCCTGGCTATTGATTCACATGCCTTCCCGCCGACAAAACCTTCACCTACTCCTGGGCCAATAGCACCCAAGCCCATACATAACCCTGCGCCTAATAATGCCGCTGCCCTGATTATAATAGTGCCATCGATTGGGACAACTGCTGCCATGTTTTACCTCCTTTAGTCTCTTGCAACCGCAATATAT
Organism: uncultured Planctomycetia bacterium; assembly: GCA_964497315.1. Classification (GTDB taxonomy): domain Bacteria; phylum Omnitrophota; class Gorgyraeia; order Taenaricolales; family CAZCCH01; genus CAZCCH01. The sequence goes on from CAZCCH010000001.1 coordinate 106,273, forward strand.
GTTAGTGCCAACATACTGAAAACAAATGCCTGAACCAAACCTACAAATAAACCAAAAAACCCTTGCAGGACTATCATGAGTCCCATCACCCCTGGTGCTAAAAACCACTTAGGGATAGATAGGATACCTGCAATCTTAAATACAATGGGTACTGCCAAAGCAAGTATTATCCCACCGCCAAAGATATTTCCAAAAAGCCTAAAGGAATGGGATACCACTTTACCCACTTCACCAATTACATTAATTGGGAATAAAAAGAAAAATGGTTTAAAGTAATCCTTGATGTAATTAATTAAACCCTTATGCATCACTGCGGATATGTGCACTATAAAAAACACTAAAAGGCCAAATCCCAAGCAGGTATTTAAATCAGATGTAGGTGGATCTACATTAGGGATTGCACCAAGCCAATTAGAGATCAAAATAAACAAAAACAACGTCATGACAAGCGGGAAGAATTTCTTCCAATCCTCGCCAAGTGCTTCTTTGCAGATATGGATAAAATATCCCACCAGCGTTTCAGTGGCAATCTGTATCCTGCTGGGGATAAGTTTTATCCTTGTCTTTATAAAAATAGAAAAAACAATAAGGGATATTATTATCCCCCAGGTAAAAATTAATGTAGTCGGATTTATGGTTAGGGTAAAATCTAATCCTGGTATGTTAAAAGAAATTGTTTCTATCTGGCCTATATCATTCATAGTTTACTCTATGCCAAAAAGAAGTAAAACGGCTACTACCAAAGAATATATAGCAGTAGATTCTGTTATGGCCATAGCGATAAGCATGGTCTTCATTATTTGACCTGAAGCTTTAGGCCTATCGGTCATTGCCTCAGTACCTCTCATGCCACAAAGACCAATGCCCATTGCAGGGCCTATCGCACCAAATCCCATGCATAACCCTGCGCCTATAAAAGTAACCATTTTAAGTACTTCTTGCGCATCCATCTATAAATAGAATTATCCTTATTGAAATAAAGCCACTTATAACACCTACAAACATAAGCTTATCTTTAGTAAATGAGGTAATCAAAGCAAGTGCTAGAACAAAATACAGAAGGAGGAATTTACTTGCTAGGTAAATTTTTATCCTTTTGACTTGACCGGAAGTAATTTTTCTTATGCTGGTGTATGTATTTGCAAAGCTTGCGGTGGCTACTAGAAATCCGACTATATATCCAATGGAAAAATATCGCTTGCCTAAAACAAACGATACTACTGCAACTAGTATTGTTAAGGTGAGGGATTTCCAAAGAATGTCTAGTCTGAATTTTTCAAATGTCTTTTCTTTCATCTTTGGCAATAATCTGCTTATATACCGAAACAAACCCTGCTGCTATACCTATTAATATAAACACAATAGAAAAGATACCTTTTGTGCCAAGCCAGGTATCTATATAGCGGCCTATCCATAGAGATAATAATATGCATATAATGATAGTAAGGCCGACTTGCGTGACTAAGCCAAAATAGTAGAAAATGCTATTTCTCATTATATCACACTTTAACCAGCAAACTAACTGCTTTTTTGTTAACTTCTATAAACCCTTCTTTAATTTGGAGCTCTTTTTCTTCAGAAGGCGTGGTAATTTTAACTTTACCGGTTGCAAGTTTTGATAATAGTGGGGCGTGATTTGCCAATATAGTCATCTGCCCTTCTATGCCTGGTGCATTTACTGACGTAGCTAGGCCATGATATAGTTGGTTTTCTGGGGTGTTTATGGTAACTTCGAATTTTTTCATAAACGCCTCTTGTCTTTATTTTTTTGAGCCAGGTTTTGTTAACGGTATTCCTTCTTTACACAACGGACATTCTTCTAAGTTGTATGTTGGTACATTTAGTTTTATAAGGCTTTTTACACGCTGACCTGCAAAGATTAAATCTTTCCCGGATCTATCTACTATAGTGGCTACTCCGATGATATCTGCTTTATGCGCTTCGGCTATTCCTACAACCTCAGCTGTTGAACCACCTGTAGTAATTACATCCTCAACTATTAAAACCTTTTCTCTTGGGCTTATTTCAAAACCGCGTCGTAGTTGCATCTGGCCATCTTTTCTTTCAGAAAAAATGTTTCGTGCGTTAACAGCTCTGGCAACTTCATAGGCAATTGTTATACCTCCCAATGCGGGACCAATAACTACATCTATTTTTCTATCTTTATATTTTTCTGCTAAGGCAATGCCAAGTTCTTCTGAAAGCTTAGGATGTTGTAATGCAAGAGCGCATTGCAGGTATTTGCTACTATGGAGTCCACTTGAAAGTTCAAAGTGCCCCTCTAAGAATGCCTTGTGTTTTCTAAAAATATCTAGAAGATGCTGCTCGTGCATTATGCAATCTCCTTTATTATATCCCTAGCTGCCTCTGTCGGGTCTTTGGCTTCTGTTATAGGCCGACCCACTACAATGTAGTCTGCCCCATCCAAAACTGCCTGTTTCGGTGTGGCAACCCTTTTTTGATCATTGGTATCTTTCCCTCGAGGTCTTATCCCTGGGGTAACTATCAAAAACCCTTCGCCGCAAGTTTCTCTAACCAAGCTTGCTTCTTTAGGTGAGCATACCACGCCATTGCAACCTGCACTAAGTGCTAGTTTAGCAAGGGTTGCAATTTGCTCATCTGTTGATTTTGATACCCCTAAATCCATAAGATCTTTCTCATTTATGCTTGTTAATACTGTAACTGCTAAAACCTTTGGGCTTCGTTTATTTGCATTTGCAGCTTCTGCTGCCTTTTTCATCATCTCCAAACCACCAGATGCATGTATTGTAAGCATGGCTACATCTAATTTAGATATAGCCTCTATGGCATTTGCAACGGTATTTGGTATATCATGCAGCTTTAAATCTAGGAATACCTCTGCACCCATTTTGTTTATGTCTTTTATTAACTCTGGTCCAAAATTAATAAATGCCTGAAGCCCAACTTTAAAAATTCCAACATCAGGATAAAGTTTCTTTACTAAATCCTTTGCTTCTCCTATATCATTTACATCCAATGCTACAATTAACTTTTTGTTTTGCATTTTAGGCTTCCAATAAGTTTTTTGATATCTTTTATTTTGTTTCTTTTCATAAATTTTTCTATTCCATCTATAATTTCAATTGTTGCTTTTGGGTTTACTATGCTTGCCGTGCCCACCTCTACTGCAGTTGCACCTGCAATTAAAAATTCTACTGCGTCTTGCGCATTCATAATCCCACCAACTCCTATTGTAGGTATCTTGACAGCACGAGCTACTTCCCATACCATCCTTAATGCAATTGGTTTTATTGCAGGTCCACTTAAGCCACCTATAACATTCCCCAGTTGCGGTTTGCGGGTCTCTATGTCTATGGCCATTCCAAAAACTGTATTAATAAGGCTTATAGCATCTGAGCCTCCGCTTTCTGCAGCTTTAGCTATCGATGTAATATCTGTAACATTTGGGGAAAGCTTTGTTATGAGGGTAAGTTTTGTGAGGCGGCGCACTGTCTTGACTGTGTCAAAAACTGCTTTTGGGTCTTGTGCAATTAGCTTAACTTTTGAACCTCGCTTCTTAGTCCTTTTAATATTTGGGCATGAGATGTTTAATTCAAGAGCGCTAATCCCTTTTGTGCCATTTAGTGTTTTGGTAAGCTTTGTAAATTCTGAACTAGATTCACCTGCAATAGACAAAATAATAGGGATGCCCAATTGGCTCAGGATGGGCAATTTCTCCTCGACAAAGGCATTTATCCCATCATTTGAAAGCCCTATTGCATTGAGCATCCCTGATTCGGTTTCAAAGATTCTCGGCGGAGGATTTCCGACTCGGGGCTTAAGGGTTACTGTTTTAGTAACTATTGCTCCAAGTCTTTTTAAATCAATGAGTTGCGAGAAATCCTCGCTAAAAGTCCCAGATGCTGTTATTACTGGGTTTTGCAAATACATATTACCACAAAGGTTTCCAAATTTCAAGCATTTATTTTTATTTTTTTTCATTGCCATAAAATTGCCTCTGCGTTAAACACCGGCCCGTCTTTGCAGACCCGTTTGTACACAAAATTCCTAGAGCTTGATTTACGCTTTTTAAAACTTTTAATCTTAATAACGCACCCTAAACATGCTCCGAGCCCGCATCCCATCCAGTTTTCAAGCGATATCTGGCAGGGAATTCTTTTGCTGCCTGAAATTTGTGCAATTTTTTTAAGCATAGGGCTGGGGCCGCAAGCATATATTGCTGTTTGCAAGTTTTTTTCTAATAAATCTGTTGCTAACCCTTTTTTCCCTAAAGAACCATCTTCCGTTGAAACTAAAACCTTAAAGCCTAGGCTTCGTAATTGACTAACAAAGAAAATTTCTTTTTTTGTCTTTGCGCCAAGGATTGCTATGTTTTTAATTTTAGATTTTGGTCTTTTGTTTTTTGCTATTTTTTCTGCTAAGAAAAATAAAGGTGCAATCCCCATGCCACCTGCTACTAATGCTACCGCTTCGTGTTTTTTGCGTGTTGGGCATAAATCAAAACCATTCCCTAAGGGGCCTACGATATCAAGTACTTCACCAGATTTTCTCTCTGATAAAATTTTTGTGCCTTTTCCCACCACTTTATAAAATATCTCTAAATAATTCTTCCCTACTCGGTGAATGCTCAAAGGTCTACGTAATAATGGATTCATGCCTCCATTGCAACGGACATGAATAAACTGTCCTGGTTTGGCACGCCTTGCAATGGTAGGCGCTACGAGTGCCATCTTGAAGTGCTGCGATCCTATTTTTTCAATAGAATTAATTTTAACTACAGATTGCGATGCAGGCATTAAAATAACTCCATTTGTTTTTCGTTCTTTTCTTCTTCGCTTTCATCAAAAACGCGTATTGCACCATATACCCCATCATAACCGGGATTAATATTTACCTTACCCTCTCTTACTTTCATAATACCTTTGACAGTTTTAGAGGGGAGAGCGCCATCTAACTTTTCCTGTGGCATATTCATCAGTATATCAAATTCATTCCCAAGTCTTTGGATGGCTTGTTTATATTCTGTTTCAACTCCTACGGTTTGGGGGTTTTTGCCTTTGGCATCTGCAATTATTTCAACTAACCGAATTGCATTTTTAAACCCTATTGCACCCTCTGGCTTAAAACCCTCTTCTCTATCAGAAAGCTTCTCTACCCTGTGCATAACACCAACTGTTACAGATTTTCCGCATTTAGGACAACGCAGATTATTTGAAATTGTATCACGAGGATGCATGTTTACTTCACAAAGCCTGTGGCCATCCCAGTGATATTTTCCTTCTTGAGGAAAGAATTCTACTGTATACAAAAATCGTTTATTATCTTTTGTCTTTAAAATTTCTAAAATGGTCTTATAATCAAGTTCGCAGTCGAATACGTTTGCCTCTCTTCCGATGCGATTGGGACTATGGCTGTCAGAGTTTGAAATCAAACAAAACCTATCTAGCGCACTTAAACGCCAACACATAGCAGGGTCTGCACTCAAACCTGTCTCTAAGGCAAAGATGTTTTTCGTTTCTTCTTCGAAACAATCTTCAATTATATCAAAACCTGCATTAGATCCAAATAAACTAAAATGAGGAGTCCATATATGGGCAGGTACAATGAGACAATCTTCACTCGCACCCAATACAATCTTAACTAATTCTTTAGCCTCAAAATTCAAAATGGGTCTGCCGTCTGCATTTAGGTTTCCAAAATACCCAAGTTCTTTGTTTATTTTTTCTACTGCTTCAAAGGTTGGGGCAAAAATTACAATGTGTATCTTTTTGGCCCTACCTGCGACATAAAATATATTGCATACCTCAGCAGTTAAGCAAAAGTGCATACCGTCATATTCAAACAATCCATAGTCTTTGGGTGTTAGTTTCTCCTGTAAATTCTGAAACCACACAGGATGTGTAAAATCTCCCGTACCTAAAAGATTTACTCCCTTCCACTTGGCCCATTGGCTTAGGGCCTCTATGTCCATATCACGGCTTGTCGCCCTGCTATATTTTGAGTGGATGTGAAAATCAGCTATAATTCTCATTTTGCAATCTTTATTTCACTAAAATATTTTTTTGCATTTCCCCAATGCGTACCTGCCCAATATATCTGTTTACACACAGGGCAAGTAGTAAAATCTTTTTGTGTTTTATAAACAAACGGCGGAACCTTCGCCTTTATCTGCCTCTTGGCTATTTGCTTTAATTCTTCATTGCAAGTTATACAGCGTGTAAACATAAGATCTTTTTTACGTTTTAAGCCAAGGGCCTTAAAAACTTGCGCTATTTGTTCTGTTATGGAATCGCTTTTTATCTTAAGCAGCCTTATCCCTCTATGGGTTGGGACCTTATTGTCCTTAGTTAAAAGTGTTCTCTCTTCTCTTAATGCTGCAATTGTTAGTATTGGAACATTTTCTGACTTATAATACAACGTATCGTATCCTAATATCCTAAGCCATCTGCAGAGCTTTCCTAATTCGCTCGTTACTATAAATCTTTCCATGCCGCACTGGCAGTATCAATAGTTAAGAATCCTGTTTAGTTTCTTAATCTTTTTATCTGCTTCCTTGGCATAGCTGGTATTCGGATAGCCTTTAGAGACTTTTTGATAATAATCTAAGGCCTCTTCATAGTCTTCCATTTTATACAAAAGGTGTGCTGTGCGAATCCAGTCTCCTGCTATTTCCCTACCTTTAACATCAAGTCTTGTGAATTTAGAAGTCCCGCAACCTGTAAAAACGACGCAAACCAAAATCAAAATAGCTAAAACCCTTTTATCCGTCATTTGTCCCCCCTCTTTGATAAATAACTTTGCCATGGCAAATAGTAGCTATCACTACACCTGGTAATTCCCAGCCAATGAAAGGTGAGTTTTTAGACATGCTTACTATTTTATCACGCTTTACGGTCCACTTGCTATCTGGGTCGAATATTAAAATATCCGCTTGTGAACCAACTGAAAGTGTGCCAGCATTAATTCCTAGAATCTTTGCTGGGTTTAAAGACATCTTCTCAATTAATTTTTCAATTGGAAGGATTTTTGTTTGAACCAACTCCTTTATGCCTAAACTCAAGGTAGTTTCAAAACCTATCATTCCTGAAGGGGCAAGTTGAAACTCTACATCCTTTTCTGCCTCTGAGTGAGGTGCATGGTCTGTTGTAATAACATCTATAACTCCCTCTGCCAAAGCCTTTTTTATGGCCTCCACATCTTTTTTTGTTCTAAGTGGCGGGTTTACCTTAGTACTTGTATCAAAGTTTTTTACAGCCTCGTCTGTCAAGGCAAAGTAATGCGGGCATGTTTCTGCTGTCACTGAAACACCTTCTTTTTTTGCAAGCTTTATTGCCTTAATTGATTCCTCGCAACTTACATGTGCAATATGGATTTTACTACCTGTAAGCTTTGCAAGCTGAAGATCTCTTTGTACTGCTGTTGACTCAGCGGCTTTTGGGATAGGTTTAAAACCCAAAAGCGTTGAAGTAAGTCCCTCATTCATTACCCCATTGCCACTCAGGTTTAAATCTTCGCAATGACTGATGAGGACTACATCAAGCATCTTTGCATATTCAAGGGCGCGTCTAAGAACCTCGGCATTTATAACAGGTTTTCCGTCATCGGAAATAGCTACGGCCCCTGCGTCTTTTAAATCGCCTATTTCAGAAAGCACATCCCCCTTTAACCCTTTTGTAATAGCTGCTATTGGATAAACATTTACAAGCCCTGCCTTTCTTGCTTCAGAAAAGACAAATTCAACTTGTCCGCGATTATCGCAAACAGGGTCTGTGTTGGGCATTGCACACACCGACGTAATGCCTCCCTTTGCTGCTGATTTACTCGCTGAGAAAACAGTTTCTTCATCTTCCCTGCCAGGCTGACGCAGGTGTGCATGCATATCGAAAAGGCCGGGGGCTGCTATCTTCCCCTTTGCATCAATAACCTTTGCGCTAGTTGTCTTTATGTTTTTTGCGACCTTGCTAATCTTGCCTTTTTCAATAAGAATGTCTGATTCTTCATTTATCTTATTGGCCGGATCTATTACATGAGCGTTTTTGATTAAAATATCCACGTACCTTACTCCCCTTTTTCACCTTGACCTAATACTAAATATAAAACTGCCATGCGTATAGCGATGCCGTTTGTGACTTGTTCTAATATTACAGAATATTTTCCATCCGCTACTTCTGGAGTAAGCTCAATGCCCCTGTTGATAGGACCTGGGTGCATTATTAAAACATCTTTTTTGGCCCATTGCATCTTTTGGTTGTCTATGCCAAATTTTTGCGAATATTCTCTTATTGATGGAAAAAGTCCTTTCTTCTGGCGTTCTAATTGTATGCGTAAAATATTTAAAACATCCGCTCCCTCTATGGCTTCTTTAATATCAGTGGTTACCCTAACACCCAGCTTTTCAATTTCAGCAGGAAGCAAGGTGGTGGGCCCGCACACCGTTACATTAGCACCTAGTTTTGTTAATCCAAATATATTTGAGCGCGCAACCCTTGAGTGTGCGATGTCACCTATTATGGAAACATTAAGCCCTTTAATGCGACCCTTCTTTTCTTTGATAGTATATATATCTAGAAGTGCCTGCGTTGGGTGCTCATGAGCACCATCACCGGCATTTATAACAGAGGGCTCAATGGCCTTTGCTAAAATATGCGGTGCTCCAACACAAGAATGCCTCATTATAATTACATCAACCTTCATTGCCTCAATATTTCTTATTGTGTCTTTCAGGGTCTCACCCTTAGTAAGGCTGCTTGATGAGCCGGCTACACTCAGTGTGTCTGCGCTGAGTCTTTTTGCGGCTAATTCAAAGGATGTTCTTGTCCTGGTAGAGGGTTCAAAGAAAAACAAAACTATGGTTTTTCCTCTTAGGGCTGGAACTTTTTTAATCGGTCTTGTTGAAATCTCCTTAAAAGAATCCGCCTGTTGTAAAATAAGATTTATCTCATCAGCTGATAAATTTTCTAGACCCAGGAGATCTTTTTTTGTCCACTTCATTTTTGCTCCTCTAAAACTTCTTGCACCACAATTTCATCGGTGCCATCTGATTCTTTTAGTTTCACCTGAACGGTTTCATTTTGTGCAGTAGGAATATTTTTACCAACATAATCGGGTCTTATGGGTAATTCCCTATGACCCCTATCTACCAACACTGCTAATTGAATGCACTTTGGTCTTCCAAAATCAATTAATGCATCCAGTGCACAGCGTATAGTCCTTCCTGTATACAAAACATCATCTACTAAAATTATTGCCTTTGCTGTAATATCAAAACCTATTTCTGTCTTATGGACAACCGGATTTGGGGCAATTCTGGTAAAATCATCCCTATAAAGCGTAATATCCAGAATACCTACGGGTGGTTTTTGTTGTTCGATTTTCTCAATAATGTTTGCTATTCTTTCTGCTAGGTGAGCCCCCCTGTCTCTAATGCCTACTATAGCAATATTAGAGACGTCCTTATTTTTCTCCAAAATCTCATGAGAGATGCGCCTTAGTGTCCTGGCCATTGCTTCTTTATCCATAATCTTTGACTTATCTCTAAGATTCATAGCTAACCTCACTTAAAAAAAATAACCCACCTACTCTAAAAGTAGCTGGGTTGCTATAACTTCCTATTTTAAAAGTTCTTTTGTAGATCATTTTGGCTCCTTTGCCAACCTCTCTGGGTTGACTTAAAAGGTGTTTAAGTTCTTGTAATTCTAGCATTTTAGGCTTGATTTGTCAAGGAAAATATTGTTATTTTTGGTTAATAACTACTACGAATTCACCCCTTGGTTTACGCATCTTAAAATGCTCAAGAAGCTCTAGCGCAGCACCCCTTTTTACTTCCTCGAATTTTTTCGTAACCTCCCGTATATAAACAACTTGCGCTTTTGGAAGGATGTCTGAGATATCAGCCAACGCCTTAACTATTCTATGGGGAGATTCGTACAATATAATAGTCCTTTTTTCACAAGCTAATTCCTTAAGCCTTTTTCTCCTGGCAGCAGATTTGTGCGATAAAAACCCCTCAAAGACAAACTTATCTGTTGGCAACCCAGATAGCACAAGCCCACTAACCAAAGCACAGGCACCAGGTATAGTTGTGACCTCTAAGCCACTCTTTATTGCTTCCCTTATTATATAAAACCCTGGATCAGAAATACCAGGGGTCCCTGCATCAGAAACCAGCGCTACATTTTTACCTTCTTTAAGGAACCTAATAATATAATCTGCTTTTTTAATCTTATTATGTTCAAAATAGCTCGTTAAGGGCTTGGATATGCTATATGCCTTGAGAAGCTTTCCTGTGTGGCGGGTGTCTTCTGCTGCAATTAAATCAACGGCCCTCAAAACTTCGAGGGCTCGTAGGGTAATGTCTTTTAAATTACCTATGGGTGTCGCAACTATATAAAGCATGGTCTATCCTATTTTTGCAGCTAATGCCTCTAGCTTTGCAACCCTCTGTTCTACTGGTGGGTGCGTGCTAAACAATCGTGCCATACCGCCACCTGTTAGGGGATTAACGATAAACATGTGTGCAGTAGCAGGAGATGCTTTTTGCATTGGAGTTCTTTGTGAGCTAAGGTGTAGTTTGCGCAAGGCATTTGCTAATCCTTGGGGTTTACCACAAAATCTTCCGCCTTTTTCATCTGCCCTGAATTCCCCGGCACGAGATATTGCAAGTTGAATTAATATTGCTGCAATTGGTGCAACTATGGCAACAAGTAAAAGCCCTAATGCGCTGCCACCGCGCCTATCCCTTCCTCCGAATCCTCCAAAAATTGCAGTCCATCTAGCCATGTTGGCTAACATAAATATCGCACCGGCAATTGTTGCAGCAATGCTACCTATTAAAATGTCCCTGTTTTTCACATGAGCCAATTCATGCGCTAGGACACCTTCTAGCTCATCTTCATTTAGAAGTTGTAGAACCCCTTCTGTTACAGCCACTGCAGCATGATTTGGATTGCGTCCTGTAGCAAATGCGTTTGGAGCTTGGGTTGGGACTATATAAATTTTAGGCATGGGCAAGCTTGCCTTTTGTGTAAGCTCGCGGACTATTCTAAAAACAGCAGGGATTTCTGCTTCTTTGGCTTCTTGTGCTTTATACATCATAAGCACTATTCTGTCTGAAAACCAAAAACTGGTGAAATTTAACACCAAGGCAAATGTAAAGGCTATCATCATTCCGCCTCTGCCGCCAATCATGCCTCCAACCCAAACAAGCAAAAGTGTCAATGCGGTTAAAAGAACCATTGTTTTAAATATATTCATTTTCCTATCCCCCCTGACTACGCAAGTAGCATCAAAGCTTTCTATTTATAAAACTGGCGTCTCCACCCTGACTCCTTCAACGCGGACAAATTATTGTCTCTGTGGGAATGCATTTTCCGTTTCCCCCTATTATATCAGATAATAATTCCCTGTAAAGCTCCATTTTGAATACATGGCAAAGTAAAATACTTGGTTTTCAAAATCAGCAATACTACTTATAAGTAGTATACAAAATTTTATAACTTTATTTTAGCGCAACAACTAATTTTTTATCAAAGGCATCCGCTATCCGCTTAAGAGTGCCTATTGAAATATTCTCGCGACCGCTTTCAATCTTAGAAATATACTGCTGAATTACGCCTAATTTTTTCGCTAGCTCTTTTTGTGTGTACCCCAGCTTTATGCGTATGTCTCTGATTTGGCCAGCTAATGCTGCTCTTTCTGGTGGAATTTTTGTTCTTTGGGGCACCTGTCTTATTGCCACCCCCTTTTCTTTTAAAACCTCAAGGCGGCGTTCATGCATAGCTTGCCAAAAAACTATCTTGTTTTTAAGCCAGCGATCTCTTGCTAACCTTTTCTTTATGCCTGGCCAGCTTTTACAAAAAACTACTTCATCGATGTAGCCAAAAACTACCGTAGGATCCGAAACCCTGGACAAAAGCTTCGCTGCGTACATTTCGAATTTCGGATGTTTTGCATTTTTTAAAATGGCTCGCGCCTCTTTTTTGCTCAATTTACTATCCCACAACCAATTAGTTTTCATTTTTTCAACCTCACGTCATTAGTTTATCCGGTAACTTCTTTAAAATTTCATCATCAAGATGTTTTAAAATTTTTGCCGTATCAACTTTTGCAACTAAATCCAACAACTCAAGTTTTAGTTCCATTCTGTTAAAACTTTTAAACCAGCCAATCAAACGCTCTGCTTTATCGTAAGAAAAATACTCAAAGAAAAAATCTGACACGGGCTTATAGTGTTTAGATAAATAATAAACATCGAATAGATCCTTTGCCGTCTGGCGACCCGTAGCCATAACATCTCCGGTGATACTTCTTTTTTCCTGGAACCCCATGGTTGCAGTAAGCTTTCTGAAATAGATATCTTCTATAGAGTGAAGTCCATTTCTTACCCTCTTGATGTTTTCTTGAAAATCCTGAACGAAGTCTATTTTTAAAACATTGTTTTTCTCTAGTTGCAAAAAATAGACTTTCATGGGTATTAATTCAGGATCATTCTGTTCGGCTTCAAGTTTAAAATCAAAACCTGTCTTTTTTGAAACAAATTTCATTATTCGTTCAGGGTTTTTCTGTTTATGCTTTTGGCTGAAAAAATCCAAATCTTCAGAAAATCTATGGTTAAAATAAAAAGATAGAGCTGTGCCTCCTGTCAAATAATAGGTCTTAAAGTTTTCTGTTACTGTCTTTGATATTCTTCTCTGCTGCTTTTTAATATAGGCGATTTCGCTTTTCATTGACTTCTCCTTTTATCTCTACTATAAATTATACTACTTATAAGTAGTATTGTCAAGCAAAATAATGGCGTCCCCACGGGGACTTGAATTCATTTGAGCTCATTATAGCACTTTCACCACCAAAAGTCACCACCAAAATTACCCCGTCATTGCGAGGAGCGCAGCGACGAAGCAATCTCCAGTCCATCATTTCCCACCTCCCATCAGCTTGCTCTGTTCAATTACCTGTTTTGTGCCCTCGCTTGTGCTGTGGGCATAGATCTTGAATGAATCTATGTCTTTATGGCCTGTTACGGCCATGATATCGCGCTCTGCGTGGCCTTCTCTCAACATCCTGGTACAGAATGAGTGCCGGAACTCATGAGGGGTCAGCTGTTTGCCTATTATTTTCTCAGATACTCTCTTGATGTACTCTGTGTAATGGCCGCCATGAATGATATTGCCGTCTCTATTGGGAAAAAGCCATTGAGTTTTTCTTCTGTCAAAGGCATATCGCTTAATAATCCTGGCAAACTCTTCGTCTATGTCGCGGTATATGAATGGCTCGTTGGTTTTAGTGTCCTGCGGCTCAATTAATATCTCAACCGGCTTTAAACCGAGCCATTTGATATTGTGTCTTTTAATAGATAAAGCTTGTGTTCTTCTCCAGCCAAATCGCATAATAATATATGTCGGGCCATAGTAATCAGGCCTGTCTTTCTTTATAAAGTTAAGCAATGATAGCATTTCATTACGCGTGATTTCTTTATATCCTCTCCTGCGGCCCTTTGGCTTTTTGAATTTAGCAAATACTTCTGTCTGAATCACGCTATCGCAGCATCCGATAGCCACTAACTTGTTAAACATTGTCTTCAGTTTACCCAATTCCTCTCTCCATCCATTAACCCTGCCTTGCTCGACGACAACCCATTGCTTGTATTCTTCTATAATATTGCTTGTGATTTGATTTGCACCTGTTAAATCCGGGCGCTTGGCAGGCAAAAACTTCTCAAAGAAGTTACGGAATACAGACCTGGTATTCTTAAGCGTCTTTGCCCTGACATTATCTGCTTTCAGCTTTACCTCTAATTTCTCCCAAAGCTCAGAAAAAGAAGGTGTATCTTCGCTTTTAGAATGAGGGCCCCCGGCCATATGTTCCGCTCTTATAAGAAACGCCTCCTTAATAGAACCGGCCCTTATGCGATACTGCTTTCTCTTGGCCCCTGCATAAGGATAATAGCTTATCTCATAGACATTGTCTTTAATATGTCTGATGCCTGGGTATCTTTTAGGCATATCTTAGTCTGCTCCTATACCATTTCTCAAAGTCTTTTCTAAAACTCCCCAGTCGCTTGCCCTGGCGGAATAACGGGCATCCTGACTGCTCTTTCCATCGCCTGTCATAAAATGTCGGCTGCTTTATCCCGCATTTCCGCGCCATCTCATCTACCCAAATAACCTCATCCATTCTCAACCTCCTTGCTTTTATCTCACCTGCTATAGCAACTGCTATATATGAAGCCAAAAAAATTTCTATTAGCCTATTTCTCTTTTGATCGCCTCTAATATTGCCTTAGAGTTTGGTGACGTCTTCTTGTTGAGCCACCTATTCAGCGTTGAGAACGAAACTCCAATCCGGTGAGCGAATTCTTCTTGGCTAATTTTCTCGCGAAGCAAATAATGTTTGATCTCTCCTATTAACTTATCGCTCATCTTACATTTTCACTATAGCACATGCTATAGCAGTTTGTCAAGTAGTTTTTTGAATTTTTTAAAATTTTTATTCTTCGTTTTTCTCGATCTGCTGCTGAAGGAGATTGCGGATTTCTTTCAAGAGCTCTATTATCTGGATATTCTGATAATAAAGTGCTTTTACTTCTGTGGCCGTGTAAATGCTGTCAGGGCTCACCAAGTCAGGCGTCCTACGCATTTCTTTCAAGATACCCTGCACTTCTTCCGCCTTACTCCGTGCATCCTCCTGCGCATATGCCGGAGAAACCAGCAGCGCTATCATCATTGCGAGTAGCAATATTCCTTTGCTCGCCTTTCTCATCTCTCAATCCCCTCCCTACTCAAGCCAAAACATAAAACTCGGCTCCGGAGTAAGCGTCTCTTCCGAATCTTTATATTGTCCCTGAACTGTTATTGTTCCTGCGCCAGTTAAAGTAAAAGTTCCGCCACTCCGGGTAAGTATGCCTATATCCGAACCGGAATCAGGTGAAATCGTACCAAAGACAAAATTATTGCTGGCTAAAGTCGTGCTTTCTCTTCCGCCGATAGTAATTGACTTGGCAGCAAAGGTTTCGGCGCATTCCACCGAGGCATCGCTTACATCAATGAGCACATCGTCGCTGCTTGTCGGCGCAGCAGCAGGTGACCAGTTGTCATCATCCGACCATGTTGACCCATCTCCAGTCGCACACCAATTCTTCTCTTCCGCATATGCCTGTGTAAAGTGTAATGTGTAAAGTGTAATGAAAAGCATAAGCAAGGCGGTGATTTTTAGCAACCTTATGTAACCTAACGTAACCTTACGTAATCTCATGCAACCTCCAACTACGGTCTCACAAACAACCCCGCTCCTTCAATATCCATCTTTGTAACTTCAAGCATAACCTCACCTTCAAGCATAACAAAATCCTCTATATCGCCGTCATCATCATAATCATAAAGCCCGTTTGCCCCAAGCGAAAGCAAATTCAGCCCCACGTCTATGCCAGTCCTAGGGTATTCGGTATAGACCGACCTCTGCGGCGGGTATTCTATAGTATAAGATTCCAACTTTGCCTTGCCGCTTCCAGCCCGGCTGAAAAGAACCTTTACCCGCCATGCCTTCCCGGAGCGGGGCACTGCCTCAATCTGTAACTCATCGCCACTGCTAACACCAGATATATTAGTCAGTAAAAGCGTGTGGATGTCGTGACTATCCGAAATAGGTATCCGCGTCCCTTCGCGTAACGGTAAATACCCCGATCGCATAGGCGCGTTGCGTAAATTAACAAAACTTACAAGGCTCTGCTTGTATTGCCCCAGCTCTGCCTCCATATATACCTCTATGCCCGTTATTATATTTAAATCCCTGTCATCAATCCATTCGTATTCACTTACCAGGTTGTTAGCATTATCATAATAGCTTAACTTCATATCTATTATCTTTACATCAAACGGATTCCTTGAAATATTATCTATACCGTCATCATCTTCTGAATAAACCTGATGCTCATCCTCATCCCACCAGACTGTCTTTACCACATTAGCGTGCACCTTGGGGTCAGGGTGGTAGGTGAAGCGCAGCTGGCTACCAGTCGGAGCAACAAGGCCTAATCTGACCTCTGAAATATCTATATCTTCTGCCTCCACCACCTTGACAGGCAAAATCCGCCACTCGCCCGCCTCAGGCAGCTTCACTTCACCAATAGGCACTGCAGTGCCCGGCTTAATCCTGCGGTTTAATGTATAGACGAAATTCTTGCCGGCAACCGAATGGCTATCATCTGTCCACGGCGGTGCAAACTCGACCCTCGTCTTGCCTGCAGCTACAACCTCTAGGCTATCTCGTAGGCCATAAACCGCTGCTGTTCCACTGACTACTTCATCTATCGTCTCCGACAGCACTTTCTGCAACGCCAACTGGTCCCTCGCATACCTCCAGCTTTCCAATGCACTGTCCAGACTGAAATATACCGCCGCCGTTATTACCGTCGATATCGCAATAGCTACAAGTAACTCAATTAACGTAAACCCCTTCAATCTTTTATCTCCCTCCACATTAGCGAGCCAATGCCGGCCTTGGCGATCTTGCCAAATGTCACCGACCCTTCCTTTATCTTAAAGTCATACGCCGCCTGCGGAGAAATAGTCACCATCTCTGCCTGGCTGTTGCTCACTAAAATCTTGGCAACGCCCTTCCTGAATGTAACCGGTGTCTCAATCGCGGATGAAGAGGCGCTTGAATTATCATATTCCTCCACCAAGCTTACCTGCATGGTAAGCTCGTCTTCAGAGGTAATAATATTACCGTTCTCATCCACCAGCTTTACTGTAACTTCGGCCGTCCCGATAGGCGCAAAAGTAGAAACTACCTGCAGACTTGCCTGTTTAACTTCTATCTTCGGACTTTCGCCTTTCAGGTCACCCGCTTCATCCTCTGCCTCTACGATATAATAACCGGGTGAATCTACCGTCGCAAGAAATACCCTCTTGCCCTGGTCCACTTCTGTAAATTGATATTCATCCGGAAGGTCTAATCCTATAGTGGCGCTTATCTCAATCTCTCCTTGATAATTAGGTATCGCTGTCGCTTCCGCGTCAACCGCGGAAACAGCAATCTCAAATGTCTCGCCCGTATAGAAGAAATCCCTCCCTGAAGGCGGGGCCTCAACTTCTACTATAAGGCCACTGGGCACAAAGCCCACTGCCTCACTCTGGCCTTTTTTATCAGGGTAATTTAAATCATGCGCTTCAATATTTATAGTGCCCCAGCGGTTATATTTCACCTCAAGCTCTGCCAGGCCGTTTTGAAATTGCCCGCCACTTATGCTCACAGGGCTAAGCGCCCCTCCGGAAACCGCATCCGGTGAGATAAAGACTGGTGAAAGCTCTGCCGGCCCCTGATAATTCGGGCACAACTGCCCCTGTGCGTTAAGGGCGGTTACCCCTATCTGGAAGCCCCTGCTTACTACTTGAGGTGTTTCTGCTGAAACGCTGAATTTTTCAGGGATAAATAAAATATCTCCGGAATATCCGGTCTTGGACGGCTCTTCTGTGTCCTGCACCATTATCTCTATAATGCCGCAGTCAGGGTATAAAAGCTCAAGCTCAATAATTCCTTTATTAAAACCGTACGCATCCTCCGGCGTAATTTGCTTTGTGCCGCTTGAAGGCGATATGTAATTTGCAAAGATTTCTATTTCCTCGTTGTAAAATTCATTTACTTCACCGTCGTCATCCTTGGCAGTAATCTGTACATTAAAATATTCACCCGCCACCTGAGGAGTGGTAACCGCAACCTCAAAATAGGCGGCCTTGGATACAACCTTGACCTGCTGGGTTGCCTCTTCCCATCCCCTGTCCGGATACTCCTTGGCGCTAATGATGGGCTTGCCGTCTTTGGTGTCTTTATAATAAAAGGTAACCTGCTGGGCACTTTCGGAAATAAGAACCTGGCTTATGGATTTCCATTCATCCCTATCTAAGGAAAACTCGCCCTTATCAGAAGAGGAACGAAGTTCCAGCGTAATATCCTGCCAGGCAGTCTGCGGCTCGGAATGGGAATTCTGCAATTGTACCGTAATAGGGCTTGATGGCTGTTCTTCTACTAAAGTTTGCGGGGCAGTGATTATCTCTAATCTGTCTATGAAATACACGATGAGACTATCTATATAGGTTTCGTCTGTGCGGATGGCATTGTAAACGCCTTCAAAGCCAATTTCGTTTAACGAATCAATGCTTGAATCAATGAAGTCAAGATTTTCTTTATCCGCGACGAATTCCATTTCAGGATTGGCGGCAGGCTCTATATAGATATCATAAAGGTGTGTTGTAAAATTCAGTTTTAATATAACCCTGTACCAGGTGCCAGCAGTGAATGTTGCTCCGGTATCCTCCCACGAAGAACCGTCAGAGGTATAGATTTTGCCGCTAAAATCAAAGCTGACAGCAGCTATCTTACCTGTAGGGATGCTCTTTGTCTGGGCGCCCATTCCCGGATTGACAAGGAACTCCACCCAGCAGGGAGAGATGTCTCCATAGCTGGCAGTGCGGGAAACATTTGTCGGGGTTTCAGCGCCGAGCAATGCAAGCGCCTTGCCGCCTCCTGCATATGTAGTGCCGTCCTGCGTGATGGCATCTGTAGTCTCGCCCTGGTCAACGCTCCAGGAGTCAACGCTGTCTATCGTCGCATCATCCTGTCTGCCGTCAAAGTCCTCAATGTAGGTATCTATGATGGCAGCGTAACTTAAGCTACATACAAAAAATGAAATAATTAAAATTATGCAGTATTTCATATTTTTTATTTCTTCCCGATTTTATACACTACGTGCAATGGGAAAAATTCATAATATCCGTTTTCATCAAACCAGGCACATTTGAAATCAAAAAGCCTAAGTCCTGTTCTTCTGCTTAAAGCAAGGGCATAGAAAGTCAATTGTTCCAATGCGTGTTTTTCCTTTTTTGCTGCTGGTTTATAATCTAAAATATGAATGGCATTATTGCGAATTTGTACAAAGTCAATATGTCCGGTTAGGGGCTCTTTTAATATAAAAGGTAAATTAAATTTGAGTTTTCGTTGCATATATCCTACATCTTCGGGTGTTAAATAAATTGGCGCCTCAACTGCTATAGTTACAGAATCATTGGCTAACATGAAACGTTGTAGAGCGGAATGTCTGGCTTTATTATTTGGTGCGGCCTGGAGCGCTAATTCTGCCAAGCGCACAGCGTAATTTGATTTCTCCCGGATATGTACTTGGTCAAGGCTAAAGCCGGCATCCGTTGAAGAGGAACGTGTCTCCCCTTGAAAAAGTTTATGTGGACAATCGCTGGCTATGTTTTCTAAATATTTCTTCAAGGGCATAAAGCGTTGGTGACTTGTGGGTTCAAAAAGCAATTGAAGTTTTGCACGATGGCAGCAAAACCGATAGACCTGTTTGTGATATAGAGTAATTGCATAAAGCATCTGTCTAGGGGTAAATAGCTTCAATCCTTTATCGCGTAAGCGATTATAAGTACAGAGTTCTTTAAACTCCTTCGTCCAGCTTCCTAATGTAGATTTCTTGATCATTAGACCAAAACGACCCTTGAGTCTACTGGAAACTTCGCTAAGGCTATGTCCTAGATGATAAAGAGAAAGTGCTTCAAAAATAATTTTTATAGGGTAAGTTTTGCTGCGCACAATCTGCTTGGTAAATGTGTGACCGCAAGATTTACAGAGATAAAGCGGGAGAGTTTCCATTTTTTTCTTTCGATAGCCTCTCTTTACCACTTTTTTGAAACCACAGGCGGTACATGTAATTGGTTTTTCAAATTTTATTCGAGATGAATTAGTCACCGTCATTGCAATACCTCTTTCGGAAATAACTCAGCAATAAACCGCGAAGGGCTGGAAAGGTTTACACATAAATATAGCTTATCCGTCGCCCTCGTAACTGCAACATAAACCAGCCGTCTTTCTTCTTCAAGAACTCTATCTCTATTCTTGGCATTTTTTAGAGAAGCGTAATGGGGCATGTGTTTATCGTCCATGCCAAAAACAAACAGATTTGAAAACTGCAATCCCTTGCTGGCATGGATAGTTTGCAAGCAAATACTTGTCTTCTCACTATATATAATTTTTGCCTTATCCTTTAATAAATTCATCGCATCCAGAAAATCTTTTATACATCCATAATCAAGAGACATCGATTGATATTTATCCAAATTATCTATTCGCGGGTTATCGTTTTCCGTGGCGTGCTTTTGCTGATCCATAAAATATTCATCTAATCCTAAATCTTGTCTTATCAGCCCTATCGATTCATATGCAGAAAGGGTCTTTGACGCACGGTAGGCCTTGTCGAGCTTCTCAGCAAAATTTATTAATCTTCTAATTTGAGATTCATCTGTTTTGACATCAAAAAAGGTAGACCTGATGTCCTTTTTGCTCTCAAAATTCTTCAGAATTTGCTGAAGGCTTGAACTACTGATGTATTTATTTGGCCTACGCAAGATAGTTTTTAAAATTTCGGGGTTTAGCCTTTTTGGAAAATCGTTTATAAGGGTTAAATAGCAATGGAGTGTTTTAATCTCTGGTAATTCTAAAAAGGTGTGCTCTCTACCAAGATGATAAAAAATATCATTTTTAATACAGGCTACTTCTAAAGGAATAAGCTGTGCGTGGGTCCTTGAAATAATAGCAAAGTCTTTTAACTCTTTGCCATTTTGTATCTCTTTCTGGATTATCTTGATGATGTTAGTGGCCGCCGCATCAATTTCTTTGCTTGACTTATCGCTGGAGCTTTTGTAGCTAATGATTTCTATCTTGGTTTCTGTTCTTTTGCCAAATGTTATTTCTTTCTTGAATCTATGCCGATTATTTTCAATTAATTTTTTGGCTGCAATAACAATGTTGGGAGGACATCTATAATTATATTTTAGATAAATTCGGCTGATTAAAGGATATTCTTTGTCAAGACTTAGTATTCTGTCTACATCGGCTAATCTCCAGCCGTAGATAGTCTGGTCATCGTCTCCAACGATGAATAGTTTATCCTGGGGCGCAGCTATAATCTGCATGAGAATTAGCTGAGTCTTGTTGATATCTTGAAATTCATCAACTAGTATGTGGGAATATCGCGCCTGCCATCTATCTCTGATGTCTTTGTATTGTATCAATAACTTTACTGGCATAAAAATCATATCGGCGTAATCTATCCAATCATTTTCTTGCTTAAATTCTTCATAGCGTTTGTAGATTTCTGATATAATCTTTTTGGAATCCCTTAAGGCTATCTTTTTATATTCTTCTGGAGACATCAAATCATTTAATTTGATTCTGTCAATTTCATCAATAACATCCTTTGGATCTATATATTTATTGATTTTATGGTTGGTGGAAACTTTATGTATAAATTTCTTAATCTTGGCTACTCTATCATGCAATATCTCTTTTTTTCTGGTTTCCTCTAAAAGAATCTTTCTGCCAAGGGCATGAAAATTATAAACATCAAGATTGCCTGGAAGGCCTTCTGCTTTGATTCTGTTTTTGAGCTCCTCTTTTGCTTTCTTATTAAAGGTGCATATCAGGATTTTCTCGGGAGGTACGCCGATATCCAAAAGATATCGCGTTCTTGCAATAATCACCTTTGTCTTGCCGCTTCCTGCTGGAGCGATTATCTGGGTTGCGAAATCAGCTGTGGTTGCCGCCGCCTTTTGCGAGTCATCCAATGCACCCTTGTAGGTAAAATTGATCTGTGTGCATGTCTTGGTTTTCATCTGAGCACCTGAACTAATCATCCACTCGATCTTATTCCATGTGTGTGGAATAGGTATATCTGGGTCTTTTGTGGCCAGGCCAAATTGTCGGATCTCATCCCAGGTAAGTTTTGAAGAGACTACGAGCGGGATACCATTGTTGAAACACGGACTCAAAACAAAATTGTAAAAGAGCCAAAGGTCCGCGAAGGTCGTTGGATTGAAATCGCGGATTATTAGAGGTTGGACTGCGGTTAGATTGAAAGCAAAGGATTTGGATTTTTTCAAGTCATATTTAAAGGTTGATTGCGGCGTGCGAACTTCTTTGCATTTAAATGTGGACTTTTTTAATTTTCGCCAATGGTAATATCGGGGGCGTTTGCGTTGGCGTTTGAAGGCTCCAAAGAAAGGTCTGAGGGGCCGGGTGGATTTGGCGCTGAAAATCCATGTGAGGTTTCCGTCATTGCGAGCCGTTGAAGGCGACGATGCAATCTCACGGATTTTGGACGGTTTGGGTGGCTGGATGTGGGTTGAATTTTGGACGGTGGGCATCGCACGGATTTTGGACGGATGTGTGTTGTAACTACTTGTGGTGTAAGGAGTTACGGCTTTGTGGTTGTGGGTGCTGGTTTTGTGCAATTTTACCGTCATCCTATTCCTCTATTGCTTCGGCTAACATAATCAGTTTATCCAGCATGTAGCGTTGCCGGTATCAACTTCCATTTATACCCGTACTCTGGATCCACCTCAACCTGTTCCCAATTCACATCAACCAATGTCTTAGCTACTGTATAGCTATGCAGCAAGTCATCCTCCTGGCGCTCCCCTTCTCCGGCCCTTGGTGAAGACTGGATAAAATCGCCGTTTCTGATGTTCCCATTAGTATCAGTGACCCTGACATAATAGAGCCCAAGGGCTGCTATCTGGTATATGGGCTTATCCGGGTCTCCAAAGCTGTGATCCTTGGCGTCTTCAGACATCTTGGCATGCCATACACCATATACCCCTCTCTGGGCACGTTTCTGGGACTTCTCTATATATGGAAACTTCGCTTCGTCCTCTCCCTTTCTTGATGGGATTATTTCCCCAGATGAAATTATTATCGTTCCTACGGGGAGCTCTTGCTGGCTTTCCTTAAGCTGGGTCCAGTGAGAACCCATAAACGCGTTGTAGGAGGTGGTATTGCCGGCGATGGAGATGGTCCCTTCTACGGTGTCCGCAGACTCAAAATCTACTATTACTCCATCTGCAGAGCGGTTTACTGCTAACGGGTTGCCGGGCGCCGTCGTGCCGATGCCGACGTTGCCGCTATTGTCTATAACCATTTTAATATTACTTGACAACGACCCACCAGCATTTTGAACTGCAAAAGCTAATTGGCCTTCTTCTGAACCATCAGTAGCAGATAAAATCTGACCATACACACCAGCATAATTATTATAAGCATCAACACTATTTTTTAGTTGAAAGCTAAAGCCGACTCCATCATTTACAGTAACACTCCCTCCGTCATAAGTATTATCCCTTGCCAAAGTAAAAGCACCAGACAAAGCCCCGTTACCAGCAACTTCCCTTATAGCTCTCATAACAGGGTAATCTGTAGAAATAACATCCAACTTCGCCCCCGGCGCCGTCGTCCCGATGCCGACGTTGCCAGC
The DNA here is from genome assembly GCA_964497315.1 of uncultured Planctomycetia bacterium. Lineage (GTDB taxonomy): Bacteria > Omnitrophota > Gorgyraeia > Taenaricolales > CAZCCH01 > CAZCCH01. Next base: position 129,566 of record CAZCCH010000001.1, read on the forward strand.
TTGTTCTATTCTCATTCTTTCAGCAAGAGAGCCACCTTCTGATGTTTTAAACACAATATAGCCATCATCTTTATTGCCTGTGTCATCTCCTGTAAGAGATTGTATTTGTGCCACAGTCGTAGTATCCCACATACCATTTAGACTACCTAATATCTCATCTGTAGCATCTCTATCTGCACTCATTTTCAATGTTACTGCACTATCTCCAGTGTTCTCAAGCAATACACTTGTAGTTGTAGCTGCTTGAAGATGTAATAACTCACCTGGGGATGTTGTCCCGATACCGACGTTGCCGTCATTTTGAAATGTTACTATATCAGTCGTACCATATCTTCCACGTAAGTCATCTGATGTTGCCATCCATTCCCAAGGATTAGCCTGTCCTGTATCATTAAGACGAATAGCTGGAGATACAGCTCCTTCTAACATTAGTACAACATCAGTATTTGCTGAAGGGGTAGGACTCGCCGTCCCGATGCCGACGTTGCCGCCGTTGTCTATGAAAACATTCGAGCCAGCCAATGTACCAGCGTCAGAGATAGTTCCTCCCATACCAATATCTCCATCCTTATTGATAATCATTCTCAGCACATTATTACCAGTTGCAAACCGTATTTGTCCTTCCTTTGTTGATGGCGATGTTGGATTACCTGCATAAAAAAACAGAATTCCTTGTTGGTCAGCTATTGCTGTATAATCATTACCCCTGGCTCCAAAGAGTGGGCCATTAGCCGACGTAAATGCCGCTGTATCACCAGCAATGAATCCTAACGTTTTAGTATCGCTATCAAGCATGAATAAATTCGTATCATAAGAACCCGAGGGTCCTCCACCCATCACAATATTTCCTTCACCCGAAGCATTAGCTCCCGATAACTTCAAGTTGCCACCGTCTGCAATCTCCAACTTCGCCCCCGGCCCCGTCGTGCCTATGCCGACGTTGCCGGTTTCTCCATCAAATCGTACGTATGATGCTGTATTTCGTGTAAAATCAAATCCATCACCAGCGCCATCGCCAGCTTCCAGAGTCATAAGATTATTAGAAGAGCTAATCGTAAATGGATTAGGGGTATTTAAAACTGCGGTTGTATCCGTTGATTGTAGATACACCTCTCTATTGCGTGTGCTATCCATAACTGATATAATCGCGTTTACTCCATATGCTTGTAATAAACGCGTAGGCGCATTTGTGCCAATCCCGACTCTCTCGTTAGTCGTATCAACATTTAGAATTGGCGTTCCTCCGTCCGCATCCATTACCTGAAATCCTGTTGTTGAATCCGTAGAGGTCTGGAATATTGCATCTCCGGTCGCATCTATGGAGGCGACTTCATTCCCAGCCGTATCAAACCTTATAATGTCCTCATCCGCGCTTTCTTCGACCTGGACCTTGGTGTCGTTGTCTGCGTCGGCGAGGGAGGTTATGCCAGAAGTAGCGCCGGCGAATGTAACTGAAGCATCTGAGTTTATCCTCATGGCTTCCGTTGGACTTGTCCCATCATCGCCGTCATTGACATAGAAGATGAGGTCGCCTTTTTCATCATCTGCTGTGCCGTCATGGGAGGCCTGGATCTGGGCAAGGATGGTCTCTTCTGTGCCGTCCTGCTCGCCTCGAAAGATTATCTGGCTCTCCCTGCCGCCTTCTGTGTTCTCCTCACTTGAGTTGTGCAGCGTCAGATACGGCGCTGTACCGGTCATCTCAAGCATGGTTACAGGGGCTATCTCGCCGATGCCGACACTATTAGTTCCACCATTTATTGTTAAAGCATTTGCATTATCATCACTCTCAAAACGATAATCAACATCTTGGGAATCTTCATTAAAAACTATATGACTAGTACCAAACCTCAACATATTTCTTTCAGTACCAGACCTGAATAAGTTAATGTATAATTCGCTAGTTTCACTTCCAGAAGTTATATCGCCAGCTCTGATTCTTAATTTACCATAAGTGAAAGCAGCACCGTTACTATCATCTAATTGAAAGGGAATAATCAATTCGTCATTATCAGCAGGGGAAGAGCTATCCCATCTGAATATTGTATTGTTTGATGTAGCTCCCGCATCAGTACTCACTACTTCCAATGGTGCTCCCGGCGCATCCGTCCCGATGCCGACGTTGGATGCTGGGCTTAGAATCAAATCCCCAAGCCCCGTGGTTATAACGCCATCCGTCTGGTCATGCGTGAGGGAGAGCCATTGCGTATTAGCCGTGTCCGGGTCTGTGGCGGAGTGGATGAATAGGGTGGGGTTGGTTTGGGCGGCGTGGTCGAAGTCTTGAGTTGTATCAGCAGTATCGCAAAAGATTATGCTTTTGGCTGTATCTCCTAAACCAAAAAGTAGTGTGTTTTCTGTTGCTTGAGTAGTGAACCAACCAAGCATAGTATCAGGGCCACTACCAAATCTTATTCGCTTATCATCACTGGGAAGAATGTCGCCAGCAAAATAATGATAAGTTCCATCAAAATAAGAGTTACCATCCACCTCCAATTCTCCCGTCACCATGAGGTCATCCTCCGCATCTAGGCTGCGTGAAGTTGTCCCCGCATCCCCAATCCTCAAGTACCCCCCCGTCCCATAAATACTGGGAATACCGCCGACCTCTGCTATGGCGACTTTGTCAGTGCCGTCTCCTATGAGCACGGCATTTGCAAACTCATTTGCGCCGTCTATCTCTTTGCCGGCGTCGAAGGCCGAGTCTAAGTCTATGCCGCCGCCAGAAATTGTGCCGGCGAATGTGGCTGTGCCGTCGCTTGCTAAGCGTAGCGCCTCCGTAGGGCTTGTCCCGTCATCACCGTCATTGACATAGAAGATGAGGTCGCCTTTTTCATCATCTGCTGTGCCGTCATGCGAGGCCTGGATTTGGGCAAGGATGGTCTCTTCTGTTCCATCCTGCTCGCCTCTGAAGATTATCTGGCTCTCTCTTCCACCTTCTGTGTTCTCCTCTGTTGAGTTGTGCAGCGTCAGATACGGCGCTGTACCGGTCATCTCAAGCTGGGTTACGGGGGCAACTTCCCCGATGCCGAGGTTGCCGCGGGTGCCGGCAAGAATGACATTGCCAGCGCTGCCTGTCCCATAATTAGCCCCGCCATCTATATAGACATGACCACCATCAGCATCACCGGCAGAACTTGAGGCACCAGCACCACCATCTATGTCAATATCGCCGCCATCGAGGTTGGTGGAAGCGGCTGCAAGGGCATTTGCTCCGGCCAAAGCCATATTTTTAGGCGCTACATCCGTAGTTGCGTTTGATTGCTTAATAGTAAAGGCCTTGTTATGAGCCCCATATAGAATGCATGTTGATGAAGTTGTATCAAACTGATTATTCCATGTGCTAGAATTATTGCCTATCGTTAAAGTAAAATTGCCGCCTGTGGGACCGAGAACTAAAACTTGGCCACCCTGGGTATTTATCTGCGGAGTGTTATTTTGGGTAAAAAATTCTATGTAATCATCGGTGTCCGCAGAAGGCTTTAATGCGATTGAGCCCGTCCCCGTCGCAATCACTCCATCCGTCTGATCATGCGTGAGGGAGAGCCATTGCGTATTGTTGGTGTTGGGATTTGTTGCAGACTGGACATATAATGTTGGATTAGTTTGTGGTGCATGGTCGTGGTCATTTGTAGCAAAATTTGATACTATTAGTTGGTCTCCTACGCTATCTGTTACTAACAAAACCATTTCATCAAAAGTATAATTAGCTTTTAAAGCAGCTCTAAGATTCCCATCTTCCTTTAAATCTATTTCTGCACTTCCTCCAGAACCAGTTTGTCCTAAGTTAAAAGTAGCTGCTGTAGTTGCACTTACTACATTTAATGTATTATCCAAATAGACTGCTCCATCCACTTCCAATTCTCCACTCACCAATAGATCATCCTCTGCATCCAAGCTGTGTCCCGTTGTCCCCGCATCCCCAATCCTCAAATACCCACCAGTTCCGTAGATGGTGGGAATACCGCCGACCTCTGCAATGGCGACCTTGTCAGTGCCGTCTCCTATGAGCACGGCATTTGCAAACTCATTTGCGCCGTCTATCTCCTTGCCGGCGTCGAAGGCAGCATCCAAGTCAATGCCGCCGCCTGATATTGTACCTGCAAATGTGGCTGTGCCATCGCTTGCTAAGCGCAGTGCCTCGGTCGGGCTTGTTCCATCATCGCCGTCATTGACATAGAAGATGAGGTCGCCCTTTTCATCATCTGCTGTGCCGTCATGCGAGGCCTGGATCTGGGCAAGGATGGTCTCTTCTCCTCCTGACTGCTCACCACGGAAGAGTATCTGGCTCTCTCTGCCGCCTTCGGTGTTCTCATGACTAGTATTCCATAAGTGAAAATACGGTTGAGCATCCTTGACTTGTAATATATAAGACGAATCTGCCGCAGGTCCAATATTCACATGGCCACCAGTGCTTATCCGCATTCGTTCAGTTCCGCTAAGAGTAGTATCGTTTGCTGCACTGTAAAATTTTATAAAGCCTGCTGCGTTGTAAGCAGAATCCCCGCCACCGATATGAACATGGTTGTTGCTTCCATCTCCGTTGTACCTGATTATGGTAACAGGCTCCTCAGCAGATTCCTGATGTGACCCCACAATGTTTGCCTCTTTACCAGCCTCAGCCTCCGAATCACCTAATTGTAACAAGCCATCAGTGCCGACAAGATGAACTAACGCCTTCGGCGCCGCCGTACCGATACCAACCATTGAAACAGAACCGTCTATTCGCATAATCTCTGTGTCAGAGCCGCCGTCATTGACCTTGAAGATGATGTCTTTGTCCTGGCCGTCGTTTTCGATTGTGAGGTCAGTTACTGTGCCGCATTTTACACTGTCAACATAGAGGTTGGCCCATTGCTTGGAGGAGGAGCCTAGGTCATCTGTTGAGTCTGCGTCGGAGATGAGAGACTCGCTTACAGCTACAGTACCTAAGTTATCAAGCTCTGTTGTGGCATAGCCAGAGACAGTTCCTGAGATTGTACCTGCGAATGTGGCTGTTGCGTCGCTTGCTAAGCGCAATGCCTCCGTAGGGCTCGTCCCGTCATCACCGTCATTGACATAGAAGATGAGGTCGCCTTTTTCATCATCTGCTGTGCCGTCATGGGAGGCCTGAATCTGGGCTAGGATGGTCTCTTCTGCGCCTGACTGCTCACCACGGAAGAGGATCTGGCTCTCCCTGCCGCCGTCTGTGTCTTCGTCTGTGTTATTGTGCAGGGTGAGGTAGGGGGCTGTGCCAGTCATTTCAAGCTGGGTCACAGGGGCAACTTCACCGATGCCGACGTTGCCGGAGGAGTCGATACGCATACGTTCTGTATTAGCAGTATGTAAGGCAACTGTATTAGCTGCTGGAAAACCTAAACCTTCATTAAAAGCCTCAGTCATTCCAAAAATGACATCTGTGCTATTTCCTCTAATTGCTGGTCTAACAGTTGCAGACGACCATCGCCAAGTCGAATTAGTCTGTGTAAGACCGTTGCCAGCGTGTTGAGCAATATTTGTTGAGGTTGTATCTGAGCCCTTCAAATCTATTTTCGAAGTACTACCATCAGCAGTAAACTTTATTTCTGTATTACCGCTAACAATATGGAGAGGAAAACCCGGCGCATCGGTTCCAATCCCAACCCGTTCATTATCCGTATCCACGTTGAAGACAGAAGTTCCTCCGTCAGAATCCATGACTTTGAATCCGGTCGCAGAGTCTGTGGAGGGTGTGAACACAAAGTCTCCAGTGGCATCGATGGTCATTACTTCATTCCCCGCCGTATCAAACCTAATAATATCCTCATCCGCTGACTCCTCTACTTGAATTTGCGTGTCGCCATCCGCATCCCCTACGGAGTCGCTTGATACAGTTGCCCAGCTTAGGGCGGCGCTGCCGTCAGTTGAGAGCATCTGGCCGCTTGAGCCGTCTGCTGGCGGCATTGTGTACGCGGTGGCTTCGGTCATGGTGGCGTGGGGCTGTAAAGAAACTAAATAGTCAGTTCCGCCCTGTTCTGAAAAGAGGGTGAGTTTGCCGTCAGTACCGTTTGCGCCTATTTGGACTTCTGCGTCTGATGAGTCTATGCGCATCATTTCGGTAATCGTGCCGGCCTTGTTGACGGAAAAAACCATGTCTGCGTCTTCTGCTTCGTCAGTTACGGTAGTGAGCTGGACGTCTATGGATGCCTGTTCTTCTGAACCGCCTGCGTCTTCTGTGTGAATGGCAATTCCTGTGCCGATATTGGCGGCTGGGGTGCCGGTGGTTGTATGCTCAACTGTGAGGACATTTGTAATATCATCTGTGGTTGCGTCGTCCACAGTAACGGTCTGGCCGCCGGATGATGTGAGGCCACCTTCTGTATAAAGGGTGCCGCCCACTTCCAGTGAGCCTGATACAAAGAGGTCGTCTTCTGTGCTGACATTGGCCGCGGTTGAGGCATCGCCGATGCGGACGTAGGCGCCGGTGCCTAGAATGGTCGGGACGTTGTTAAGAGAGGAAAAAGTTAGATAGTCATCTGTATCGGCGTTGGGCTGGAGGATGATGCTGTCGGAAGTGCCTGTGCCATAAAGGGTTAGGTTATTTCCGGAGACAGTCTTTATGTAGTCAACGAATAGGTTGAGCCAGGCCTTGGCGGTTGTGCCTAAACTATCCGTAGAATCCGTATCGGAGATGATGTTAGAGCCTGAGGTTATACCTGCCGACGTTGTGAGGGCGCCGTCACAGTAGGTGACGCCGTCTATTTCTAAAACTCCCGTAATGTGTAAGTCATCGTTTGAGGTGGCGCTGGAGTTTGTGCCGGAGGCGTCGCCGATTTGGGTGTTGCCGCCGGTGCCGGGGGCGATGACGAGGTCTTCGTTTGCCGACGTTGTTATGTCGACGGGGACGCCGTCGAATTCTAGGGTGCCGGCGTAAGTGACTGAGGGAATGATGGAAAAAACAAAAACCAAGGATAAAAGGAGGAGGGGTGGGGGTGCTGTGGATTGCCATAACTCCTTTGTTTTCAATGGGTTATGGAAATTAGTTACCGACGTTGCTCTTTTTATTAGTGCCGATATTTTGTGTAGCATTTTGGGCCTCCTTGTGGGGGTTTGTGAGTTGTCGTTATTGGTTGTTGTAATCTGTGGAATTCTTGATTGCTGTAACTCCTTTGTTTACAACGGGTTATAGAAATTCATTGCCGACGTTGATATTTTTTAATCTTGCTTTTCTTTTATCTAAAGATTTTGCTTTCAATCTGTTTTTGAAAAATGCCGAAATTGCTTGACAAAGATTGAAAATGTGGTATACTTTAATTGAATCACGATGAGGGGACACACCTAAGGTTTCGTCCGAAGGTTAATGCCCCTCTTTTCTATTCTCCCTTCCTAATGACCTTTCATATCTCAATTTTTTCCTCAGGGTATTCATAAAAGCCATATCTGAGATGAATTTTCTTAAAAGAGATGAATAATTATTGCAATCAGGAACAAGTAGCTTTAATAGTTTATTCTGCTTTTTAAGATATTCGATCAAGCAATGAAAATCTCCGTCACCGGAAACAATAATTGCCTTGTCATAATTTGGATATTCAATCATAGCATGCAGCACTAACTCAGCATCTATATTACCTTTGGGGTTTCCACTTGGCAGGATTAAAGTTGGTTTAAAAATTAAAATATATCCGTATTTCTGCAATGCAGTATAAAGACTTTCGTTCGTAGCAATGTAGCCTATAAAAATAAATGCCTTGGTAGCGCCATACTTATCCTCTAAATATTTTCTAAACCGCTTGAAATCAAGTTTCCAGCCCTGTTCCTGAATAGAAAGATTTAAATTTTGACTGTCAATAAATGCGTAATTATTATCTCGCGGTATCATTTAAACCCTTGAATCTTCTCAAAATTCTCTTTTTATCCCTATTGCCTTTTATCTGTCTTTAATCAAAAGGTTTTGCATTTAATCTAAGGTTTTTTCTTTTATCAAGCGATTTTGTTTTTAATGCCGACGTTGCTTGTTTTATTAGTGCCGTGATTCTATATAAAAACGGCGGGTCTCGCAGATATCCTGATAAAATTTCAGGTCTTCATATGCGGCCCGCCTTATTTTTGCAACTTTATGTAGCATTACATAGCCTCATGTAATATTATGTAACCTCTATATTTATACTTCCTCCGTTACTCGCAGTAATTCTGATACCGACGTTGTACCGGAGATAACTTTTTCAAGGCCTGACTGACGCAGGGTGAGCATGCCGGATTTGACGGCTGCTTCTCTGATTTTCGTAGAAGGCGCCTTCTGCGTGATAAGCGCTTTTATTTCATCATTAGGTATTAAAAGCTCATATATGCCGATCCTGCCTGAATAGCCACGCTCGTTGCATTTTGGGCAGCCGGTTTCTTTGAAAAACTTAAGCGATTTGGAGTTGCGTAATGTATCCCAGCCGATTTCTTTTAGGAGTTCCTTAGGCGGTACATATTCTTCCTTGCAGGATTTGCAGAGGGTGCGGACGAGACGCTGGGCTAATATGCCTATAATAGAAGATGCCGCAAGAAACGGCTCAACACCCATGTCAATAAGACGGGTTGCCGCTGAAGGTGCATCGTTTGTGTGTAGGGTTGAGAAAACCAGATGGCCAGTGAGGGCGGCGTGGATGGCAATATCCGCGGTTTCTTTATCTCTGATTTCACCTATCATTATTATATCAGGGTCCTGCCTGACAATGGAGCGCAAACCAGCCGCAAATGTCAAGCCGGCCTTCACATTTACCTGAGACTGCCGGATATTGGGAATTTCATACTCAACGGGATCTTCCAGAGTGATTATGTTTTTTTCTTCCGAATTTATTTCGCTTAGGGCACCGTAAAGCGTAGTGGTCTTGCCACTTCCTGTGGGGCCTGTAACTAATATTATTCCATAGGGGCGGCGGATTAGTTCTGAAAAGGGTTTAAGTTGTTCTTTTTGAAACCCCAATTGCTCAAGTTTTAGTATGCCGCCTGAGCGGTCAAGTATCCTCATAACTACATTTTCGCCATAGATTGAAGGAAAAGTGGAAATTCTCAAGTCAACATCTCTTTCTGCGGCATATATCTGGATGCGACCGTCCTGCGGGAGGCGTTTCTCGGCAATGTCCATATCGGCCATTATCTTTATGCGGGATATTACTGCTGCCTGGTATTCTAAGGATATCTGTGAAATTGAAGAAAGTATGCCGTCAATGCGGTAGCGGCAGTTGAAATTGCTACGTTCAGGCTCAAGGTGAATGTCTGAAGCTCCCATTTCTACTGCCTTTGTTATTATGTTGTTAACCATTTCAATTACAGGGGCAAGGCTGGCGGCTTGCTTCAGGGAGGAGACTTGATTGTCTGTATCCTTGGATGTTGGAATAGAAATATCTTCCCTAATACTTGTTTTGCCAGATGTCTTTTTCAATTTATAAGTATCCGTGCCTCCATCTGTTTCCTTGGAAGGCAGAGAATCATATGTTTTCTTGGATGCTGGGATACCATGGTATTGTTTCTGTATTGCCTGCCTGATAGCAGCGGGGCAGGCAAACACCGGTTTTATCCTGCAGCCTGAAGCGGAGTGGATTTCATCCACTGCCTGAATATCAAGGGGATTGGACATGGCTACCGTAAGGTTGTCTTGCATTATAAAAAGCGGTATTGCTATATACCTGGAACAAAGTTCTTCGGATACAAGTTTCACTGCTCTTGGCTCAATGTCCATATCTGATAAATCCACAAACGCAAGTCCGAGTTGCTCACTTAAACAGCGCGCTATCTGCTCTTCTGTGGCTACGCCTCGGCTGACAAGAATTTCGCCTATGAAGCGACCTGAAAGCTTCTGCTCTTCGAGGGCTTCGCTTAGCTGCTCTTTAGTGACTATCCCCTGCTCTATTAGTATTTCCCCCAGTTTTCTCTGGTCTTTCTTGTTATTGTTAGTTTCCACCTTTGGTTTCCTTGTAGGGGTTAATAAGGGTAACTGTTTATCGCACCGGTATTAGCTCTTCCCACGTAAAGTCCTCGATTAAAGTAACTAATGTTACAATTGGTTTATCGGGTTCGCCGTCACGATAGACTAAAACCCTCACTTCTAAAGGATCGGCGTTTTCCACAATCTGTCTTTCTATTCGCCATGATGCGTGGTTCATTTCAAGCGGCTCCTCTCCGGGGCCGGGATATATAGAATCTCCCATATTTTTCAATTGCTCTTTGGTAAGATTTAAGTTCTTTGTCCTCTCCATCTGCCATTTGGCTAAGTTGGTGGCGGTAATCAACTCCTGCGAGCTGCCTGTCGAATATAAAACATGGGAAAATAATTGCATTATCGGGATAAACAAGACTGCTATTATTGCAAGGGTAATTAAGAGTTCGATGTAAGTAAAACCTTTATCTTTCATTTTTACAATGCGCTGTACTGTAACTGTATTGTCTTTTTTGCGCCTTTGACGTCTCCTGTAGATGTAATCAGTGACTGAGTCAGATCAATTTTAACCGTAAATGCTCCTTCGCCGAGGGTTACCGGGCCTATTATTTCGCCCATCTCACCTCCCGCGCCCGCTCCTGCTTGACTGCGCAGGGTATGGACCGCGTAGGCAATACCTGCTTCTGCCAAATAAAGCGCCTTTGCATCATCGGCAACCGCCTGCACGCCAATATTGACTGATGAGAAAAATGCTACGAGTGAAGCGCCAATAAGGGCGATTGTTAATAAGATGATGACGACGCTGAGGAGGACAACTCCTTGCTTACCACTCACTTGGCATTTCTCCTTCTGCCTTGCCCCATTTATCATCAAGGGGCATATCCCAGTCAACAACGACCTTCGCCTTATCCATATAATAGGCCCAACCGCCATCTCCGGGTACAGGGTCTTTATAACTCTGGTTTTCAATATCAGCGCTGCCGCCTTTTGAAGATATAAACTCAACAGGTATTGAATCCAGATAAGCCCTTTCTATGCCCATATCATTATATGTTACCTCCAGAAGCTCTTCTAAGTTTTCCGGATAACGGCCTTCTTTGGTCCTGAATAAACTGACCCGCGTCCTTAAAGTGCTTAAGTTTGTCTGGGTTGCTGCAAGTCGTGCCTCTGAGTCAAAGCCTATGAAGTTGGGGATTATTGTCGCAGCGAGGATGGCGATAATGCTGATGACAATTAGAAGTTCGAGAAGGGTGAAGGCTTTCATATTTTCTCCTATGCTCTAAATACTCTGATTAAGTTGAATATTGGTAACAGGACCGACAGGGCAATGAATGCCACCATCAGGCCCATTACCAGCAGCATAAACGGCTCTAATAATGCCGTCAAATTCTTAATGGTATATTCGATTTCAGGCTCGTAGAAAGACGCCACTTCATCGAGCATTTGGTCAAGCTGTCCTGTTTTCTCTCCTGTTGAAATCATCTGCACTACCATCGGCGAGAAAAAACCGCTTGCCTTAAACGGTTCTACTAATGGGCGACCTTCTGTTATAGATGTGCGAATGTTCTGTATTATTCTTCTTATTACTACATTGGAAATTGTCTTTTCAACCGCAACCAGTCCTTGAAGCAGGGGTATGCCTGATGAGGTAAGCGCGGAAAGCGTGCGGGCAAATCGCGATATCTGAATCTTTGCGTATAATTTTCCAAAGATGGGAATTCCTAAAACCCATGCGTGGAATTTAAACATTCCCTCAGGCCGCCTGATGTAATTTCTAAACCAAAAACCGAGCAGGCCGATACCGGCAAAAATAGGCAGGTATAGCTTGCGCAACATCCAGCTTAATGCTAAAACAATCTGGGTAGGCAAAGGAAGCTTCGCCTGAGAGGCACGGAATACCTCTACGAATTTAGGCAAAACCCCAATAACTAGAAAATTGACGACCAAAAATGCAATTGCAACCAGCACTATAGGATATATTAAAGCGGATTTGACGCGGGAATATGTTTCCAACTCTTGCGTGCCCAGGTTTGCCAGGCGGTCTAATACCTTGTCCAGCATGCCGCCTGTCTCGCCAACTTCAACCATACTCACAAAAAGCTCAGGGAAGACCCGCGGATATTTGGAAAGTGCCTCTGAAAAACTCGACCCCCCCTGCACTGATTGGCGCACGTCTTCTAATATTTCCCTGAATTTCTTGTTTACAGTCTGTTCGCAAATCGTAGTAAGGCTGGGAGATAATCCCATGCCTGTGCGGATTAATGTGGCCAACTGCCTTGTAAAGATAATAATTTCCTGTTTTTCTATGCGCTTATAGCGTTCAAGGATACTTGCGAGGGATATCCCTCCTGTTTTCTGCGCAGTTATCTCAACTACGCTATAGCCAAGCTTATCCAGACTGGCGGCAACAGCCCGTTCATCGACGCCTTCCAAAGCCCCTGAAATTAATTCTCCAGCTCTGTCTCTTGCTCTGTAATTATATAGTGGCATCTGCGGTTTCCTTAAAATTGCACCCTTCGGGCACTTCGCTTCATCCCCTTGCGGGGAAGCTTCGCACTCGGGCCGAAACTTCGGTCCTCCTCGCAACGACGAAGGATGCTATTTCCCCTTTAATATAAACCCCCGATTGGGTTGCTGGGGAACGCCTCCTATTTCATCTTCTTTATCCTTCTGACTGTTTTCCTTTATTTCCTTCCTCTTTTTACTTCTTCCTTTTTTTCTCTTTGCCTTTTTCCTTTTATCGCGCTTATCAAGCTGTTTGTAATGTTTCTTTGCCTTTTTGGCGAACTTGCTTTCAGGGTAATCAGAGATCAGGCGCGCAAAAACTTCTTTTGCACTTTTGTAATCTTTCAGATGTTTATAATAAATAAGGCCTGCTTTATACATTGCCTCAGGCGCGCGCGCTGCATCAGGAAATTCCATGGCTATATGTTCATAGAGGCTCAACGCCTGGGCTTTTCTGAAATTCTTATCTTTTCTTGCGCTTTCCACTCCGCGGCCTTTTTCCAGGTGCTCGGCCTTTTCAAATATTCTTTCTACAACAGTAAGCTCACCTGTCTTTTCTATGCTGACGTAAACCTCTTCGGCTTTTGCCTTTTTTCTGCCCAGGGCTTCCTTTTCTTCTCTTGAACGCAGAATTTTAGGGGTAATAAAAACCGCCAGCTCCTTTTGCTCTACATCTCTTTCCCTCCTTGAAAAAAGAAAGCCCACTATGGGGATGCTGCCCAAAATGGGAACCTTTTCGTTGGAACGGTCGTCCTGCTGCTTAATCAGTCCACCTATTACAAGCGTTTCGCCTGCCTTTACCCTTACAGTGGTATCAGCTTCGCGGGTGGTTATCCTGGGGCCTGCATCAAGCGAGGCATATAATGAAGAAACCTCCGGGTGTATACGCATAGTTATATAGCCGTCTTGATTTATCTGCGGTGTAACCCTTAAGGTAGTTCCTATGTCAACAAATTTCGTTGTTTCAGTGGTGCCCGACGTAGTCTGGGTGCGCTCTTTATACGGGTATCTTTCGCCTATAACTATGCGTGCCTCCTGGCCGTTTAAGACCGCTATGGACGGGGACGCCAGGAGATTTGCCTTTCCGTCCTTAACCAGCGCATCTACGGTGGCAGTGATAGCCAAGTCTTTAAATGTAAGCGTATTTAACGTAAACTGACCGCCAGTCAAGTCGTTTGATTGTTCTGCCATGCTCATGGTGACCTTTGCGCGCTCGGCGTATTCGGTAGTTCTGCTAAAGATACCGTGTCCCGGATTATAATCCACGTCCCATGTTACGCCCAGGGCCTTTAAATCAGTTGAGGTGATATCTACAATCTTCGCCTCTATAAGGACCTGCCTTGGGGCAACGTCAACCTTTTCAAGCAGTTTTTGCACTTTGGCAATATTTGCCAGGAAATCTGTTATAATCAGACTGTTTGCCACCTCGTCTATTTTTATATCGCCTTTTGGGGAAACAACCTTCCTTAATATATTCTGCGCCTCTGAAGCAGAGAGGTACTTTAGGAAGATGACCTCGCTGTTCATTTCCACCGCCTTGGGATCGCCTGGGGCTATATAAATAATCCCTGCCCGCTTTGAATAGGCAAGCCCGTTTATGGTAAGAATGGCCTCAAGGGCGTCCTCCACTGCTATATCATTCAGGTTGATGGTTACCCTGCCCTTTACGTCCGGGCTTGTAACAATATTCAGGTTGTATGTCCATGCCAGGGAACGCAGGACACTGCCTAAATCCGCATCTTTATAGTCAAGGCTGATCTTCTGCTGCAGCGCGGCCTGCTCGGGTGTTAGCTTCGGTTCCGTTACCGGAATTTCATCGCCGACAGAAAAAACCTCTGTCCATTCTTCGGCAAGAAGAGGGGCTGCCGGGGTGAGAATGAGACTGAAGCATAAAAAGGCAATAAGGATAAATAGGAATTTCATTTTGTCTCCTTTATCTTTCAACTGCTAAAATATGGTCTTCAACGCCGTCTGTTAATATTACTGTATCGGAAAGTATCTGTTTTACAGACAAGTTCCCGACCTTGGAGCCTATTTTTACCACATCAGAATTTATGATAGCGGTAGAGCTTTTCGCATTAAAGGTTATGCCCTGCAGTTTCAGTTCTGCCTTTCGTATGGTAGAAGCTGGCCTTGCCTTAGAAACAAATATGTCCCTGCTTACAGCAATGGCATCCTTTATTTCCCTGGCCTTGAGTTGTTCGGCAAACGGAATTTCTCCCAGCAGGCTTGATACTACAAGCCGCACCGGGGTGCCTCCCTCCGCCTTTTTGCCCTTGCTTTCTGCGATATCCAGCTCATCAACGACTAAAAACGGGGAAATGGACTCAATGTCTCTAATATATTTTACGGTCTGCTCATATGGGGCATTGAGCTTCAGCTCAATAAAGATTTTAGAATATTCATCGCCTTGTTCCATCTTTTGCCTTATGGATATCAGCTTTACATCCTTTGCCAAGCGGGTAAACTCGCCCAAGAGCTGGGAGGCATTCCGCCTCGCAGGAAGCTTCCTCTCCATTTTTTCTATGTCCGCAAGAAGAATTTCGCATTCAGCACCTAAGGATTGCATATTTTCTTTTTGCTCGTCTATATCTGGAAATTTCATCCTTAAATCATCCAGCCTTGAGCGGGATTTCTCTATCTGGAATTTGTACCGGGTAATATTTCTGGACAACGGCTTGTGGACAGCCTGGACGTATATGCTGAACCCTACTGCTATGGCTAGGCCTATTATCAGCTTTCTTTCTCTGCCTTTTAAGTTTTTGAAATCCAGTAGTTTATCTATCATTCCCTCACATCCGCGATTACTTCAAAATTATACACTTCACTCCTTGGCTCCTTCTGGCTGTAACTGAAGGTTGCATCGGTAAAATCTTTTGATGACTTAAGATTTTCTATTAAATTCATTATGAGGCTGCTGTCTGAGGCAGAGCCGGCAATGGTCAATTTTCTCTCCGAATACAACAGTTTGGTAATCCATATGTCAGCAGGCAAAACAGAAGCCACGCTGGCCAAGACGCCGGAAAATGCCTCCGGCCTGCGCGTACCCTCTCTAAGCAACGCAAGCCTTGCTTCAAGTAGTGCTTTTTTTCCCGACAGCTCGCCTTCTTTTTCTGCCAGTTTTAACTGGTTGGACTGCAAGCGACTTAATTGTGTCTGAGACTTCTTAACTTCTTTGGCAGTAGAGCTCATTTTCCATTTATAGAATCCTGCCTTTGTTATTTCAAAGCCGAGCAAAAGAACAGCCAGGATACAAGCCAAGGCAACGGCCTTTGCAGGCTTTTCCTTGACAATGCTGTTCAATAAACCCTTTATTGATTTTTTTTCTCCGCCAGACAAAAGGCTAATCCGCTTTTGCGTGTCCATCTGTCCGGCAATCGCCAACCCTGCAGCAACGGCAAAGTCACATGGTGCGCCGAGTAAATCCTGTTTCTGACTCTTGATTGCCTCGGAAACTTTAAACATGCCAAAGGGATTTGTTTTTTCAACCGGAACCCCCAGGTTATTGCTTAAGAACTGCGTCAGATTTTTAAGATTGGCTCCGCCGCCGGATAGAATTACGCGGTCAAATTTTGTAATCTGCGACTGGCTTATCTGATATGAAAAATATTTGAATGAGTGCTCTATATCTATTACGAAGTTCTCCAATAATGAAATCATGCTATGCAAAACTACCGCGGATTCATCCTGTGCCTTTTTGGCCGATTGTTCCTGTTTTAAAAATTCGGCTGGTTGCATGTCGGCAGACCAATGACTTAAGCCCCATTTCTGTTTCGCGCCTTCTGCCTGTTTTTCATCTATCTTGCAATGCTGGGCAATCCGCTTGGTTATATGCTGTGAAGCCAGGTTTAGGTTTCGCAAAAATACAATAAGGCCATCTTTTTCTATTACGAGAGAGCTCACTGCAGCGCCTAAATCAAGCCACATAACCGTCTCATTCTGTTCTGATGGAGGAGTCTTGAATTTGCTTAGGTTAAGCAAGCTGGTAGGCGCAACCTCAATGGCTACAGGCTTAAGCCCGCATTCTTCAAGCAATGCTATCTTCTGCTGGATTGTGTCCCTGGCTGCACAAACTACTAATATCCTCTGCTGGGTAGATTTGGAGGGTGCAACTAAGTGGGTATTTAGTTTGACAAAATCGTAACTTACTGCATCTATCTCAAGGCCAAAAGGCTTAAGCTGGGTAATCTTCCATCGTATCGCTTCGGAAAGCTCGCCTTCTGACATCGGCGGGAAAACCAGATGGTATGTTTGAACTTCTTTGGCCGACAAGCCGATTATTACCTGCTGGCCAATTTTATTTCTTTCGACTATTTTCTTAAGGGCATCTCTTTGGCAAACTATCGGGTCCTGTTGTAAGGGAAGGGGGTATTCTTCTTTGTCCAAGGCGATTATTTCATATTGCGCTTTTGTGCTTTCGGCGAGTTGAAATAGCTTGATACTAGTTACCCCTATATCTATCGCAGCAGGCAATGCCCTCAAGGAAGAGGGGGCTTTTGGTTCTGCAGGCGGAGCAGCCTTCGGGGGATGTTTAAAATGTGTAAAAAGTGTAGATACCTTATCGGCGGTTGCCTTAGGCCTTTCGAATATTTCTTTTACAATGTCTTTTTTCCGTTGGTTCATTTTAAGAAATTACTTCTTCTTTCTTAGCTTCTTCCTTATTAATCCCGGCCAGTTCCGGCTTTGTTAAAGAAATTACCTCCTGAGTCAACGCAGTATAGTCTTCCGCGCCATTTGAAGATGGCGCGTAATCAAAGATGGGTTTCTTGTTCAAAGATGCTTCGGCCAGTTTTATGTTCATGCGTATGGTGCTTTGAAATACTTTATCTTTGAAATAATCTTTTATCTGCTGGAGTATGTCTTTATTCATCCTTGTCCTTGAATCAAACAAAGTAGGCAATATACCTAAAATCTCGAGTTGGAAATTCAAGCGCTCTTTTACAATCTTCAGCGTTGAAAACAGCTCCTTCATGCCTTCCAGTGAAAAATAGTGCGTCTGTATGGGGACGAGAATGGACGTAGCGGCCACTAGCCCATTTATAGTAAGAAGGTTGAGCGATGGCGAGCAATCCATTATGATATAGTCATATTCTCTAATCTTCGTATTAAGCATTTTGTATACAGCAGTGCGCAATATGCCCTCTCTCCCCAAAAGGTCCGCTATCTCAAGTTGGGCGCCGGTAAGCACCGATGTAGCGGGAATAATGTCCAGGTTCTTTATATGGGTAGGGATAATGGCACGTTCCAACTCAAGATTTTTCACCATAACATCATATGTGGAGTAAGTAACGTTATCTATGTCAATGCCAATGCCAAGCGATGCATGTGACTGGGAATCCAAATCCATCATGAGGGTCTTGTGGCCCTCCTTGGCCAAGCAGGCAGAAAGATTAATACAAGTTGTGGTTTTGCCGCATCCGCCTTTTTGATTTGCTATGACAATAATTGAGGTGTCTTTGTCAGTATTCTCTCGAGGTAAACGGAATGCATCCATTGCTTCCTGTTGTGCTGCAGGCCGGGGAGTATCGGATTTATTTCTGTCGCCCTTTTTAAAAAACCCTTTAAAGTCTTTAAACATTTTCATCCCCCTTTTTTATGAAAGGTTATAGCCTTTTTGCAGCCTTTGTTGGATTAACCTCAGGGAATACCCTTCTTTTCTGAGCTGTTTTATTTTCGCATAGGTAGCAGTGACCTCATTTTTATCATATAACCTAACGTTGCCCTTTCTATCTTTTGCGTTAAAGAGTCCTAAGTTGGTATAGTAATTGATGCTGGCAACAGATACACCTAACAACTTTGCCAAGTCTTTTGTAGTTACTAAATTTCCGTCCATTTTTACCTCCGTGGTACTGGTTCTTCTATCGTTTGATTTTGTTTTGTGTTGCAACAAAAATTACGAATACAGCACTTGTTAACAAGTGCTACAATTATTATATGCATTACAGGCCTTGTTTGTCAAGTACTTTTTCGCCAATTAGGTAGTTTTATTGGAATTTTTTGGTCCAGTGGTATAGAGAGATGCGGATTGAGATTGGCCGCTCGCAGGAGCTCGTGGCACTCCCTCGGACATTACGTCTTCGGTCGCTTCGCTTTATAATCCATGCCTTGGGTAGCCATTCTCTTTTACCGTCAAATTTGATCAAAAGCGCCTTTTGGGTCTCTGCGATGAAAATGACGTCTATCCATATATACTTGTGAAGACCATATGGTTGGTTGAGGAGGTTGCGTAGACTAAACATGGCTAAAGGAGTCCTTTCTTTTTTAGAAATGCTCTGTCCTTGTCGCTCATGGCTTGAAATGGGGCATCTATTTTATTCTTCAATCTTTCTTTAGTTCTATATAAGGGGTGTCGATTTCTGATACCCTCGCCAAGCTTGATGCTGATACCCAGGGTGTCAGATTTTGATACCCTCAATTCTGGAAGCAAGGCTGTTCCGAGCATGGCATATTGAGTAGGTGTCCTGCCGGTGCCGCTTGAATATTTGATGAGGCCACGCTCCTGGAGGTATTTCTTCGCGGAAGCAAGGGTATTGGTAGATATGCCTAACTGTTTCTTGATCGCGCTATCATGCCAGAAGAAATGTGGTTTTTGGAAACGGCAATAGAGCCCGCGCAAGTATATGTACAAAAGCATGGGGATTCTGCGGACCTTGCGGGTTTCGCAGAGTTCAAAGAAGTTGTTCTCGAGGAATTGGTAGCCTTTCATAGAATTCCACCACCAAATCCACCACCAAAAATGCAAAAAACCACCCTTTTTTGGTGTGGTGGTACCTTGAGACACCTTGAGTGGTATTGATATGTAACTACCGAATTTTTATAGGGGTTATGGTATTTTGGTGGGTTTACGACGGAGATATCGGGTCGTGCTGAAATAAAATGGCGTCCCCACGGGGAGTCGAACCCCGGTCGAGGGCTTGAAAAGCCCTTGTCCTAACCACT
The DNA here is from genome assembly GCA_964497315.1 of uncultured Planctomycetia bacterium. Lineage (GTDB taxonomy): Bacteria > Omnitrophota > Gorgyraeia > Taenaricolales > CAZCCH01 > CAZCCH01. The sequence goes on from CAZCCH010000001.1 coordinate 148,887, forward strand.
AGACGATGGGGACACTTCTATTTATTCTTTTTCTTCGCTTTCCGCTTCTTCAGCAACAACGCGTGTAACGCAAGCAACTTTATCCTTGCTTCCAAGGCGTATTAATCGTACCCCCTGAGCACTTCTTCCTGTAGTGCGGACATCCTTAACAAGGCAGCGTACGATAGTTCCGCCTTCGGTCATTGTCATCAACTCATCTTTATCTACAACGCTCTTTAAGTTTACTGCTGGTCCATTTTTCTTCGTTACCTTAATATTTATTATTCCCTTGCCACCCCTTGACTGAACCCTGTATTCGGAAACCTCAGTCCTTTTTGCAAATCCCAATTCAGTCACTGTCAAAACCGTGGATTTGGGCTCAACTATTTCCATGGCGATAACTTCATCTTTTTTGCTCAAGCGTATTCCCCTTACTCCCTTTGCGCTACGGCCCATGTTTCGCACCTGCTTCTCAGGAAATCTTATCGCCTTACCTTCTTTAGTGGCTATCAATATTTCCTGGGTACCACCTGTAAGGTGTGCGGATATCAGCTCATCTTGTTTCTCAAGTCCAATGCAAACAATGCCTCCTTTGCGTGGACGGCTAAATAATGAAAGGCCTGTCTTTTTTATCAAGCCCTTCTTTGTTGCCATTATTAAGAAATTTTCTTCCTTGAATTCCTTAACAGGCACAAATGCAGTAACGCGCTCTTCTTTTGCAAGTTGCAGAAGATTTATTATTGCCTTGCCTTTTGAAATCCTGCCGGCCTGGGGGATTTCATGCACCCTCAACCAATACACCCTGCCTAAATTAGTAAAGAAAAGTATGTGCTCGTGTGTTGAGGCTATAAAAAGATGTTCTATGAAATCCTCTTCTCTTGTTCCCGCCCCCATAACACCCTTCCCGCCTCGTCGCTGCCTGCGATAGCTTGATACGGGAAGCCTTTTTATATAACCGGCATGGGTTATGGTTACAACAACGTCCTCTTCGGCTATCAAATCCTCTATCTCAAGCTCTTCTGCCTCAGCTGTAATTTGAGTGCGCCTTTCATCTGCGTATTTCTTTTTTAGCTCTGTGCATTCATCTTTTATTATCTGTAAGACCTTCTTTGGGCTGTCTAATATGGATTTGTAAAACTCTATTTTTTTAATAAGCTCTAGATATTCTTTGTCTATTTTATCGCGCTCAAGGCCGGTGAGCCGCTGAAGCTGCATTTCTAAAATAGCCTGCGCCTGAATTTGAGAAAGGTCAAATTTTGCTATCAATTGCTCCTTTGCAAGCTGAGGTGTTTTTGCCTTCTTTATTATCTGAACGATTTTATCAATATTTGAAACTGCTATCTTAAGGCCTTCTAAAATATGCGCCCTGGCTTGAGCCTTTTTCAGTTCATATTTTGTCCGTCGGGTTACTATATCTTTGCGATGCTCAATGAAAAGTTCTAAGTTTTGCTTTAGGTTTAAAACGCGTGGTTTATTGTTGACCAAAGCAAGCATTATAACACCAAAAGTCACCTGCATCTGCGTAAATCTATATAACTGATTTAAAATAATCTGGCCGTTTGCATCACGGCGCAACTCTATAACAACCCTTATCCCATCTTTATCAGACTCATCTCGAAGGTCGGCTATGCCCTCGACCTTTCTTTCTTGCACTAACCTCGCTATAGATTCAATTAAATTAGATTTATTTACCTGAAAGGGAATTTCGGTAATAATAATTCTGTCCCTTCCGGATTTTGGCGTTTCAATGTGTGCTTTGGCATGCAGTTTTAACAACCCCCTGCCTGTGCGATAGGCAGTTTCTATGGCTCTGCGACCGCATATAATAGCACCTGTTGGAAAATCAGGTCCTTTTATAAATTTCATAAGCTGCTTTAAATCCAAATCTGGTTCATCTATTAAGGCTATAACACCGTCTACCACTTCCCCCAAATTGTGCGGAGGAATATTGGTAGCCATGCCTACTGCGATACCGCTTGATCCATTTATCAAAAGATTTGGCAGGCTCGCCGGCAAAAGCTTTGGTTCTTGCAGGCTGTCATCAAAGTTCGGCATGAAATCTACCGTTTCTTTATCTATGTCTGCCAGCATCTCCTCCGAAACCCGCGCCAATCTTGCTTCAGTATAACGCATAGCAGCCGCGGGGTCTCCATCTATACTACCAAAGTTTCCCTGACCGTCTATTAAAGGATAGCGCAGAGAAAAATCCTGCGCCATTCTAACCAATGCGTCATATACTGCTGTATCCCCATGCGGATGATATTTACCAAGGGTCTCGCCTGTAATACGCGCACATTTCTTGTAGGCCTTGCCGTAATCTAAATTAAGTTCCTTCATTGCATATAGAATTCTGCGATGCACAGGCTTAAGTCCGTCTCTAACATCGGGTAGGGCACGTCCTACTATTACGCTCATAGCGTAACTTACGTAGGAGTCTTTCATCTCCTGTTCTATATAGACTGGAATTACCTTATCATTGCGATCATACATTTTATATATCCAAATTCCGCACTTCGTGTGCGTGTTCTTGAATAAAATGCCGCCGTGGTTCTACTTGGTCTCCCATCAACACGGAAAACATCTCATTTGCAGCAACGGCATCTTCAAGTTTGACCTGCAAGATTGTACGCTGCTCTGGATCCATGGTAGTCTCCCAGAGCTGCTCAGGATTCATCTCACCAAGACCTTTGTACCTCTGGATGGTCATCCCCTTCTTGCCCACATCCTTTATGCAGCGAAGCAGTTCTTTAAGGCTATGAATTGGTATTTTTTCTTCATTGACTAACATCAAAGGTGGCTTTGTCTTTTCCTGCGCCTTCTTTGTTTTTTTCTTAGGCCTTGACTCTGATGAATCAACTTGCCGCGGTTCAAACAATTCTATGTCTAAGCCATTCTTTTTCAGTCTGGCATCTATGTTTTCCAGCTCTGCTGCTTCATATATCTCCTGGACGTCTGTTTCTGTGCTAGTGTTTGCGGCATCTTCCTCTGTCTTGACCTCTGTCTTCTTGTCTTTTGTCTTTTCTTCAGCCTTAGCTAGACTTGCCAACTCCTTGTCGTCATACACAAAATGGTCTTTTCCCTCCACTTTTACCTTATAAATAGGCAGTTTTTTGGTCTTTGGGTGTCTTTTTTCCAGCAATTCTTGCAATTTTACTCCCTTTCTGCCTAATGCACTAGAGAGGATATCTAGCTCAACAAGGATTTCTAAGATATCTTTAAATTGTTTGTCTGTATATTTTTTGTTACTCTTTGTATCTGTTAGGGTTAGACCTTCTTGTCCAAGGTCTAACAGCATCGTATTCATTTGTTCTTCGTCTTGGACATATTCTTCTCTTTTGCCGCGTTTTATCTTATAAAGTGGCGGCTGGGCAATATAAACATGTCCTTGTTCAACAAGCTTGTGCATCTGCCTATAAAATAAGGTTAAAAGTAACGTGCGTATGTGAGAACCATCTGTATCAGCATCGCACATAAGTACAACCTTACCGTATCGTATTTTACTAACATTAAATTCATCGCCAACCCCGCAACCAAGGGCAGTAATTATTGTTCTTATTTCCTCGTTGGAAAGTGCTTTATCAAGTCTGGCCTTTTCGACATTTAAGATTTTTCCTTTAAGTGGTAATATTGCCTGAAATCTTCTATCGCGTCCCATGCGGGCACTTCCTCCGGCTGAATCTCCTTCAACAAGATATAGCTCACAAAGGCCTGGGTCTTTTTCTGAGCAATCCGAAAGTTTGCCTGGTAGATTTCCAACATCTAGGGCACCCTTTCTTCTTGTAAGTTCCCTTGCCTTTCTAGCAGCTTCCCTGGCCCTATTTGCTAAAGTTGCCTTATCTACAATTTTATTGGCTATTGTAGGATTCTCTTCTAAGAAAGCACCCAATGCGTCATTTACTAAAGAGGCTACTAGGCCTTCCACCTCAGAGTTACCAAGTTTTGCCTTCGTCTGCCCTTCAAATTGCGGGTCTGGTAATTTGACGCTTATAACAGCAGTGAGGCCTTCTCTTACATCATCTCCTGAAAACCCGCGTTCAGCTGCTTTAATTTTTCTGTTTTTTGCATATTGATTAAACACCCGCGTAAGGGCAGTTTTAAGACCTGTTAGGTGTGTTCCTCCGTCTATGGTATTGATATTATTAGCAAAGGAAAAAATATTTTCCCCGTATCCATCGTTATATTGCATCGCAACTTCTAGTTGTATCTGATCTTTTTCTCTTTGGAGGTGTATAATCTTTTTATGAACTGCTGTTTTATTTTTATTCAAATACTCCGCAAATGAAACAAGCCCACCTGAAAATTTATATTCAACTTCCTTGTCTGAACGCTCATCCTTTAATTTTATATTAATACCCTTATTTAAAAAGGCTAATTCCCTTAGGCGGTTTGAAAGCGTCTCAAAAGAATAATCTATTTTTTCTCCAAAAATCTGCTTGTCCGGCTTAAAGGAAACCTTAGTGCCCGAACGCTTTGCCTTTCCAACGACTGTAAGCTTTGAAGCAGTCTTTCCTCTTTGATAACGCTGGTGGTATACCTTGCCGCCTCTTCTGACCTCTACTTCCATCCATTCTGAAAGGGCATTTACAACACTTACGCCCACGCCATGCAAGCCACCTGCGACCTTATACGTCCTATGGTCAAATTTTCCTCCGGCATGAAGGGTGGTCATTACAACTTCAACGGCTGGTTTTTTCTGCTTCTTGTGAATATCTACTGGTATACCTCTGCCATCATCGCCCACTGTTATGCTATTGTCAGCATGAACTACCACCTCTATGTTTTGGCAATAGCCTGCCATAGCTTCATCAATAGCATTATCAGCCACTTCCCAAACCAAATGATGCAAACCAGGTGTTGCGGTATCTCCTATGTACATAGCGGGTCTTTTGCGTACCGCCTCGACCCCTTCTAATACCTGAATGGTTGTAGCATCATAAGTACTTGCTTTTGGTGCGTTTTTCTTTGCCATTATTTATTCCCTTTAAACTTCTCCTATGCGAAAGTTTATGCTGTTTACCCTTATCTTTCTTTCTCTTAGTTTTTTGTTTAGCTTTTGTCTGATTTGTTCGCTTTTTATATTCAATTCATAAAGCCAGGGGGAACTTTCTACGTTTACTGTCAACCTTCCCTTTTTTAAGCTTGTAGGCTTCGTGTAGCCACAGGTTTTCGCTCCAACAACCTGCTTCCAGACCGCTGAAATTTCTTCTAAGCTAAGTCTTTTTTCTTTCGCAAGCCCTGAAATTACTCCTTTTACTACATCCTTTATTACGTCTGGCATTTCATTGAAGGTGTTTATGCTAATTGCATTGGCAAAACTAAATACAAATACTTCTCTCCGGTTTTAATTATGCCCGCCTTATCTGCTCCGTTCAATTCAAAATCTATTTCATCTTGCTCTATAGTCTTTAAGGCATCTAAAAGATAATTCGGATTAAAACCTATTGAGAGCTCTCTTCCTGAGTGGTTAGCAATTTCTATTTCATCTTTACCTTCGCCTATTTCAGGGGAATTTTTTGAAATAACCATCCTATCCTTTAATAAGTCTATTCTTATAGATTGTGAGTCCTGGTGTGTCAAAAGACCTATCCTTCTGGTGCCCATTAAAAATCTTTGTGTGTTTATCTTAATTTTATTGGCTGCCTGCTTTGGGATTACTTGTTCATAGTTAGGAAACTCCCCTTCAATGAGTCTTGTGATAATCGTTGTATTATCAAGTTTAAACATCGCCTGGTTTTCACCAACAACAATCTTTACGGCTCCTTCTGTCTGTAAGGCCCGATTCAGTTCTGTTATTGCCTTGCCTGGAATTATTACTTGTTTCTGTGCTATTTTTGGCGTGTCTATTTGCTGTTCTGTCAAAGCAAGTCTTCTTCCGTCTGTAGCTACAAGCCTTAAAAGATTTGGTTTGATTACAAATAAAATTCCGTTTAATACATACCGCGCCTCATCGTGTGATATGGCCGGGGAGGTCATGCTCAGCATTTTTTTTAACAAACTTTGGTCTATAATAAGAGAGTCTTCTTCATTGAAGGTGGGTAGTTTAGGGAATTCTTCCTTTGGTAGTCCGAATAATTTAAAAAATGCCTTCTCGCAATTTATAGACATTGTGTTGTTTTTCATTGCTGTTAATGTAACCACTGAAGAAGGTAGCTCTTTAATAATCTCATTAAGCTTTTTTGCGGGTACCGTGATTGAACCTGGTTCGTGTACGCTTACCGGTACCTTGCAATGTAGGCCTATTTCCAAATCAGTGGCTGTTAAGGACAGAGTATCTGTTTGAGTTTCTAATAATACGTTTGATAAAATAGGAAGCGCTGATCGCGTTGTTATCACTCCCTGCGTTGCTTGTAGTCCTTTTAATAAAACATCTTTTTCTACAGAGATTTTCATGTTATCCTTTAAGCCTCCCTTTCTACTAATAACTAAGTATTAGAAATAAAAATAGCCGTAGTAGTAGTGCTGTGGATACTGTGTACAACAACGTAACCACAACTATTTTTTTGTTTTAAAACACCTTTAAAGTGTTTACTGTTTAATGTTTTCAACTAACTCTTCTAGTGTACCATTTAAATTTCTGCTTCTTTTTCGTTCTTTTCCTATCCTCTGGCAGGCATGAAGTACTGTTGTGTGGTCTCTCCCGCCAAAATATTCCCCAATCTGCGGCAAGGAATAATCTGTTAACATCCTTGATAGATACATTGCCACTTGCCTGGGGAAGGCAATCGCTCTAGATCTTTTTCTGCTTCTTAAATCAGAAAGACTGATATCAAAAACAAGAGACACCTTTCTTTGGACCATATCTACTGTGATTCTTTTCTCTTCTTTTAGCATGCCCTTGAGTATATTTTGCGCCAGCTGCAAGGAAATTCTCTCCCCTACTAAAGATGAATAGGCGACCACCCTAATTAAAGCACCCTCCAATTCCCGGATGTTTGTTTTTACCTTTTCTGCTATAAAGCTTGTTACGTCGTCAGGGACTGCGATATTTTCAGCCTCTGCCTTTTTGCGCAATATAGCAGTTCTTGTTTCTAAATCAGGGGGTTGTATGTCGGTGACTAGGCCCCATTCAAATCTGGATATCAGGCGTTGTTCTAAAGTAGGTATTTCTTTTGGCAACCTATCACTTGAAAGTACAATTTGTTTATGTGCATCATAAAGAACATTGAATGTGTGAAAAAACTCTTCTTGAGTTGATTCTTTGCCCGCTATAAAGTGGATATCATCTATAAGTAGTGCGTCGACATTTCGATACATTTGCCTAAACCCGGATGTATTGCGGTTTTGAATGCTTGAAATAAGCTGATTTGTAAATTTTTCACTTGATATATATACAACCTTTAATTCATCAGGTGCTCCTAGCATGGAATGAGCAATTGCCTGTAAAAGGTGCGTCTTGCCCATACCGACGCCACCATAAATAAATAAAGGATTATAAGCTTTAGCAGGGGATTTTGCTACGGCCAGGGCTGCGGCGTGCGCAAAACGATTGCCGGAGCCGACTACAAAATTATCAAACATAAATTTAGGATTTAATCGATACTGCGCTGGGTGGATGACCCCGTGACTACGAGGACGCTTTCCTCCGGGGCGTGTTTTTTTATCCGACTGCTGTGTTGTGGCCTCTGGTTTATTTTCTGCGACGATGAAACGCACACTTACTTTATTACCGGCAACACGAAAGGCAGCCTCTTCTACCATTTCTGTGTAGTGGTCAATGAGCCAATCCCTAAAATAACTGTTCGGCGTTTCGACGGTAACTACATTGTCGAGGAAAGAAAGCGTTTTGGTATGAACAAACCAAGTTTGGTAGCTTTGCGGGTTCAAGTCTTTTTGGATTATCCCTAAGACGCAAGACCAAAATTCCGCGTGATCTAATTCTTTCATTCTAAGTTTATCCACAGCTCTTTGGGAGTGTTTTGGCGTGCAGTAAAGCAGGCAGCCACAAAGTTATCCACAAGTTATCCACAGCAACAAATTTTCTAAAAATGCAGACTAGTTGTAAAATTAAAAAATTGGAACGGGCTTTATTATACAAAAATCAAGAAATCTTTGCAAGTAATTTTTTCTAAGCGGTAATGTCAATTAAATTGTGTAAATTCCTTCAAGGGTTTATCCTCCCACTTGGT
>CAZCCH010000002.1:0-114400 GCA_964497315.1 uncultured Planctomycetia bacterium
CCAAGTGGGAGGATAAACCCTTGAAGGAATTTACACAATTTAATTGACATTACCATAGGGACAGACTTATGCTAAAAATCTGTCCCCGAATTAAGCTATGGGGTATTCTTTTAAACTATTCTATTTTTTCTTTCTTTTAGGTTTAGCTTGCTGGCAAAATGTTTTATTAAGGGGTGATAGTTTCTTATCTTCGTAGGGAAATTCCTTGCAGTGGACGGGTTTCAAGTCGTAATTAACCTTGTGAATAGCGCACAAGCCGCCTGGAGTAAGAAAGGTGCATGGATTATCTTCATAGCTTGTCCCAACTTTATATCCAGAAGGAAAATCTTTATCCTTCTCAAGATGATAAAAATCTCCTTTTAATTTGAGGGATGAAATCTTTTTAGCCTGCTCTAAATCAACCCATGCCCCATAACGACAACAAGAAGCCTTCTCTGTACATTTTAGACAATCAATCATTCTAATAGTTCTTCCTTAAAGCTACTTTATATTCCTTGAAAAATACCCTCCCGTAAGGGCATCTATACTAGCAGTAACTTCTTGCAATCTTAATTCCTTTTCTTGCTTTGACTTTGTATCCTGGGGTGGGGAAAACTCTAAATTCATCTTAAGTCTGCGTCGCTCAAAATACAATCTATTAACTTCATCTAATACATCATCGCGTAACTGCACCATGAGTTTTGAGCGCACATCTATGTTTGTCTGGTCATCGCTGTATACAAGATCTCCTATGTCCCACTTAAAACCAAATCCCCAGTCTTTTGGGCCAATCTGGTATCTATCGATTCCACTGTCATAGGTAACTGTCTTATCATAATCCAATGAAAACTCCGGCAACAAGGCCTTTATCCTGGCCTGCTTCCTCCAGTTCTGTATTTTCTCAGGATAAACTTCAGCATACTCGATTGCTGCTGTCTGAACTTGGTGTATAGTCGGTTCACAGGCAAAAGTTGGAAAAGAATTCCTTTGAGGTTGTTCATTATTATAGTTATTACTGTTGACTACCGATTCCCTTTTAAAAACTCCTGCTGCAGTAGCAGTCCAAATATTATCCGGCTGTTGTGCACTCGATGCTAAAAACCTTACATCTTTCGTAGTAAGACCTTCATAAAGTTCAACCCAGGCCTGTCTTGCTGCATTGTAGCAGTATGCACCGCCTTCTGTGGCTACATATATATCTGTATGTGTATCAGCTGTGCCTGTTATTAAGATATGTTTGATATTATCATTTATCAAGCCATAGCTATATAGCCATTCCCAGTTTTTACCTTTATTTCTTGAAATCAGAACGCCCCGGCTTGTCCCTGCGTAAATAACATCTTCATCATAAGGATGTTTGCAAAGGACGTTTATAGCTGTGGAGGTATTGGTTTCTATATCAAGTGAATTATCATCTGTCTCATCTTTTTCTGGCTGCATAACCGCATATACCCTCTCCCAACCTGCGCTGGCACTTTGGAGCTTTTCAATGCCTGCCTCAGTTGCTGCAAGTAAATTCCCTGAGTCTACAGAAACCTCTATTAAATATCTTACTGCTTTACTTGTAAGGTTATTTGAGATATCCTTCCATGTTTTAGCATTATCTTCAGAAACAAACACACCGTGATTTGAGGAAATATAAATTTTGGCAGGGTCATTGCTTATGCAGATTGAGGTTATATTCTTTGATTCATCCGTCATTCCAGAAAAGATCTTTTTCCATACCAGGCCGCAATCTTCACTGGAATAAAGCCCATCTTCAGTGGCTAAATAGATGGTTTCCGGGTCTGTTTTGGATACAGCGAGAAAATTAATCTCCTTCTGACCTCGCAAACTAAATATCTTCCTCCAGCTTATACCTTCGTCTTCTGACTTTAGGCAATAGTTTTTGCTAATAGTATAAATACGTTTTGGGGAAGATGGGCTTATTGCCACTAGCTTCAAGTCAATATCTCCCTCTTTGTATTTCCATTGCTGAGTAGCCAAGCATAAATTAAAAGGGCCTGCTATCATGATGACTAGCAGGCCGAAAACTAGAAAATAATGGTTATAGCCTTTTCGGGGAAACTTCATAGCAGGTAAATACTAATACCTCAAGGCTATTTTGTCAAGGAAAAATTTATAACTATTATATAGCCCGTCCGAGTATTTCAAAGGCATCCATCAAGCGTTTTTCATCTTTGAGGTGGTATTGTATACCTATTGTTTCTATCATATCTTTAAGCCATTGTGCAATAGCTGTATAGTTACGTTCTATGAGGGGTATTATTTCAATATTAGCTATTTGTTTAAGTTTTTGCATGGTATAAAGCAAAAACCTTGGTCTTGCATTGGGGAGTTTTTCTTTTATGTATATACTTAGTCTATCTCTTAGTCCTATTGTAGCAGCTATAGTATCACCTTCATATTCTTCTAGGCTTGCTACAATTGCTCCAGCAGCAAAGCGCGCTGCTTCTTTTTTAGTATTGACTAAAAATGCAAGTGGTGCTTCGGTAAAGTGTGCTCCTAAGAGAGCTAAACCCTTAGCATCTGTGCAGTCTAGGATAGCAACATTTGGTCTTGAGATGTTTGGTGTTGCTTTGTATTGGAAGTCTATCTTGTTTAGGGTGTTGGTTACTTCAGTGAAGCGGGCAACTGCAACATCCGAATCATCCTCAGGATCTTCAGTGTGTGAAACCGCATATGCCCAAGCAACTGTTTCTGTAAAACCTTGCTTACTTACAAGTCGGTTTACCCTTCCTTCTGTATTTGCAACCCATGAATCTGTGTCATTGCTTTTAATTCTAACAATAGTCCAGGCATTAAAAAGGCCGCCAACTTTGTCTTTTATGCTATTGACTTTGGGTCTGGCCTTTCTGAGTGCTTCATCTACATTATAAGGGCCATGTGCCCTAAGAAAACCCCAGGCATTGGAAGCACCCATGACGTCACCTTTTATCTTAGCCGCTTTTGACTTCATTTTTTTGATTATAATAGGAAAGTCAGTCCAACCAACTGCTATAGCTTGAATGTTTGTTCTTGAGGTGCCTGTATATCTTTCTAAATCTTCTAATAAAGACAGTGGTACCAATCTTCTCATTAACCCTTCTCTTGTTTCTTTGTTTTTCAAGGATTCATATGAAGATGTTATAGCTTTAAAAGTATTGGTTAGTCGTAGTTTTTCTCTGGGGGTTAAAGTATCTAATCCTTTAGGGTTTTTGCGTCTGAGGATAGCTGTTGCTTTATCTGATATTACATCAAATACTCCCAAAATCTCTATTGAACCGGGTTTCATCTTGGCAAGGGTTCTGGCAAGGCGATCTCTTGCCTTGTCATTCTCTAAACCATTTTCTAAAAACATCTGGTCTAGGGCCTCATAGAAAGGTCTGTTCTTGTTTGATATAATGCCTTTTTGTAGTCCATATTCAAGATTCTGAACTTCAAGTTCGTCTATCTTTTCTTCGATCTCAGTGAAGCGGGCAGATTTTCGCTTTGGCAACTGGCCACTTTTTCGCACAAATGGATCGCTCCCATCCTCGATGTCTGCAATAGCAATGTTTACTCTGCCACATACATTTTTGTATGACATATTCATCTGTGCTGCAATTCTAGGGGCAGTTACTATTCCACCAGCAACCTTTAATCTTTGAGCAGCCCTTAGTATTCTGACGACAGATTTATTGCTATCTACTGGCTCCCCGTTTTCTTCTGACATTCGCTTTGTGTATGCACGAAGTAGTCTTTCTAGGTCTGCATGGAATTGTGAATCTCTTGTTTTAAACCAGGTCTTCTCCGCTAGCCTGTGTGCTTTAGATGACACTTTTATAAGTGCCTCCAGTACTCTCGTTCTGCTTGGGAATGTGTGATTTCTTTCACTTTCTGCGTAGCCAAAGTTTTTCATTAATTGGCCAAAGGGTGGTATTGTTTTTTCTGGTTGATAATAATATTTGTAGACATATTGAGCGACTGTTTCTGGTGATGGCGTACTAGAGTTTTCATTAAGAAATAGATCCAATCCTCGTTGCCCTGCTTCAAACGCCTTTATTACCCTTGTCTTTGCTGTATGGTAGGGTATGCTGTCAAAATATGGGTTTCTTTCCATAGCACCTTGTCTTATTAGCTGTCTTGCAAGTGCAACTTCAGATTCAGGCCATTTGCCTGTTTTAACCAGTTGGGAGAGAAGGGATTTCATAATACGTGCCATGTTTATTTCGCGTTGGCGCATAAATCGCGCAGCTTCTGCTCTGTTAGGCAAGGCCTTTTTCTTGAGGTACTTGATATATTCTCTCATCAGGCTCCTGTGTGTCCACTTGGGTGCACTTCTCAAATACTGGCCAATAGCCCGCGTGCTATCCAGAATTTGCCTTTCTTCAGTATCAAGTCCTACCCCAGCTGCTTCAGAGAAGCGGCTACCTTGAGCAATCCAGCGGCTAATTATCCTTTTAGCCCCATTAAATTCTTCAATGAAGGCTAAGGTGTCTTGCAGGTCGTCTTTGGTTATTCTTGTAAGGTCATCTTTAGAGAATATACCTGCTTCATATAAAGATATCATAACAGCTGTTATGTCAGCAGGGAGCACGAGTTGTGGATTAATTCGTCTGGCTTGTTTGTTTCTGTAGAGCATAACAAAGTAATTCTTTCGTATATCCAAGAGTAGATTAAATGCATTTATTTGCCTTGCCCTTTTCATACCTCGAGCTATAAACTCTTCACCGAGGTTAAAGCATCCTGATGTGGTGGTTAAAATGCTTTCAAGTACAGATAATACAGCAAGTCTTTCTCTTGTAGCCTGGGTTGGTTTTTGGCCTAGTATTTCCCGAACCATCAATTCATAGCCAGGCATGGAATTAAAATGAGATATGCAATCTTGTACTGCTTGTGGGCTTAACTCACCTTCTGTTAAGCCGCGATGAGTTTCACTCTTGGCAGGACGTTCTGCCTGTTTTAGTTTAAGCAATACAATGGATTCATGTAGTTCACCTCTTGTAACGGCTACAACAGAACCCGGTTCTGCTAAGTCATTCGCCCGCTTAACGAATGTATCATCCCTTTTAGATGTAGCTTTACGGAAGCTATCAATCAATTCAAGTCGTTCTAACACCACATCTTGTAATGCTTTCCTTGAGAAGACGTGCTGTGCATTTGAAACAAAAAATGGGTGCTTATATGGTAGGAAGGGTTTTTCTTTAGACAAATTCCACAGGGTATCATAAAGATAATGGCCGGAAACTTCCATAAAGTCAAACCACTGGAAGAAATCCACAAGGGTTTCAAGTTTTACTGTTAGCTTTCCCTCAAGAAGCAGTTTTGTATTTTTTGGTTTTAATAAAAACCTACACCCATCAGCAACAAATGGCTTACCTTGTTCTTCAAGCTTTTCTATTAAGCCTGGAAGTTGTTCTGGGTCATTATGCATTGCCTGTATTTCTTCTACTGTTTTAGATACTATTGCGGTTAACATACCTGTTTCAGCATCGAGTTTCGCTAGGGCCTTTTGGTTTCTGTAGACGGTATCTCTAAATTTATCTACATCCAAGATGCGTCCGAAGTAACGTTTTAATTCCTTCATACCTTCTTTTGCTTGGTTTTCCTCTGCCCGCATATATCTATGTATTCCATCTAGTATTACTCCATGTGGAAACACACTTTCCTGCAATAGGATAACTTTATTGCCAGCCTTGATTTGCTCATCAACGAGCTTTTGTAATTGAGGTTCAATCTTTGAAAAGACTTTCTCAGCATGATCCTGAAAATAAAATATTATCCTACCACTTTTATCCTGTACTACTGTAACATTAGCATAGTCATAAATTACCTTATAACCTATTGCACCAGCGATTGCCCCTGCTGCACTTGCAGAAACAATAAAGCCCCTTCTGGTTACACCATCTGTCGCCCTGTATAACCTATCCAGCCTTGCGTATTCAATACCTCCTGCAGCGAATGCATCATCAAGGAGTCTCCCAAACGCACCAGACATACCAGGTCTGCGTTGTTCAGAGAAGCGGGCGGCAATTTTTTCTTCGATTTCAAGGAAAGGAGCAGCCATAGCTACTCTTAACTCTTCATCCAGTCGTATGATACCTCCTTGCTCACCCGTAGAATCTTCTTTAATTCCTTCTATAATTTCAGAGAGGCGGCGTTTTTCGGAAGGATCAGTAGTGAACTTCAGTGCTTTATTAAGAATATTGATGGCATCTTTTGTTTGACCTAATCTATAATATGCAAGGCCTAGATTATGGTAGGCTCCTGGATCTTGCGGGTCTAACTCTATTGCTTTTTTATAAGAAACTGTGGCTTCTTTGAATTTACCTAATGTGTAATAACTATTGCCAAGACCACTATAGGGGCTTGCATCTTGAGGGTCTAGCATTATTGCCTTTTTGTAAACAGTAATAGCTTTTTCAAGCTGGTCTAATTCTTGATAGGCATTTCCAAGGTTATTATGAATATCTGCATCTTTTGGATTGAGTTCTGCTGCCTTTTCAAGGGCAGTCGCTGCCTTTTGAAACTTTTTCATTTTTGTATAAGCACCACCCAAATTATAGTAAGCTATTGCTAATCTAGGATTAAGCTGTGTTGCCTGTTTATAGGCAGCAACGGCTTTCCTGAATTGTCCTAATGTAAAATAGATATTGCCTAGGTTATTGTGAATATCTGCATCTTGTGGATCAAGCTTTAATGCTCTTTTGGAACAATTGATAGCTTCTTTGAGTTTACCTAATTTTTTGTAAGCAGCACCAAGATTAGTATAGGCTGATGCAAGATTCTTATCATGTCCTATTGCCTTTTTGTAGGCAGCGATAGCATCATTAGATTGGCCTAATCTTCTATAAGCAACCCCAAGGTTATTGTAGGCCAGCGCAAATTCTGGTTCTAATTTTAACGCTTGTTTATAGGCAGTAACGGCATCCATAAATCGCCCTTGCCCCTGATAGGCATTACCGAGATTAACATAAGGCTGTGCATCTTCTGGGTTGAGTTCTATTGATCTCTTATGGTTAGCGATAGCTTCATCGAATTGCCCTGATCTATAATAGGCAGTACCAAGATTGCTATGTATAGGCGCATCTTGTGAATCTAGGTCTTTTGCTTTATTAAGTATGGCAATAGCCTTATCAAGATGACCTATTCGTTTATAAAACACTCCGAGGTTGCTATATAGCGTGGCAACAAGACCTACTGGGGAAACCAGGCGGATTTTTCTATGTAAATCTTTACGACTTCCATCCGTTAATTCAAGGTAGTATTCCCCTTGTGTGTAAGCAGTTTCAAGATCGAACTCTTCGCTCACCTTCCTTAAGGCAGGGTCAAATTGCTTAAATGTACCATCCTCAAGCTTAATAACGCTAGATGAATGAGAGGTCCCAATAGCCATTTGCTGCTTTCGAGATTCAAATAACTGGGCAACATCAATACCCATTACCTCAAAACCTTTTGACCTTAGGACTATATATCCTATTAGGGCCCTAAGCCCACAGGCAGACAATCCCTGATATCTATAATACTCTTTTTTCTCATCTGAAAGCCGAGAATTATCTATTGCCTCAACAATATCTGGGTCTATTAATAATGAAATAAGTTCATTTGTTAGCCCTCGGTTTCCATCTAACCTGCGGTTTATTAGTGAAATCAGCCAATCTAGGCCAGTAAATCTCTGCCAGGAAAGAAAAGGCGCCAATGCTTTTTCAATCCTACTTATATCTTCTGCGGATTTTTCTGGATAGAGTTCTTTTATAATCCCTGCTACAGGGACATTGCCACGGACATCTACTGCAACCGCTGTTTTGGTTGGTCCAAATAGCTGTTGAGCAGTAGCTGAAACAGCTCCAATAAGACCAGCTTTAATCATCGCACGCCTAGTAGGATGTAGTTGTTCGTCACTAGCTTGCGGGGTTTCAGCAAAGCGAGTTTCCTTAAAGCGCTTGATGTCTTCTAGAAACGTCCCTCTCTCACTCAATGAACACCCTACTATTTTAGCCCACCCTAATTGTATTTGTGTTGGTGTTGAAATTTGTAAAAACCAATCGGTCAAAGACGTTTCTTTTCCAATAGAACCTATGCTTAAATTATCTACACTTCTTACTTCTTCGGGAGAAAATTGATGTCCCCTTTCCTGTAACCAGAAAGGAGGATGCTGCATGCCTAATCCATGTAGTATTTCATGGATACAGGCGAATTTGATTTTTTTGACGGGTTCTCCTAAACAGCCCATAACAATCACGCCCCTGCCGGAATAATGTGAATCTGTAGCAGCCTGGTCAGTGGGATATCCAATAAAAACGATAAACCCCTGATTTATTTTTGTAATAATTTCTGGTGAGGTTAAATTAATGGCATAATGCTTGCTATCCGGGTCCATCCTTTCAAAAGAAAGACTTCTAAGCTCAAGGCCAAATTCCCCTTCGCTCAAATAGGAAAATCCTTCGCTTAAATCACTAACAAAATTCTCGAAGAATTGTACATCCCTGCCGGATATGGCTGCATAGAGTTTACTTTTTAAAATTCTATTCAAAACGGTTCGACTTACACCTTTTAATAAATCAGGATTGACATAAATATGCACTGGTGTCCTGGGGTTATTTTTAAAATGTTCCATATCTCCGCCTCTTCCAAAAATAGGCATGTTGGGTCTTCCCTGGGCTTTTAATCTTGTGTGAATTTCTTCTACAACCTCGTTGCTCCAAAGTATGCCCGGCACCCCTAAGGCCAACGCCCTGTCATAGTCACCTCTCATTACGCACACATCCCGCAATAAATCATGTATTACTTCTCTCTCGGAATTTTGTAATACGGTATTATTATGTAAATGCCATGTTAAAAATTCTTCTGCCTCATTGTAGGCGCCTACTGTAAAATGCAAATCAAAGATTTTATTCAATTCCTCCCAGGTATAATGCTCTGGTTTCATATCTATTGCAGTTAAAAACTTAAGATATGTCTTAAGGGCATCTTCAGGAGATATCGGTTCTTTTAGTTGGCGAAGATCGTCTGCTGCTTCACGGGCAACTTGTGAATTAGCATGTTCTTGAACAATTCTGCTTAACAAGTCAATCTTTCGCATATAATCATCTGATTGTCGTGCTAAACTAGAAAACATTTCCGCTTCAGTGAAACGAGAAGCCGTCTTTTTAAGCTCTTTAAGCCCCTCTACATGCCGCTCATACATATCCACTTCACTAAACATCTTCTTTGCTTCGTCTTCTGATAATATTTCAGCATCACGCAGTGCACAATATACGGCTATTCCCTTGGCAAGACTATCCCATTCTGATTTTTTATCAGCGCCTTTATGTTTTTCAAAGACAAATGCTTCAAAGACATAGTTTATTCGTATATTCGTCAATAATTCTAATATGGGAGTTTTACGCATTCGCTCAAATATTTTCCTAAAAGCAGCTCCTTTAAGCTGACTTCCCTTTATTAAATCCACCCCAGCAAATAAATCATCTAACGAGGAAAATGCTATATCTAAAATAAGAGCTTCTCTTCGTTGTTGTGGGGTAATTTTTTCACCACAAGCCGCCCTGACAGCCACTTCATATGTTGGTAGTACTCCATAAGGAGTCATCACTCTTAAATGACCATTTCTTTGTAGAGTATCTAATTTAGCAAATTCTACACCTTCGGTAAGGTCTTTAATGTTAGCACTAGGATGAGCCCTTCTTAATAAAGCAAGTAGGTCTCCGACATGCAAAGCCCCTCTTACAACTGCTGCAGAAGTATTTCCGGTTTGCATAACGCTATCTACAAGGGCAGCAAAGGCTTCCTCTCTTTTATCTGATACTTCAAAATAAGCTACTACTGTATTTCTTCTTGCATGGACGGCCTCTCGTACCTTTTTTTCTGCAAATCCCGGTACCGTAATGTCCATAATATCCCCTGCAAAGATAGAAGAATTCCTAAAACCAAAATAATCATCGAAGGTATTTTGATAACCAAGCCAATCTATAAAATTAGAGAAGTTTTCAACTTTTACCCTAAGGGTCTTACCAAGACGAGGCCTATTCTTTTTATTTGTTAGAAACTTTAATATTGCAACATTCCAAGAATCTTTCTGTGTAGCTATTAATTTTTCTACTAAGTCAGGATCGTTGTATTCTTTTTCGCGCCCCTCAATAATAACTTGCAACATCAGGTTTAATACTTCAGTCTGTATTGGTGAAAGTGGTCGTTTTTCCTCAATTAGGGCCTTAAGCTCTTCTATTGTTTTTGGTTCTGGCCAACCTATGTGTTCACAAAGGCTAAGTCCATCTTTACATTTTTTCACTAATTGCTCTCTTGTAAATTCCAATATTCTATCAGTAGGGCTTAGTATTGTTTCTCTACAGAAAACAACTGTTTTTCCTGCTGCTATTTCTCTGTCAATAACCTTTTGTAACTCAGGTGCAATCTTCTCAAAATCCTCGGCATTACGATGTCCTTGAAAGAAAAGAAATATATTGCCTTGGGTATCTTGACCTAGGGCAACATTTTCGTCTCTGTAAAGCCACTCAAGGCCAACTAAGGCAGCACCTGTAGCAGCAGTCATTTCCATGAAATTTCTTCTTGTTACATCAGGTGCTTGACTTGTTCTTTCTGCGGCTGCTGCATATTCAGCCTTTCCTTTAGCCACTGCTCCTTCTAAGGCATTTCCTATGGCTCCAAATATACCTCCTCGTTCTGATTCAGAAAAGCGTGCCCCAGAAAGCTCCCTAAGACTTTTTCTTACTTTCTGAATTTCTTCAGTAAATTCCTCTAATCTCTTAGCATCTAAAAACATCGCCTCTGATTCTGTTTTTGATAATATATTAGTGTTTCTCAATGCAGAATATATTGCCGCAGTCTTAGCATGTTTATCCCATTGTGGTTTTTTCGATGCGCCATATCCTCTTTCGTAAACACCCGCTGCAACAATATAGTTTATGCGTATATCTCTCAGTAATTCCTGCGCAGATCTCCTACGCACTCTCTTAAACAGCTCCTTAAAGACTTCCTGCATTTGCTTTTCATTTGTTATGTGTTCAGCTGCCTCCATAAGTTGCAACAGAATTGTATGGATTAGATCCAATGCTATAAATTCAGATTTTTCATCAAGGCTAAATTTCCTGCCATACGACTCTCGTATGTGCAGTTCAGTAGATGGTATTAGAAACGGGTAACGTGCTGTTGCCCACTGAGCCCTTTGTTGGTCGTTTAACTTGGCGAAGTCTGTCCCTTCAGTCAAATTCTTAACTTCATCCCAAAGGCTAGTCTTTTTTAATAATCTTGATAGGCGTCCTGTATGAAAAGTTCCTCTTGTAACTACTCCAGTTATTGTCCCATCCTTTAGACCCTCTTCCGCTTCTAAAATATCCGCAAACGCCTTTTCTCTTTTGGCGTTAAGTTCAAAATAGCGCTCTACTATTGCCTTTCGCTCTCCAACAACATCTGTTACTCTTTCTGCGGCAAGTGTTGGCGTAGCAACCTCTAGAAGCTCTCCTGCAAAAAGCGCTGAACTATCACATGGAAAAGATCTGCCAAATATCACATTATAATCAAACCAATCCATAAAATCTGTAAATCTTTCAAGCCTTACTTGAATAGAGTTACCAAGATAAGGCCTATTTTCATCCTTAATTAAGAATGCAGTCAGGGCTGAACTAAAAGATGAGCCTTTAGATAATCCAGCTTTTTCTATTGATGCAGGGTCATTGCAGTATTTCTCGTAAAGGTCGGAAGGAACTTTTAAAAGTTCATTTAAGATTGTTTTTGTCTTTTCTGTAAAAGGCCTTTTAGTTTCAATTAAGGTTTTAAATTCAGCTACTGTACTGGGGTTTTCTCCAAATACTATTTCACTTAAACTTACCACCTGCCCCCTTCTATCTGTCATACCATCTCTTATCATCTCTAAGTAAAAATCAAATTCCCTCACATCCTCAAGGAAGAAGATTATTCTTTTGCCTTCAACCTTTATGCATCTATCAATGATTTTTTGGAGTTCAGGTTCTATTTTTTTAAAATCTTCAACGTCTCCATGCTGTTGAAAGAAAAGAAATATATTGCCATCACTATCTTCTCCTAGCGAAATAAACCTATCCCTGTAAATCCAAGCTAAACCCGCTGTTGTAGCCACAGCAGTTGCTGCTATAAAATCTCTTCTTGTCACGCCACTCTCTCTTGTGGGTCTTCTTGCTTCTTTTTCCCAACCAGCCTTTCCAGCCTCAAGACCTCTTCCTATGACTCCAAATACACCTCCCCGCCTTGACTCAGAAAAGCGCGAGGCGAAATCATCTGGTTGATCTGGAAATGGGAAGAATGTATGGGGATTTGCAGCTTCTAAGTTTTCAATGGCTTGAATTACTTGTTGTGAAAATTCAGGGTCTTTTATGAACTTAACCGTATTCCGTGAATTCTTTAAAGCAGTTTCTTTGCTTTCTGTGTCTTTTAAATAATGGTATGCTACAGCAGCGTTGTATTGTGCTAAGGCAAGCAGTTTTACTATTCTTTGGTCTGCTGTATCTTTCAAGATTGCTCCACCTAAAAAGCGTTTAAGAATGTTAAGAGCTAAAGTGTAGTTAGTTAGGGCATGATTATACTTTGTGCCTTCAACTAAATTGTTACCGGTTTGAATTAAATCTGCTACTTTTCTATGTTTAGAAAATGCTTCAATAGCCTGTTGACCACGTGGTGCCCAATTTATTTCCACTGTTTCTGCTAGCATAAATGCTTCTGCTGCCTCATCAAATCTTAGACAACTAGCCAAGCAATCCGCCATATTAGCAATATTGTGGAAGTCGTTTGGTTCTATTCTATCCGCATCCTCATGGGACCTCAATGCCTCTGTATGGCGGCCTAACCTGGCTAATGCTACACCTCTGTTATTATAAAAGGCTGCCTCACTCAAATCATCGTCACCAGTTGCGCAGACAATGGCTGCATCGTAATGCTCTAGCGCCAGTCCATAAAGAGTTGCTGCTTTCCTATAGTCTTTCCTTGTTCTTTCATAATCACCTTGTTTTAAATAACAAGTACCTATACCATCCCACGCTAATGCATTTAAATTATCTCTATCCGCAACTATTTCAAATTGCTCTCTTGCTTCTTCCCAACGACCAGCCTTTAAATCTTTCTGTGCCTTTGCGATTTTTCCTTCAAGGTCTTCACTAAAGCGAGAGGCCTGGAGTGCTGCTAAAAATTCTTTATCTGACTCTGGCCAATCTGTTAATGGTTCTTGTCCTGGCATAACCCGCATTCTTAAAATAACAGGTTTTAACTTGGTTTCAGTTGCTTCATCTGTAAACAACACAACGGCTAAATCATAAAGTTCCTGTGTTATCTGACGATATCTTATCTTATCAGCTAAATACCCGAATGCTACTTCAAGAGAAGGATCCTCTGTTCTTTTGTAATCCTCCACCCACCTGCGCTTGTCGCTAGATGCTGCAATGCTATCAGCCATATGTAAAAGTTGTGTTAAGAAAATAACGCGCGGTGAACTACCCGTTGGCAACCATTGCGGATTTGTGTGATAAGAAATTATCAATTCCAGGTCTTCTCTATCTCTTTTGGATAGTTTAAAATCCATTCCTACGCTGGCATATTCCTGCTGAAAAATTTTCCATGAATTACTATCATGTAAGAAAAATCTTTCTTGTGCCTTCCATTCATCAGAAGTTAGCTTGATATTCTCTTGCTTCGCCTTCGTTTTAACTTCTTCTCTATAATCTTCCCATCGCCTACCTCTAACTCTAACCTTTAAATCCCTAACTTTATTAATAAAACTCTCCAGGGCATTTCGGTCAACCCAGTTATATCCCAAGTCATGTGAGAAACCTGCTATCTCTAAAAGCAAATCATCTCCGTCATGTAACCTCTTTCGCCCCTTAAGCTTCTCAACAAATAACATCAATACATCTGTAACCGTCTCCACATGAGCTACCGTTCCTCTTTCTTGTTCCCTTTCTGCATACAAAGATAATATCTTCCGGGCCTCTGAAAAACGGCTTGGTAAAACTTGCCCAACAGCTCCTCTGCCAACTTCAATTTCTATCTCTGTATAATCCTCTGGTTCATACTTTCTTGTAAATCTTTTCCGATGTAAGACTTCCTTAGCGGCATCCCAGATAAAAGTCAAATCAGGCACATTGCCTAAATAACCAAATGTACCAGCATATGCCTTTGCCCTGGCCTCACTTAGCTCTTTCGTACCTGAAACCTTCTTTACAACAGCAGAAACTGCATCTTTAATTAAAGTGCTTCTTGTGTCTTCATCCACCGCCCCTCTTTGTTCAGTAAAGCGAGTAGCTTCACCTATAGCAGAGTCTTCTAATGTACGTCTTTCATCTATGTTTAGGGTTCTTATAATGGAAAATATTAAATTGGCAGGTTCTCCTCTGTGTTCCTCAAGAGAGCCCTGTAATGCTATAAAGTATGGCTCTTGGGAAATTTCTCTGGCTAAATCAGAATACGCCTTTATAACTTCCTCTCTACCAGGCAGCTTTTTATCTTGCTTTTCATGCTTTAATTCGCGTATTGCAATCCATTTCTTCCTAAGATGCTCATAGATGTGTGCAAACTTTACATTATTTCTATCCAAATAATAACTAAGAGAAAAATGCCAATTGATAAATCGAGACAACTCATCTGGTAGGAGAAAATTTCCGCGCTTTAATGATGCTACCTTACCTTCATAATCATAAATCATTAAAAAACCTAAAAGAAAATCTTCCGCTGCAGTAGGCTCATTTGGTTTACCTAGAAAATGATTAATCTTGACTGCATATTCTGTTTTGCTCCCTTCTGGAGCTACTATAAGGAGTAATTCTTCACCACTTCTACAAAACTCTATTCTTTCTGAAAAACCCCTTAATGCAACTTCTCGGTTAAGTACCTCTATGAATTTATCTTGTAATAAGATTTGCAATAAGGCAGGTGTAGATGAACTTGCAAAAAGATCTATATCACCTATTTTGTCAACTTGAACATATCCGTTGACATCTGCTAAAAGTTTACCAGAACCAAATACTAGTGCATCAGAATATGCACGATAAACTTCAAAAAGGACTTCACGAATAATATCTTCAAGACCAAAGATATTTATTGTTTTTTGTCTAAGAAGGGGTAGGCGAGCTAAAGGGGCTTCACTAAACCTTGCAGCCATTTCTCTTACAAGGGGTTCTTTTCTTGCTGTAATATGGGGTCTTAAGGTTTTTCTGGAAGGATTAGAAGAAGCTAAGGCAAACTCTGGCCCTATCAGTGACATACTAAATGTCACAAGGAGTATTATTGATATAATTTTGAGGTATTTGTTTGTTATATTCATAAAATAAAAAAGGCTGCCGAAATAGTTTCCTTTCGGCAGCCCGGCTTATCTATTAATTAGACCCGTAGCTTTGTGAACCCCACCCTTTTAGTCGAGTTTACCTTTGTCGAGGATACTATATTATTAAATACACGCTAATTTTAAGCTATCAGTATGTAATTATACCATAAAAATACTAAAAAAGCAAGAGTAAATATCTTGCTTTTTGTTTTGCTAACTAATGATGTAACTATATGTAATTATTAAAGTTATATCTAAAATATTAGTCTTCAGCTTCAGTATTAAGGGTTCTCTTTGGTCTAATCAAGCCATGAGGAAGCATGGCCCTTATGCGATTAAGCAGTATATAGCCTTGTTTGTCCTTACTACCAAAATCTGAGCCTGTTATGACCAAAAAACTACTATCTCCAACTGGAGTCACACCAGATATTTTTACATTATCAACATTATCTACTTCAAATTCACTAACTTCATAGTAAATATCATAGCTTGTGTCTTTATTAAAGCTTATTTCATCTTCTGCTAAACCTAGACTAGCTGCAAAAAGAAATAAAACAACACCGCTTACTAAAAATAAATATACAAGTCTTCTTTGCATGGTTCCTCCCGTATCTATTAGAAATAATCTGCTAGAAAATCCTTCAGGTTAAAATATGCCTTCATGAAAGGATTTTTGTAAGTTTTGCCAAGCTTAGGTTGTCTGATTTTTTTAAACCCATAATTAACTAGACCTAATGCAGCGCTGCACGCTGGTGTATTCAAAGATAAATCTTGGGTTTTGACATTTTTAGAGGTTCCTATACGAACAGGCATATTAAATGCAGCTTCTGCCTTTTCTGCAAAACCCTCAAGTAGTGCACCACCTCCTGTAATAACCGCACCGTTTGATGCATACTTTGCGTTATCATTAGTACTTAGAATTTGTTGTATCTCAAATAATAATGAATTGACAGATGGCTCTAATGCATCTAAGATTTCTTTTCTGGTTACTTTTTCCTTTGATAAATTTGGAATTGCAACGACTTCTTGCAGCTTTAAATTATGAAGTTCTCTATCATAAATTCCACCATATCTTTGTTTTAATTTACTGGCAATATCAAAAGGAACTCTTAATCGCTTAGAGATTTCTTCTGTCCATCCATTTGAACCAATTGGTAAGACCCTAGCAAGTCGAAGTTTACCGTCGCTAAAGATTGCAATGTTAGTTAAGCTTGCCCCTATCTCAATTAACACAGCTCCCATCTGCTTTTCATAGTCTGAAAGACAGGCAAAGCCATTTGCCAGACCTGACCAAACCAACTCCTCTACTTCAAAACCAGCATAGTTTATCGCCTTTAAGACATTCTGAATTGCCAAAGTCTTTCCTGTAACTATATAGCAATTTGTCTCTAACTTATTACCAAACATGCCGACAGGGTTTTCTATTTCTCCCTGGCTGTCAACTGCATAGGAGATAATAATATTATGAAGGATATCTGTATCGTAAGTAACTGTTCCAGCATTTGCCTGCGAAATGCATTTTTGTAAATCCTTGCGTGTAATCTCGCTATTCTTCTCAAGTAAAGTAATTAACCCCTTTGCGTTTTGGCCTGTAATATGAGTCCCACTTAGGCTTAAAAATACCGTGCTTAAACTTGATTTTGTTGCATCTTTTAATTTATCAAAGGCACCTGCAATGGAATCGGCCAATCTGCCAAGATCAGTCACAGCTCCACCTTTGTATCCATTTGAATCTACAGAGGAAAAATCTATTAAGGTAATCTCTTTAGCATTTTCAATTTTGCCTACAGCAATGCAAACCTTATCTGTCCCTATGTCTAATCCGGCTATAGCGTTTCGTCTAAACATTCAAAAAGCTCCTACTTAGGTCCAATTACTACTTCTTTAAACCTTAAATCTATATATTTTATTTTTTCCAACTCCAAATTTGCCTCTTTCAAAACCTTCTCTAGTCTTTTTAGGTTTTTTTCTATATTCTCTGTTCCAATCTTTATCTGAGGCCCCTCCTTTAAAAACAAAGATATGTTTCTGTAATCTGAAACGTCCAAGGCGGTTATACTATGGGTCTCAATAGACCAATATGTATTTATCTGTCTTACAAACTCTAAACCTACTAAAAGATGACGTGAATCTATAATCTTACCAACCATAAGTTCTCTATTATACACATCAAGACCAAGCAAAACTGGTAACTTGGAAAAATCAATTCCCTCTTTAGGTAATACTACCCCATCTTGGCTAACAGGGTAATATTCGTAATTGACATCCCTGCCAAATCCTGTGTGTTTTTGTATTAAGGCAATAGCCTTTTTATGTTTTATTGTAATCAATAATATATCTGGTAATTTTCTATATACTATGGCCTTTGCAAACTCAGGGTGTTCAGCTAATAACTTATTACTCAAAACCTTTGTATCTATACTAAATATATTTACACCTTGATATAAACCACAAAATGAGAATTGTTTCTCTTCTTTAGAAAAAGCTTTACCTATATACTCTATATGAGAAATTCCAAAAAAAGGGCTATTTAATAAAAATGTCTTAATTTGGTAAAATAAAAATAAACATACCCCTAGAATTACAAGAATTGGGGCTAGGCGCTTTGCTAAAGGAATAGTACGCACAGATTTCAATGCTAGGGTAATCCTTTTTGTTGCCCAACCCATATTAAATTTAAGCTTTTTCTTAAATTTCTTTTTTCTTAAGCGTCTTCTTGGCATTTTTTTTTAAACTCAACTCCACTAATTTTACACAAAGCTGGTTAAACTCAATCCCTTCTGCCTTGGCAGCCTTGGGTAGTAAACTCAATTTCGTCAAACCAGGGATAGAATTAAGCTCTAAAACCCTTATTTGGCCGTCCTTCCCATAAATCATATCTACCCTGGAAAAATCCTTGCAACCTAGCACCTTATGAGCAAGTAAGGCATACCTTTGTGCTAGCTTGTAAGCCTTCTTTGAAATAGGTGCGGGTACTAAATACTCTGTTATGCCTCTTGTGTATTTTGCCTTATAGTCATAAAAGCTTCTTTTGGGTACTACTTTAATTACAGGTAGGGGCTTTTCATTAAGTATCCCAACTGTTATTTCCGCCCCAGGGATGTATTTCTCTAAGATTATTCTTTCATCATATGAAAATGCCAATTCCAAAGCCTTTTTAAAATCTTTCTTTTTTCTTACAATACTAAGGCCAATACTTGAACCTTCTAAGGCAGGCTTTATAACCATAGGGCATTCATGTATTTCATTAAAAGAGCTAGAGTTTTTCTTAGTTAATACTTTATACTCTGGAGTAGGAATTCCTGCCTTTAAAAAAATCCGCTTAGAGTCAATTTTATTTAAGGCTAAGCGGCTTGCCCTCACACCTGATCCGGTATAAGGTATTCTCATTGACTCTAAAATAGTCTGCACTACCCCATCTTCACCGAATTTACCATGTAGCGCAATAAATGCAACTTCTATTTTTTCTTCAACTAAGTATCTTTGCCAATTATCAATAGCATCTATACATATTACATCAAATCCTGTATTTTTTAAAGCAGAATAAACTGCCTTTCCTGATTTAATAGAAATCTCTCTTTCATTTGAAGGCCCACCCATTAAGACTGCTATTTTTTTAGGTTTATTATTAATCATTTTACTACTCTTACCTCTGGTTCAAGCCAAATTCCATGAATGGACTTTACTTTCTTTTGAATAAGTCCTATGAGTTCTAGTACGTCAGAGGCCTTTGCATTGCCTGCATTTACTATAAAATTGGCGTGCGTATTTGAAACTTGCGCTCCACCTATTTTTTCTCCCTTAAGACCCGATAGCTCAATTAACTTACCAGCACTTTTCTGTGAGTCCTTGGGATTTTTAAATATGCAACCTGCACTTAAATTCTTTAAATCCTGGCTGATGTGTTTTTCTTCTAGAAAATGCTTCATCCTCCTGGCTATTTTATCATTTGAATCTTTCTTTAAGGTAAGTTTTGCTTCTAAAATAATAAAACCATCTAAATTAGAACACCTATATCCAAATCTTAACGCATTTTTATCTATAAATTTAATATTCCCGTCATAGTCAATTACCTTTACCTGCTCTATTGCATCGCCAATGGAACCAAAATTCCCACCAGCATTCATAAAAACAGCACCACCTAAGGTAGCCGGTATCCCTGTTAAAAATTCCAGCCCACAAAGCCCTGCTTCAGTAAGAAGTTCTAAGAGCCTGCGAAGGTATATGCCACATCCTGCGCAAACCTCCAAATCAAAAAACTTAACATATCTAAATACTTCATTGTCTAAGCTTATTACTATACCCTCATAGCCTTTATCACCAACCAAAAGATTAGAACCTCTGCCGATAACAAAACTTTTAATTTCTTCTTCCTTGCAAAGTACCAAAATCTTTTTTAACTCATCTAAACTTGCCGGGGATACCCACGCAGAGCAAGGTCCACCAATACCAAATGAGGTATGTTGATAGAGGGGTTCATTGAATTTTATATCACCCTTAAAATCTTCTAAAATTTTGTTTTTCTTAAAAATCTCTTTAGGCACGTCCTTCTAACTCCTTTGCTAAATCATCGACAATCCTGTTAATATTACCGGCCCCTAATATTAATACAGAATCTCCCTCTTTTACAATTCTAGAGATGTATCGCGTTATTTTATCTTTGGAAAGATACACAACAGATTTATTTTTACCTAGAGTATCGACGCTATGACAAATGGTTTTACCATCAACCCCTTTTATTGGTTTTTCTCCTGCTGGATATATATCTGTTAGAATCAGGTGGTCACACAAGTTAAAGCATTTACCGAATTCTTCTTTTAATTGAAGTGTACGCGTATACCTATGTGGTTGAAACACAGATATTAACCTATTGGGTCTCCAAAGCCTTGCTTGCGCTAAGACTGACTCAATCTCTGTCGGGTGATGGGCATAATCTTCAACCAACATAACACCATTATAAGTGCCTTTTATTTGAAAACGCCTCTTCACACCAGAAAAGCTCTCTAAAGATTTTTTTATTTCTTTAAAATCAACACCTATATCAATGGCTACTGCAATAGCAGCTAGGGCATTTCGGCAATTATGCTTACCTCCTAAGGGCAACTTTATCTCACCAAGCCTTTCACCTGATTTATAACAGTCAAATACAGTAAAGTCTTTTTGTAACTCTATATTGCCTGCTGAGATATCTGCTCCTTTATCCAAGCCAAAACTTACCTTCCTTCCATTAAAAGCCTTTAATAAAGAGTGCTTCTGTGGCTCGTCATACCAGTAGATTAAACACCCATCTTGCTTTGTATTAGAGACATATTGGATAAATGCCTTTACTAAACCCTTTTTGTCTTTATGATAATCTAGGTGGTCTTCATCTAAATTTGTTACTACTGAATATGTAGGCCTTAATGCTAAGAATGAGCCATCGCTTTCATCAGACTCAGCAACTAAATAGTTTCCTTCTCCAAAGACTGCATTGCCACCAAGGGAAGGTACCTCACCTCCCACAAGAATAGTTGGCTTTAAATCTGTACCTTTTAAAATAGTCCCTATCAAAGAAGTGGTTGTGGTCTTTCCATGGGTACCAGCTATGGATATGCCTATTTTCTCATTCATCAGCCAAGCTAAAACCTCACCTCTTAAAGCTGTAGGTATTCCTAAGGTCTGTGCTGCTTGTATTTCAGGGTTATTCTTTCTTATGCAAGATGAGTAAATTACTAAGTCTAGAGGTTCTATGATATTAGTCTTTTTGTGTCCTATATAAATCTTAGCGCCTATTTTTTTAAGTTTCTCTGTAATAGAGCTTTCTTCTACATCAGAACCACTAACCAAAGCCCCCCTTTTTATAAGCACATAGGCTATAGCACTCATACCTATACCACCTATACCTATAAAATGAATTCTTTTATAATTTGAGTACTTCATTAGCTAAATCCTCTGCTGCCTTCGGTCTTCCTAATGCCCTACTGGAACCCCTAAAACCTTCCAGCCTTTCTCTATCCTCCATAATGTCTGATAAAATACCTCTAATCGCATCCCCTGAGATTAGTCTATCTTCCAGTAAAAGGGCTGCTCCATTTTCAGAAAGAAGACTTGCATTTTTGCTCTGATGTTTATCTCCATGCGGATAAGGGACTAATATCGAGGCAAGCCCCAGAGAGGTCAATTCTGCAATAGTTGTAGCTCCAGAACGTGCAATTACCAAATCAGAAGCAGCGTAAGCCTCACCTATCCTGTCAAGATACGGCAGGATGCGCCCTGAGGTATTATATTTTTTGTATTCACTGCTTACAGAATCAAAATCAGACTTTCCAGTAAGGTGAACGAACTGTAAATTATCATTATTTTTAGAAGAGGAAAAAAATTGCATAACTGCCTGGTTTATAGAATGCGCACCAAGGCTGCCACCCATAACTAAAACAGTAAACTTATTCTCTTTTAAACCAAGCCTTGTTATTGCATCATGTTTATCTGTGTTTAAAATCTCATCTCTTATGGGGTTTCCTGTAAAGATGGCCTTTTTCTTACTATGCGGGGATAAGGTTTTAATCGTCTGTGTAAAACTTACTGCAATCTTTGTTACAAAGGAGGCGCAAAACCTATTTGCTCTTCCCAAGGTTACATTCTGCTCATGAATGAGTGTCTTAACTTTAAGAAACCATCCAGCTAAAACAATAGGTGCTGAAGCGTAACTACCGAACCCTACTACAAAATTAGGTTTAAAATCATGCAAAATCTTAAGTGAAGTAAAAAAAGATATAAAAGACCTTATAAAAAACAAAATGTAGCCTAAATTTACACCATGAGGCATAGGTCCAGCACTAATCATCTTAAATGAAAAACCTTCCCTTTTTATTAATCCCTCAAGTGCGGCTTTACGCCTTGATGAAATTACAAATAAGACTTCTGCGTCTTTTTTCTTAAGTTCGCGTGCGAGTGCCAGGCCAGGAAAAAAATGTCCTCCGCTACTGCCGCATGCTATTATGGCCTTTAACACTATAAACCTTTCCTCCTTGCTATATTTAACAGGAGTCCTACAGACATCATATTCATTGCAAGGGATGTTCCTCCATAGCTGATAAATGGTAAAGGTAATCCTTTTGTAGGAAGCATTCCTGTAGTAACCCCGATATTTACAATAGTTTCAAAGGCAATCTTGACAACTAATCCTAAAGCCAAAAGCTTACCAAATAAGTCCCCGGCTTTAAGTGCAACCTTAGCACCATGCCAAATAAATATGGTAAAAATTATAATCACACTAAGCGTCCCCAGTAAACCTAACTCTTCGCCTATAATAGAAAATATAAAATCAGTGTGCGATGCTGGAAGGTAAAATAGTTTCTGCTGGGATTTGCCTAAGCCTACACCTATCAATCCACCCAAACCTAATGCCAGGAAGGATTGTATTATTTGAAAACCTGTACCCCTTGGATCAAGCCAGGGATTTAAAAATGCCATCATCCTAGCTTTTCTATAAGGTACGCTAAAGACTAAAAAATAAAGCACTGGAATTGACACCAAGACACAACTTGTAATATGTTTTAAATTAATCCCGGCAGCAAAATATAAAACAAATGCCACAAATATTACTACTACAGAGTTTCCTAAGTCAGGTTGTACAAGAATAAGCCCAGCTACTAGTAATGTTGTAATGGCAGCAGGTAAAAACCCAAAGAAAAAATCCTTCAGCCTTTCCTGCCTCCTGCTAAAAAAATCTGCAAGATAAATTATTAATACAACCTTAGCAAATTCAGCAGGCTGAAAACTAAACCAGGCAATTTTTAACCACCTCCTTGCACCACCTGCCTCAATCCCAATATAAGGAACTAATACTAAACCCAAAAGCACTATACTAAATAAATATCCAAATTTCACAAAAAGCTTAAGCTTTTGATAATCAAAACTCATTACTAAAAAACTTAAAATAAGTCCTATTGCAAGATAAAGCAGGTGTTTTTTCAAGAAAAAGGTACTATCACCAAATTTTTCACTAGCATATATGGCACTTGAGCTATAAATCATGACTATGCCAATACACAAAAGAATAGTTGTTGTAATTAAAATTACTATCCGTGTTCTGCGCATTTTACCTTTAATTTTAAACTTTCTACTGCCTTTTTAAACACTCTTCCCCTGTCTTTAAAGTCCTCAAACATATCAAAGCTGGCACACATTGGCGAGAGCAAAACCTCATCAGGGGCTTTAGCAAGTTCGTGTGCTTTACTAACCGCCTCTTCTAAGGAGCTACTCTCATAAACCTGGACTAAATCTCCCAAAGAAGCCTTTATCTTTTTTCTTGCCTCACCTATTAATAAAAGTGTCTTTACCTTTTCTTTTACAATATTCCTAATGGTGGAAAAATCAACTTGTTTATCTCTCCCGCCAGCAATTAATACAACCCTACTACTGCAACTCTCCAAGGCCTTTCTTGTAGCATCTGGGGTCGTAGACTTCGAATCATTTATAAACCTTACACCTTCTAATTCTAGTATAAATTCATTCCTGTGCTCAAGCCCTTCAAAACTACTCAAGCCTTTCTTTATATATTCCTTCTCAATACCCAGTAAACTAGCCGCTAAAGAGGCTGCTAAAGCATTTCCTAAATTATGGGGTCCTTTTATCTTTACATCCTCAATTCTACATAAGCTCTTGCATTCACCTTGCGCTTGAATAAAAAGCTCTTTTTTATCAATAAAAGCAGTTTTGTTGTGTGTTTTTCTTGTAAAATATAAAATGTTGGAGTTTATTTTTACCTTTGGGTTTTGAAGTATCGGATCATCGAAATTCAATATTGCAAAATCTCTTGATGTCTGATTGTGGAATATATTAAATTTGGCCTCTATGTATTCATTGAAGTTTTTATGTCTATCAAGGTGATTTTGTGTGGCATTTAGAAAAATCGCTATATGGGGTCTAAATTTATCAATCCTAGAAAGTTGAAAAGAACTCACTTCTAAAATCACTATTGTGTCTTTATCTAAGTCTAAAACCTGCCTGCTGAAGGGGTTTCCGATATTTCCAAGGAGAACAGTCCTTTTCTTCGCACAGGCTGTGATGTGTGCTAGTAAAGACACTGTAGTAGATTTACCATTTGTCCCTGTTACGGCTACAATAGGAGATTTACAATACCAAAAAGCAAATTCCACTTCATCGATAATTTCTATATTGTTTTCCTTTGCTATCCTTATTGCAGGGTTACTATCCCCTACGCCAGGGCTTGCAATAATTAAATCTTGAGTCTTTATTAAATCGTGAGTATCTAAACCTAATTCAACATCAACACCTATTTTCTGCAAACTGGCTCTTTTTTGTCTTAAAAGCTCATTATCGCAAGCATCTATTGCCTTAACATGTGCCCCGAGTCTACATGCAAGCTCTGCTGCTGCATAACCGCTTTTTCCAAGACCAATTATTGTAATTTTTTTATCTTTAATATCTTTTTCCATTTTTTACATTAACGTAACTTTAATGTTGCAAGGCTTACTAAAGCTAAAATTACTGCAATTATCCAAAATCTAACTATCACCTTTGACTCTGACAAGCCCTTTAGCTGAAAATGGTGATGTATGGGAGCCATTAAAAAGGGTCTCCTGCCTCTAAATTTAAAAGAGGCAACTTGTATTATTACAGAAAGAGCCTCTACGACAAATATTCCACCTGCTAAGAGCAGCAATAGCTCTTTTTTTATCAAAACAGCAACTATGCCAATAGCACCGCCTAACGATAAAGAACCTGTGTCCCCCATAAAAACTTGAGCTGGATGAGAGTTGTACCATAAAAATCCCATAGTTGCCCCAAGCATGGCCGCACAAAACACAGACAATTCTCCAACGCCAGGTACATACGTTATAAAAAGATAATTACTAAAAATGCTATTACCTGCAATATAGCTTAATACGCAAAATGTAAATGCAACCATTGCCGTACACCCTACAGCTAAACCATCTAAGCCATCGGTGATATTGACTGCATTAGATGAACCAACGATTACAAGGACGCAAAACAGCACAAAAAAAGGTCCAAGGTTAATTACCAAGTCCTTCAGAAACGGCAACTCTAACTGTGTTGAAAATTCCGGATTTAGATAAAGGTATGTACCTATGCTTACGGCCAATATTAACTGCCCAAAAAACTTTGCAAATAAAGATAATCCCTTAGAGCGCTTTTGTATTAACTTCAGGCAATCATCAATAAACCCTACAAGACCTAACCACACTGTAGAGGCAAGGACTAAAATGACATATTTATTTGTTAAGTCCGACCAAAGCAGTGTTGTAATAACCAAAACAGCTAATATTAGAATTCCACCCATTGTTGGAGTGCCTTTTTTATCCTTATGAAGCTCATAGAGCTGTTCTGTGTGTTTCTTACGGATGTATTCACCTATATCAAGAAAAGAAAGCATTTTTATAAACACAGGCCCTAAGATGATACTAAGTATAAGGGCTGTTACACTGGCCATAGCAGCCCGAAAGGTTATATATCTAAATACATTAAAACCAAACCATAAATCTTTTAACGGGTAGAATAAGTGGTAAAACATTCTAGTGCTTGCTCCATTTTAATTGCCCTTGAACCCTTTATTAACACTACATCCTTGGGCTTAACTATTTTTAACAATAACCTCCCTGCTTCAGTAGAATTCTCACAATGCAAAACTGACTTAAGGTCCATCCCTGCCTTTAGTGCTGCCTGCACTGCCTCTTTAGATAATTCTCCTACTCCAATAAATATATCTATTGAGTTTTCAGCAGCCTCTTTTCCTACGTGGTGGTGAAAATACGCAGAGGCCTCACCCAATTCCAGCATATCCCCACTAACAAGAATTTTACGTCTGTCTTTAAACCCACTCAATGTAGAAATCGCAGATTTCATTGATTTGGGGTTTGAATTATAGCAATCATTAATTATTAAAATATCCTTTACCTCTAATAATTGCATACGCATCTGTGGGGATTTAAAACTTGCTAAGGCCTCTAGAGCCTTTGGGATATCAATGTCAAATTCAGATGCTACTGCTATGGCACAAAGGGCATTATAGATATTATGTTCTGCTAGTATATTTATCCTTGCCTTGAATTTATCATTCACCAAAAATTCAAAACCATCTTCTTTGCTTTTAATCTCACTCGCTGAAAAATCACATTCTGGCCTTAAACCAAATGTCTTTGACCTGCATTTGGATAAATGAAAAAGGTCAGCAAGCATAGGATCATCACCATTCCATATAGCAAGATCTTGCTTTTCAAAATCAGTAAATATAGCAGACTTCTCCTGATAAACTGTCTGTAGGTCTTTTAAAAACTCTAAGTGGCTTGGGCCTATATTTGTTATTATGCCTATATTGGGTTTTGCTATTTTTGCAATCTCCCTTATCTCCCCAGGGAAGTTAGTCCCCATCTCTAACACACAGGCTTGATGTTTGGAATTTAATTTAAGAAGCGCTAAAGAGATTCCTATTAAATTATTCTGTGTCCCTGGTGTCTTTAATACATTGAGTTTTTCAGAAAGAATAGAGGCAATTAAATCTTTAGTAGTTGTCTTCCCATTTGAACCTGTAATGCCCACAATGGGAATATTGAATTTCTTTCTATGAAAACCTGCTAAATTACCTAGAGCATTATAGGTATTTGAGGCAGCTATCAAGAAGAATGGTCGTTGGTTATTGAAATCAGCTACTTTGCTTAGCTTGTCTTCTGAGATAATACATCCAGCAGCACCTTTTTTTAGGGCCTCATTAAGAAAATCATGTCCATTGAATACTTTGCCTTCTATTGCTAGAAAGACCTCCTCAGGCATAATAGTACGTGTATCAATGGAAATCCCATAGGAACCTGTACTGGATGATTTCTTTATCAATTTGGCATCCGTTGCCTTTAGTATGTCTTCAACTGTAAACATGATTTAGTTACCCTGTAATCATCAAATGGAATTCTTTTATTCTTCAATACCTGATAGTTCTCATGACCTTTGCCTGCTATAAGAACACAATCATCCTTTTTGGCTGTGTCAATAGCCTCTTTTATTGCCTGTCTTCTATCTAATATAACCTTGTGTGCATCTGATGAGTCTATACCAACTAAAATCTCATCAACTATAGATTCTGCAGATTCTGTCCTTGGATTGTCATTTGTTATAAAAACCATATCGGAAAGTTCACTGGCAGCCTTACCCATCTTAGGCCTTTTGGACTTATCCCTGTCTCCACCACAACCAAAGACAGTAAGAATTCTCCCCTTACATATTTCACGAAGGGATGATAGGACATTTCTCAAGGCATCTTCTGTATGTGCATAGTCAATGAAGACTGAAAAAGGCTGACCGCATACTACTTGCTGCAACCTCCCAGGAACAATTTTTAGGCCTTCTATGCCTTTTTTAATGTGTTTAAGGCTTATATCTTGACTTAGGCTACATGCTATGGCTGCTAGTATGTTATAGATGTTGTGCCTGCCGAAAAGTGCGCTTTCTATTTCTACTTCTCCCTTTATCGTATCCACAGTCAAGCTTAAACCTCCAAGGTGGGTACGGACATCCTTTAGGTTTACATCTGCTTTTTTAGATATAGAATATGTAAACCTCTTACAGGAAATCTCTTTAAAAAGTGTCCTACCAAAATTATCATCTATATTTAATATTGCAAAAGAATGTTTTGGAAGATTCTTGAAAAGCTTAGCCTTGGTATCTTTATAATCCTGCATTGAGTTATGGTAATCTAGGTGCTCTCTTGTTATATTAGTAAAAACTGCACTATTAAATTTTAGGCCCTCTATCCTGCCCTGATGTATCGCATGTGAAGAAACTTCCATTACAACTGAATCCGCACCTTTATGGGCCATAGTATTTAAAAAGGAATGCAATTCTAAAACTCCGGGTGTTGTGTTTTTCGCCTCAATAGAATGAGTTTTAAATCTATAATTTATAGTTCCTATTACACCGGGATTAAAATGCGCCTCTTTTAATATAGACTCAATTAAATAAGAAGTGGTAGTCTTGCCATTGGTGCCGGTAATGCCTATTAATTTTAAGTTAGTTAAGCCTTCTTTGTAGAAGTTTTTAGCTAATTTAACTAAAGCTTTCCTTGTATCTTTTACAACAATTTTTTTTACATCCTTACTACAAGGAAAGTCTTTCTCTGCTACTATGCACCTAGCACCATTTTGCATTGCTTCTTGTATAAAATCATGACCATCTAAAGAATTACCTTTGATAGCCACGAACATAAAACCTTCCTTTATGTCCTTGGAATTACAGCTTATACCTTGTATCTCTAAATTTTTTATTAAGTTATCAATCTTCATATTAAGATCATTTAGGTTGCTTTAAAGATTTATAAATTCTTTACTAAGCACTTAAACCACAAATTTTCTTTTGTATCATTATTTTAAAAACTTATAATACCGATGATTACTTCGATTCTAGATAAGCAATAGATTCTTTAACAACATTTCCAAACGCAGGAGCTGCTACTAAACTTGCATAATAAAAAGGTCTTGGTTCATCTACAATAACTATAACTGAAATCAAGGGATCATCGGCAGGTGCAAACCCTACAAATGAACTAATAAATTTAGAATGCGAATACCTGCCATCTTTAGCTACCTTCTGAGCAGTTCCTGTCTTGCCTGCTACGGGGTAACCTTCTATCTTAGCATTTTTCCCGGTACCTCTTTCAACAACACCTGTTAGAATACCAGTCAATTCTATCGCTGTTTTTCTATCTAGGACCCTTCTAACATAAAAGGTCTTAAAAGACTTTATTAGACCCCCTTTATCATCTATTATGCGATCAACCATATAAGGCCTTACCATAACCCCTCGATTGGCTATCGCTGAAACCGCACAAACCATCTGCAAGGCAGTTACGGCTACTTCCTGCCCCATTGGTATGGCACACATAGAAAGCCTTGACCAATCCTCAGGCTTCCTGATCATACCAATAGCCTCACCAGGTAAGTCAATACCAGTCTTCTCACCAAAACCATAGGTTTTTATATAATTATATAGGTTTTTTTGACCCAAGTGTTGTGCGGCCTTTATGGTGCCTATATTGCTTGAGACTTCTATGATTTCAAAAAAATTCAACCAGCCATGAGGTTTATGATCATGCAAGGTATGACGGCCTATCTTGTATGCCCCGTTTTCACAAAAGATCTTTTCTTGTGGGTCTATTGAGTCTAAATCTAAGATTGCTGAGGCAGTAATAACCTTAAAAACAGAACCAGGCTCATACATGTCAGTTATAGCCCTATTACGCCTGGACTCTGACTCTGATCTTTCAAATATGTTCGGATCATAGGTAGGCCTATTGGCCAAGGCTAGTATTTGACCATTTCTTGGATCCATAGCGATAATAGTTGCTGCCTTTGGACTAAAATCCTCATAAATTCTATCTAATTCAGTTTCTACAATGTGTTGTATTGCCTCATCTATGGTAAGAACAATATTATGCCCCTCAACTGCAGGTACAAAGTTTTGCTGCATAAAAACCAATTCCCGCAGCTTTGCATCCCTCTTTGTAATCTTAAAACCTGGTTGTCCTTTTAAGAATTCATCATAGACAAGTTCTATACCTTCTAGGCCAACATTGTCCAATCCTGCAAAGCCTAATACATGTGAGCCTAATTCGCCATTTGGGTATACCCTCTTAGGTTCTTTTATTACCCCAAAAGCCCTAGGGTTTAGCTTGGTTATTTCTTTAGAGATATCATCAGATGTCTTTCTCTTTAGCCAAACAAATGAAGCATCCTTTGTAAGTCTTCGTAAAACCTCAGCTTCCTTCATGTCCAAAATCTTAGATAATTCTCTACTTGTAAGCTGGGGGTCTTTTATTCTTTTAGGATTTACGTAAACAGAGTCCATATTTAGGCTAGTTGCAAAAATGCGCATGTTCCTATCATAGATATCTCCCCTTTTAGGTTCTGTACGTACCATCATGCTATGCTGCTTATTAGCAACATCGCAAAGATAGTCTGATCTAAGCAACTGAATATAAAAAAGGCGTACAGTCAAGCAAGAAAGTACGCCAAAAAGAAAAACAAAAATCAAACAGGCCCGTTTGTTGTAGGAGAGTCTGCCCATATTCGTTTTAACCTCTTACTGGTTCGCTTCTGCCTCGGAGCTTAAGCTTAAAAACGCCAGTAGGTTTGAAAAAGGATTTGTATTTTTAAGTTCAGTAGGTGACGGTATTACTGATTTTTCTTTGGCCAGAATAATTGTCTTTTTATTATTAAGACATGAAAAGTCACTTTTCTCTGCTAAAAGAAGAGTTTGCTTGAGATTTTGGGGACTTTCTAGGCTAGCAACATTATATAACAATCCTTGCCTTTGGTCAAGGGCCTGGGTAATGGAAAGTTCTTGGTGCTGTATTTGATAACTTACCTTGGCAATTTCAACCTGCTGATGCACCAAAATCAAAGATATAGAGGTGATAAGTGCGATGATTACGAAAATCCTAGCTAGATTCATTGTCCACCTCCATTAAAAGTTTATAAAGCCATAACTGCTCTTAACATGCCACTGCGCGCCCTTGGATTTTGCTTCACCTCCTCCCATGCAGGCCGTATCGGTTTCTTGGTAAGTATCTCTACAACTCCTAGTTGTGAAAATTTTTTAAATCTTTGCTTTACAATCCTGTCTTCTAAGGAATGAAAACTAATTATGCAAACACGCGCTCCGGGTTTTAAGAATTTAGATATCTTATCTAACCCAGCCTCTAATGCTGCTAATTCTTGATTGACGGCTATCCTAAGTGCTTGAAATGTCCTAGTTGCAGGATGAATCTTTCCCCGTCTGGAACCTCTGTATGGAATTGAGCGCATTATTAAATCCCTTAGCTGAATTGTCGAATCAATGGGGGCTATCTTTCTTTGCTGAACTATTTTTCTTGCTATGCGCCTGTGCCATCTTTCCTGGCCAAATTTAAACAATATCTGATCTAATTCTTGTTCTGTTAGATAATTTACGAAATCATAGGCACATAATTTTGTTTTTAATCTATCGAAGCGCATATCCAGGGGGCTTTCTTGTTGAAAGCTAAAACCACGTTCTGGATCCTCTAGTTGCTCTGAAGAAAGTCCCAAGTCAAAGAGTGCACCATCTATTTTTTGTATGCTTAGTTTTTCTAAAACTTTATCAACGTTACGAAAATCTTCATGGATAAACTCACAACGTTTAGAAAACTTTGATAATTTTTTTCTTGTTCTCTCTAGGGCATTTTTATCTCTATCTATACCAATAAGCTTACCTTCCTCACCAATAAGCTCTAGAATCCTTTCACTATGCCCACCGCTGCCTATCGTGCAGTCGACGATTATATTGCCCTTCTTTGGATTTAGTATGCTTAAGATTTCTTTACACATAACTGGTATATGACCCATAAACCTTATTGTTATTCTAGCTCCATTAATCTCTCAGCAGTTTCCTCAAAGGTTTCCTTGTTCGATTCATAAAACTCAAGCCAGCGTTCCTTTGCCCAAACTTCAATCCTATTTGAAACACCTACGATCATTACATCACGCTTGATGTTGGCAAATTGTTTTAAGTAAGTAGGCATAAGTATTCTTCCTTGTTTGTCACACGTTAATTCACACGCACCGGAAAAATACATCCTGTTAAACTTCCTGGCTTCTTTTTTGGTAAAAGACATTGCCTTGAATTTTTGTTCTTGTGTTTTCCACTCATCTTCTGTAAATAAAAAGAGGCAGCCATCTAATCCCCTAGTAATATAGAATTTCTCTACATAGTGCTCTTTAAACACCTGCCTCAGTTTTGAGGGGATTATCAATCTGCCTTTTCTATCTATATTATGTTCATATTCACCATAAAACATATTAACCTGCCTCGCAAAAAACTTTTTTAATGTCTATCAAAATCTAGGGAAAAAATATGGATGCGCCCTATTTAATTTATGCGACGTATGCCGCTATTTTTAGCCTCCCCGACAAAGGCAAATTGTATTGGGCGCATCCATATGGATTTTCTCCACTTCGCTCCACTTTGCTCCACTTACATATCCAAGTATATACAATTATGTTTACTTTGTCAAGAGAAAAATTCAACTTTTTTTTGTGTATACTATATAGTGTGGTCTTTGGGAAGTGTTATAGGAATATTTTGTGGTGGGGTGAAAAAAAATAATTACAGAAAATAAAAAGGAGTAGGTTCGATAAGCCGAATTCTGTCGTGGATGGTCATCTGTCTTGCCTCAAACGTTACCATTTGAGGTCGTCTCTTTTAATAAAGAGGTAGCAGCCTACCCGGAACTTTTCTAACGGTGCGGGTAGCACCTCGTCCCCTATTTGGCCTTGCTCCGCGTAGAGATTGCCTCGTTTCACCCAAATTTGCAAAGCAAATTCGACTCGTCTCTGTGGCTCTAATCCGTCCGCCACTCTTTGTGGCGGAGGTGGGTGTTACCCACTACGCTACCCTGTGGAGTCCGGACTTTCCTCCCTACCCCTTATGGGGTAAGGCGACCATCTCAAACCTACTCCTTAGATAAATTTATAGGTGCATTTGAAGTTGCTTTTTTCTTGGTTTCTTTTATTGCCTTAGTTGCCAGTTTATCTGCACCTTTATTTTTATCTCTTGTTATATGAAAGATCCTAACTTCTTCAAAACCCTTAGCAAGATAAAGTATCTTTTCATACAAAGGTTTTAAATTAGAATTCTTAACCTTGTATTCTTTGTTAAGTTGTTTAGCCAATAATTCACTGTCTGTATTAATATGAACTGACTCTGCTTTTAATGTGCTTGCTTCTTCTAATGCGCATATTGCAGCAGTATATTCAGCGATGTTGTTTGTTGTCTCTCCTACATACTTTGAGATATTTTTTAATACTTGACCTGAAGTGCTACATACAATTACCCCAATGCCTGCAGGGCCTGGGTTTCCAGAGGCTGCTCCATCTATATAAATAGTAAGTTTTTTTGAAGTCATTAACTGCTCGCTGGTTGTTCGGTATCGTCTTTTTCTAGATATAAAATCCTGGTGCAATTCTCACATATAATTATACTATTGCGTAGTTTTATTTCATTAATAACCTGAGGCGGTAAATTCATATGACACCCCTGACAGGCATGCCCTTCTGCTGAAACCAAAGCAAGACCATCTTTATTCTTCAATACCCTCTCATATTTAGCAAGAATGGATTTTTCGATCCCAGGAGTCATCGTTTCCCTTTGAGCATTAAGCTGCGTAAGGTTTTTTTCGATATCAGCAAGCTTAAGCTTTACTTCTTCTCCCTTGACCTTTAATTCTTTTTCCTTTTCTGTTACGCCTTGCTTTACATCATCTATTTCTTTTTTAGCTTTATCCTGCTCTTCCATCATCAGAAGGATTTCTTCTTCAAGGACAGAATTGTCTGCCTTTAGACCTTCTATCTCTTTTTGCATTGCAGTGTATTCTTTATTCGTCTTTATCTGAAAAAGTTGGGTTTGTAACTTTTTAATATTCTCTTCTTTTGAGGCTAAATCAATTTCCTTATCTTTTCTTTTTACCTGCAAGGCCTTTAAATCATCCTCTGCATCTTTAATCTTTAGCTTTTCTTCTTCTGCGATTTCCTTCAATTTCTCAAACATTCTAGGTATCTCTTCTTTCTCTCTACACAATGCATAAATCTGCGTATCTATTTTCTGTAAGTTTATGAGAGTACCTATTTGAGATGAATAGTCAATTTGTTCTTTCATATTTAACTATGGTGGGCAATAGAGGATTCGAACCTCTGACCTCGTGCATGTGAGGCACGCGCGCTAACCGACTGCGCCAATTGCCCCTATAAATAGAATAACTATGGTGGGCCCAGAAGGATTTGAACCTCCGACCAAGTGATTATGAGTCACCTGCGCTACCGCTGCGCTATGGGCCCATTTAGTAGTGTTTCAGTAAAATTGGATTATACCAGATTTAGGTAGGGTTGTAAAGGGGGATTTTTAGTGTCTTTTGGTGTTTTCGTAGTTCTTTCTTAAAATCCTGATAAATCTAATAAGAAGATAAAGAGGGTAATAAATAAATGCTAGCCTGACACCAGCACCAAAAAGCAAAGCAGACATTTTATTATCAAAATAAGGATATGGGTTTTTTAAAAAGATCTTTGTGAAGTATTCAAAGTGATGTCCTGTTGGAACAGCTATCCATACAAGTGCAATGCTAACAACCATAGCAGCAAAAACAATATAAGCTTCTCTTTTTATGATTCTTTTTAGTTTTTTATCCATTTAAACACTTCCTTATGCAATATTATACTGCTACAAGGATATGGAAGTCAAGGTAGGTATTATGCTCCTGTTTTTGTTTCTTTATGGGACTTTAGCTCTTCAAGGAGTTGTAGTGTTTCTTCTGTGATATAGTGAATTTCATCAATAAATGCAGGTAGAGTTCTTAGCTCTGTAGCAATAAGTCTAATTAAGATTAAACCTCTTCTGCGTAATTCTTCGGCTGCTTGCTCAATAGTTTCACAAAGAATAACAAGCTCATATCCTAGGGCTGCATTTAATATATCAACATCTCCTTTAAGATGTGCAGTGTCTCCTGTTATGGCAATTGTTGTACCTTTAGGTAGTTCTAGGTCTTGTAGTGCAGGTAGAATGTTTTCACCAAGGGGTGATTCTATTATTAGACCTGTGGATAGGTTTTTAAAGTCACCAAATAGGCTTTCAGCGAAGCGACTCAACAAGCCTTTTATCTTAGAAACCAATAACTCTGTTACCTTATTACATGCTTCATCAATACCTTCTAGCTCCCTATACCGTTCAGCCTCAGCTCCGTCCATGCCCATAGATGTCAGTATCGTTTTTATCTGTGGATATCTTTTTCTGACTTCCTTTGCTAATTTCGGACCTGCCTCGCTATCAATTTTACCGGTTTCTTCATCTAGCATATTTAAATCTGCTACCATTAAGTGAGGAAGTATTTCTAATTCATCTAATTTCCTTAATGCATCTTGTGGGTTAACTGTCTCAATAACCTTATATCCTTCTTTAGTAAAACCTCTTACTAATCTCTCTCTCTGATCTCCATCATCTTCTACTAAAAGAATTCTTATAGGTTGTGCTCCATCCTGCTCAGTGAAGCGGGGTCTTTCTCCAGCTAACCGCTGTTCCGACCTTTCTATGCTGGCGAAAGGTCCATATTCTACATCTAACGGATTTACCTTACCTTTTATCTCACTAAATCTGGTCTCATTTTCTTCTCTTGGTACTTTTATGGATGGGGGTTCGTTGTTAGGAAAAGGTAAGGGCCAGATGAACCCAAGGTCGTAGAATAATTGCCTTGCCTCATCAGGCATAAGGTATTTTAAATATACATATGCTTGAGAATCACCGCCTCCTTTTACACACTGACCGGAAAAGAATTCTGGGACAAAACTCCTCAATCCAGAGGCCAAAAGTACCATGTCGTTAACTACTATGGCATGAGAGAGCGACGTATATGCAGACCCAAAATGCCTATTATCTTTTGAAGTCTCGTATATAACTTCCAATAAACGTCTGAACTTATCTGGGTATTTTTTAGATGATAACGCAATGCAATCGTGAAGTATTTCGTGAAGAATAATCCAGTCAATGTCAATTCCGCCTACCACAACAACCCTTTGAAAGGGTCGTCCAAATTCCTTTTCTAAATACTCAAATGACTCCTTATTATGGGTATCGTCTCTGTTTATATATACCGCGGTACTAATAATACCCATGGCGTCATATTTTGACAATAACCGCAGAATTTCCTTACAAATTGTTTCGTCTACAATCACCATTAGTCCTGGCTCCAAAAAACCCTCCCTAA
The DNA here is from genome assembly GCA_964497315.1 of uncultured Planctomycetia bacterium. Taxonomy (GTDB): domain Bacteria; phylum Omnitrophota; class Gorgyraeia; order Taenaricolales; family CAZCCH01; genus CAZCCH01. The sequence goes on from CAZCCH010000002.1 coordinate 36,018, forward strand.
CAATTCCTGTCGGCAAAAACTCCTCAGCCGCAAACAACCTTCTTGCCTTAGTAGTGCTGTGCATTCGCTCGCCGGTTTTTAAATGGTCCTGTCCAGAGCTATTACTTTCTGAAAACCTGGCTTCTGCTTCTCGTGCCCTCTCTATTTTTTCATTATCATTCTGCTCAGTGAAGCGGGCCCTGCAGACAAATAATCGCCATTTGTCTAAAGATATTTCCGGAACTTCAACTATGGGCCTTTCACTATCAGTGTCATTTTCAGTCCTTTCTTTAAACCAGATGCTGCCAAGGACATGGTCTATCACCGGTTCTATAGGTACCTCTACCCTTTCAGATTCATTTTCAGGTGAGAAAACTACTGCAGTAGAAATACCTCGATCTTGTTTGTTTCTTAACCAGGTAACTACAGTTTGTTTTCTATTATATTCATCACTGGCCATCTCATTTAAATGCTCCACAAGAGACTTCACCAAGTCTACCTCGTGATACTCTACGCCTTCCTCCTCTATCAATAGCTCTTTAAAAACCTGTTCGGTAGTGGCATCTATAGTCATTCCCAACTCCGTTCTCCTTTTAAAAGCCGCCTTAACGTACTCCATTACCAAATCAGGATCTATACCATCATCATCTGCCAATCTTCTTCTAAAATTCTGCAGATAAAACGCGAAGTTCACAATCTCTGCTAAGCTTGGCCTATCAATCTCTGCCTTATGTAAGGCTCTCCTAATCTTCATTAGTTCGTCTAAGCGTTCAGCTTCTATATCCCATTCTCCATCTAATACATCTTCGAATGATTCTTTGGCGCGGACATTGCAGGCCTGAACCATTCCCCATGCTGCCTTCATTCTTACTGAAGAATGATTACTTTTATCTTTAAAGATTTCCTCCATGGCTTCATAGCCATCATCCTCAAAACGGGCTAACGTATATGCAGCGTGCACATGTTTAGAAGAAGGTGTTAAAAGATGCCCTCTCATAAACTGTACTATTTCTTGAGCTATCTCCCTCTCTCTCCTGAGCATGGTTAAGGCCTCTGCAGCAAAAAGGGCTACATTTGCATTCCGGCCCACAGCTGCCCTTTTTAAGGCTTCCAGGGAACTGGGGTCACCTATATAACCTAAGGCTTCAGCTAGCCTGTAACGAAAGTCATCGATTCTTTCAGGCTTGGGCGTATCAGGTTCGTAAGAAGAAATGAGCGCTTCATTCAGATGAGGTGCTACTGCAACGCCCTTTCTGACAAAAGAGGACATTGCCTCATGTTGAACATGCGCACTCCTATGGGCCAAGCACCTAAGCAATAATCTGAGGGCTTCTTGGTCATCATATCCAGCTACAGTTCTCACAGCTGACACTAATGTGTCTGAATCGCCAGCACCTTCTGCTACAAGAGCTGCAATTGCCAACTCTCGTTCACCATCCTGCTCAGTGAAGCGGGCGGGGGATTTGGTGAAATCTAACATATCATGCGCCTTCGGTGCTGGCGCCTTATCTTTATATCCCACAATTCCCTTAAGATAAAACCAACCGTCGCAGCGATCAAGCCCATCTTGGACATGAGTCCAATTACCGCTACGCCCATACCTTTCTCTCTTTATTTTGGTCAGACCCTTCAGAATACCCTTCAGCGTATTCCCGTTACCTAAAGGTGCAAAATTCTCTCGGAGCATATTATATAATAATTCCGCTGGAATGTGTGTTTCGTCCTTAGGGGCTGCCTGACGTAATCTCTCAACCTCTGATCTGTCGATCAGGCCCAGCAAAAATAATCCTCTCAATGTATAAATCGCTGTGCTTGCGCTGCGCTTACACTCATCAAAGTCTAAATCTGCCCCATAACAGTCAGAAAAAGTCCTCATGACAAAAATGTTTGGGGTCTTGGTTGTAATTTCGTAGCCTCTAAAATGCTGCTCAGCTATTTTTCTCTGAATATTGACAAGCTCTATTATTTTACCGCGTTCTCTTCTGGAGGGATCGACATACAAGGCGTATATGTCAATTCTAGAATCTTCCTCACAAATACCAATGGTCTGTTCAAAAACATAGGGTGCTTCTGCCTTTAATTTTCTGGTGGCGAAATACGCAAAGCTATCTATCGGCATACGAACCCAATTTGTCTTAAGCAACCTCTCTAAGGGTGCGACTCTCAGACGAATTATAGCAGGTTCGGCATGCCAATACAGCAACACGATATCCTGATCGTCTAATTCCTTTTCTTCTTGTAATTCCCTTAATGCTTCTCTGACATCCTTGCCCGGCCTTACGGCCAATTCTGCCTTGGGGTTTAACGATTTGTATAGCTTTGAGCCACGGCCCCCTAACCAAAAACTCGCCTCTACTCTACCTTCCAAAATTGCTTTCTTCTCCCCTAAACTCTCAGCCGTGATAGTGGGGGGATGTTGAGGTGGACTTGTAGAGTTTTCAATTTTTTGCTCTAGCTGTTCTCCCTGGTTTGGCCGATCTCCTTCCGTAAACCTTGCAGCTAGTTCTCTTGTAAGCTCTTTATCTTTTGCTGTGGTATCAGGCCTGAGGGTCTCTTTGGAAGGGGATGCAAGAATATAGTCTACCCCTATCAGTGACATTGTAAATGCCACAAGTAGACATAATGATATTATTTTCTTAGTATAGTTCATAGAAATGGGATATCCTGCCTTTGTCTTAAGTTAAAATAAAGTATAGCATAAGATTACCCCAAATGCAAGGCTAAAAATCTAGATTTTGTTTTTATTAACAATATTGAGATATAGTGTGTTAATGGGTGGGGCAAAAGATATAGTGAGCTAGGTGGTGGGGTATCCTCAAAATAGTGGTAGAGGGGTACAATTTGTAACAATCCTTATAAAAGCGGTAGGGGTACCCTTAGTGTCCATATAGGTTGTCCATACTACATTAAAATTGGTTAAGACAAAAAAACTCCTTAAGTCCTTTAGAAATAATGTATTTATAAAGAATATAAGGAGTTATAAAAACTTACTTGGTCGGTTTATGAGTCACCTGCGCTATGGGCCCAGTTAATAGGGTTTCAGTGAAATTGAATTATACCAGATTTAGGTGGGGTTGTAAAGGCGGAAATATTGCCTGTGGTAAGAAAAATCCATTTGCTTTTCTTGCTAAAAAGAGATAGGGTGTAGGCGGTTTATATAGCTCTTGCAGCTGCTTCAAAAGCATCCATTAGGCGTCTTTCATCTTTAGGAGGATACTGTATGCCTATTGTATCTATCATGGCTTTAAGCCATTGTGCAATAGCTGTATAGTTACGCTCTATAAGGGGTATTATTTCAATATTAGCTATTTGTTTAAGCTTTTGTGTGGTATAAAGAAGGAATTTTGGTCTGGCATTGGGGAGTTTTTCTTTTATGTATCTAGTTAGTCTATTCACTAATTCTCCTATAGCAGCTATAGTATTACCTTCATATTCTTCTAAGCTTACTACAATTGCTCCAGCAGCAAAACGTGCTGCTTCTTTTTTAGTATTGACTAAAAATGCAAGAGGTGCTTCAGTGAAGTGTGCTCCTAAAATAGCTAGTTCCTTAGCATCTGTGCAGTCTAGGATACCAACATTTGGTCTTGAGATGTTTGGCGTTGCTTTGTATTGGAAGTCTATTTTGTTTAGGGTGTTTGTTATTTCAGTGAAGCGGGAAGATATGTGTTCCGAAGCTGCTACTCCAGCAAAGAAATCAAGCACCTTAGAGCGGCTATTTGGATGTTGCTGTCCAGGTATCTCATCTTCTCTTCCAAGTATCCACTTAGCAAAGGCATCTGCAAGGCTGAATGCTCTTCCTTGCTTTACAGCAGCTTCAGGAAGAAGTTCACTTGCATAGTCTTGCATGTAATAAGGAACTCCCTCTCTGGAGTAATCACCTGATAAAATTGCTCCTGCCAACTGCACATCTTCTGGGACTACACCGCTTCCTTCATTCCAAATATGAAAGCCTATTCTACAGGCAAAATTTTCCGGTGTCATGCCTTTATAAACATCTGCTGTTCTTGAGCTGGGAGGGTAGAGCCGTCGTTCTCCAGGCTTATATGGAACTAAAGCTAATCGGCTTACAAAATATGTATTAATTCTTCCTACAATATCTTGAAGTGGTTTCGTTTCATCATCAGAAAGACCGGCTTCAGCCGCAGCCTGTGGGACATAAAACACTCCAAAAGGATTCCTGGCGATATCCGCTAAGTTCTGTGCTGAAGCTTGGTTAAATCCTTCACAATCTTCAATGGCATCAATTGCCCCAGTTGCACGAGTAGGTGATTCGGCCATTAGTGCTGCCACGGCATCCCGTAAAGCAGTGCGGTCACCTTCAGCAACTTCAATCCCTTCTCTTTTAGTAAAATCAGAAATAACTCTACGTACCAAAGAGGCTGTATTCGGTTCATGTTGTTCTAGGGTGGTGTAGCTTCCTTCTGCAAAGCGGGTAGGGGTCACATCAATCCATTCAGTTGTGTCAAACGGCTGACTGCCTTCCTCCCGACCAAGATAAATATGGAAACCTACACCAGCCCCCCTTGTTGATACACTTAAATCCCCGGACACAAACTCTGATGGTGATTCTTTAGAAAAACCTACGCTTATATCTCCGCAATGTTTGATTTCACCTCTTTGTAATTCCCCTTTAACCTTATCAGCATTTGCTAATATTCTAAGAAAATCTTCTCGATACGTTGTAAATAATAAACTAGTTGGATCTAAGCTAAAAAAAGCTACACCGTCATCATCTAGCTGTTCTCCAAACCGTTTATCTGGGTAATTAACACTAAATCCTACATCTGGTACATCAGGATTGAAAGCCTGCCGGATTTGAACCACAATTCTAGTTCTATTAAAATTTATCCAAGCCCTTGGACCATAGAATTCACGTCCTCCAATCCTCTCGATCTCCTCTAATATTCTGGTAGCTACTGCTACTTGCACCTCAGGTGATAGCCTTTCAGCTGGTTTAGCTTCAGGAGGGGTTTGCTCGGACTGAGCACCAGCAAGTTCTTTAATAAAGTCATCAGCTATTGCCATTCTTTCAGCATCAAGATCAGGTGTGCTACGTAGAGCCCTTAAAGTAGCTAAAGCTTTTTCTTTCTGGCGCAGTTCAAGTTGGACTACTGCCAAGTGCAACCTAGAATCAACAACCACATTCATTGACTCAGAATGCGATGAGCTCCTAGCAACTTCAATAGCCTTCTCAAAAGCATCAGCAGCTCTTTGTGAGTCATTAGATTCTGCATGAATTCTACCAATGCATCTATTGGCTTCCGCAAGAGCAAATATGAGCTTTGGGCTCAATCTGTCCTCTCCAAACAACCGACTACCTAATTCGTCCGCTGCAGTTAAGGCTTCTAGGGCTTCTTCATTGTCCTGATATTCCATATAACGTCCTTCTTTTGCTCTAAAAAGAAGGCGTCCCCTTGTAAAGTGGGCCTCCATAAGATGTGGTTCAGAAAGATCTCCCATATTAATAGCTTCATCAAAGAGCTCTATCGCTCTTCCATAGGATTCTACTCCTTCACTAGCTAAATCTTTGGCCATATCAAAGTAAGCTTCTGCATCTCGTGCTTTCCCATCATCCGCCCCTAATGCTTCTTCTCTAAACCTAGCTGCTATAGGAGTTTTCCTTGTCATAGGAGTCCTTAAAGCCCAGACATACTGTGACATTGTGGTATTAATAAACATACATACCACTAATAGTGCTATTATTTTGGTTAGGGATTTGTGGGATAACATACTACCTGCCTTTGTCTTATAGAGGTTTTTGAGTTATTTTTAGTAAGTATACCATAAGATTAGCAAAAAAGCAAGGGTAAATATCTAGATTTTGTTTTTATTAACAACATTGAGATGTAGTGTGTTAAGGGGTGGGATTCTAAGAAACTCTTAAGTCGCTAAATAAAAAAGGGTTAGAACACCTTCTCTTCTGCTAGGGTTACATCAAGAAAGCTCTTTAATCTGCGACTTCTGGTAGGATGTCTTAATTTCCTTAATGCCTTGGCTTCTATTTGCCTTACTCTTTCTCTTGTTACGTTGAATATACTGCCCACTTCTTCTAATGTCCTTGGATAGCCATCGCCTATACCAAATCTAAGCCTAATGACCTTCTTTTCCCTGTCTGTTAAGGTACCTAAGACATTTTCCATTTGTTCTTTAAGCATGCTATAGGCAGTGGCATTGGCAGGTGAAATAGCCTTTTTGTCTTCTATAAAATCACCAAAATGTGTATCGCCTTCATCCCCAATAGGGGTTTGCAAAGATATAGGCTCTTGGGCAATTTTTAAAATACCCCTTACTTTCTCAACAGGCATGCGCATTTCATAAGCTATTTCTTCTGGCGTAGGTTCCTTACCATTCTCTTGCACTAACATCCTTGAGACCCTGATAAGCTTATTTATCGTCTCTGTCATATGGACCGGGATACGAATTGTCCTTGCTTGGTCGGCTATGGCCCTGGTTATGGCTTGCCTGATCCACCAAGTGGCATAAGTAGAAAATTTATAACCCCTTTTATACTCAAATTTTTCTACCGCCTTCATTAAACCAATATTACCTTCCTGTATTAAATCTAGGAATGTTAAACCTCTATTCGTATATTTTTTTGCAATTGAGACAACAAGTCTTAAATTTGCCTCTACAAGCTTCCTTTTAGACTTGTTGTAATGCACTTGTTTTCTTCTTACAAGCTTTAATTTCTGCTTTACTTTAGAGCGGGGTTCTCCTAGTTGTTCCTCAAGAGAGCGAACCTTTTTCTCTAATCTTTGTATCTTACCTCTTACCCTTCTTTTGCGCATACGCTCAATTTCTCTTTTTAGTTTCTCTATTTCTGCAATGTGCGCATATACATCGGATAACATCTCCTCTACTACCGAAATATTTAAATCTAATTCTTTTACAAGTTGTGCTATTGCAGCTTGTTTTCTTGTGCGCCTGAGTCTTTGGGTAACAGAAGATATTTTCCTGATAAGTTTACTTTTTTTAAATTTTATCTCGTCATTTATTACTTCATCTGGGTTGCAATTGCCATTTAAAACCTTATTGGCTACATTTAGGGATAGCTGTTTTGCAATTTTACATTCATATATAGATTCACGAAATACTTCTTCCTTGCTCTCAATATCCTTAGCTAGTTCTATTTCGGATTCTCGGCTTAAAAGTGGAATTTGCCCCATCTGCCTTAGGTACATCCTAACTGGGTCATCTAACTGAACTACCGGAGTAAATTGCTTTAATTGCCCTTTCGGTTCCGCTACAATATGAGGTCTCTCATTTTGCGTCTGTGTAGTAGCTTCTTCTGAAGAATCAACAACCTTAATCTTCTCATTACCAAGTATAACAAATACTTTATCTATTACCTTAGAAGAGATAATGTTTTCTGGTAAGATATCGTTTATCTGTTCATATGTCAGAAAACCCTTTTCATGACCTAAGCCAATCAATTTTTTAATATCCTTTGTGTGTTTTTGCTTTTTTTGGCTGCGTATTTTTTTGGTCTTTTTTCTAGGTTTTTTCACCGAAGATCTTGTTCTTTTAAAGGTTTTTTTGCCTTTAGAAACTTTTATTTTCTTGCCTTTTCTAGAAATCTTTATCTTCTTTCGCTTAAGAACTTTTTTCTTTGGCTTCTGTCTCTTTTTTCTGGATAGTTTCTTTCTTTTCATCTAGGTCTTTCTCCCCTGGAATTTTTTCACTAATATGCTATATTTATTCACCAATACTGAAATTGTCTTTTCATCTTTTGTGTTTTGAGCCAAGCTGATCTCTTTTTGCAATTCTCGCAATTTTCTATTCATGTTGGTCTTTTCTATTGCCTTTATACAATCATCTAGGGTCTTTTTTCTATCTGAAGCCCCAACCATCTTTGTGCATATCTCAGGGACAATCTGACATAGAGATTCATCTTCTAAATTCGCTATCAGTTTACCTGGGCTAATTGAATCTGTCTTTTTTGATAATGTAAAAATTGCCTCTAGCAAAACCTTAAAATCTTCATCTTCGATTTCTGATATTTTGAGTTCTGATTTTGCATATGCGATGAGTCGATTGTCTTCTAATAAGAGTCCTATGATCATCTGTTTAGCTACATCGAGGTTTGCCTGTTTGGATTCAAAAGAACTTTCTAAACCAGTATATGAATAGTCAGGCTTAACCTTCTTTAGCTCTGTCCACAAAGCAGTTTCATTTAGCTTCAAGTTTTCAGCCAGCCTTTTTATATATTCTGATTTTAAAATGGCATTTGGTACTTTTGCAATAGTGGGTAACATCTCAGCTGTAACCTTGGTTTTACCCTCTGGGGTGTTGAGGTCGAACCTTGAAATCAAGAGGTCAAACTTGTAGTCAAAAAGTGTTTTCGCCCTATCTACTACTTGCAAAAATTGTTCTGGGCCTTTTTCTTTAACAAAGGTATCTGGATCATGGCCCTTAGGTAAACTTACAACTTTAACGCTTAAACCTTCGGTTAATGCAATATCCAAACCTCGTAAAGTCGCTCGTTCACCTGCCTGGTCAGCATCAAAAACCATTGCTATATTCTTTGAATACCTCTTTAATAACCTTACATGTTCAATCGTCAAGGCAGTACCTAGTGAGGCTACTACATTTTTGATGTCAGATTGGTAAAGTGCCAGAAAATCAAGGTAGCCTTCTACAATAATTACTAAATCTTTTTGTTTTATATGGTCTTTTGCAAAGTTCAGTCCATATAAATGACGCCCCTTACTAAAAACCTTAGTCTCTGGGGAATTCACATATTTAGGTAAAGATTTATCCAATACCCTTGCCCCAAAACCTATCACAGAACCCTTTGCATTAAATATTGGAAATACTATCCTATTACGAAATCTATCGTAATGTGTACCATCTCTTCCTGGTAAAATAAGCCCTGCTTTCTCAAGGGCATTTCGTTTAGTACCATTCTTTGTAGCATGTGACAAGAAGGCATCCCAGGAATTGGGTGCATACCCTATCTTTAATTCTGCTACGGTTTCTTCTTTTACTCCCCTTTGCTTTAAATACTGCAAGGCCTTCTTACCGTATTCCATTTTAAGCAAACCATAATGGTAAAACCCTGATGCCGTCTGGTTCGCAGAGTAGATATTTGTCACCTCTGATTGCGAAGAGTCAAAAGAGGTGCTTTTTCTTGGTATTTCCACACCTGCCTTTTGAGCCAAAAGCTCCGCTGCCTCTGTAAATTCTAATCTTTCATATTTCATCAAAAAGTTAAAGGCATTCCCACCCATACCGCATCCAAAACAATGGTAAATCTGTTTATCAGGACTAACAACAAAAGAAGGGGTCTTCTCATTATGAAAAGGACAACGTGCCTTAAAGTTTCTTCCGGCACGTTTTAAGGGGATATAGCTTGAGATTATCTCAACTATATCAGTCCTATCTAAAATTTCATCAAGTGTTGTTTGTGGAATCATTTCTTCCTTCTTACCCTATTAAAACCTGAACAGGTAATAATATCCAAAGTTGTCTTTTTTTGCAGTTGGTCTAAAAATAAATTTAACCCAAGCGCATCACTTGAGATATGACCTGCTATCACAACATTAATATGCTCTCTATTAACACTTTTAAAATGACCCTCACTTAAATGCATCGCAACAATTGTATCAATACCTGCCTGGGAAAGCCTTGCAAATACATCCTTTGAACCTTCAGTGCCTCCGGTCATATCTACAAATATCTTACCTGCCTTATTTTTTTCATTGCCTGCAATAACCTTAGGTCCTGACTTTTGTAAAATGGCAGATTTATATTCTGGAATTGCCTCTAAGATACGCAGTATATCTCCCACTTTCTTTGGCCTTTTAGTATCCATTAGTTTCTGAATGTAGTTATTTACAAAATTATCCGTTGGAGTATGCATGCAAATAAGAGGAATCCCCAAAAGTCTAGCTGCATCAACGGGACGCTCGAAATTACCAGGGGAAACTTTTCTTTCTACCTCTTTTATTCTCTCCTTCATTAAAGACTCTGCTACATCCTTTGTTATGCCGTGTGCTTTTAATACCTCTGTTTGCATATCCATAACTTCATAAAACCCTGCCCGTGCCTTGCCAATTGGATGGTGAGATATAATCAAATCTATTTTTTTCCCTGCCTGCTTCAATCTATCTGCTAAAAGAATTTCAGAGACCTCTATGTCAATTCCAACCATGCAAGCTTCTATGCGTGTTTGTTTTTTCCCGTGCAAAATCCTAGTGTCGCTATAAGGATTAGTTAAATTTTCTTTGTCGAAATTTTGTTTTTGTTTCTTTGTGAGTTTTGCGAAAGATTTTCTTTGTTGGTTTAAATATTTTTGGACTCTTTTCTTTCCTCTTGGATCTTTTTCTATACCTAATCTTATAGCCAATTTATAAATCTCATTTAATGTCAACGATTACCTCCTTTTGCTTTGAAAACACCTCAAGAAATGCACGGTAAGATCTTTTAGGATGAATGAAGTCTAACCAATACTATAAATTGAGACCTTCTGGCTGAATCCTGTTAATTAAAGAATACAGATTTGAAGAAAATTTTACAAAATAACGACCTGAAAAAGATTTTAGCTCAATGGACTCTGAAATATATTCAGAGGGTATCTGCTGCAATAAGACAACAATAAAACTTGCTATAATAGCTCCTTTAAGTAAACCGCAGACTGCTCCACCTATGCTATCAAAATTGGCTGTAAAACTAAGCTGCATTACCTTGCGTGTAAACGAACCCAATACTTTAAATAATGCTATACCTAATAGTAATATAACTATAAAACAAACGGCATTTGAGATAGGCTGAGGTATTGAGGTATTAAGTGTTAATATATCACCTAATCGCTCATAATAATAAAAAGAGGCAAATCCAGAAACTATCAGGCCTAAAAACCTAAATAGCTCCATGGAAAGGCCTCTTCTAAAACCAATATAACTACTTCTAATCAAAACTATTAGGGCGATTAAATCAAACCAATTCATGGACTTTTTAAATTTTTTTAATTACGAAAATCGCCAAGAGTATATCATATAAAATACTATTTGTCAAGGGCACCACTAATAAAAAAAGCATACCTTTCATACATAAAGCTGTGCGTTTCTTCGTACTGGGGTATGCCACATTGCAAAAATAAAAAGATGTGGTTTTTTACTTAGCTAAAGGCGAATCATCAGTTTTACACTGAAGTTTTCGTCTATAGGCCAGTACCCCCATAAGGGCAACTATTAAAACTACTCTAAGTAGACCTATCATGTTACTACCCTCCTACTTATATAACGCTCGTTTTTGTAAAATATTACATTTTACATTAATAGTATAGCACAAAAAACGCAAAATGTCAAGGTTTGAAAACTTAATTTTTGTTTAACTAACGTATTATAACTACTTATAAAACATAGAGTTACATTATTCAAATGATATGAGTAATTTTATTTTCTGTTCTGACTGATCTATTTGTTCTGAAAAGGCAAAAAATGGGGCAGACTCTTCAATGCATTGCAAGGCAAGATCCCCTGCAAGTGTATTATCTTCTTTGATAATTACAGGCTTTTCCTTTAGGTTTCCATCAGGCTCAATTACAAAAGACAATAATACTTCACCTTTTGTTGTTGAGTCTGAATAGTTTTTTCTCAATGTATGAAAGATCTTTTTCCTTACAGAAGTACAATAATCCGGTTGCTGTAATTTTGCTAATGTAGATTCTAAAAGCGCCTCCCTTCCTCCTTTGACAGGTGCTTGGGCAGGTGTTTTCTTGGAAGGCTTCTTTTTATCCTTAGACCTAACAAGGCTACGAATACCTCCATTGATACTAGCTTCTTTTTCAGTTAGAGGAATACCTGTTAAAGATTTATCACCAGTTATAACATGTGGTGTAAGAAGTATGACTACTTCCTTTTTTGTCTTTGTGTCATCTATGCTTTGAAACATTTTTCCCAACACTGGTATATTAGATAAAAAAGGAATTCTTTTGGTAGTTTTGTCTTGTTTATCCTTAATCAATCCTGCGATTATTATGCTATTGCCATCTTTGACTAGGACAGTAGTCTCCGCCTCTGTAGTTGAAACAACAGGAATTTGATTGCCTTCTGCAGTAGTATAGGGAGTACCTGTAGAGCTAACCTCCGGCCTTATCTTCATTGTAACAAAACCCTCTTCATTTATTGTTGGGGTAACATAGAGTTTTACACCTACATCAACAAATGTCACCTCTTCAGCTGTGGTGGTGGCCTCGTCGCTGGAGACCACAGACTTTGTAGCGTAAGGTTCTCTTGTACCTATCAATATCTTTGATTCCTGATTATTTACTGCTGTTATCTTTGGAGCAGACAAAGTATTAACATCGCCTATCGTGCTAAGCAATTCTAAAAACGCAGAATACTCATCTTCAGCGCCTGCTGTGGTACCGCCAGTCATGGTCCCCACCTTTAACACGCCGCTCTTACTTAAATCCAGGCTTAACTCTTGCCTGAAACTAACATACTTTGTAACGAAATAATCCCAGTCAATGCCCATCTGGAAGCGATCTGATAAATTGACCTCTAAAATTTTTGCTTCAATAAGTACCTGTAGATCTTTCTGGTCAATTTCTTTTAGGACACTTGCAATCTCTTCTAATTTTACTGGGGTATCTTTTACTACAATCTTATTTGTACGCTCATCAATGCTGGCATCTCCTAAGTTTTTGGTAAGCATCTCTGTTACCTTAGACAAAATATCTTCTGCCTTTGAATATTTTAAGGTAAATACCTTTGTTTGAGTCAATATGTCTATTTGGCTTAAAATCTGTTCCATTTCGGCTATCCTAGAGGGCACATCATCTATCATAATGGTATTTGATGCTTCATCTGCCACTACTCTTCCTAAGTCAGTCTTAATTTGGCTAAGGGCCTTGCTGGCATCTACTGCGCTTGCATGTTTAAGTTTTATAATCTTAAGTTGCTTTTTACTATGGAAGCGTTCCCCATATAAAAGCTCATAGTCTCTATCTGTCATTACGTTTATTATGTTACCCCTTTTTTCATATGCAAGGCTGTTAGCAGCTAGAATAAGCTCTAAGGCATCCCATACATCCACATCCTTTAAAAATATTGTTACCCGCCCTGTAACATTTCTACCTGCTACTATGTTTAGGCCACTTTTCATAGAGATAATCTTTAAGACATCCAAGATGTCCATTCCCTTTATATCTAGTGAGATCTTCACTTCTGAAACCGGCCTTGTCTGTTTGGGTAGAGGAATCACCTCTTGAGAAAAGGCTACATTAGCCATAAAGGTAAATATTACAATGCAAATTGTTATTTTAATATTCCACTTATTCATTTCATCCACCCCCTTGAAAAACTATAAATCTTTTTTATAATGACAAAAATATACTTTGATCCTCAAAGGTAAGTTTAACCCTACCATTTGCTATTTCCTCAACAGTCATATCATTAATGCTATCACCTACTTGTAAGAAAAAACTCTTATTCGTCTTTGAATCTTCAATTATAGCCTGCTGTGGTTCATCTGTCATAATACCTAGTAGTTTTAAATCTTTAGATAAATCTCCGATTTTTATCTTTGGTTCTGTCTTTACTTGCTTGGGTCTTTCTGCAATTAAGGGTTTAAAAAGTTGCCTTGCCTTAATCTGTTCTGAATAATAGCTAAAAGGCTTCTTCTCTGTTATTAAAGTATCTGTATGTTTAGAGAAATCGGATATTCTCCTTGTTACTAATCCTTCCTGGGTTGTAACCTCCGAAACAGCTGCGAGGTTTTCCTTTTTAGACTTTGAAAAACGAGCATGGTTTATTGCCAAGCTCAGCAGTGTAATTGCAAACATAATACAGAATGCAACCAATAGTATTTTGTTTGTAAAAAGATGCCAATCAAAATTTTCTGGGAGTTTTTCAATTCTTGCCGCTTTTTTAGGTGGGCTTTTTTGTTTTTGTTCAGGCTGTGGCTTTGGTTTTGGTTTAGCAGCTTGGGTTTCTTTAGCCTTGCCTGCAGCTGCCTTTGAACCTTTTATTAATCTCAATAATTTTTCTTCAGGGCTTAAGCTTCTTTCCATTTTTGTATTCTGCCTTTTTGTTTAATCTGGTTGGGTCATGACTATGCGTTTATATTGATCTTGATCCCAACCTTGTTTTAACTCTTCTACTATTAAATCTGAAATTATCTTCTCATCTACAAAATCCTGTCCTTTCATTACTATTGTCTCAAGGGCATTATGACAAAGTATTGATATCCTGCGCGGATAACCCTGGGTATGTCTGTATATGAGTTTTACTGCACTCTCTGAGAAAAGTTGCTGACTGCTTCCATAACCTGCCTGGCGCAATCTAAAATTTATCATTTCCTTTGTTTCGTTTTCATCTAAAGGATTTATAATATACTTTAGGCTAATTCTATCTACAAAGTTCCTTATCTTTCTAATCCTTGGAAACAGTTCCATCTGAGCCATAAGGACTAACTGAAGAAGTTTATATTCATTAGTCTCATAGTTAAGTAGGGTCCTTAATGCTTCCAACATAGACGGTTTTAGTTTCTGACCTTCATCAATTAATAACACTATAGTTTTATTTTCATCAACGCCTTTTTGGAATAGATGCCTTTCTATAGCTTCTTTATAATCTAGGGTTGACCTGTATAAGGGTGTTACCCCAAACATCCTTGCTAGGCTTGACCAAAATTGGAATTCAGACTTATAGCTGGGATCTAAAATCATATGAAATACAAAATCAGGTTCGCTGTTGAATGCCTGCAGGAGCCTTCTGGAGAGAGTAGTCTTACCTGTACCAACGTCTCCTAATACAACATTTAAGCCTCTTCTAAGTCTTATTGAGATTTCCAACCTATGGAGTGCGGAATCATGTCCTGAGGAACGATAGAAAAATTCAGGGTCAGGACTTGTAGAAAAAGGTTCTTTTTCTAGGTTTAATATTTTATAGTAGCTCATTCTTTAAGGTCTCTTTTATCTCTTTAATGGATTTCTTCTCCAGTCTTAATTTTCTTATCTTCTTAAGTAATTCCACAGTGGCATCATCAAAATATCTAAAATTAGTCTCATTGCTTCTTCCGATTTCTTTAATCAAACCTATTTTTAAGTAATACTTTAGTGTATATATAGAGTATCCAGTAAGTCCTGCTAAATCCTTAATTAGATAAATGTTTCGCATAGGCTCTTATTCCTGTACTCTCTAAGTAGATAGTATATAATTATTCTGCTCTCTATGTAGAGAGTGAACTATATTCAAATATAGCAAATTCCTTAGTAATTGTCAAGTAAAATTTCATAATGAGGTGATTTAAAAGGGGTTAGAAAAATGGAAGGTATTCTTAATCAAGGGTAATTTTATTTGCAAGGAGGGTAACTTTAAGCGAGTCCTTTGTTCCGCTTTTGGCATTTAACTCTAAAAATTCCACTCTAAGTATCTGCTTAGAGTGCTGCAATTTATAAAGAAATTCTACTAGCTTTTCAATAGAACCCTGAGAATCTATCTCAACTGTATACTTTTTGTAAAAGGCTGACTTTGTCACAGGCAGGGGTTTCATACCAAGAATATGTACATTTGCTCCTCTTGCGAGGGTTTCGATTTCGCTAAAGAGCTTGGCCATCTGTTCTTCCTGAGAACCCCCCTCTGCTGCCATTATCGCAGAAAGCCCTTGGAATCTTTGGGTTATCTCCTCTTTCTGTCTTAACAGCCTTAAGCCTTTCTCTAAACTCAATCTTTTTACAGTGACTTCTTTGTTTACCTGTCTCCACTGTGTTATTATCGGTTCCAAAATGAAGGCATAAACCAAACTAGTAAACAATAATGCTACAGTACATATAAGTATTAACCGTTCTCTTTTTGAAAGTGTTGGAATCATCATGGTTAATGATCTCTTTGCATGACTTGTTATTTAGTCAAAGGGCAATTAATCTGAAAATCAGTAATTTCCTCTGCCTCTACTCTCCTCTTATTGGCATAACGCAATTTTACTTTTTGAAAATGTGCTGATTTTTCTAAAATAGTTACAAATTTAAAAACATCTGACATAGTTTTTGAAGCACCCCTTAAGGTAACAGACTTTCCTTCCTCAAAGCTAAACTTCCCTAATGAAATCTCAGGAGGAACTATTTTATATAATTCAGCTAATATCTCAAGGCATGTCCCTTCTGGCCCTAGTCTATGTTCTATCAATTTTACTCTTTCCTGCATTTTCTCTATGCGTTTGGCGACGGGTGCAACCTTTTTTAAACTATCCTTGAGACTTCCAAGTTCTAGTTTTCTGTAATAAAAACTGCTAAATAAACTGATTAATAAAAAGGTTAAGACTAAACCTGACAATACAGCTGTCCTGATAAATTTTAAACGTAAATCTGCTATTGCCTTCTTATCTTTTATAGCCTTTGGCAAAAGGTCAATGCTTAAATTATCATCTAAGGCACACCCTAAAGCAAAAGAAAGTGAAAATTCTGATGATTTCAAGCTATTGCTATCTGTTTGTGCTCTTTGGGAAACAGAAAGATTTTGTAAAGGAGCTAAAATTTCTACAGGCCGGCTGAGTTCCTTTAAAAAGACGTCCTTCAGTGAGTTAAGAAAAGCATTTGCTCCTGTTAGAAATATCTTTGTTGTGGAGGTATCAGTATCGTGTTGCTTTTCATAAGCAGTTAAAGTCCTTAATACCTCCTCTTTTAAATCCCTCTGCCAGTTTTCCAATGGTCTATGAGGTCCTACTGATATAGACCTACTCATCACAAGACTGGCTGCCTCAAAAATTCCTATCTCACAAGATAGTGAATCTATGTTAAGTAAGACTATTGTTTCGTTTCTTAAGGAAAGTTTTTGTTTTTTTCCAACCTGCATGAACCAATGCCATAAGGTTTCCGAACTAATCCTTACTGCCTCTGGAATTAAATCTGCATTTTTTAATATCTCAAGATGCCTTGTTACAACATCCTGATGGACCATGACTAATAATAAATCAGAAAAACCTTTTTCATCTGAGGCTATCATTCTAAAATCTGTTATTATTTCTTCTTTCGGAAAAGGTAATTGTCTGGCTGCCTGGATGTTAATCATGCCTTCTATTTCTGACTCTTCTGTGGAGGGTAACTTTAAAAATCTTACAGTAGCTGCATACCTGGGTATAAAGGTAATGCAATAACGAGTATCTATATTATTTTCCTTTATGAGTTCTTTAAGGATATCGGAAATCTGTTTATCTTGCGAGGTCTTTGTTGCCTCATCTTCTGTTGTGCGTGGTATCTTTTTAACTATAAATCTTTTTATAACCTTCTGAGTGGAGAAATGTTCTACTTCAATTATCCTTACCCATTCACCTGAGATATCGATACCTGTTACTATTTTTTTTGCACTAATATTAAAATTCACTTTTATTGCTCCTGCCAGGCTAGTACTTTATACTCACCTTCTTTATCAAACTCTAATACAGCCATTATTTGCTTAAGGGCTCTATCTACCTCAGCGCGTGCTTCTACCCTGAATGTATCTGATGCTACATCTAACAAGGTTTTTCCTTTATCCCTTAATGCTTGAAGTCTTTGCCATTCAATTGAGGTGGCACCGAGGTATGGATCAGGTGTCCATTTTTCATCAAGATTTTTGGTTTCAATTATACCTTCTCCCTGCGAGTCCAATATAACCTCTGTGCCTTTTATGAACCATCTATCATCGCTAGTACCTACTTCTCCATCATTTCCGGTTCTATATTTCACTATTTTTTCAGCTAATTCCGGTAAAGCTTCTCCTATAGCAGCAGATAGAACCTCCTCTGGTGCTGTATTTATATTAAGTTTTCCATCTCCGTAGACAGTTATAAAATTAGCAATGTCAGATAAAATCTCCTCACTTACTCCTCTAACTAAGAGAAGCTCTTCGATGCAGTCAAATGGTGCATTTTTGCAGCTATAAGCAACATCCTGGCTCTGATAATATATATCCTCCGCACCAAAGGAAACTTTTGTATCAGGATCAGAACTAACCTGACTATCCTCATCCCGCCAGTCAATGATACTTGCTGCTATTTGCTTTGCTTCTAGTTCTGATGTTCCCTTTACTTTTAAAAAAGCCTCAAGCAGCTTAAAATCAGCCTTGTTTATATTTATTTTTGATTTTTCATCCATCAAGCCATATAGGGTAACAAATTCCTGTTGCCCTAAAACATCATAGCTTACTGTAAATTTCCCTGCACCAAGAGAAAAATCTTTCAATTGTTCGTTATTCGCCCAGGATTCATTTAATGCATCTACTTGGTAAGAAACTTTTTCTTTTAATTCTTTTTGTTTTTCAAAGGCAGCTCTTTTTAAAGCTGCCTTTGCCAGATTAAATGCTTTTAACCTATCAGAATGAAATCCGGAAATCTTAACATCCATAGATATGCGTTGACCTAAACTCACAGCAAATATAGTTAAGATCGAAAGTATCCAAAGTGATACGATTAAAATAGATCCTCTCTGTCTCATG
Source organism: uncultured Planctomycetia bacterium (assembly GCA_964497315.1). GTDB lineage: Bacteria > Omnitrophota > Gorgyraeia > Taenaricolales > CAZCCH01 > CAZCCH01. The sequence continues at coordinate 54,416 of CAZCCH010000002.1, forward strand.
TCTCTTGACTCACCTCTTCTGCGCCAATAACACCTGTTGGTATTATAACATATTTTGTAAATGTAACATCAGGCTTTAAAATAATTGTTATCCTAACACCCTTTGGGGCCTTTTCTTTAGGAAGCCATGCTCCCTGCCAAAAGAAGCTACCTTCAACATCTTCGCTCTTATAGCGGTATTCCAAATTTAAGCTCTTTACATTTTGAATTAGTTCTTCTGACGCACTCTCTGTGCCGCCCTCACCTAGCAAGGCCTTCAAATCTTTTTGATGTCTCATTAATTTATCATCTTCTAAATAATATCTGACTTTATAAATATTTCCAAACGCTGATTTTTTCTGTAGCGGGGGGCTTGCAAGCAAAACAAATCCCATTTCTTTGGCTTGGCCTTCAAAAATCCATTTATCACTTGCTAGGCTATTGCGCAATTCGTTAGCCATCAATTCAAGCGTTACTCGCGCATCTTGATAAAGGCAGCTTGAGCTTTCAGTCTTTTTCCATGCTAGCATGCCTGTCGTAAAACACGAATAAACAGCTATGGCCACCACTGAAAAAATAACTACGGCAATACACAGTTCTATAAAAGTAAACCCTTTTCTGTTTTTCATCTTTTTAAATACGTAACCACATCTAAATCATGCAATTTTTCAGCTCTTTCCCATGCAACAGTAAGTGTAACTTCATTTAAGCTTGCATCTTCTAAGGCTTTAGATTTTAAAACCCAAGAATAATCTTTGTATCCTTCACCGAAATCCCCGCTTTGTACCTCTGTTTCTAAAATTTCGCCTGTTTCAAGCTGGAACATTTTTGCCTCAATTAGACTACTTGCTATTATATAGTCTTGTGAAACCCTCGCTGCATCTATGATGCTAAAAAAAGAATTTAAGGTCAGAGTAATACCCAAAGATAAAACAGCCACAGCTACCATGGCCTCAAATAGCAAAAATCCTTTATTCTGTGATAATTTTAACACTTCCCCTTGGTCCTTTTGTGGTTAGCTTATTAGTTTTTCCGTTCACATTGGTTAATGAAATATTTACTTTATCAGAGCTGCCATCAGGGTAGAAAGATATATGTGGTGATTTACTAAATATGGTTATCTCTCTTGGCAAAAAATACACCTTTCCAAACTTTCCTTCTACATCTTCGAATTCTCTATCCTCCTTAGAGCTTAACTTCAACCTATTAAGCCAGTATCTATTTTTATCTACATCTAAGTTCAGTCTATAGGGAGACCTTTCAATAATGGCTCGTTGTCGTGCGTACCTAGCAAGAGAAACTATGCCTTGCGAAGAAGTTGTAAGTTGAATATCACTAAAAGTTCTTCTAAACAATGGTATTGAAAGACCTGCTAATATACCTATGATAGCAGTCACTAACATTAACTCGATAAATGTAAATCCCACCTTCCTCATTCAACAGACCCTACTTCCTCCCAATTTGTTATATCATCTCCACCACCATCAGCACCATCAGGTCCATAGGAATAAAGGTCATAATCGCTTACATTGTGTCCCCCAGGAGACTTATAAATATAGGGCCTCCTCCATGGATCAAGGGGCTTTTTCTTTAAATAAGGTCCGTTCCAATTTGTTGGAACTGGTGATGAGGAAGGTTTGCGCAAAAGGGCATCTAGGTCCTGTTCTGTAGTAGGATAGTTTCCATTGTCTAATTCATACAAGTCTAAAGCCAAGGCAATGCTAGCTTCAATATCTGCACGTGCCGCTGAAGAGCGCGCCTGCTCAGACCTACCTGCTAACCTTGGAACTACCATAGCTACTAAAATACCAATTATTACCACAACCAACATAAGTTCAACTAATGTAAATGCTCTCCTATTCATAGCTACCTCCAAATTATCTAGCCAAAAGGTTAATTTGAAATATTGGCAAAAGCATTGATATCACTATAAACCCAACGATTGCACCTAACATTAATATCATAATTGGCTCAAGCAAGGAAGTCAAAGTTTTTACAGCTCTACCTACATCCCTTTCATAGGTATCTGCTACCTTTAACAAAACCTTCTCAAGCTGACCACCCTTTTCTCCAATATGCACCATATTGGTTACAAAGGTGGGAAAAATGGGATTTATTTTTAAAGATGCTGAAAAATCAGCTCCATCAGCAACTTCTTTTGCTATCCTTTCTAAATCTTGTTTTAAGACTTCATTTTCTATTGTTTTTGCAGCTACATCAAGTGCTTTTAATATCGGAACGCCATTAGCCAATAATGCTCCAAGCGTTCTTGTAAATCTTGCAATTTCTGCCTTTTTAACAATAGGTCCTATTAGAAAAAGCGACATCTTTACTCTGTGTAAAATCAGCCTACCTTCTTTAGTAGAAATCCTTCTTTTTATTATAAATCCTACGATTGCTGCCACTGCTGCAATTAACCACCAGAAATTTATCAAAAAATTACTAATACTAACTAAAAGAGCAGTAGGTAAAGGTAGGACTTGACCCATATCTTCAAACATAGACACAAGCCTTGGGATTACAAATATCAAAAGTACTAAGACAGTCCCAAGCCCCACAAACCCCATAAGGGATGGATAAGCCAAGGCAGAACGTACCTTTGTCCTCAAATCATCTTCTGCTTCTGTAAAGTCTGCGAGCCTATCTAAAACAGGGGCTAATATCCCTCCCACCTCACCTGCTTTGACCATAGAAACATAAAGATTAGAAAAAACCTTTGGGTGCTTATTTAAAGCCTCTGAGAAATTACCACCGTCTTTTACAAAATCTGCCATGCTGGATGTAATAATCTTTAGTTCTCTATTTTCTACTTGCTGACTTAATACCTCAAGTGCACTCAGTATTGTGAGTCCTGAACCTAAAAGGTCTGATATCTGCCTGGTGAATACTGCCAAATCCCTGTATCCAACCCTGTGTTCAAATCTTGAAAGAGGTGTTTTTCTCTCTTTTTCTTTCTGGTGCTGTTCTTTGATTTCCATAGGATATAGTCCGGATGATTCCAACTTCAACAAGGCCTGTGCTTGTGTTTCAGCTTCAACAACACCATTTACTATTTGCTTAGGACCTTTTTTTGCTTTATAGAAAAATTTTGGCATTTACTTTTAAGCCTCGCTCACCCTGGCAACTTCACCTATTGTAGTTAGACCTCTGTTAACTTTATCTAGACCATTTAGCCATAACGTAGATATACCCAGTTCAATAGCCTTTTGCTTAATCTTGTCTGCAGAAACACGCTTTAAGATTAATTCTCTAATGGGTTCTGTTATTATTAAAAATTCATATATGCCGGTTCTTCCTTTGAAACCTGTAAATTTACACTCTTGACACCCCTTACCTTCATAAAACTCCATTTTTGATAAATCACCAATTCTTTTAGTTAATTCATGTTCTCTTTCAAGTTCCTGCAGTAACTCTTTAGAAGGTGCTACCTTCTGTTTGCATTTTTCACAAATTAACCTGACAAGCCTCTGAGCTATTATGCACTCCACAGAAGAAGCTACTAAAAATGGTTCAATACCCATATCCAAAAGCCTAGTGACTGCCCCTGAGGCATCATTGGTATGAAGTGTTGAGAACACAAGATGCCCTGTTAGGGCTACCCTTATTGTAATCTCTGCCGTCTCAAAGTCTCTGACCTCGCCAATCATCATTACATCTGGGTCATGGCGCAGCATAGAGCGTAATCCTTGTGCGAATGTGAGATTTATCTTAGGCATTATTTGAATCTGCGTAATGCCTTTAATTTGATATTCAATAGGATCTTCTATTGTAATAATCTTCTTTGTTGCATCATTTATTTTAGTAAGACAAGCATAAAGAGTAGTTGTTTTTCCACTTCCAGTAGGACCTGTAACAAAGATAATGCCATGTGGCTTTTTAATCATTTGCTCAAGAATAGATAAATCACTCTTGGAAAGCCCCAGCTTCTCCAAGCTATACAACATTCCACTTGTAAGAATTCTTATATCAACACTTTCACCATGAGGGGTAGGAAGTGTTGAAACCCTCAAATCTAGGACAGCATCACCAATTCTTACTTTAATCCTTCCATCTTGCGGTAGGCGACGTTCTGCTATATTAAGGCCTGCCATAATCTTTATCCTTGAAACAATGGCAGGCTGAAAGTATTTAATTGTATGCGGTATGGCCGTATCATAAAGAACACCGTCCACCCTATATCTCACCCTTGACTCATCTTCAAAAGGCTCTATGTGAATGTCTGTTGCCCTCTCCTTATAGGCTTGTAAGAGCAGTTGATTAACAAATGTCACTATTGATGCATCTTCAGCCATCTCCTTTATATCTTCAGTAGCAGTAGAACTCAAGGTCAATTCTTCCTTGCTTGCTGCCTCATCTATAATCTTCTCAATGGTATCAGCACCTATGCCATAATAACGCCTTATGGCATCTAAAATATCATTTTCACCGGCTAATACAGGCTTTATTTCAAAACCCAGAAGGAGCTTTATATCATCTAAGGTATGGATATCCATAGGATTGGCAACTGCAATGGTTAAGACATTTGCTTCCTGAGATATCGGGATTAATTTATAGTGGCAGGCAAACTTGGCGGGAACCTTCTCTATCAATGATGGTTCAATGTGTGTATTTTCTAGCCTTACATGAGGAATGTGTAATTGCTCAGAAAGTACTGGTAATAATTTCTCTTCTGTCAAAAATCCTAGTTTGACTAACGTACTTCCTAAAAACTGGCCGGTAGTTGCTTGTTCTTTTAAAGCAACTTCTAATTGCTCATTACTGATTAAACCCTTCTGAACAAGTACTTGGCCTAAAAGTAAATTATCTTTAGGCATATATTATCTCCCTATAAGAGCTAAATTATCATAAATAAAGGGCTTTGTCAATCGCACAATAGATCCAAAGGTTGCACTTTCAGTCACCTTTGTTATTTTAACTGGTACTATCTGGTTTATCGAATTCTTTTCTGCCGCAAATGAAACCTCAATATATGTATCTGTATAGCCTGAATACAAGTTATTCTTCTTATCTTTCATTTTGTGTATTAAAACCGGGAGAGTCTTACCGAGAAATTTATTTCTGTATTCAAAAGAACTTTTTCCTGTAACTTCCTTCATTTTAACCAATCTTTTTTTCATTACATTACGAGGTGTCTGGTCTTTCATATTAAAGGCTTCTGTCCCTTCTCTTTGGCTATAACGAAATATATGAGATCTACCTGGTGCAATCTTTTTGATAGCCTTTATTGTATTTTCAAAAGCAAACTCACTCTCTCCAGGAAAACCTATCATGACATCTGTTGTAATTGCAATATCCGGGATAAATTCTCTGGCCTTTTTTACTTTCTTAAAAAATTCACTTGCAGTATACCTTCTATTCATCCGATGCAAAATTTCATCATCGCCACTTTGAAGTGGTATGTGTAAATGTGGACAGATTTTTTTAGAATCTGCTATTTTTTTTAATAAGTCTTCTGTTACATAAATTAACTCAATAGAGCTTAAGCGAATTCTTTCAAGGCCTTGTATTTTTTCTAAGTCCGACAATAATCCAACTAAGTCGGGCTTGTATGCACCTAAACATATACCACACAAAACTATCTCTTTAAAACCATTTTGTACAAGTATTTTTACTTCTTCGACAATATCCTTACCTGGCCTGCTTTTTGATTTACCACGCACTAAGGATACCTTACAGTAAGAACATTTGTTATTACACCCATCTTGAATTTTAACAAATGCCCTTGTATGTCCTGAAAAGTTGGTTATATGTTTGCGGGAATTAGATTTTGGGCTAAGGCTTATTGCTTGATTATCGCAAAGACTATTAACGATTTTTACAATGTTATCTTTTTGTAAATTTTCGACTATTGCATTAACTCCAGGAATTTTTAAAATTTCCTCTTTGTCTTTTTCAACGTAGCAACCAGTAACAATAACTGCCTTTGGGTCTTTAAAGGCGCATTCTCTAATTAAGCTCTTTGATTTACTATCTGCCTTTGCTGTGACAGTACAAGTATTTATAATATAAATATCAGCGTCATCTTCTATATCAGTTTCTTTAAACCCAGCTGATAGCAAAAGTTCTCGCATGGCTTGAGTTTCATACTGGTTGACTTTGCAACCTAAGGTAAAAATTTGAAAGTTTTTCATATCACTTAAAAACTCTGGCTTTTCCCCTTATTAGATTGACAGGAAGTAGCTTTTCTTGTAGAATGTCTATAGTGTTATTTTATCAATATTCTATCATAAAATATAGTTAATAGCAAAATATTTAAGAAAAAGGAGAACTAATGAGTTTTTCTTCAAAAAGCAATTCAGGGCAAATTGAAGTTTCTGTAGTAATGCCTTGTTTAAACGAAGCTGATTCAGTGGGAATTTGTATTGAAAAAGCCATTGAGGGCCTTAAGAAAGCTGGCGTTAGTGGAGAAATCATAGTAGTAGATAATGGTTCTACTGATAATTCTATCCAAATAGCTAATTCTAAAGGTGCTAGGGTAATAAAAGAACCTATAAAGGGTTACGGAAGTGCTTATATAACAGGTATTAGACATGCTAAAGGAAAATATGTGGTTATGGGTGACGCTGACGACAGTTACGATTTTACCCAAATAGAAAAATTTTTAAAACCCTTGCAAAAAGGCTCTGATCTCGTCATGGGGTCAAGGCTTAAAGGTGAAATACTCAAGGGTGCTATGCCTTGGACACACCGCTATATTGGAAACCCTTTCCTCACCAGCTTCCTGCAATTTCTATTCCACACAAAGGTATCTGATGCTCACTGCGGAATGCGTGCCTTTAGTAAAGAGGCATTTGATAAAGTTGGGTTTAAAACCAAAGGTATGGAGTTTGCCTCAGAGATGATAGTTAAAGCCTTGCGAGCTGGTCTAAAAATTAAAGAAGTACCTATTAAATACCATCCGCGTAGAGGTAAATCTAAGTTAGTTCCTATGGAAGATGCCTGGCGGCATATGCGTTTTATGCTCCTTTTTAGTCCAACGCACTTATTTCTGCTTCCGGGGCTATTTTTATTTATCTTGGGCATAATAGGGTTAATAGCATTATTGCCTGGACCGCTGCCTCTTGGATTTCATAAATACGATATACACTTTATGATAATGTCTAGCCTGATGACCATATTGGGTTTTCAGGTTATAAATCTAGGGTTTTATGCTAAGGTATTTTCCTTCCAAGAAGGTTATATTAAGCTTAGTGAAGACAGAGTTGTAAGTTTTCTTTCTAAAATATTCAATTTAGAAAAGGGATTATTGATAGGTCTTTTAATTCTTTTGGCTGGATTAGGAATTAATATCTTTATCTTATGGAAATGGATCCTATCAAATTTTGGAGAACTTTTCGAAGTAAGACGTGCCCTATTTGCATTAACTCTTATGGTTATAGGCACGCAAACCATTTTTTCTTCTTTTTTCTTAAGCCTATTGGGAGTTGAACATTTTGAAACAGAAAAATAACAATTTAATTTCAAGCATTCTACCTATTGTTCTAATCCTCCTTTTTGCTTTCTTTCTCAGAATCCCCACCTTTTGGCTTTCACACACAAACTATGATGAAATGGCATATCTTAGCCTAGCCTTAAAATTAGATAAATTCGGATTTAAAGACTTTAACAATACATATAATTTACGGAACGTTGATATTATGCGCACGAGGAATCTCGGCGGGCCCTTTTCTTCAGAAAAAGAAATGGGTAACATATTAACTGGTTCAGGGGTAACTTATGAAGCCAAATCACCTAACCACCGCCCACCTTTATTTAGTTATCTATTGATGCAATCTCATCGTTTTTTTCTTAAAGATAGGCCGTACTTAGTAGCGAATAAAAATCTCAGTCTAAAATCTCCATTTTTAGTGCAATTGCACGCAGTAATTATTCCTCTGATTTTTAGTCTTGCTCTTATCTTTTTTACATACCTTCTAGGTAAACACTTATTTTCACAAAAGGTAGGGGTGTATGCGGCACTATTCATGAGCTTATCTCCAATTGATTTATTGGTTTCTCAAAGGGTTTGGGCTGGAGATCTTCTTGCATGCCTTACCACGCTAGCTGTTCTTTTTTACTGGCTTGGCTTGAAGAAAAATAAAGTGATTTTTTCTATTTTAGCTGGAATCTCAGTGGGGTTAGCTATATCTACTAAGATGACTGGTATGTTTGCAATAATTGCAATTCTTTCCTTTCATATCTGGCGCACTAGAGGAGAATGGTTAAGATTTAATTTAAAACCTTTATTCTTAGATAGGCATATTATCAGTTTATTGCTAGCAGCATTCTTGACCTCAGGCCCCTGGCTTTACATCTATTACGAAGGAAGAATCCCTTTCATTCAAACATCAGCAAAAATTCCTACGGGTTCTTTTGAAAAACTAACTCCTTGGCTAAGTTTTACTGCTACCAGACCCTGGTATATGTATTTAATAAATCCTGTAGTCCAACTGCCTGTATTTATTTTTGCCTACTGGATATTTGCCGAAGCATTCTTCAAGAAGAAACAAAATGATGGAAGCATGCTATTGTTTTTTTGGTTTTTAACAACAGTTTTTGTGCTTTCCTTCTTGGTCTCTTGGAGTGAATTAAGGTATCTGCTACCTACATATCCATCATTGGCTATCTTAGCAAGTAAATACTTATTACAGCTCTACGATTATTTAGAAAAATACTTAAAGACATGGAGCATGCAATTGTTGTTCATTGTCTTAATGCTACTAAATGGATATCAAGCCCTTAGGTTGGCAATTCCGCTTATAGTTGCCAGAGCTATTGCAATTCCTATTCCATTTTAAGCTTCGACCATTTTTTAACAAAAATCAAATGAAAGTATTACTGGTTAATCCTCCACCGGAACAAATAATAGAACCATGGGATGAACTCGCTTATCCGCATTTGGGCTTAGCTTATTTAGCCGCTTTTTTAAAGAAAAATGGCGTAGGTGTTTCAATTATAGATGGCAAATTTGAAAAATTAAATATTGATCAAATAGCGGAAAAAACAAAGCGCATCTCTCCTGACATAATTGGCATTACAGCAATGACTAATTATATAAAAGCATCTGCATGTATGGCTAAAAGGTTAAAAGAAATATTTCCCGATGCTGCTTTTTTAGTTGGTGGCGCGCACCCAACGGCGTTACCTACGGAAACATTGAGGGAATTTCCAGTTTTTGATTTGGCCATAATGGGCGAAGGGGAAAAAACTTTATTTGAAATTGCTGAATCCAAATCTAATCAGTGGCATTCAATTCAAGGGATAGCATATAAAAAAAGTGGGACAATAACTCAAAATTCTGCTCGTGAAAAAATTGAAGATTTAGATTCTTTACCCTTTCCGGCCTGGGATATCTTGCCCCGTGCAAAAACATATCCTTTAATAACTTCAAGGGGGTGTCCTTTTAGGTGTATTTTTTGCATGAGATTGCATGGCAATAAAATACGCTTGCGTACCACAAGCAACGTATTACAAGAAATGGAAATTTTAGCTGAAGAATATGGTGTCCGGCATATTCCTATAATGGATGAAATATTCACTATTAATAAAGATAGAGTTTCAGCAATCTGCAACTCCATGATTACTGAAGGGTTAAATAAAAAACTTACATGGGGTGTAAATTCAAGAGTCACTGGAATTAGTCTTGAAATGTTTAAAAAAATGCATGAAGCAGGTTGTAGAAAAATAGATTTTGGAGTAGAGTCAGGAAATAATGAAATTTTAAAAATGATTGATAAAGGAATTACTACAAAAGATGCTATATCGGCCGTTAAATTGGCTAAAAAAGCACGCATAAAAACTCATAGTTTATTTATCTTAGGTCACCCCCATGAAACTCAAAAAACAATTCAGGATACTACCAAATTGATCGTCAAATTAAATACTACTTATTTATCTGTAGGCATTATGGTTCCTTATCCGGGTACAAAGGTATATGAAATGGCCAGGGCCGGTTTAGGTGGCTATCAAATAATGAGTCGTGATTGGAATGATTATAATAAACAAATAGGAAATGCCTTAGAACTAAAAAATTTAAATAGAAAAACGCTAGAGAGGCAGCAGGTTATTTCTTATCTTAAATTCTATTTGTGTAATTTTAGGTTAATAGGTTTACTTAAATTTTTGCTTTCGTATAGAAAGGCGGCTTATTTCTATCTGAAGAATAAGCTATTGAGGATATAAATAAATGCCAACGATATTTTCCATTATTATTCCTGTAAAAAATGGAGAGAAAACTATAAAAAAATGTATAGATTCGCTGTTAAATCTAGATTGCGAAAATTTTGACATACTTGTGGTTGACGATGGTTCAAAGGATAACACTTTAAAAATTTTAAAAGATTACACGAAAAAGATAAAGCTTATTACTGTAGATAAAGTTGGTCCATCTAGAGCAAGAAATTTAGCTGTAACGCACGCGGATGCGCAATATATTGCTTTTACAGACAGTGATTGTACTGTAGATAAAAATTGGGTAAAAGAACTATTTAAGGGTTTTGAACTATTTCCCGATGCTGTTGCTTGTGGGGGAATTCAAAAATTACCAAAAGATGCCACAGAATTTGAAAAAAGGGTTTTTTTATTTATGAAAAAAACGGGGTTCGTTTCTGATTATATGCGAACAGCAAAGGACAATAGCATTGTAGAGGTAAAACACAATCCCTCCTGTAACGTCATGTATAAAAAAGATGTATTTTTAAAAGAAGGTGGTTTCTTAGAAAATTTATGGCCGGGGGAAGATGTGGAATTAGATCATCGCTTGATAAAAAATGGACATAAGTTAATTTTTAACCCTAAGGCTGTGGTTTTTCATCACCGTCCTAAAAATCTGAAATCGTTTCTAAGGATGATGGATAGATATGGTTGGGCTCAAGGTTTTCTGGTAAAAAAATACGGAATCTTCAGAAGGGTTCATTACGTGCCTTTGGTAAGTTTAGTTGCTTCTATTGTTGTCTTAGTTGGTCTGTTTTTAAAGCTTTGGGGCATACCATTACTTTTAGTGCTTAGTTTGCTTTTGCTATTTAGATTTGATTTCCACCTTGCTCTTCTGGCTCTATTGGGCCTTTTCTTGTGGCAGAAGGGTTTTTTAAAAGGATTTATTAATACTTAAAACATTATGAAAAACAAAAAGGGTCATTATTCTTATTGGGCGAATGCTCTAGAACTACCTCTCTATTCAAAAAAATTAAAATATTGGGGTGAAATGTCATACCTAGCAATGTTAAAAGAGGCCATAACGACAATAGAGGGTATATCATTATTGGAAATAGGCCCTGGAAAAGGGTACTTCGCAGAAAAGGCAATTGAAAGGGAAATTGATTATTATTCTATCGAAAGATCTGAAATTCTAGTTGAGGAGTTATTGCGGAAAAATATAAATGTAATACGTGGGGATGCTTCAATTGTAGATGAAAATATCTTTAAGGATAAAAAGTTTGATGCAGTATACCTATCTCATGTCATAGAACATTGCGATACAAGAAAGGAAGTTGAAAACTTAATAAAAAAATGTAGGGGTTGGTTGAAACCAAATGGCTACATTATGATAAATGCTCCTAATGTCTTAAGTTATAAATTTGATTTTTGGATATCGGACTATACCCATAATTTTGTTACTACACCTCTTAGAGTAAAAAATTTATTACTAGATAATGAGTTCGAGCCTCTTTACGAACAAAGAACAGTTTTTGGTCTAAGAAATATTATATTGAGAAAATTTGCAGGTTGCTTATTCTTTCTTTGTCCTAATGCTATCTTAGATAGAATTGGAAGAATTTTTATGCCAAAAGGAGGAGAAGCTGGCTTTTCTATCTACGGACATGAAAACTTCACCATTATTGCCAAAAGGATGGAAAAATGAAAACAAAAGAAGATAATTATGATATAACTTTAAACGAAATCGCATGGCTTCGTAAACCCATGGAAAAAATTCTTAAGAAAATCCAAAAATATGATTTTATTACCCCGAACTTACTAACTACTCTCTCCTTTGTCTTCGCCTTGATAGCTGCTATATTATTTCTATTGCCAGGCGACTCACGATTAGCCTTTGGTGCAGCACTGATTATTATTTCATATTTATTAGATTGTGCTGATGGAAGATTGGCGCGTTTGAAAAAGATGGAGTCAAGTTTTGGTTTTTGGTTTGATAGAATAACTGATCAGATAAAGCTTTCGCTTTTAATTTTATGTCTTGGCATGCGAGCTTATTTCATAGATTTCGCAAGTATTTCTATTTTAATTTTTAGTGCATTTGTGGTGGTAATTCAACTTGTTAAAGAATTTAATTGGGCGCTATTTGAAATTTTTCTACTCAAAAATAAACCAAAAACAGATTATGGCAAATTCATACTGGATAATATAAACATTAAATTTACTAAGCAGACTTTAATAAAGCGGGTTTCTTTTCACATTGTTAGAATTTTGGCTTTTTTGCATTATGAGCAAATTTTTGTACTAAGCATATTCCCTTGTATCATAAAACCTGAGGCAACCATTTACATCTATGGTATTTTATCCTTAATTTCTCTTATAGGTAGAATTTCAATATACGCAAAATTACTTTTAAAAAACAATGCATAAAAACCCCATAGCTATAATTCTAGCTGCAGGTAAAGGTATCAGGTTGCAGCCTCTTACGAAAGAAATACCGAAACCTCTTATTGAGGTAAACAATGTCCCTATTTTATTTCATACCCTTGAGTGTTTAAAAAAATTAAAAATAGACAAGTGTATTATCGTAGTTGGATATAAAGCAAAGCTGTTTCAAGAATTGGTAGATAGTAAATATAAACATGATATAGATATTACCTATATTACAAATAAAGATTTTGATAAAACTAACAACATGTATTCATTGTGGCTTGCAAGTGATTATCTCAGTAACAACGATTGCATATTAATCGAAGCTGATGTCTTGTTTGATTATAAAATATTGAGTTCTTTGGATTTTCGTAATCCAACTTCTTTTTGGTTGGTAGATAAATTTAAAGAAAATATGAACGGGGCCCTCCTCATAACAGATAAAACTGGTAAAATTGAAAAAATTAAAATAGTAAGAGAAAAATTACTGGAATATAAAAACAACTATTATAAGTCCATTGGTATATTAAAAATTAAAAAAGATTTGGGTAAAAAACTTTCTGCATGGTTAAATAAAGAAGTAACGGCTAATAATAAAAATATTTACTATGACCTGGTAATTGCAAAATATTTAAAAGAAGCAAACCTATTTGTAAAATACATAAATAATCTCAAGTGGTGGGAAATAGATGACGAAAGTGATTTGAAATACGCGCAAAAATTATTTAAGTAAAAAAATGGACGTCCTAAATTATAAAAAAGTCAAAGAGTTCTGGGAAAATAGATATAAAAGGATAAATGTAGCGGGTGATTTATATCTAGCAAACCTATCTGACAATATTCCCCTACAAGCTATATATAAAGATAAGCTGGAAAAACAAATTATAAGCAATAAAGTTTATTTAACTAAAGATATGGATGTATTAGACCTTGGATGCGGAACAGGGAGAATGGCATTGTTTTTTGCCAAGAAATGCAAACATGTAACAGCTATTGATTTTTCTGCAAATCTTTTAAAGATAGCCGCTAATAAGATAAAAAGTATGGACTTAGACAATATTAAATTAATTCAACAATCTATTGCTAATTTTCACAGTAATCACAAATTCGATATTATTTTCATTGGAGGCGTATTGTCCTTTCTGAATGATATAGATGTAGAAAATGTAGTGCGCAATATTAAAGATATGCTAAAAGAAAACGGGAAATTGATAATAAGAGATTCTCTTCGTTGGAGAAAAAGATGTGTTTTAAAAGAAAAATTTATAAATAATTTTAAAGATGATTACAGTATAATATATAGAACAATAGGAGAAATTAAAAGGGTTTTTAAAAAAAATACATTCTATTTAAACTCGGAAAGCAGCTTAGCTGTTTTCCCTTTCATGGGATTGTACCATTATCCAATAAGGTTAATAGCTGGAAAAAGCAAAATCTATTCCAAATTATCTAAAATCTATTTTGGGTTAGTCTATCGTTTTATTCCTTATATCCGCTGCTATAAAAATATGAGATTCTATAAAGTGATTTCTTACCTGCTTAATAGGTACGATCAAAGGTTTTTTATATATTTCCTAAAAAATAGACCCTGAAAATCAATGAGAGATACAAAAAATAATTTCTTGCTTCTTCCATCACTATATTTAATATGTTCTAGAATCTCCTTAGCTATATCTGGTGTATTATTTTGGTGCTTAGCAGCGCGCATTTATTCAATAGAAGATATAGGATTAGGGGCAGCTTTAATCTCAGTCTCTTCTCTTATTATCTTTATCTCCTCTCTAGGCATTGCGCCTACTTTTGTAAGATTCCTGCCTCAAAAAGAAAACAAGGGTAAACTATTAGGTACCTTCTTTGGCCTTTCACTGTTCTTGTTGGTTGTACTTTGTGTAATATTTCTCATGAATTCAAGTTTCTTTTTACCTAAGGTTGATTTTCTAAAAACTTCCTTTTATCCTTTTGTTTTCTTTGTTTTTGTTTTATCTATGCAAATTTTTCACACATTGGATAGTGTCTATACAGCCTTTAATGTAACCTGGTTGGTATTATTTAAAAATGTTATTCAAAATTTCTTAAAGATTGGCTTGCTTCTTTCGCTCTTCTCCTTAGGTAGCTTTGGCATTTTCTCCTCTAATTGTTCAGCAGCAATAGTAGCTATTTTAATATCTGTTATTTATTTTATTAAAAAACATCCATCAATTAACTTTAAACTAGGAATAGACATTTCTGTTCTAAAAAAGCTTCTTCCTTTTTCTTTGACAAATTTTTTGAATTCAGCTTCCTTGTATCTTCCTGGAATGGTTTTTCCCATTATCATAATCTCCGCATTTTCACAAAGAGAAGCTGGATTGTTTTACATACCCTGGATGATATTTCTTACTTATTGCAGTTTTATCACTTCAGTCAATAATATATTTTTAATGAAAGCTTCATATGGCGAAAATATTAAAAAGTTACTTAAAAAAACAATCGCATTTTCTTTTGCATTGGGACTTGTGGGATTCTTAATTTTTACTATCTGGGGAAATAAGATTCTTCTTATATTTAAGGAAGATTTTTCTCAAAATTCCCTTATGACTCTAAAGCTTCTTTTTTATTCCATATTCTTTTTTATTATTAACCAGATTTATATTACAATTCTAAATATCAATGAAAAAATACTAAAATTAGGGATAATTACTTCTTTAATAATCATAAGTATAATTATCTTTACTATAATATTGTTGCCTACAATGAAAACAGAGGGCATGGCATTGGCTTGGTTAGTTGCCAATCTTATAGGAAGCATTTATGTCTTTGTGGATTTTTTAATTACAGGTAGGAAAATGTTAAAATAGCCACTGTAGCAATGGCTGCTGTATCGCATTTTAGAACTGTAGGACCTAAAGAAACTAATTTACAACCTTCCTTTTTTGCTAATCCCATTTCCGACGGACTAAAATCCCCCTCCGGTCCAATAAACAATGCCATGCTGGATATTTTTGATTTTGGTAATACACTCTTTAAATCCTTTGTTTCTTCATCAAGGCAGGCTATAAGTTTCAAAGG
The DNA here is from genome assembly GCA_964497315.1 of uncultured Planctomycetia bacterium. Lineage (GTDB taxonomy): Bacteria > Omnitrophota > Gorgyraeia > Taenaricolales > CAZCCH01 > CAZCCH01. The sequence continues at coordinate 70,003 of CAZCCH010000002.1, forward strand.
GTGATTTTTTACCGACTTTAAAGCAGTTTTAAAGCTTGTAATATTTTCAATCTTAGGGATATCCCACCTTCCGCATTGCTGTGAAGCCTCTATTGCGATTTTATTCCAACGCTTTAAGCGAAGTACCTTCTTGGCCTCATTTAGCTTTACAATGGTTCTTTCTGTCTGAATAGGTATAACAATACTCACTCCTAGCTCGGTTGTCTTCTGTATTATATAATCCATTTTATTCTGCTTTGGTACAGCACAAACCAAAGTAATCTTTGGTAGGTTTAAAGGTAATACCTTTCTAACTGATTTAACCCTTACCCTGGCTTCCCTAGGGGAAATCTTCTCAATAATGCCAACGAACTCTTTTCCTTTGCCATTAAAGGCAACTATGCTATCACCTTCCTTCAGCCTCATTACATCCTTTATATGATGAAACCTGTTTCCTGAGATTATAATGGTTGAGTCGTTAACTATGGATTCTGGGGTAACGTAAAATCTACTCATTCTTCACCAAAAATACATGCAGAAAAGATAAAAATCTCAGCATTTTTCTTCCAAGCATCAGCAGGCAGACCTGCCTTGTTGCAGGTATGCGCAAGAAACTCATCCCTATTCCAATCATATTCTGTAGCTACCTGCGGTAAGAGCAAACCTGAATAAAATCCTTTTCTAATCAAGATACCATGCGTACCAACTTTAATCTTTTCTACATCTTGAATCTTTTCCAACTCAGATAAAACAGAAATTTCTATTTTTAACTCATCAAGCTCTTCAGCTCCTACCGCAGGAAACCTTGGATCACCGCTTGAAGACTGTATTGCCATCTCAGCTATAGTATCACATAAAGGCTTATCAGCTATTATGCGACCAATGCACCCTCTAAGGTTTCCATTTTTTTTAATAGTTACAAAGGCACCTTTTTTTGTAAGTAAAACAGGGTCTTTTTCCTTAAACTTTACTCGCTTTCCTGTTTTAATATAAGTTTCCATAGATTCTTTGGCTATCTTTAATATTCTTGCCTTTTGAGCTTCTGTTAACATCATTCCTCCTTCGGTATTTTTAAAAGCGGGGCTTTCTGATTGAGGCTCGGGTATTGATGTCTTTTTATAAACAACGGCACTAACATAGCCAACAACTTGCCTTTTATCGCCCGTAATATCACCTGAGTTCGCATAATTGAGCACTTCGATATCTTTAGCCCCTATTTTCTCTGCTAACATGAGCGTGCAAGTAACCGGTGCATATCCACAACAGGGCTGATCTTTAAAAACCCCTCTTTGGAAGATCTCTTTATACTTAAACTCTTTTATTAGATTAATGGTTTCTGCATCTTGCGTGACTGCTTGGTTATAGCTTTTATAATGAGATAAATCTGTGCTTGCTATAATAACTATATCTTCTCTCTTTGATAATACGTCTAATAAAATATCAGAAAGAATATTACAATCTTCATAGTTTGGGTTACCAAAAACAACAGGAACAATTTTAACATCAGGTATTACCTTTTTTAAAAAAGGTAATTGAAGCTCCAGGGAATTCTCACCTTCAAATACTTCTTTAGAAAACTTTATCCTTTCTGATTTTGATATCATTAAATCAGCTAATTCTTCATCTATTTCAAGATCTCCCAGCGGAGTAATAAATTCACTAGTCTTATAAACTGAGATACCATCATAATGCTTCCTATGGCTAAATCCTAATATAATAGCTGTTTCTATCTCTTTGTGTGACAATAAGTTATAGCCATAAGCAGCTACTGCACCTGAAAACATAAGGCCTGCATGTGGAGAGATTATAGCAATTATTTTACCTTCAACTGTGGGTACAGTGGCTGAATTTAGGTAGCTGTCAAGTTGCTTATTGAGTGTTTTTTTATTGGAAGGATACCAGTTACCTGCCAAATCTGCTTTTTTAGATTGGGCCAGGGCTTGGCTATTAAAAAGAATTAAAGACATACACAAGAATACTATAAATTTTGTGCGCATGGTAAATGAGAGATTTTTTGGTTTTTAGAGGCCTTGGTGGAGCCACCGGGAGTCGAACCCGGAGCTCATCCTTGCGAAGGATGCGTTGTCCCATTCAACTATGGCCCCGTTATTTCTTTTTAAAGGCTTCTGTTAATGAAACCAGTTCTTCACTATTTGAGGAGCGACGCATAGCCTCATCCCAGGAAATCACATGGTTTAAGTATAATTCTGCCAATGATTGGTTCATCGTGCTCATGCCGTATTTTTTTCCTGTTTGAATACATGTATAAATCTGAGGGAGGCTATTTTCTCTGATGAGGCTTCTTATGGGAGGGGTTACAGTCATTAACTCATAAGCAAGAGCCCTTCCTCCATCCTTGACCTTGGGTATTAACTGCTGTGAAGCAACGCCTATTAGAGCCATAGACAGCTGAACCCTGATCTGTTGCTGTTGGTAGGGTGGGAAAACATCTATAATTCGGTTAATTGTATGAGTGGCATCTATTGTATGCAGGGTAGCTAAAATAAGATGACCTGTCTCAGCTAAAGTTAAAGCTGTATGAATTGTATCTAAGTCTCTCATTTCTCCAATCATGATTATGTTTGGGTCTTGCCTAAAAACCCTGCGTAAGGCTTCAGCAAAAGAATGCGTATCTGTGCCTACCTCTCTTTGGTCTATAGTGGCCTTGTTATGCTTGTGTAAATATTCAATTGGATCTTCAATTGTAACTACATGGCAGGGTCTGTGTTCATTTATATATTTTATCATAGCTGCTAGTGTCGTGGACTTTCCACTTCCAACAGCACCTGTAACCAAAAATAAACCGCTGTGCTTTAGGCAAAAATCCTCTATTAGATTTGGCAGACCTAATTCTTTAAAACTCGGTATATTAAACGGTACAAGCCTTATACTCATAGCTACGCAATTACGCTGCATATATAAATTAATACGGAATCTACTTAAACCCGAAATCCCGTATGAAAAATCTAATTCTTTTGCTTTTTCAAACTCTTCTATCTGTTTTTCTGTCAAAATCGAGTATGCCAATTCCCTTGCCTGTTCTACACCTAAAGGCTTTTTTGTTCCAGAAAATTCCAAAATACCATCTACCCTAAGTTGCGGAGGAATCCCTGTTGTGATGTGTAAATCTGATGCATCGCGCTTCACCATCTCTTTTAATAATTCTAACATTTGCATTTTATCTATATCCTCCTTTTAATAAAAAACACGAATTTCACGGTTTTTATTTTCATAAGACATATTTGTTTCTTCTTTGTCTTGGGAGCAAATAAATTTTCCAACAATCCGTGTAATTCGTGCCTAATGCGGAAGGGCCAATACTATTCTCTCGCCCCAAACTGTGGGCAGAATTGACACTTCAACATTCACTATAGCATCTTGACATGCAGCAAGTTTTATCTTAAATCTGCCATCTTGTAAAACATTTCTGCATGATGAATCCAGCACTGATAAATATTTTATCCTGCTTGTTACGGAAGTCAATATGGACTTAGAATACGCTCCTATTTGTTCAAGGCCTTGGCCTATACGGAAAAAAATCTTTAGATGGGCCTCCCCTGGCTGAATGTGGACAGCTTTCGCATTATCCCTGTAAGCCCTCTCTAGGAGCAAATTAATAAATGAAACAGCAAATGCTAAATTCTTCTCACCCTTTTTACCCCAAGCTGCGTCTAGCTCGGGCTTCGCCGTAGTCTCAATGGAGTCTAAGGAAGATTTTTGCTGAAGTTCTGTTTCGTAATAGTCAGTAATATATCGTTTAATTTGATTTTTTGAGCATACTATAATTACTATTCGGCACTTTGTAACCTTTGAAAGCGAATCTGCAGCTGTAAAATCAAGAGGATCGGACATCGCTACATGGAGAGCAGTTTCTTCTTTTCGTATTGGGAACACATTATGCCTTTTGGCCAAACTAGCAGGAACTAAACTTATAGCCTCTGGTGAAATCCTGTTAAAACCATCTAAATTTAAAAATGGAAAATTAAGATATGAGGCCAAGAATGAGGCAAAATCTTCATCTTTTAAAAAGCCTAGTTTTACGGTTATTTCACCGAGAGGTTCTTTTTCCGGGACCTTTCTTTGATAGTGCAAGGCCTCTTTTAGCTGCTCTTCTGTAATTAAATCAGCATCTAAAAGACTCTGTCCTATAGGTTTTCTAACTACCATAACTATCACACCCTTGTAAGTCTATATATTTAAATTATGGCTGTGTTACTACACCTGTTTCGTCAATCTGAAACGTCCCACCACCAAAACCAGGGTTGCTGGCTATATCAGGTGTGGCTACTGATGTAAACTGTACTGCAGTTGAGCTTGGTATAGAAAATATATAATAATCATTAGTGGCATTTGGGTCTTCATCTAAGTATTCACCTAAGCCATCAGCTGCAAAATTACCACAAAAAGCATCGCTATCTACATGATGCATCTTCTGTGCGTTGTAAATTAACTCAAGTGTAACCCGTGCCCGCTTTTCCCTGGCGTAGTCTACTGATTTCTCATAAGCAGGCATAGCAATTGTAGCCAATATACCAATAATGACTATTACTATCAACAGCTCCATTAGGGTTAAACCTTTGAAATTTCGCAAAGGCTTAAAGCCCGCCCTGAAAACCCCAATGACCATCTTCATCTAATGTAACGTTATAGTCTTTTGTATATAGGTCTTTAGCTTCACTACCATCGGCTGCACTTGTATTTTCTGTCTTTCTTACCGCCCTAAGGGCAAAGTAGCCATCCCCTGCATTGAATACTGAGTATTCAAAATAATAATCTGTATCATTATTTAGAGGAAAATCTGCTACGAGGTAACCTGTGTCCCCGGTATAGACAGTACCCTGGGTTTCAGTAAGATAGAGTTCCTGTGCAACCCTTATCTGGCCAAGTATGGTCCTGGCTTCTGCTTGCTTTGCCTTCTCAACCATTTTACTATATTGAGGAACTGCAATGGTAGCCAAAATACCTATAATTATAACTACTATAAGAAGCTCTACTAGGGTAAAACCCTTCTTGTTATGCATTAGCCTTCCCTTATCATTTTATAATGAATATTTAAAAAACTCGTACTAAATCAATAAGGTCCTTCAAACTTCCAATCACCATCGTGCTCTAATACGACATTGTATGCGTTTCCATCATATTTGATCTTGCTGGGACCCACAACCTTTCTCGTGGCAACTGCATTCCAAACCGTACCATTGGCACCTGCTAAAGTATATATAAAATAAAAATCATTCTCACCAGCACCAGGTGCATGCACAGCTAAATTACCCACGTCTATTGCGTAGTTACTGTTTGCGTGTTCCATTTTATACAACTCTTGTGCAGTTCTAATTGAACCGAGTATACGCCTGGCCTCTGCCTGCTTTGCCTTTTCCATCATCCTTGCATACTGCGGAACTGCAAGGGTTGCTAAAATACCTATGATTATAACTACTATAAGAAGTTCCACTAGGGTAAAACCTTTCTTGTTTAACATTTCCTTCCTCCTCCTTTGTTTTTATATCTCCTTACTTATTCTAAGTTCTTATTAATATAACACTTATCATATACTATAATAACATTATTCTTTTCTAGGCCTTCACCTCCTCTCATTATTATACACTGTGACAGTTTTATTTTACCAAAATCACCCTGTAATTGTCAAGCGAAGAATTTTCTCCTAAGTGCAACAATTACATGGTTGTTGTAGCAATTTTGAATATTGGTAAATACATAGCTGCTACTAAGATGCCTACTGTTCCACCCATAACTATCAAAAGCATTGGCTCAAATGAAGCAGTAAGCCTGTCAACAAATGTACCCATTTGGTCTTGGTAATACTTAGCGACTCTATCCAACATATCGCTCAGCTTACCTGTTTCTTCCCCCACGCTAATCATCTGTGTAACCACCGTTGGAAAAACACCACTTGCCTCAAGTGGTTCAGATATTGTCTTACCATCTTTAACTTGTTGCTTTACATCTTCTAATACGTTTTCTACGACCTTGTTTCCTACTACCTTGGCTACTATATCTAAAGCAAACAATATAGGGATGCCACTTTTTACCAATGTGGCAAGACCGTGTGAAAAACGCTCTATTACTATTGCCTGCATCAATGAACCAAACACAGGAATATGTAGTTTAAGCCTATCAAACTGTAACCTGCCTGCCTTGGTTGCTATAAGCTTACGGAATAAAAACCCCGAAGCTATAACCCCACCTAAACCTAAGAGAAAATACTTCCTCATTAAAATGCTAAATGTTAAAACTCCTTGAGTGAGTGCAGGCATTTGAATATCAAAACCCTCATATATTTCTCCAAACATAGGAATTATCTTTAAGGTAAAAATTAAGATAGCCCCAACGCAGACAACCAGCAATATAATAGGATAAACAAGTGCTGACTTAATCCTTTTTTGAATCATGCCACTTGTCTCAAGATAGCTTGTTAACTGCTCAAAAACAGGTGCCAATTGTCCGCTGGTTTCACCGGTTTGGACAAGATTTACCCAGAGCGAGCTAAATACCTTTGGGTGCTTGGCAATTGCCTCATGCAGAGAAAGGCCTCCTTCTATATCTTTGCGCATTTGCTCTGTAGCAAGATATAGCGGTTTTGAACTTACCTGGCCTGTCATTATGTTTAAACTCTTAAGAAGTGTCACACCGGCATTTAAAAGAGTGGCCATTTGGCGACTAAAGGCCGCAAGCTCATCTGTCGTCAACTTCGACTTTAACTTCCTTTTTACCGTCGTAGCCTTTTGTTTTTTAGTCTCTGGATTTATTGTTACTACCACAAGACCCTTCTTTTGTAAAATAGACAAAGCTGTATCTAGGTCTACTTCTTCGACTGTTCCTTTTACAACCTTTCCATCTTTGTCTTTGGCGTTATAAGCAAATTTGGCCATTTTCTTCTCTCCTTTTTATCCTTCGTATGCCGCTGATAGCACTTCCTCTAATGAAGTAACGCCTTCTTCTACCTTCTTGATGCCTGATTGAAAAAGACTCTCCATGCCCTCTTCGCAAGCTACCTTTTTTATACTACTGGCAGGTTCCCCCTTATAAATAAGATCTCGTATTTTCTCATTTATTGTCAAAATCTCATATATACCCATTCTACCCTTATAGCCTGTCTGCCTACAAGTTTCACACCCTTTGGCTTTAAAAATCGTTTTTGCCTTTAAGTTGTAATTCTTCACTTCTTCTTCGCTGGGCTGATATTCTACCTTGCACTCAGCACAAAGCTTCCTAATTAACCGCTGTGCAACTACCATGAGTATAGAAGAACCTAATAAAAACGGCTCAATACCAAAATCCACTAGTCTTGTTACGGCACTGGGTGCATCATTAGTGTGCAGGGTAGACAAAACAAGATGTCCTGTTAATGCCGCCCTTACGCATATCTCAGCGGTTTCTAAGTCTCTGACCTCTCCTACTAATATAATATCCGGGTCCTGTCGCAAGGATGTGCGAAGGCCGCTGGCAAATGTCAACCCTATCTGGGGTTTAACCTGTACTTGATTTATACCTTCGAGTTTGTATTCTACCGGGTCTTCAATTGTGATGATGTTTTTGTCTGGTTTTGCAATTTCTAAGAGTGTGGCATAAAGTGTGGTGCTTTTTCCACTCCCCGTGGGACCAGTTATAAAAATAAGTCCATATGGCTTAACTGCAGCAGACCTATAGCGCGTTAAATTTTCTTTAGCAAAGCCCATATCTTCAAGCGTTAACATTATAGAACTTTTATCTAAAATTCTTATAACTACCTTCTCCCCTGTTATGGTTGGCATAGTAGAAACCCTAAAATCTATTGATTTATTATGCATCTTTACAGTAAAGGAACCATCCTGTGGAAGACGTTTTTCAGCTATATCTAATTTTGATAAAATCTTAATTCTTGATATTAAAGGATGTACCATTTGTTCTGCGGGAGGGGGAATTTCACATAGTTTTCCATCTATCCTGTATCTTAGCTTCATCTTTCGTTCAAAAGGCTCTATATGTATATCACTCGCCCCTGACTTTATTGCCTCCATAAGAATCAAATCAACAAGTTTTTTAATAGGTGCTGTTTCTGCTTTGGCCATTATTTCATCTAACTTGGCCGTTTCTTCAGTTTTTTCCCCTTCACCTGCAGCTAAGTCATAGGATTTATCAACCGCTTCTTTTAGTAAATCTTCCTCACCATAAAAAGTATCTATGGCCTTTCTAATGTCTGCCTTTATGGCTATTACAGGATTTATCTTGCATTTGGTGAGGTTTTTTATATTATCTATTAATACAATATCATATGGATCTGCTAAAACAAGAGTCAATGTATTACCTTCTCTGGATAATGGTAAAACTAAATTGGCTCTGGCCACTTCTGCAGGTACAAGTCTCTCAAGGCCTTGCTCCGTTTTAGGAGTCATTAGTCCTTTTTCTAAGGACATATATGGTATTTCAAGCTGCATGGCTAAGGTTTCAACAATATCCTTCTCAGTCAAAATACCCATTTCTACTAATAAATCACCTAAGGGCTTTTTTTCTCTTTTTTGCCTTGCTAGGGCTTTATCTAATTGTTCCTGGGTAACTAAATTTGACTTTAGCAATAACTCACCCAGACGCATACCAGATCTTTTCATAGTTTTTTCCTTTTAATGCATATCGGCTTTTACATTAAGAAGCTCTGTCTTAATCGCCAACTCATGAGGCGAAATAGGAAGCTCTTGCTCTCTTGCAAACATGTTTAATTCCCCCTTGGCTGTTTTTCCTAAAGAAGGTAATAAATCTAAGGTGGCCTTTTTTACCTTACCGAGATCTAAGCCAAACTCAGGTCCAAAATCTCTAACTACTTCACTTTCATCTTCTACTATATATGTAGTAATAAAGATTACTATTTCTGAATCATCTTTATCTTTTGATTCACTTTGAAAAATTTTTCCTAAAACCGGTATATCACCCAAAATCGGTACTTTTCTTTTTGTGATGCTATCCGAAGTAGCAATAAGACCTGCGATGACTATTGTCTCTCCATTTTTCACCATAACAGTAGTCTTTGCATAGCGCTTCTGTGGATCATAGAATCCGCTAATAGCAGCTGCCTTAACCCTTGAAACTTCAGGCTCTATTGTCATGGTTATATACCCATCTTTATTTATATGGGGGGTTACTTTAAGAGTTGTACCGACCTCATATCTCTCTGCCGCTTCTGTAGCCTGCGTCATGCCCTCTCCTGCAATTTGAATAGTAGAAGTAGCCACAGCCGCATCCTGGGTAATCCTCATCTCTGCAGTCCTGTTATCAAGCGTTAGGAGTCTGGGTCTTGCCAGGTATTCTGTGTTTGCATCTGTTAGTATAGCGCGAAAAACACCTGTAAATGAAGCCAGAGACAAAGTCGCCATTGTAACAGTAGGACTAGCACCTTTTAAAAGACTTTCTTTAAAAGGAAAATGTGTCGAACGCGCTGGCCCAGTATATGTACCCATCTGACCTGTACCTGAACCCCAGTCTATCCCAAGATTGTTTAAAGTATCAACGGATACCTCTAGAATTTCCGCAGCTATTAATACCTGCGGGGTCTTAATGTCTAGCTTGCTAATCATTTCTTCTATCATTGGAAAGCGACTCGGGACATCGGTTATGATAAGGCTATTTGTGCGTGAATCAACAACTATCTTGCCATTCTCTGTTAAAAGTTCTTCCAAGACAGCATCTATTGCCTTTTCCTTTCCTCCCATACCTTCTGTCTTCGCCCCTGAAACCGTAGCATAAGCCATTTTATATATTCGGGTTTCAGTCTCTACTGCGGGTTCACTCGTTGCCTTTAGATAAAAGATATTGCTTCCTTCGGGCTGTTCGTAGGTAAGTTTATTTGCCCTCAAAATTGCATTCAATGTATCACCAACGCTAACGCTATCTAGGTATAAAGTAACTGTCCGATTCTCTATCTCTTCTGAAGCTACGAAGTTTAGCCCTGACTCTTGTGAAAATATCTTCAGCAATTGCTTAAGAGGAATATCTTGCAGGTCCATAGATATCCGCGGTTCGGTTTCCTTGGCACTAGAGACCTCTGTTTCTAACTGTCCTTTTGGGGATAGTGTTACTTCCGGTGGGATTTTTTCACTCTGAGGTAAACATAACGCAGATATACAAAAAACCTGCGTGAACACAACTGCCATAATACAACTTATTAACCTATAACTCAAATGCCCCCCACGACCCATTTTCCCAAGAAATAATTCTTTCTTTTTCATTTTGCATCATCCTTTCTTTAGGTTTTTTCTTGGTGGCCAGGTCGGGAGCTGACCAGTTCAAACCTATTCTTTAACTTCGATTAAAAACTTTTTTCCTTTATATAAAAACCATGCTCCTCCTTTGACTATTTCTAAAACTTCAGCATCGTGTGTCTTTTCACCTATGTGATAGATATTATTATCGATAATGATAGCAGGGCTCTTGCCACCCCAAACTATACTCTTAATTGCTATTGGTGGTGGGGTCACCACTACTTCTTCTTTAATAATTGGTTCAGGCTCAGGGATAACTTCAGTTTCTCTTGCATAAAACTTGGCCTTCAACGCAGATGGTATATCGAAGGCATTTTTACCTTCTTGTTGTGCATAATTATATCTAGGGTATTTGATATCTTTCCGTTTTGGCAGTTGTGCAGTAAGGGCCTTTGGTAATGTTCTTACTGCCGCAGAACCCTTTGTGGGACGTCTCATTTTTTTCCCTTTAAAAAGAATATTTTTTACAAAAGATAAGGCAAAAAGAGTTGCTAGAGCAATTACTGCGATTTGCTGTATTTTCTTTTTATCTAATTTCTTTGGCATCTCTACCATAGTTTAAAACCTGTCTTTAAGCAACAAAAAATCCTTTAAATACAATAACTGCTTCAACCCAAACCTGTCGCCTCCATTTGCTAAGCTCTTCATGCGACATTTCCTGCTTAGTGCGAAACTTCTTATTGCCACTTTGCAATTCTTCCATAAGAGATGAATTTATATTCAAACGCTCAACCTCTATAAACTCTCTCTGACTTTCTAGTAAGCTTAAAAACTTACCTAAATCATGATAGGCGGACTTGCAGCTTATTTTACATCTAAGATATGTGTATTCACCGGATACAACCGGACTATACGACTCTATTGATTCTATTTTAACGCCCGTCTTCGCTGCTTGTTGGGTTACCGCAGAGACAAGCCAATCAGTTTTGGCAAAAGGAGCGCTACGTGAACGGTAAGTCTGAATTTCTCTGCGAAAATTTCCTATACTATCTACGAGATGATTTATCTGTTGTTGTTTTTTGATTTCAATCTGCAAAGAACTTATTTTTGCCTTTCCTGGTTTATAGATAAGGTTAAAGGCTATAATGAATGTCAATAGCGCAATAATACCAATGATCAGAAACTTCTTGCCCTTAATCTGCGTTAGCTTTGCAATATTTATATTTATATCACCGAGTTTTATATTGTCTATCATTCTATCACGCAAATAATTTTAAATTGCCGAATCTTCACACCGCTAAAAGTAGACTGAGTAACTGATTCTAATTTGATTTCTTTAAACCCTTCCATAAAATTAGACTCTTGGCGTAATCTCTTTAAAAACTGATTTATTAGCTCCATATGTGCATCTTCTTTGCCTGTTTGTGTGTGATATATACTTCCTGTAAGAAGCATTATCTTTTGCTGAGTTTGCTCTCTCCTGCGCCCCCTACCAGTGCTAGGATCTTCCATGGAAATACTACTTAACCATATTCCTTCCGGTATTAATTGGTTTATAAAGTCTAATTTGACAGCTATTGACGTTCTTTCATCTACTACCGCTTTAATATAACCTAGTTGTTTTTGATATTGTGTTTTTGAATTTTGGATTTTCTCCATTGGTATGTGTGATAAATTTTTAAAAGCTGGGCTTCTTTTTTCAGTTACTTGTTCTAATTTGGAATTAAAGTTGGAAATACTTTTTGACATCGCAAGTTGAACGAGAGATAAAAATATCACACCAACACAAGCCCAAATTCCAACAGGGGCAAGTAGTTTCTTTAACTCCTCACCTTTCATCTTTGGAATTAAATTCGTGCCCTTTGTGGGTTCATAAAATTTTCTTAGCGCTAAACCACATGCAATTGAAAATTCAGGCAAGCTATTTCCAACACCCTCAATGTTTCCTGGGGGGCTGCTTAATGCTGCTTCTATATTAAGTTCTTTACCTGTGTCAGTTACCCAATTGTTAAAGGACTCCTCAGCACATAACAGTAGTTTATTAATTTTTATGTCTGGGAATTGCCGATGAAAATAGTCAAATGAAAGACGTATCTCACTTATCAGTGCATCAAACACAGGTCTAAACTTATCCAGGTCAACCTCTTCTATTTTAGCTGGTATCTCCTGGATTAAGGGAATGTTTCTAGTGAGGTACAAAATCTTGTTTTTAAAGATATTTATACTCGCTGAGGTAGAGTTTGCATAAACTAAGGTTATTGTTTCATCTGTTTTTATAGCTCCTGAGGAGTAAAATAGTCTACCCAAGCTAAATGGCATCGGCTCTAAGTAATCAATTGCAATGTGTGCGTGTTCTTTTAGTAGCGTCATATATCGGTTGACAGTTGCATTTTCACAAGCTATAAATTCTACAGCCATCTTGCTCGATGGCATATCTTTATAATTTACCACAAAATCCGATGATATATCTTCAAGTCGATAAGGTAAATATTTACGGGCTTCAAAAGTAATGGCGGATTTTTGCTCGGAGTCACTCAAACGAGGCATCTGAAAGTATCTCACCACTACTTCTTCAGCAGACAAACCAACTATTGCTGAGCGTTCTTTTATCTTGTGTTTTTCAAATAGCTCTTTTATAGCCGCGCCCACTGCAGCATTTGGGTCTTCTTCGCCCTCAGCCTTTATCTGGACTTTAGCAGCCAGCTCTAGCTTTATCTTTCCTAGTGCTCGGCTTAATATAACCACATCAATTTCTTTTTTAGTTATATATACACCTACAGACTTAGATAACATTTTTACTCCAACCTCCCCATGATTCTTTTAAGCTGCGTAATATCCTGGAGCGTGTATTCTCTCCATTTATTTAACGGATTTCGCTTTGGCCTAGGGAAAATTCTTTTGTTTTCATATCTTATCAATGTCTGTTTTGAAATTCCTAATGCCCTAGCAGTTTCATTAACAGAAAAATATTTCTTTTCCGTCATCTTCCAATCTCCCTTTTTTACCCCTCCGTATCCTACTTGATAGTATTTGATAGTATTTGAAAGGGTAAGGGACAGTATATTAAAAGAATGAAAGGATGTCAAAGTGCAAAATTTGACAAATTTACCTAAAAAAAGGCAAAATGCTCTTCATTCTGAGCTTTTTCTTACTTTTTTGATATTTTTTGGGGATTAAAGGTAAGTCATTTTGAATGCCCCACAGGTATTATATAGCGAGGCTGGTGTTCTGGTGGGAGGTTGAGTAATTTTGAAACTGTCTCATCATTAAATGCCCCTACAGGTACTGAACTAAGGCCTAGGGCTATTGCCTGCAAATGTATATTTTGAGCAGAGTGGCCTACTTCCATATCAACATATCTATTACCTCTTTGGCCATATTTAGAAGTGACTCTTTCATAAACGACAGTTATGAGTATAGATAGAGGGGCATCTTTTATAACCCTTTGCCCTAATGCAGCTTGCGAAAGACTTCCCCTAATATCTTCAGTAGATAATGTCTCAAGTGTATGTAAATGGGGGTTATAATGGTATACGCCATCTGATATTACTATATATAACTCCAAAGGATATAGCGCACCAGCTGATGGGGCTGTCCTAAAATTGTGTGAGCTTTGAGTAATACCCTGCGCAGCCCATAGAAGCTGGGATATTTCCTTCATTGATAAGTTATCAGGTAAATAATTTCGCTTGGATCTTCTTTTTTGCAAAGCCTCCTCTAATGAGATCTTTCCTTTTGCGTCAGGTTCTGGTAGCTTTATATTAAGGGTCTTTTCTTTTTTCATCAAAGCAATCTCCTGTGCGAAGTTCATGTTTACCTGGATTACTACAGTTAATAACAATATAAAAAATATAATTATTTTAGGAGTTAAATTATTCTTGTACATACATCTCTCCTAATTCAGGCAGCCCAATATCAGAATACACCTTATTTAAAAAAGATTTTATTTTCTTGTTCTTTGGCTTAACGCTCAATGCCTCCTTAGCTACTTTTAAGGCTTCGTTGTGTTTTCTTAAGCTATGATATTCAATTGCAAGCTCTAAGGCAAGTTCTGTATTTTTTGGATTTCTTTTAACAGCCTTTGCCTTTTTTGTCAATTCTTCTATTAGCTTTTCTTTTTCCTCATAGAGGGCAGGTAGTTCATCTGATGAGATAATTTTTACGGGGCCTAATTTTGCTTGCTGTAGCTGACGGAACCTCTCCCAATGTTTAAACGCGTTGGCTTGGTCTTTTTGTTTAAGATATAAAAAGGCTAACTCTTTATGGGCTACTACGTTTTCTGGAGATAAAACCAATAGTTTATTAAATTGTGTTATGGCTTTACTTGTGCATTTTTTCTCTTTTAATATATGGCCAAGATTATTGTATGAAACAAACTCTAATGGCTCTAAGGCTACAGCTTCCCCTGTGTAATATTCGGCTAAATCATATAGCTTAATTGCATTAAAAAACATTGACATCTTTGTTAGATATCGCCAAAGTCTTTGTTCGGGTTTGAGTCTTGTAAAGAAAAATCTATTGAACCATTTATTCTGAAGGTCTAATTCAGCTTCAAAGGACTTTCGGACTTCTTCTATATCTGGCTTGCTCTTCTTAAGCAGTTTCTTATCAATGCAATAAGTCTTTATTAGGGAATTATTGATACCTTTTTTCTTTATGAATATGCAACTTATTTCATCATGGTAAATTAAACACCAGTCAGGATCATTGTAAAGGTGTTCTATTAATGCCCATTGATGTTTTCTTGTGGACTCACAGATAACCCAATCTATTTTATAACCAAATCGCTGTATAAGTTCCTCCCAAACCTCAGGGTACGCAAAGGCATGTTCATTGAATTTGCATATATCTTTGCCATAAACCTCGGTCCTGCCATCTATAGAAATCTTCCCCCTCGGATAATATCTCCAGCTAAGGTATGAACCTAAATTAAAGGAGTTAAAACAATTCCCCTTAAGGCCTGTTTTATCTATAAAATCTAACGCTTCCTTAGGAAATACGCCGAATCTGGAATTCAATGCAAATCTTCTTACAGCATAAGGACCATAATACTTTCCATTATACATCCATGAAAAATACATAATCACTACAATAATTATTAAGGTATTGACTAATAGCTGAAATTTTCCTTGAAACAACCTTGTTCTTAAAAACCGTTTTTCTTTTAAGCTCTGATAAGCATTGCTTAAATTATAGATACAAATAGGCATGGCTACAATAGCAAATATAGTTGTGTTTCTAACAGCTGTGTAGGAAAAATGACAAAATAAGACAAACAATAAGACCTTGGTTATATTAATCTTTTTGAAATTCAATAAAAAACAAGCAACGCTAAACCAGATTAAAATTTTATAAAGCTTAAAAGGTATCCCTCTATCAAAGGCAAGTGGAGATTGCAATTCTGAAATAAACTCAAAGAAAAACCTTTGTCCTGTTAACGCTTGCATTAAAGTCTGAATGGGATAAAACAGTCCTCTTACTCCATTGGGATTTAAAAGACTTACTAAGATGCAAGCTGCAGTTGTAATCAATAATCTTTTATAGTCTTTGCTATTAAATTTGCATTCTTTACCCCAATCATATGGCAAGAATCTTTTAAGCTTATAAGAACTAAATTCCCCTATTAAAAACACCAAAAGGATAGATATGCCTACGAAAAAATATCCATGTATATTGACCCACAAGGCTTGGATAAAAATTAAGCTGCAAAGATATGCGTTTTTCTTATACTTTTCATTGAATAGCACGAAAATATACCAAGCTACAAAAACCAAAGAAAAAACTTCTGGCCTTATAGGAAGTCTTCCATGAATCATCAGTATGGCCGCTAGCGTAAATAGAAGCCTAAGGCCACGACTAGACAAGCGTGAATTTGTTAAAAAAAGTATACTGATAAGCCCTATAGCCAAAATGGTCCTTAAGACCAATAAGGTACTTAAGCCTGCCATTTTGTAAAGTAGAAATATAAAAAGCTGAAAAAGCCAAGAGTGGTCTATCCAGTTTTTGCCAAAGGCGGTGTGGGAGTAAATTTCTTGGTTGGGAATAGAGAGGGTTTTTGCAATGACCTTTCCTGTCCTAAGATGTAACCAAGCATCATAGGAACAAAAATCATTAAGGCAAAATAAAATTGCCAGCAATATCACTGCAAAAAAGGCAATGCGGCCTAATATATTAGAGATTTTCATTAAGCCACCTAAGATAATCTTTCTGGGACCATTGTAGACTTAAGGCTATAATCTCAGGCACATCGTAGGAATGAATTTTTTTAACTAGTTTTTCTAATCTTTTTAATTTATCTTTATCTGTCTTTGCAAGTATCAGAACTTCCTTTGAGGATTCAATCTTACCTTTCCACCAGTAAATAGACTCAATTTTATCTATGAGATTACAACAAGCGACAAGCCTTTGTTTTAATAATTCATTGGAAATCTTTTTTGCTTCTTTTTTTGAAGCGGCTGTTATAAACACAACAACTTTGTTCATTCCTTACTCCTATGCTTATAATCTGTCCCCAAATTGTTAGTCTCAAAAAGATTTTTTTATACTTCTATGTGTGATTTAAAGAAAGGATGGCATATAGCTTGCATCTAGTTTTGCTTTGGCAGGATAAACTTAAACACAGAACTAGATATCTACTGCCACCTTAGCCCTTATCAACAATAAATCTTTAATTAATTGACCTTCACGACTTGGGGCAGACTAATCCAAATATCAGTCAAAAATACCTATATAGCTAATTGCGCTATTGTTAAGGTAACTGAGAGATAAACTCTTCTACTGCATCAGAAATTATAGCCCACTCTTCTTGGTTGTGGACTGCAAATTTCTGTTTTCTGCCCCATCTCTCGCCTTTTTTCTGCCAGAGATAAAGACAGATTTGCTTCCTACCCCAGGACTCAATCATGGCTACTGCTGACCACCAGCCAAATCGCTTGCTAATGGTCCTGTGGTCTAGCACCTTTAAGGGCGCTATTATAGGAACCTTCTCATCATCAAAAGTTCTCTTTGCCATCTCACCCTCCTTTATTTTCTCAACGTTATCTTATAATCTTCTTCGGTACCCTGTGACACTACAACATGACCTTCTCTTGCCAACCAACCAAGACTCATAAGTAAGACATCGCGCGGTTTTTCTATTGCCTCATCCATTTGTGAAAGATTTGTTTCTCCGTGTTCATCCAGGTAGTGCCAGATATTGCCAGCTACAATACCAATTTCGGTAATCATTTATTTACCTCCTTTTTAATATAGCTTCCGCATTTAGGGCATGTCGAAATGTGTTCGTGCCTGCTATCTACATAAACATGCGTACAAATATTACAGTGCCAGATATATTTATCATCGGAACTATATTTTTTAAACCTTCCCTTCTCTAAAAATACCCATATAAACAAAAGTCCTATTGCAAAAAAACCTATATACATTGCAACGGCTACTGCTAAATCCAACTTAATCATTTAAAATTTACCGTTATTACTCCTTCTTGAATCTTTCCTTTACTATTACCAGGGAGTTGCTCAAATACAACGTCCCTGATATATTGCATTGCTAATAGGTCTACTTTAGGGTATCCACTTGAAATCAATCTATCGATACGTTCTATATTGCCTGATGGGGAAACAAAGACTTTAAAACGAATGTTAAAATCGGAATCAATAAGAGATTTTGTCCATTTTGGAAATTTTATGTTATGCGGAGCATAGACAATTCCCCTTTTTGATAGGTCCTTTTCTATTTGGATTCCCTGTTGTAACAGCTTTTCTTTTGCATCAATTAAATTCTTTCTTTTAACCGTTTGTTTTGGCCTAACTTGTTCAAAAACCGGAACTCTTTTTTTATAGGTAAAGAAGTTTCTTTCTAGCAGGGAAAGCTTCTTGAAACTGGCCCTTACTGCGTTATTATCATAAGTGGGGTGTTTTCCAAACACTGGCAACCCCTCTTTAGGTAACAGGCTTCTTTTGTATGGCGTAGGGATGTAAGTTTGAGTTTTTAATATATCGCTAGCCAAAATGCCATCTTCTAAGATGGGGCCAAGGAATGATATTGTTGGAAACCTGGCAAAATCAAATCCCTTTGGCAATACCACAACCACTACAGCATATATACAACAGATGTGCCAGGTTAAAGATATAAATAATGAAATATTAAATGTCTTATCTCTAAACATTTTTTAATCTTCAGGGTTTGTAGCTATGTTTACCTTTGAAAGTCCGCTTGCCCTACATATATCCCAAACTTCTACTACTCTTCCTAAGGAGGCCTTTCGATCTGCCTTAATAAGTAATGGTTTATTTTCTTTGGCTATTTGCTTAAGATGCCTAGTTAATTCTTTGGAGGTTATTGCTTTATCATTCAAATAAATAAGGTTTCCAGAGGTAACAGTGATAACTACATTTTGCTCATGCAAAACTTCACTTGTTACGGCTTTGGGTAAATTTATCTTTATACCTGGCTGAAATATAAAACTCGATGTAAGCATAAAAAATATCAAAAGTAAAAATACTACGTCAATTAAGGGCGCTATATCTAAAACCCCTTTTTCCAATTCTAATGGCTCTATCTGTTTTAGCCTCATTTCTTAAGTCTCCCTCAAAATTACTTCTGCCTATGTGTCAAAATATTTACAAGATCAGTTGCGGATTTTTCCATATCCAAGATAATGCCATTTACCTTGTTAACTAAATAATTATAGGCAACTAATGTAGGTATAGCAATGGAAAGTCCTGCTACTGTTGTTACAAGTGCTTCCCAAATGCCACCCGCTAGATCTCCCGGGCTTACTGGGTGTAAGGAGGTGGCCTTCTGCTGAATAGTCTGAAAACACCTAACCATTCCTAAAACCGTACCTAATAATCCAAGAAGAGGGGTTATGTGTGCAATAGTTGCTAATACTGCCACGTTCTTTTTAAGTCTTGGTATCTCATATAAACCTGCATCTTCAATCGCTTCTTTTATTTCTTGCCGGGGCCTGTCATGCTTCATAATCCCTGCCTTTAATATATGGGCGATTGGACCAGGTGTTTTATCACACGCATCAATAGCTTCCATTATTCGGTTTCGCCTAAGAGTATTTGCAATCTCATCCATAAATTTCTTTGTATCTATTTTAGCTCTGTAAAGGTGGAACAATCTATCTATTACTACAGCAACCGCCAATACAGAACATAAAAGTATGGGGTACATGATTGGCCCACCCTTTTGAATTAACTCTATCATTTACACTTACCTCCTGTTTTTATTCGAGCGTCAACGCCTGTTCCAATTTTAATTGTTGTATTTTATCCAGAGCAAGCCCTGCTTCCTCTGGGGACAATTTTGCTAATTTTTCATAAACCCCAATAGCTTCTCCTACCTTTCCGGATTTTGCGCAAAGTTCTCCTGCCCTAAATAAGGCCCTTGATGACCAATATACTTCTTCTGGGTATACGTATGAAACTTCTAAGTATTCAGCAATTGCATCATCATTGTTTCCTGCATCTTCAAGGCATTCTGCTATCTGAAATTGAATCTGCGCATCTGCATCTGTGGTAGGAAAACTTAGGGCATTCCTGAAGTATTCAACTGCCTTTGCAAAAACCCCTTCTCTTTTATGCACCTCACCAATTTTGCGATAAGCAACTTTTGCAAACTCGCTCTGTGGAAACCCTTTGATTACTTCTTCAAATCGCAATACAGCAGAATCTAATTGTTCCTGCTCAACCAATATATATCCCATATTAAGCAAGCTTTGAGCGGCTAGGTGACTATCAGCAAAATCAACGTAAACTTTCTTAAAATTTCGCAATGCCTCTTTTTTCTCACCCTGCATATAAGCCGTCCAGCCCAACCAATAATGGGCTTCATCTGTTATTGCGCTATCGGGGTGATTATTGGTTACATTCAAAAAGTGTTGCCGGGCCTTCTCAAATTTTTTTGTATTATAAAAATATTGCCCCATCCAGAATTCTACATCGGGTGCAATATCTGCATCGGAGAATTTAGACAGAATTGTTTTAAATTCTGCTAAGGCTTGCTTTTCCTGTCCCATCTGATAATAACACCAGCCTATTTGATATCTGGCCTTCCAGACATTTTTATCTTTGGGGTAATCCTTAGTTATTTGCTTAAAAGCAGAAAGTGCTGTTTCAAAATCTTGAATATTATAAAAACAATTTCCTATCTGCAGCATGGCTTCAAGTCGTAGTTGTTCATTTTTACTTGCCTTAAGCACTTTAGAAAACTGCTCTTTTGCCTTTTTGAAGTTTATCTTCTTAAAATAACAAAGTCCAAGGTGGTAATGTGCGCTGCACATTAAACCACTCTCTGGAAAATTCAACATCAAGCTTTGAAAAGCCAAGATAGCACCATCAAAATTTTGATTTCTAAATAAAACTGTACCTAATTGATGTTGGGCGTAATCACATCTAGGTGCGTTTTCATAGTCCTCCAATACTTCATCATACGCACTAATAGCATTCTTAAAATCTTCTAACTTTAAATAAATATCACCAAGTCTCAAAAGGGAATCTACCTTTATAAAAACTTCACTAGCCTCCTTGGAAGCCATTTTAAAATGTCTCGTTGATTCTTCGTGTAAATTTTTAGCTTGATATATCTTTGCTAGTTCATAATGGGCTTCTCCTACGCTATCGCTTCCCTTGTAATTCTTGATAATTTGATTATGAAGGTTTATTGCTTCTTGGGTTTGACCTAAAGATGCAAATGCTATTGCCTTTGCTAAATATGCGTTATCTACGGATTCACTCAATGGGAATCTGTCTATCAGCTGCTGGTATGTCTCTATCGCTTGTTGGTAGTCTCCTTTTGCAAAAAGGACATTTGCCTTTGTAAGCAAACAAGATTCCATAATGGGGTCTTTGTAATATTCCTCTTCTATGTGGGCTAAAGTAGCAAGGGATTCATCTAAGTGGTTTAGGTAAAAGTGAGAGAGTGCTATTCCATATAAAGCAAAGGGAAGGCAGCTTGCCGTTTGGCCAACTTTGAGGCTTCGGTTATAAAAGTCTAAAGCTTTTTTAAAATCCTGCAATTGCAGATTAATCTCTCCTAGAATAAAAAGAGTTTCTGGAATTGAGTTTGAAGTGGGATGTTTCTTTAGGAATTCCTGAAAAACATTCTGTGCCTCCTTGTGCCTTGCTTGTCTATAGAGACATTCTCCAATTTTAAACTCCGCTTCCTGCACTAACTCATGTGATGGAAATTTTTTTACAATGTCCTTAAAGATCGTAAGTGCCTTAGCAAATTGGTTCTGATTAAAATGACACCACGCAAGTGAATAATGTGCAAAGGCGAGATATTTTGAATGAGGGAATTCCTTGATTAATTTCTGGTAATAATTAATTGCGTTTGGATAATCGCAAGATTTAAAATAAACCTCTCCCAGCCAATAAATCGCCTCATCAGCTATTAAGCTTCCCTCTGCTTTGTTTATCAGAAACTCAAACTCATATACCGCTTGAGGGAAATTTTGCCTATAGTAATAACATTGTCCTAATAAGAGGTGCGCTTGGTCGGAATTTTTAGAAAGGGGGAATTTTTTTAGATATTCTTCGAATTCCCTTCTGGCAACATCATGCAATTTATCTTGAAAGGCTTCAGTGGCAAGTGAAAACTGTTCTTGTTCACTTCGGAAGGATTTGGGCACAGGAGTTTTACCAAAACCAATACCTGGACGCGCTATTCCAAACCCCTGCTCTTTCTCTGCCAGGATTTGCCCTGGAAGTGATATACAGGCTATAATTACAACCGTTAATGTTAAAATAAAAGGCTTCATAGGCTTATAATATTATATATATGGGTAATAAACATATTAGCATGTAATATAATGCTTTGCAAGGAAAAAATGCAGATTTTATTACTTTAGGTGGGATTTAAGGAATTTGCCTGTATAAGAGGTTTTGGACCTGCAAATTTGCTCTGGTGAACCCTCTACTACAATTCGTCCTCCTTTTTGACCGCCTTCAGGTCCTAAGTCTATGATATGATCTGCTTGTTTAATAACGTCTAGATTGTGCTCAATTACCAAAACTGTATTGCCTGTATCTGTTAATTTCTGCAGTACATTGAGTAACTTTTCTATGTCAGCAAAATGCAGTCCCGTGGTAGGTTCATCTAAGATATATAACGTCTTACCTGTTGAGCGCTTAGATAACTCTGTAGAAAGCTTCACCCTTTGTGCCTCACCCCCTGAAAGCGTAGTGGCCGATTGACCTAATTCAATATACCCTAAACCTACGTTATTTATAGTCTCAAGCTTGGATTTAATCTTCGGTATATTTTTAAACAACCTTGATGCCTCCTCCGCTGTCATTTCTAAACAATCGGCTATTGATTTACCTTTGTATTTAATCTCTAGTGTCTGCTGGTTAAAGCGTCTGCCTTTGCAAACCTCACAACTGACATATACATCAGGTAAAAAATGCATTTCTATTCTTTTAACGCCATCACCCTGGCAGGATTCACACCTTCCTCCTTTTACGTTAAAACTGAACCTACCTGGTTTATAACCTCTCATCCTTGCCTCAGGGATTTTACTAAAAAGCTCCCTTATAGGAGAATATGTACCTGTGTAAGTAGCTGGGTTAGAACGTGGCGTCCTTCCAATTGGAGACTGATCAACCACTATCACTTTATCAATATTGCCTGTTCCTAAAACAGTCTTGTGTAATCCAGGTCTTTGCTTCAAACCGTAAAACTTTTTCGCCAATGCTCTATAAAGGATTTCATCGACGAGAGTGGACTTACCTGACCCTGAAACCCCTGTTATACATACAAAGAGCCCTAAGGGTATATTTACATCTATATCTTTTAGGTTATGTTCTCTTGCGCCCTTGATGGTCAAAAATCTTTTTTTATCTGGTAGTCTTCTTTGTGCGGGAATTGGTATCTTAAGTTGTCTGTTTAAATATTTTCCTGTCAGGGACTCTTTACATTTAAGTACATTTTTAAGTTCACCTGAGGCAACTACACGTCCACCGTGTTTTCCTGCACCAGGACCTAAATCAATTATATAATCTGCGCTTCTTATGGTGGTTTCATCATGCTCCACCACTAAAAGCGTGTTACCTAAATCTCTCAAGGCCTTAAGGCTATTTAAAAGTTTTTTGTTATCCTTCTGATGCAGACCTATTGAAGGTTCATCAAGTATATACAAAACACCAACTAGGCCACCACCTATTTGGGTAGCCAGTCTTATTCTCTGCGCCTCACCTCCTGAAAGGGTTGAACTAACTCTATCCAAAGTCAAATATCCAAGTCCCACATCTATCATAAATTTGAGCCTTGAGTCTATTTCTTTTAATATGTGTCTGGAGATTTCTGCCTGGGTGGAATTTAATTTAAGATTAGAGAAAAATTTAGAAGCTTCCTCAACTGACATTGCAGTAGTTTCAGCTATGTTTTTACCACCAACGGTTATAGCCAAACTTTCAGGTTTCAACCTCATCCCGTCGCATTTAGGACATGCAAGTACAGACATAAATTTATTTAATTCATTGCGCATATAATCGCTTTCTGTTTCAACAAATCTACGTTGCAAGTTGGACAGGACGCCTTCAAATTTCCTTCCCCAAATTTCATCTTCACTGCCATAAAAAATTATTTTCTGAATATGTTTGGGTAGTTGTCTAAAGGGTGTATCCATGCTAAAGTTATGTATACTGGCTAAGTGCCTTAACAGGCTGCGGTAATAAAGAATGAGTGACTTACCTCCTTTTTTCCATGGCTCAATCGCACCTTCTCGTAAGGACTTGCTCTTATCGGGTACTACTAATTCAAAATCCATCTCCAATTTTGTCCCTAAGCCATTACACCTTGTGCAGGCACCGTAAGGTGAATTAAACGAAAATATCCTCGGAGATAACTCCTCAATACTAATTCCACACTTAGGGCAAGCATATAATTCACTAAAGACTACATCATTCTTTTTTTGTTGTGGACCTACAAGACTAACTATTACTATTCCATTGCCAAATTTAAGTGCAGTCTCAATTGAATCAGCAAGGCGTTTGTGGATGTCTCTTGAAATCTTTAATCTATCCACTACAACTTCTATTGTATGAGCACGTTTCTTATCTAGTTTTATCTCTTCCGATAAATCCCTGATTTGACCATCTACCCTAACCCTTACGAAACCATTCTTTCTTGCTTGTTGGAAAACATTTACATACTCACCCTTTCTGCCCCTAACAAAGGGTGCTAAGATGTTAACGTTTGCTCCATTAGCTAAAGAAAATACCTGTTCTGTTATTTGATCGGTTGATTGCTGTTGTATTTCTCTGCCGCATTTATAACAATGAGGCACTCCAATGCGAGCAAACAAAAGCCTAAGATAATCATAGATTTCAGTCTGCGTACCGACGATGGAACGCGGATTTGCCCCGGCGGTCCTTTGTTCAATTGAAACAGCAGGGGAGATACCTTCTATATGTTCAACATCTGGTTTTTGTAACTGCTCTAAAAACTGACGCGCATATGCAGATAGGCTTTCTACATATCGCCTTTGACCTTCTGCATAAATAGTATCAAAGGCAAGCGATGATTTCCCTGAACCTGAAAGACCTGTTATAACAACAAGTTTATTGCGTGGAATCTTAAGGGATATATTTTTTAAATTATGCTCTTTAGCGCCCTTTATAATTATATCTTTCATCTTAAATCCACCATTAGTCTTGCAAATACTTCTGTTGTTTTAAGCAGGCTTCTTACATATACAAACTCATCATCTGCATGGCAGCGTTCTTCACCACGTGCATTATAGCCTACTGCAGGAATGCCCTTTCTTATAAAAAATCTCATATCAGTTCCACCAGGAACTAATACAAATTTTGGTTTTTTTCCTAGGACTCCCTTTATAACTTTTCCCATAGATTTACAAAGTCTGGTTTTTGGGTTAACTAGCACCGCAGCCTCGTCGGACAAAATCTCAACCTTTACCTTTAAAGGACTTTTTTTGAGAAAATCTTTTATAACTTCAAGGATTTCTTTCTTAGCAAGAGTGTTTGTCTCCTCTGGCAAAACTCTTCTGTCTATTGTAAAACTAGATTTATCCGGAACTGTGTTTATCTTTGTTCCCCCGGAAAGCTCTCCCCCTAAAACCATCGTAGCAAATTTATCATTTAAGACTCTAGTATTAAACTTGGTTTTTCTTGCTTTTATCTTTCTTTGCAATTTTAGAAGTTGGGTGGCTAACTCAGTCATACCATCAAATGAATTATGTCCAATTCGTGGATTTGATGCGTGGGAGGACTTTCCTAAAACATTTATTTTAAACCACGCAATACCCTTATTACCGCAGCATACAAAGTTGTCAACAGCTCCTTCTCCGACGGCATAATCTGCCTTCAGGAGTGAATTAGCTACCAAGTAACCCAGTCCTGTTTTCCCGCCTGTTTCTTCATCAGGAGTAAATGAAAGCTGTATATTGCAAGCAGGAGTTATTTCTAATTGCTGTAGAGTTTTAATAGCATAAATAAAACATGCTATTGTGCCTTTCATATCTTCTGTGCCCCGGCCATACAGCCTTTCATTTTTCAAAACTGCCTTAAAAGGATTGCTACGCCAATTGCCCGTTGCAGGAACCACATCATAATGTCCATTTAAATGAAGTGTTTTTTTAGCACCAACATCCCAGTCTGCGATTAGGTTTATTCTTTCGGAACCACTATCAATTTTATGTTTTTTGCATTCTCGTTTTGGAGTAATTATTCTTTTTGTCTTAAGTCCAAGTGCTTTACACCTTCTCTCAAGATGAGCAACTATTCTTTCATAATTCGTTCCGGGGGGATTTACCGTCGGGATTTCAACTAAATGGCTTGTTAAATCTATAATTTCTTTTTTCTGTCTATATAT
Source organism: uncultured Planctomycetia bacterium (assembly GCA_964497315.1). Taxonomy (GTDB): domain Bacteria; phylum Omnitrophota; class Gorgyraeia; order Taenaricolales; family CAZCCH01; genus CAZCCH01. Next base: position 96,018 of record CAZCCH010000002.1, read on the forward strand.
GTATTTTTTAAAAGAGACCTTTTTGTTCATGATGAATCCTTTTATTAAAGTTTGCAACAAGAGCCCCTCTTGGTAAAAAGGGGCTCTTGCGTTACTACTTCCATCGCCAAATTAAAAGCGATTATCTTCTTTTCTTTCTCTTTGCTGTCTTTTTCTTCTTGGCTACCTTCCTCTTGGCTACTTTCTTTTTGGCCTTTTTTTTCTTCTTCTTGCCACCTCTTAACATCTTGGCCGTTGAGATGTCGCCCTTTTTATCGATGAAGTAAAGATAACCCTTTTTTCTCTTAAGGCCTACCTTAACTACCTTCTTGGGGCTACCGCCTTTTTTCTTTCCACGTGCCATTTTAGCACATGAAACATCGCCCTTTTTATCGATGTAATACAGGTAACCTTTCTGCCTCTTGATGCCGAGTTTAACTACCTTTTGTGCCATATGATTCACCTCCTTTCTTATTTAAATTTAAGCTCCAATCCTGACATTACCGACGATATTGTTCAATGTTGCAATGGCCGATAGTACTGCCAGGAAACTTGTCTTGGGATTATTAGGGCTAGGTACATTTTCAGTAAGTGTAGTAACCTTCCCAAAATCCCCGCCTATCTCCACCTGGTGTGTATTCCTTTTTATAGCTGGGTTGGCAACTATCTTCACCTTTGTTTTTTGTGGGCCTATTCCAGCTAAACTTAAAATCGCTGCTACATTTATATTTTTTGGAAATACCTTTGCTGCTTCCTTGGCATTACCGCTAAAGATAATTGTCTCTTTTTTTATTTTTGATAAGTTTATTTTCTTTTTCAAAATATAAGGTGCCCCTTCTAATGCCCTGGGAGGTTTTGTAGTTGTTAGTGTAGCAGTCCTTATTCTTGAGAAAGAAGCGGCCTTTATAGCATCTAGACCGCAAATGGCTCCACTTGGTATATAGATATGGCAACTTTGTTTTTTTGCCATAGTGAAAATTTTTCTTTTTCCGACTAAGCCAGCTGTGCTCATCACCATTACATCCTTGCCTGAGGCAACAGATTGCTTTACTACCTCATAAGATATAGATGCTGATGCAGCCTCGATTATTAAATCTACGCTTTTTATGAGAGTCTTAAGGGAGGTTATTCTTGGTTTGGATTTTAACCTACTGGACACTTTAGTGGCCTTTTGTTTTTCTATATCGCATAAAGCTACGAGCTTAGCCTTATCGCTAAATTTTTTATCAATCGCCTTAGCGAGTGCACCACCTATTGTGCCACAACCAACTATACCAATTTTTAATAAACCTTTCATAATAAATCAATATCCTGTAATGGAAGCACTGGGTTTTTCACCTGATATATCAAGCATCCTTCTTATAGCCACTAAGGCCTTTTGTGCAATATCCTCTGGGACCTTTACGAGGTTAACATTCGCCTCCAGGGAATGTGCCACCCAACCTAGGGTTGTTAGCTTCATAGATGGACAAATAAGGTGTTTTGTGGGCATATAGAATTTTTTATCGGGGTTTTCTTGTTTTAGACGATAAAGCATCCCCATTTCAGTTCCAATGATAAATCCTTCTGCTTTGGATTGCTTGACATATTTAAACATTCCACCTGTACTGCAGATATGATCAGCCAAGGCCAAAACCTGTGGTTGGCATTCAGGGTGTGCGATAAATTCAGCCTTTGGATAAAGCTTTTTAGCCTCAACAACTTCTTGTTCTTGTAATCTTATGTGGGTAGGACAAAAACCCTCCCAGAGTATGATTTCTTTATCTGGTAGCTGGGATTGAACATATCTACCTAAGTTTTTATCAGGGACGAATATAATACGTTTATAATTCTTTAAAGAAGCTACCACTTCAATTGCGTTACTTGAGGTACAGCAAATATCACTTTCTGCTTTAACTGCAGCTGAGGAGTTTACATAACAAACAACTGCTGCATCTGGACATTCCTTCCTTTTTTCTTTTAGCTTTTCTACATTAACCATATCTGCCATAGGACATCCTGCTTCTGCTACAGGTAAAAGGACAGTTTTATCAGGGTTTAGCACAGCGGCTGTCTCTGCCATAAAATCAACGCCACAAAACACAATCACATCGGCATCAGTCCTTATAGCTGCCTTGGATAAAGCAAGTGAATCACCACTTATATCAGCGATATCCTGGACTTCATCCCTTTGGTAGTTATGCACGATAATTACGGCATTGCGTTTTTTCTTAAGCTTGTCTATTTTTTTCTTAAGATCTTCTATATATCTTTTGTCTTTTTCTTCAAAGGATAGTTTCATTTTTTTGCTTTTTTCCTTATAATTCTATTCTTTCCATTCACAAATACCAATTTAGGTTTATAGTTAATTATCTCTTTTTGTTCCATTAAAGCATAGGAAATAATTATTACGTTATCGCCTTTTTGCCCCCACCTGGCAGCAGCACCATTTAAGCATACAGCACCTAAATTTGCCTTGCCCTTCATAACGTAAGTCTCAATCCTTGAGCCGTTATTTAAGTTTGCAATCTGTACTTTTTCACCAGGCAGTATATCTGCTGCCTTCAATAGTTTAGCGTCGATAGTGATACTACCTGTGTATTTTAAATTTGCCTCTGTTATGGTTGCTCTGTGTATTTTAGATTTACAAACAATTCTTAACATTTAAATCAACTCCCTTCTAAAGTCGGCATTGCCTGGCCTTCTTATCCAAAATGATATTATCTATGAGTCTGGTTTTCCCAATCCAAACCGCCAGGACAATCAACAGTTTTTTTTTAACCCTTCCTGCATCCTGCAGTGTGGTTGCATCTACTAAGGAGATATAATCTATTCTAGCGGATCTTTTTTGTCTTACTACCTTTAACATCTCTTTTCTAATTCTATTTGTATTAAGGCATCCGGATTTTATTAAGTTACGCCCCTTTTGTAAAGCACTGTAGAGACAGGTAGCATCTTTTCTTTCTTCCTTACTAAGATATGTATTTCGCGAACTCATTGCTAAACCATCTGATTCTCGAATTGTAGGTAAAACTTTTACCTTAAACCCAAAGTTTAAATCCTCGACCATCTTTTTTATAACAACAGCCTGTTGGGCATCTTTCTGTCCAAAATATGCAGTATGTGGCTTAACTGCATTGAACAATTTCGTACAAATAGTTGTAACTCCCCTAAAATGTCCAGGCCTAAAGGCAGCGCAGAGTGGTTTTGTAAGGTGCGCTACTTCAACATATGTAAGGTACTCTTTCGAATACATCTCTTTTGCGGAAGGGAAAAATATAACATCAACCCCGAGATCCCTGCTAAGTTTTTCATCTTTTTTAAAATTCCTGGGATATTTTTTAAAATCCTCTTTAGGTCCAAACTGTGTGGGATTTATGAAAATACTTACGACGACTAAATCGTTTTCCTTCTTTGCCTGACGTATTAAAGAAAGATGGCCTTTATGTAAATAGCCCATAGTCGGCACAAAACCAATTTTTTTATGCCTACATCGGGCATTGCCTGAAAACTTCTGCATTTGACTAATTGTCTTAACTATCTTCATCTAGTGAGAAGTTCTTTTAAAGGTTTTAATACGAAATCTCGCTTGTGCATCTTAGGGTGAGGTATTTTTAAATCAGGCTCGTTGACTTTTTTCTTGCCATAGGTGAGTATATCTAAATCTATCATCCTGGGCCCGTTTTTTACTGTCCTAACCCTACCTAAATTAGTTTCGATTTGCTGTGTACAGCTTAGAAGTTCCCTCGGTGTAAGGCTGGTTTCAATTTCTATTACACCATTTAAAAATTTCTCCTGCGGTGGACCACCTACTGGGTCTGTTTCTATAATTGAAGAAACCCTCTTTACTTCTATACTGGAGGTCTTGTTTAATCTCTCAATAGCTCTATCTATGTTTTTTCTTCTATTACCTAAATTTGATCCGATGCCTATATATGCAATCACCATCAGTTTATAGTTTCTTAAGGCGCTCAACTGCTTTCTGAAGTCTTTCCTTAGGTACAGTCAACGCCATTCGGATATATCCTTCACCGGCGGGGCCGAAACCTACTCCGGGTGTAAGTATTATATCTAGTTCCCTTAAAATCCTCATAGCAAAGTCCTTGGAACTTTTTTCTGTGCTTGGGATTTTAGTCCAGATATAAAACGTAGCCTTTGGGCTCTTAACTTGCCAACCTAAAGACTTAAGTCCTTCTATGAGTGTATTGCGTCTATCTTGATAAAGCTCTACCATGCTATTAACACAATCTTGAGGACCTTGGAGGGCTACAATCCCTGCTAGCTGAATAGCTTGAAATATGCCAGAGTCTATGTTTGACTTCACCTTTGAAAGGGCTTTTATTACTTCTTCATTCCCGCAGACCCAACCTATACGCCATCCGGTCATATTGTAAGTCTTAGACAAAGAATGGAATTCTACCCCTGCCTCTGTGGCACCATCTATACCAAGAAAACTAGAAGGCTTATAACCATCAAAGGCAATTTCAGAATATGCAAAGTCATGACAAATTATGATGTTATTTTCTAATCCCCAATCACGCAGTTTTTCAAAAAATGCACTATCTGTAGTTGCTCCCGTCGGATTATTAGGATAATTAATAAATAATAACTTTGCTTTTTTTCTCACTCTTCCAGAAACAGAATCTAAATCTGGTAAAAACCCATTTTCTTCTAAAAGGCTCAAGGCATGGGGTTCACCCCCTGCTAAAATTGTACCTGTCCTGTAAGGTGGATAACACGGTTCTGTATGAAGCACAACATCCCCTCTATTTACAAAACCCACAGGTAGGTGTGCAATGCCTTCTTTTGTACCTAAAAGCGGTAATATCTGAGTCTTTGGATTTAGGCTTACGCCAAATCTTACATTATACCAATTCGCTATTGCCTCTCTTAGGCGATCCATTCCAAAATCCAAGGCATAGTGGTGGTTAGAGCCCTCCTCTGCTGCTTGCTGCAATGCCTTTATGATGTGCTTTGGTGTCGCTTGATCAGGATCTCCTACTCCCAAATCAATAATGTCTCTTCCTTCGGCCTTTGCCTCTCTTTTAAGTTGGTCGATTTCAGCAAATAGATATGGTGGTAATGCCTTTAATCTTTTAGAAATTTCTATTCTCATAAGCTCCCCATTAATACATCTTCCATTGAATAAATTTTAGGGCTTTTACCGACGATAAATTTGGCTGCTACCAATGCACCTTGTGCAAATATATCTCGGGTCTTTGCACTGTGGAATAGTTCAATTTTATCCACTTCACTTTCAAATACTACCCTGTGATCTCCGACTATTTCATCTTCCCTAATTGATTTTACATTCTTTACGTCTTTATTACTTGTCTCTTCTATTGTTTGAGCAAGCTTTTTCGCTGTCCCTGAAGGTGCATCTTTTTTGTGCACGTGATGTGCTTCAATTATATTGACATCATAGTCTAAACCTAATCTTTTTGCTGCTAGTTTAACTAATGCAAAAAGGCAATTTACACCTACAGACATATTAGGTGAAAAAACTACTGGGATCTTCTTTGAGGCCTTCTCTAATTCTAAAACCTGTGCATTAGATAATCCGGTAGTTCCTATAACAATAGGCTTGGAAAATTTAACACAAGTCTTTATGTTATTTAAAGTAGCCTCAGGGCTAGTAAATTCTATCAACACATCAGAACCTTTAATAGCTTCTGTGTTATCAGAAATTTTTACACCTGAAACATCCTTACCTATATCAGGATGAGCGGCTACCTCAATGGCAGCTGTTAACTTAAAGGCCTTATCTTTTAAGCCTAAGCTTATTATACGAGTTCCCATCTTACCGCAACAACCACTTACTGCTAGTTTTATCATTATATTAACCCGTAATTTCTTAATGCCTTCTTAAGTTTTGTTAAGTTTTGAGGTAACATTTCACACATAGGAAGGCGCAATTCTGGTTCAATCATACCCATAAGTCCCATTGTCGTCTTAACAGGTATTGGGTTTGTCTCTATAAACATTGCCTTTACTAAAGGCAGGAGCTTATAATGCAGCTTACGCGCCTTCTCGATATCTCCATTAAAAAATGCCTTTATCATATTTGATACATCACGAGGGACAATGTTTGCTACGACTGATATTACACCCGCACCCCCTATTGACAGTATAGGAAGTGTAAGGGTATCATCTCCTGAAATTAATGTAAAATCTTTGCTACAGGCATGAATTATCGCAGACATCTGGTCAACATTGCCACTAGCCTCTTTTACGCCTACTATATTCTTTATCTTTGACAACTTAGCTATTGTAGCTGGCTCTATGTTTATCCCAGTACGAGAGGCTATATTGTAGAGTATTATAGGTATATCTACTTCATCTGCAATTGCCTTAAAATGCCTATATATACCTTCCTGGGTAGGCTTGTTATAATAGGGTGTAATCAAAAGAGAGGCATTTGCACCTGCATCCTTTGCATGCTGGGTAAGCCTTATGGCCTCGGCTGTATTATTCGAGCCACTACCAGCCATTACCGGTATCCTACCATTGGCGCATTCGATAACCAGTTCAATTACCCTTTCATGTTCAGCCAAAGAAAGAGTTGCAGATTCCCCCGTAGTTCCACAAGGTACTAAGCAATTCGTACCTGACTTTACATGAAACTCAACTAGTTCCTGAATTTTTTCTTCATCTAGCTTTCCATCTCTAAATGGCGTTACTAATGCTACCATCGAACCTTTAAACATCTTCTATCCTCCCATTATAAACTATTTTTGCCCTTCCTTCTAAATATACGTTATGAAAACCTTTCTTTTCTCTTTCAAAGTAAACCCCTAATGCCTCACCGCCTTTTGTAATGACCTCAACCTTGCCTGATTGTTCTTTGTTATCTGCTATCTCTTTATGTATAAGTGCACTTGCTACAGTTCCTGTGCCACAGGCTAAGGTTTCAGCTTCAACCCCACGTTCATATGTGCGAATTTGAATTTTATCTTCAGATATAACTTTAACGAAATTTGCATTTGTTCCTTCAGGCTTAAATTCATCATGATAACGTATTTTTCTCCCAATACCTTCCACATCAAAACCTTTAAGATCGTCGATGAAATGTACGACATGTGGGACACCGGTATTTATGCAATGAACTAGGAATTCTTGGTTATCAACAGAAAGCTTTAAATTTAATCTTGTATCGCAAGGATTAGACATCTTAAGCCTTACCTTATCTTTATCTACTTCTGCCTCTAAGATACCAGCTTGGGTTTCAATTTTTAACTTTTCATTTTTAATCTTCGATTTTGCATAAAGTGCAACACACCTAGCCCCATTACCGCACATGGAAACCTCACTACCATCGGGGTTAAATATCCTCATTTTAATATCTGCTTTACTAGAGGTCTCAAGTAACAAAACCCCATCAGCACCTATGCCGTATTTTCTCTGGCATACACTTTTTACAAAGGCAGGGGTTATAGAGTTTTTCTCTTTTCTAGCATTTATGAGTACAAAGTCATTCCCTGAGGCAACCATTTTTACAAAATCAATAGACTTCATTTTAGAATCTTGGGTATCCTTTCATGCTCAATTAAATCTTTATAGCTTTCTCTATCTCTTACAATATAAAGCTTGTTCCTTATAACCATTGCCTCTGCCACCCTAGGCCTTGAGTTATAATTAGAAGACATAGTGAATCCGTAAGCACCTGCGCCCATCACTGCCAAAAGCTCTCCTTCTTCAACAGGCGGCATCTTTCTGTCTTTTGCAAGAAAATCCCCTGATTCGCAAACAGGGCCTACCACATCTGCCTTTCCCCAAGCACCTGTAGCTAGAAACCAGCTGCTTCTAACTGGCAGGACTTCATGATGTGCATGGTATAGGGCTGGTCTAAGTAAGTCATTCATAGCTGCATCAACTATGATAAATCTCTTGGATTGGGTTTCCTTTACATACAAAACTTTGGTTACTAAAATACCGCTATTTCCAGCAATGAATCTGCCTGGTTCTAAAATGACCTTAAGGCCTTTTCTACCAATAATCGGCAATATTGCCTTAGCAAAGTCCTTTGCTGTTTGAGGGGCTTCCTTTGAATAGACTATTCCTAAGCCACCTCCGATATTTAAATATCGTATTTTTACACCACGTCTCTTTAGTCTTCCTATGAAGGTAACAGTCTTCTTAAGAGCAGCTACAAATGGAGCTGATTCAGTTATTTGAGAACCTATGTGTATATGGATTCCTGCCATATCCAGATGGCTAAACCACCTATGGTCTAAAAATAGATTAAAGGCAGTAGTAAAATCTAAACCAAACTTATTTTCCTTTTTTCCTGTTGTAATAAACTTATGTGTCTTTGCAGCTACGTCTGGGTTTAGCCTTAGAGACACTTTAACTTTCTTCTTCAAGCTTCTTGCAACGCGGTTTATCAACTCAAGCTCAGGTAACGACTCTACATTAAAAAAGAGTATACCTACTCTTATAGCCTGTGCTATTTCTCTTTCGGTCTTTCCAACACTGGCATAAACTATCTTTTTCGGGTTTACCCCTACCTTTAAGGCCTTGTAAAGTTCTCCTCCTGAAACCACATCTAAACCAGCACCTTCTCTAACAAGTGCCTTGCAAACAGCAAGGGAAGAATTTGACTTCATAGAAAAACATATAAGTGGATTTACTTTCTCAAAGGCTGTTTTGAGCTTTCGATAGTGGTCTATTAAGGTCTTATGGCTGTAGAGATAAAATGGCGTGCCAACCTTTCTTGTAATCTCAGCTATATTTAAACCTTCGCAATAAAGCTGGTTATTCTTGTATCTAAATTCATGCATTTAGTTTCACCTTCCATTTCTTTAATTGTCTCTTAACCTGCATAGGGGAAGTTGCCCCCAATGAAGTCTTGCCCTTAACAGAGGCTTTTGCATTAAGAATTTTCTTCACATCGTTATTAAATTTAGGTGAGTACTTCTTTAGCTGTGTTAAGTCTAGCGATGAGATCTTTTTGCCTTTATCCAGGCATTGCTTAACCATTTTGCCTACTGTATCATGTGCCTGCCTATAAGAGAGGCCCTTTTTAATAAGATAATCTACGATATCAACTGAAAACAAAGATTCATCATCTAGTTTTTTAGTTATTCTTTTCTTATTAACTCCTAGATTTGCAAAAAGTTGTTTGAATATATTTAAAATTTCCTCTATCGTAGAAACCCCATCAAAAAGAGGCTTTTTGTCAAATTGCATATCCCTATTGTAAGTTAAGGGTAGGCCCTTCATTATCATTAGCACCGACGATAAATTGCCACAAATGTTACCAACACTGCTTCTTATTAGCTCTAAAACATCCGGGTTCTTTTTATGGGGCATAATGCTAGAACCCGTACAAAAACTCCAATCAATTTCTACTAGATTAAATTCTTTCGTAGACCATAAAATCAAATCCTCAGCAATCCTGGATAGATGTATTGCCATTATTGATAAATCTGCTAAGATTTCTATTATAAAATCTCTGTCGCTTACTGTATCAATACTATTCGTTGTGATCTTTTTAAAACCCAAATCTTTGGCAACTAATTTCCTATCAATTGGTAAGGATGTCCCGCTTAAGGCACATGCCCCAAGAGGCATCTCATCAAGCAGGTTAAAGGTATTAACTAACCTTGTTTTATCCCTTTCTAGCATTTCCATATAAGCCAGCATGTGATGAGACAATAGTACATATTGCGCTGGTTGTAAATGTGTGTGTGCTGGGATGATTATGTTTATATTCTTATTTGCAAATTTTAAGATTGCCTTTTGAAAATCAACAAGCAGCTTGCTTATCTCTAAGATGGCATCCTTGCAATACATCTTTACATCCAATACGACTTGGTCGTTTCTGGATCTTGCGGTGTGCAACTTATCAGCTGTAGCCCCTATTTTAGACCTTAGTTCATTCTGGATATTTGAATGTATATCCTCTGCCTTGACATCAACCTTAAATCTTCCTGATTCTATTTTTTTCAGTATAGACTTAAGTCCTTTTACTATCAGCTTGGATTCTGAAGGCTTTATAATTTTAGTCTTACCCAGCATTCTTGCATGGGCAATAGAACCCAAGCAGTCATATTTTGCCAGTAATTTATCAACTGATATGCTTGATGTAAACCTATCTACTAGCGCATCAGTCTTCTTACTGAATCTCGTACCCCATAATTTCTTTGACATATTTCCCCTCACTACTTATAGCTTTTTATAAGGTAGGCCCCACAACTCAATAAATCCCTTAGCAAATTCTTGATTAAATGTATCCCCTTCCTCATAGGTAGCCAGTGCTTTACTGTACAAGGAAAACTTAGAATTCCTACTTACAGCACTACATTGGCCTTTATAGAGCTTTAACTTTATAGTACCTGTTACTCTTCTTTGTGTCTTATCAATAAAGGCACTCAAGGCCTCTTTTAACGGAGTAAACCAAAGACCATAATATACAATCTCAGAAAACTTTAAAGATATTATATCTTTAAAATGCAATGTTTCCCTATCTAAGGTCAAAGACTCAAGGTCCTTGTGTGCAGCATGCAATATAGCTGCTGCGGGTGCCTCATAAATTTCTCTTGATTTTATTCCAACAAGCCTATTTTCTACTAAATCGCTTCTTCCTATCCCGTGCTTACCACCTATCTTGTTAAGGTGTTCTACAAGTTTAATAACGCTCAAGGCTTTTCCATTCACAGCCGTAGGTATACCTTTTTTAAAGCTTATAGTAAGGTATACAGCTCTTTTAGGAGAATCTTCTGGGTCAATAGTAATCTGATATGCACCTTTTGGAGGTTGTTTTTTTGGGTCTTCTAATATGCCACATTCCACAGATACACCCCAGAGGTTTTTATCAATACTGTAAGGGCTCTTTTTCGAGGCCTCAACTGGTATTTTATGTTTCTTTGCAAAATCAATCTCTGCTTTCCTAGTCTTTAACTCCCATTCTCTTACAGGTGCTATTGTTTTGAGTTTCGAATTCAACGCAGCAACGGATACTTCAAATCTGACCTGGTCATTGCCCTTACCTGTACAACCATGGCCTACAAATTGCGCCTTTTGTTTCTCTGCTATACCCACCATGTGCTTTGCTATTAAGGGCCTGCTAAGTGCTGTGGCCATATAATATCCATTTTCATAAATAGCGCTTGCCTTAAGACTTTCAAAGGCATATTCTTTTATAAATTCTTCTCTAAGGTCTTTGATTATTACCTTTGAAGCACCTGATTTAATAGCCTTCTTCTCTAGCTGGGCAGAATTCTTCATCTGGCCTAAATCAGCACAGAAGGCTATGACATTAAACCCTTTTTGTTTAAGCCATGTGACTGCAACTGAAGTATCTAAACCACCTGAATACGCTAGGATTATCTTTTTCTTTGCCATTTGAGCATTCCTTTACTTTAATAACATTAACAATATTGCCTTTTGTACGTGTAGTCTATTTTCTGCTTGATCAAATACTACGGAATTGGCTCCATCTATAACTTCATCTGTTATCTCTTCCCCCCTGTGAGCCGGCAGGCAATGCATAACAATACAATCTGGCTTTGCTAAAGATAAAAGCTTTGAATTTACCTGATATCCTTTAAAATCTTTCTTTCTCTTTTTCGCCTCACTCTCTTGTCCCATGCTGGCCCAGACATCAGTATATATAACATCTGCATCTTTAACTGCAAGGCGTGGATTATCATATAGCTTTATTTTACCGCCTTGCGCACTGGCATAGTTTATAGTCTGTTTTAATATGTCTTTATTGGGAGCATAGCCTTTAGGTGTAGCTATTGATACATCTACTCCCATTTTACTACAGCCATAAAGTAAGGAATGCAAAACATTATTGCCATCGCCTATGTAGGCTAGTTTCACACCATTTAGAACTTGGCTTTTTTCCTTTATGGTATATAAATCAGCTAACCCCTGGCATGGATGAAGAAGATCGCTAAGTCCATTTATTATAGGTATAGTCGAAGACTCTGCTAGTTCTAATATATCATCATGAGAAAAAGTCCTTGCAACAATTCCACTTAAATACCTGGAAAGCGTCTTAGCAATATCAGAGGTCTTTTCTCTGACCCCTAGTTTTATAGTTTCAGGACCTAAATATATGCTATGGCCACCTAATTGTGTCATACCCACTTCAAAGGAAACCCTTGTTCTATTTGAAGGTTTTTGAAAGATTAATCCTAGGGTCTTACCAGCGAGGGGTAAACCAAAATCTTCTTCCTTATGCTTCATCTTAGAAGTTAAATCAAAGATATAATCAATCTCTTCAATCGCTAAGTCTTTAATAGTTACAAAGCTCTTTTTCATTTTATTCTTTTAAACCTCTCTCTAAAATCTTAATTGCTTTATCTATCTGACCTTTCCTAACACCTAAAGGTGGCATAATCCTTAAAGTGTTTTTCTGGGTACAATTTATCAATAAGCCATCTTTCATACATCTATCTACAACTGGCTGACCTTCTACGCTTAAGGTTATACCAATCATTAGTCCTTTACCTTTTATCTCTTCAATTACAGGAAATTCCTTTTTTAGGCCTTCCAGTTTAGTTAAAAGGTATTTACTCATTTTCTGCACGTTTTCTAAAAGCCCTTCTTTCTCTATAGCCTCAAATACAGCAAGGCTCCCCGCACAAACTATAGGACTTCCACCAAAGGTTGAGGCGTGCGTCCCAGGCTGAAAGACGCTTGCATATTTTTCCTTTACTGCTATAGCACCTATAGGTAAACCTCCGCCAAGAGACTTGGCTAATGTCATAATATCAGGTGTTATCTGATAATTCTGCCAAGCAAACCATTCGCCAGTCCTACCTATACCGGTTTGAACCTCATCAAAAATAAGCAAAATCTCTTTTTCATCGCAAAGTTTTCTTAGGCCTTTAACGAAATCTTCATCTGCCACATTTATTCCACCTTCACCCTGTATCAACTCAACCAATACAGCGGCAGTCTTATCCATTATGGCTGCCTTAACTGCTGATAAATTATTGAAGGGTACATGTTTAAACCCTTCTGGAAGAGGACTAAACCCACTTTGATATTTAAACTGTCCTGTAGCTGCCAGTGTGGCAAGAGTCCTACCATGAAAAGAATTCTCCATGGCTATAATCTCAAATTTACCTTTGGGGTTACCCCATTTTCTAACAAGTTTAAAAGCAGCTTCATTTGCCTCAGCGCCGCTGTTACAGAAAAATACCTTACCGGGAAAAGAATGTTCAATTATTTTTTCTGCAAGCTTAGCCTGTAGTGCATTATGAAAATTATTAGATATATGTAATATCTTCTTTGCTTGTTTGCATACAGCCTTAACTACCTTCGGGTGGCAATGGCCTAGACCACTTACAGCCCAACCAGGAAAAAAATCCAAATACTGCTTGCCCTTAGAATCCCAAACTTTTGCCCCCTTACCCTTTACCAAAGTAATTGGCAGTCTTGAATATGTTGGTATTAAAAAATCTTTGTGAGTTTCCATTATATCTTTCATTTGACTATTTGTGTTCCAATGCCTTTTTTAGTAAATATCTCTAAAAGCAAAGAATGCGGCATATTTGCACTGATGATGTGTGCTTTGTCTACATCACTTCTTATTGCATCCATGCATGCTTTAACCTTTGGTATCATACCACCTTTAATAACCCCTGATTTAATGTTTGCTTTGGTCTGCTTTATAGTTAAAGTAGGAATAAGCATCCTGTTCTTCATTATCCCTGCAACATCAGTAACAAGTACTAGCTTTTCTGATTTTAGTGCCTTTGATATCGCAGAAGCTACCTGGTCTGCATTCACATTATAAATCTCACTACCTCTACCTTTAGCTACAGGCGAAATTACAGGGATTTTTCCTTTTTCCAGAGCTTGTTTTATTGGTCTTGTATTTACTGAAACTATCTTGCCTATGTAACCAAGTACGGCCGAAAGCCTTCTTGCCTTAAGGAGATTCTGCTTACCTAAAATCCCCCTTGCTTTGCCACCACAGGCATTTATTTTCTTAACAAGCTGCTTATTTACTTTACTTAAGACCTCATCTACTATCTTTACAGCACATGCATCGGTCTTTCTCTGGCCACCTATAAACTCCACCTTTTTCTTTTTAACCTTCATCTCTTTAGTTATGAAAGGTCCTCCTCCATGGACTAAAACAGGCCTTATGCCAACGAGGTTTAAAAAGACGATATCCTTAAGCACCCTGGCTACTGCCGTAGAATTGGTGATAGCACTACCGCCGTACTTTATTACAAATACCTTCCCTTGAAACGCTTGTATATAAGGCATTGCCTCAAGGAGTATCTTTGTCTTTTTTATATAAGTCTTCATGTAGTATATTTGGCGTTAAGCTTGATATAACCCTCGGTAAGATCAGAAACCTTTATCTTTGTCTGACTAGATCCCAGATTGAGGTTTATCCTAATGGAAGCTGTATCTTTACTCAAGCTTCTCTTTATTTTTTCTTGGTCTATATTTTGTTTAGGGTTGCCCTTTTTAAATAACCAAAAACCATTTATATAAATGTCTAACTTTTTCAAATTGATCTTTGTACCTGTCGAACCAATCTTAGCAAGTATTCTGCCGAAGTTGGGATCATTTCCATACATGGCAGTCTTAACTAGACTTGAATTAGCCACTGCCCTTGCAATTATATCAGCTTGCTGCTTTGATAGAGCACTTTCTACTATTACCTCTATTAACTTGCTTGCCCCTTCACCATCTCTGACTATAGATTCTGCTAGGTAATCCATTATATCTGTCAGGGCTTTTTGAAACTTATCAAACTCTTTTCTCTGTCTTATTGTAATGCATTTATTTTCTGCTAAGCCGTTGGCCATAATAAGTGTTGTATCATTGGTGCTCATCTCACCATCTACTGTAATGCAATTAAAAGAACTTGTTACTGAATTACTGAATGCCTTCCCTAAAGCAGACTGACTTATCTTGGCATCTGTTGTAATAAAGGCAAGCATTGTAGCCATGCATGGTGAAATCATACCAGCGCCCTTGGCAATACCACCAATGGTTACATTTTTCTTACCAATCTTAAATCTAACGCTACACAGCTTAGGTTTTTTATCAGTGGTCATTATGCCTGAGGCAGCATCTAGTCCACCTTGAGTATTTAATCCACTTATCAACTCAGGTAGTGCAAGTGCTATTTTACTAAGTTCCAAAGGCTTGCCTATGACCCCGGTAGAGGCAACAAGTACATCCTTGGTCTTTATATTTAAACCCCTGGCAGTAAACTTCGCCATAGATAAAGCATCGGATACTGCCTGTGGGCCACAGCAGCAATTTGCATTACCGCTGTTAGCGATAATCGCCTGAGCAGTTTTTGTCTTTATGTGTCTTTTAGTTATCTCAACAGGTGCAGCTTGTATCTTGTTTGTGGTAAAAACCCCTGCCGCTCTAGCAGGAACTACTGAGAAGATTAAAGAAAGGTCTTTTTTATTCTCAAATAGATTACCTTTGGTTTTTAATCCACAATAGACACTACTTGCCAAAAAACCTTTTGGGCTAGTTACACCACTTGAATCCTTAAGCACTTAACTTACACCTACGCTTTCTTGGGGGAAATACCCAAACCTGCTGTTTCGTTAAATCCGCATGCAATATTCATATTCTGCACTGCCTGACCAGCAGCACCTTTTTGAAGATTATCAATAGTTGTAATTACAATTATTTTTTTGCCGTCTGCCTTAATACCGATATTACAAAAGTTAGTTCCAACTACATCCTTTATCTGCGGCAGGTTGTCCTTATCTAAAATCCTAACAAATGGTTGATCCTTATAGAATTTTTTATATACTTGAATTACTCTTGCGGTTTTCGTTTTATGTTTTGCACTTAAATATATCGTACTTAATATGCCTCTATTCATCGGCACAAGATGTGGAACAAAGGTTATACTGACTTTAGTCTTAGCTATTTTTGAAAGTTCCTGCTCTATCTCAGGCATATGCTGGTGTTGATTTACCTTGTAGGCCTTTAGATCTTCGTTTGTTTCACAAAAATGCAATGCCAGGGAGGCGTTTCTACCTGCACCCGTCACGCCTGATTTTGCATCTATTGTAATCTGCTTTGGGTCTACTAAGTTTTTAGCTAAAAGAGGAGCGCATCCTAATATAGCACCTGTTGGATAGCAACCAGGATTGGCTATTAGGGCAGTCTTAGCTATTTTTCTCCCATAGACTTCAGGCAGACCATATACTGCCTTTATGATATTCGCTTTATCTTTATGAGTCTCGTTATACCATTTTTTATATAATGATGTACTTTCAAGCCTATAATCAGCACTTAAATCTATTACTAGTTTTTTCTTAGATAAAAATTTTGGTGCAATTGCCATAGAGGCCTTATGAGGTACCGCCAAAAACACAACATCGCAAACCTTGCTAACCTCGAGGGTGTTGAGGTTTTTACATACAAGGCTTATCTTTTTCTTTGCCCATGGGAAGATATTACTGAATTTTTCTTCCTTTTCTATCTTCGCTGACAGGGAGGTAATTTTTACCCCTGGATGCCTTAGTAAAATTTTTACCAATTCCTCGCCTGTATAGCCTGTTGCACCAACTACTGCAACTCTTAACATCTAGCCCTCCTTATAATGTCAATTATAGACGAAAAAACCTATCCCGTCAAGCGATTTTTCGTCGAGAGGATAGGTTTTCCAGTCGTCAATCTTAGGTATTTAATTGTTAGTTATCGTTTAGTCCATTGGAATCGCCTGCGGGCACCTTTCTGACCATATTTTTTTCGCTCTTTACTGCGTGGGTCTCTAGTTAAAAAGCCTGCCTTACGCAATGCAGGCCTCAAGTTCTCGTCGGATTTAACCAAAGCCCTGGTTATGCCATGGCGCGCCGCACCAGCTTGTCCTGATATACCTCCACCAGTTACGTCTATCCTTATATTAAACTTCTGAATATTTTCCGTTACTTCTAGGGGTTGCTTGATTATCATCCTAAGAGTATCAACATGAAAATAATCTTCGAATTTTCTATTATTTACTTTAAATTCACCCTTGCCACCGGATATTAATTCTACCTTCGCGATAGAATTCTTTCTTCTGCCTGTAGCAAGATATTTTGCTGTTTGGCTCATTATAGCTTCAACTCCTCTGGTTTCTGTGCTGTATGCGGATGCTCAGAATTTGAATAAATTTTTAGCCTTTTTATAATATTTCTGCCTAGGGTGTTTTTTGGCAGCATACCTTTTACTGCATGTAACACAACTTTACGTGGATCCTTTTTTAAAACATCTTCCAAGGTTTTTGTTTTAAGTCCACCTGGATAACCAGAATATCGCGTATACGTCTTTTCTTTAAGCTTCTTGCCTGAAACTGCAATCTTGCTTGCGTTTATGACAATAACCCCATCGCCTGTATCCAAATGCGGAGTAAATGTAGGCTTATCTTTGCCTCTTAAGGCAATTGCAACCTTTGTGGCAAGCCTGCCAAGGATTTTTCCTTTGGCATCTGCTATGAACCATTTTCTTACTATCTTTTTTTCTTCCGGTAAATATGTTTTCATCTTTCTTATGGTGTAGGTTGAGAAATTACTGGTGGCCTAAAACCTTCTTGGGAAATTGTGCTCAAACCCCTTCCGAAAGCCCCAGTGAAACCTACGATAAATAAAAGTATTATTGGCAAGAGGGCTGCAAACACTGCCTTTATGGTAGTTATTTGATGGGCACGCTTAAAACCTAAACAAAAAAGCACTACTGAATATGCTGTGACAAATATCGGTCCAACAATTGGTATTAAGTTAAATACGGATAAGGCATTTGTATAACATACCACTCTCAATGTCGGCTGAAATCCTTTTCTGCCTCCGAATATTAACACAGATACATGATATACGCCCGCTGCAATAAAAAGACCCAAGACCACCAAAATAGGACCCATTACTACCACAATTGGGTAACTTGCCATTAATATATTCTTCGAAGGTGCCTCTACTCCAGGTGGAGGTGTTATAATCCCTTTTGTCTGTAGGATTAAGTTTAACACCCCTCCAATAATTACACCTAACGAACCCCATATTATGCCAAATAAAAGCGGGGTTTTTAACCCACCGGTTGTTGGCATGTTTGAAAAAAACTTTTTGGGATGAAAAATTACATTAAACCACGTTTTAATAAGGGCCTTCCAAAAGCCTATCTGGGCTTTATTTTCCCAGGCTACAACTTCTTTTTTGTCTTGTGCATCCAGATTCAAAATCTTTGTGCAATCATTGCAGTATGTCTTGTCTTCTATTGTGGTTACACAAACCGCACAAACCCCTTTACCACAATTTAGACATGTGCCTATAACCTCTTTATCTATATGTATTTTGCACATTTCTGCCATTTTGGCCTCCTGATTTTTGAGTTTTATATATTACCATATTTATCATAAACCTGTCAAGGAAAATCATTTACTATGATGTTACAATTTTAAAATGTTAAGGTTTTTTACTAGTTTGAAATGTTAAGGT
>CAZCCH010000003.1:0-22652 GCA_964497315.1 uncultured Planctomycetia bacterium
ACCCTTTTGCATTTTAGCTCAAGCTGAATTTACACACAATATGATACACTACCGTTTTGTCAATAAAAGTTGAAAAGAAATCCTCGGTATGGTATGCTAGTTTTAAAGAGTAAACACTAGGAGGTAATGATATGTTTGGTATAGGCATGCAAGAGTTAATCGTAATTCTTATCATTTTACTTCTTATCTTTGGCGCTGCCAAATTGCCTAAAATTGGACGCGCACTTGGTAAGGCAATTAAAGAATTTAAAAAGGCCACCAAAGATACAGAACAAAAATAAATTCCCACCATAAGAATTCAAACCCAATGGAAAAATCTAACCTTCCAAGACACTTTACTATAGTTGAACATCTTGAAGAATTACGCCTGAGACTCATCATTTGCATTGTGTTTATCGTATTGGCATCTTTTATATCGTTTCCGTTTGTAAAGCAAATCCTGGAATTTTTATCAAAACCCGTCGGGAAATTAGTTTTTATTGCACCCACAGAACTTTTTCTTGCGTATATAAAAGTGTCCCTTCTTTGCGGGGTCTTTATTTCTTCACCTGTTGTGATTTATCATGTATGGCGCTATATATCAAAGGCATTATTCCCAACTGAGAAAAAAGGCATTATATTATTTAGCATATCTTCATTTGTGCTTTTTTTAACAGGTGCTATTTTTGCATTTTTTATTATTATTCCAATAGGATTAGAGTTTCTTCTTAGTTTTTCGACACCAATAATTCAACCTATGATTTCCGTAGCTAAATATGTGTCATTTTTGCAGTCTATGCTTTTAATATTTGGCTTAAGTTTTCAAATGCCGCTTTTGAGTCTTTTTCTTACCAAGGCAGGCATAATCAATGCTAAGTTTTTATGGAACAGACAAAAATATGCGATACTTTTTATATTTATAGCTGCAGCAATGTTCACCCCTCCAGATGTAGTTACCCAACTTTTATTGGCCCTGCCGCTATTCTTGCTTTACCAAATAAGTGTGTTGGTTTGTAAGATAGCAAAGAGAAGACCTCGCTAAAAAAAGACAAAGTTAACATCTAGGATAAAATCCCCTATATTGTAAACCTATTTTTAGAATTTGATTGACAATTAAATATAGCAGAATTATAATTAATATAATGAAGGATTCTCTGCCTAAAAAAATCATATCTAGTGCTGCTAAAAAGACTTTTGCAAATCAGGCCATATCGCATGATGAGGCTATTAGCCTTTTGAAGGCCGCAGGGGGTGATGTTGAATGCTTTCTTGCAAATGCAAATCAAATAAGGCAGCATTTTCTCTCAAACAAAGTAGAGCTTTGCAGTATAGTCAATGCAAAAAGTGGCGGCTGCAGCCAAGATTGTGCATTTTGTGCGCAATCTACGTATCATAATACTGATATAGAGAACTACCCCCTCATTTCAAAGGAAAAAATAATTGAATGTTCTAGGGAAGCAGCACAAGTAGGTGCTAGGTGTTTTGGCATAGTAACAAGCGGAATGGCGGTTTCCGAAAGAGAAATTGATGAAATTTGCCAAGCAATCCAGGCGATTAGAATGGAAGGTAAGATAATTCCTGATGCCTCTTTGGGCATTTTAACAGAAAAAAGAGCAAAGAGGTTAAAGGAAGCGGGTTTGGTTAGGTATCATCATAATTTAGAGACCTCCCGTTCATTTTTTCCCAATATCTGTACAACGCATTCGTATGAAAAAAGGATAAATACCGTAAGAATAGCTAAAGAGGCAGGCCTTGAGGTTTGCTGTGGTGGTATATTTGGTTTAGGTGAAAGCGTTAACGATAGAATAGAGCTGGCATTGACATTGAAGGACCTAGATGTTAACTCTGTGCCGTTGAATTTTTTAATTCCACTGCCTGGTACAAAGCTAGAAAAAGCAAAGCCATTATCTACTGTAGAGATTTTAGTGACCATTGGGTTATTTAGATTTTTACTCCCCACAAAACATATCAAGGTATGCGGCGGGAGAGAGCTGAATTTGGGGAATAGCCAATCAGAGATATTCCA
This sequence comes from uncultured Planctomycetia bacterium, assembly GCA_964497315.1. GTDB lineage: Bacteria > Omnitrophota > Gorgyraeia > Taenaricolales > CAZCCH01 > CAZCCH01. The sequence continues at coordinate 2,006 of CAZCCH010000003.1, forward strand.
CGCTGGAGCAGATGGTATGATGATAGGCGGATATTTAACACAGGCTGGCAGGAAACCAGAAAAAGATTTGAAGATGTTAAAGGAGCTAGGCTTAGATGTTCAAAGAAGAGCTACTGCAGTTAGAAGATAAGGGTTTATTGCGCTACCTTCGCTGGGTTGAAACTGAACAGGCGCCTCATGTAATTATAGATGGCAAAAAAACAATTAACCTTTGCTCTAATAATTATTTAGGGTTAGCCACTCATCCAGATTTAAAATTAGCTTCAATAGAGGCTACACAAGAATATGGTACAAGTAGTGCTGCATCACGACTAATTACAGGAAGCATGTCTCTGCATAGGAATTTAGAGAGGAAAATAGCAAAGTTCAAAAATACAGAAACGGCACTCTTATACAATTCAGGCTACACAGCAAACCTTGGCATAATAACCTCCTTAGTAAAAAAAGGCGATATTATCTTTAGTGACAAACTCAACCATGCAAGCATTATTGATGGTTGTCTTTTAAGTGGCGCAGAATTTAGGCGCTACCCCCATAAAGATGTTAGCTCATTAGATGCGATGTTAAAAAAGAGCAATAAATCAAAGAAGCGCTTGATTGTAACAGATGCTGTATTTAGCATGGATGGTGATATAGCACCATTACCTGATTTGGTAGGCTTAGCAAAAAAATACGATTGCTTACTTATGTTAGATGAAGCGCATGCAACAGGGGTTTTAGGAGAAAACGGCAGGGGCGCTGTTGAACATTTTGGGCTTGATGGAAAATTTGACTTTATACAAATGGGAACCTTAGGAAAGGCCCTGGGTAGTTTTGGTGCATACGTTGCAGGCAGGAAAGACTTAATAGATTACCTTATAAACAAATCCCGTCCTTTTATATACACAACCGCCTTACCGCCAAGTGTAATAGCTGCAGCAACAGCAGCATTAAAAGTTTTAGATAACTCTGGAAGCCAACTTCGCAAAAACCTTTGGGAAAAAGTTAAATTTTTTAGGTTGAGTCTTAATGATATGGGCTTTAATACTATGGAAAGCCAAACTCAGATAATACCTGTTTTAATAGGAGATAACAACCAAGCAGTTGAGTTTAGCAGAAGACTTTTTGAAGAAGGTATCTTTATTCAGGCAATAAGGCCACCTACAGTTCCAAGGCCGAGATTACGAATAAGCATTATGGCAACACACACAAGGCAAGATCTAGAAAGGAGTTTAACTGCTCTAGGAAAAATTGGCAAAGATTTAGGAGTGATAAAATGAAAAGCAAAGACAAGAATATTATTTTTATACACGGCTGGGCAAGTGGACCATATGTATGGTTTTACCAGATAGATTTTTTTAAAGACAAGCTTCAAGTGTGGACACCGGAATTGGTGGGATATGGTAAGAAGCTTTTAAAATCCAAAGAAAATCTATTTGACTCTATGGTTAATGATATATGTGAATATATATCAACTAAAGAGTTAACCAATGTTTGCCTTGTAGGATGGTCTTTAGGTGGGATGGTGAGTTTAAAGGTTGCAAGTAAATTAGAAAAGTCTTTAAATCACCTTATCTTGATAGGCACAACCGCCCAGTTTATTCGCACGCGAGATTTTATGTGGGCAGTCGCAGAACAGACTATTACAAGGATAGCCGACAGGCTAGGCAGGAATTTTACAGATACGCTTAATTGGTTCTATAGGTTTATGTTTACGCCAAAAGAGCGCAGCAGTAAAAATTTTAGTAAGATTTTAAACCTTTTAGGAGATTGCATTGCTCCATTAGATCAAGAAAGCGTTACCGCAAGCCTTAGGATGTTGACAGATTTAAATTTGCGTTACTTACTTGAAAGTATTTTTACTCCCACATTGCTAATACACGGGGAGAAAGATCCCATATGCCTACCAGAATCTGCTAAGTTTTTAGAAAAAAACCTAAAGAATGCACATCTAGAGTTGCTCCCAGATTGTGGGCATGCTCCTTTTTTAACAAATCCAAAGGAAGTAAATGCGCTCATTGAGGAATTTATATGCAAATAAATAAACAAAGAATTAAACAGGCGTTTTCTAAGAGTGCCGCATATTATGATGAGGCTTCTGATATTCAAAAAGACATTGCTTGTATTTTATCTAAGAAGATTCACTTTAGAAAGAATTACCCATACATCTTAGATATAGCTACAGGCACGGGGTTTTTATGTCAGCTTTTAAGTAGGGAGTTTTTGAATTCGCATATTTTTGCTTGTGATATATCTCTTGAGATGGCTTATAAGGCAAGAAAAAAAGCCTTACTACAGGTAGCCGAAGCAGAGAATTTACCTTATAAGGAAAATAGTTTTGATCTTGTTGCATCAAATGCCTCTTATCAGTGGTCAAGGGATTTAACAAAAGGTTTCCAGGAGGCCTTTAGGGTATTACAAGTCGGAGGTATATTTTATTTTTCTATATTTGGTAAAAACACATTTACTGAGTTAAAGACATCCATAAAGAAGACAAGCCTAGATGATATTTCTATAAAATTGGCATCAGAAGATTTTGTGGATTTTGAAAGCTTGAAATATCATCTTATAAAAGCAGGATTTCATAACATAGAGGTTGAGTGTAAATATATAAACAAACAGTATAAAGATTTAACAGAATTGTTATATAGACTAAAAAATATGGGTGCAAATCTTAGTCTAAATTTTGGCATAAAAGGCTTAGGGTGGCGAAGAGTTTTAAAAGAAATAGAAAAGATATACAAGAGAGAATATACAAAAGAAGGATACATTCCAGCGCAATATGAAATCTTTTTCGCAAAGGCAAAAAAATAAAGCTATATTTATAACAGCTACAGATACCGAAGTTGGAAAGACTTACGTTGCATGTGGCATTGCAACTGCACTTAAGACAAAAGGCTATAAAGTTGGCGTTATGAAACCTATGGCAAGTGGCAGTAGCGAGGATGTAAGGCTATTAATTAAGGCAAGTGGCACTAAGGATAATCGTGAATTGATCAATCCTTATCTATTAAAATATCCTTTAGCGCCTGCAGTTGCAGCGAGACTGGAAGAAAGGCAGATTTCCATACAAAAGATACTGACTTATTATAAAAAACTGTGCCAAAAGAATGATTTTGTTGTTGTTGAGGGTATAGGTGGTTTGCTTGTGCCAATAAAAAGGGACTATCTTGTATCAGATATGATACAAGATATGAATATCCCCGCAATTGTTGTGGCACGACCAAATCTAGGTACTATAAACCATACACTGCTTACAGTAAAACACGCACAGGGCAGCGGTATAGAGATATTGGGTGTAGTTTTTAATGAGGCTAAAAAAATAAAGCGCGGCATCTGCGAACGCACAAACCCAAAGGCAATTAAAGATGAGTGTAGTGTGCCAATAATTGGTTGGTGCAGACATGGCGTCTCAAACAAAAAGGTTTTTGAAAAAATAGCAAGTAAGGTTTCTAACTATACGCTATACGCCAAAGAGCACAAGCCTTCCCGAAGGGAACGCTATATGCCATACGAAGAACTCGATAAGAAATATGTTTGGCATCCGTTTACGCAGATGCAGGATTGGCGCAGGGGAAAACAACTTATAATAAAAGAGGCAAAGGGGTGTCATTTAAAAGATACAGAAGGAAAGCAATATCTTGATGGAGTTTCGTCTCTATGGGTGAACATACACGGCCACAGAAGACGTGAAATAGACGATGCCATCAAGAAGCAAATGGAGAAAGTGAGCCATTCTACCTTGCTGGGGCTCGGTAATATCCCTTCTATAAAACTAGCAAAGGAGCTAATTGAAGTTGCACCGAAGGGCTTAGAAAGGGTTTTCTATTCTGATGATGGCTCAACAGCAGTTGAAGCAGGGCTTAAAATTGCCTTTGGCTATTGGCAAAAGAAGAACCCATCAAAAAAGTTATTTGTTGCATTTGAAAACGCCTATCACGGGGATACGGTGGGTTCTGTAAGTGTTGGAGGCATAGATTTATTTCATAAAAAATTCGGCCAGTTATTATTTAAAACTCTGAAGGCAGATTATCCTTATTGTTATAGGTGCAGACAAGGGAGTAAATTCCCGAGGTGTAACTTTGCATGCCTAAAAAAGTTAGAGGGGATTCTTCGCTCGCATCAGGGGCGGGTTTGTGGTATAATAATAGAACCTTTAGTGCAGGGCGCGGCAGGTATGCTGGTCTCACCTGCAGGGTTTTTAAAAAGAGTAAAACAGTTCTGCATAAAGTATGATTGCCTGTTAATTACTGATGAAGTTGCAACAGGCTTTGGCAGAACAGGTAAGATGTTTGCCTGCCAGCATGAAGCGGTAAATCCAGATATAATGTTAGTAGCCAAGTCTATCACTGCAGGATATCTACCCTTAGCTGCAACCTTAACCACAAATAAAGTTTATAGTGCTTTTTTAGGTGATTACACCGATAAGCTCACCTTTTTTCATGGTCATACCTATACAGGAAATCCCCTAGGGTGTGCTGCAGCTTTAGCAAATCTTGAACTTTTTAAAAAAGAAAAGACTTTAGAGAAACTACAGCCAAAAATAAAATTTTTATCACAACAATTAAAGCGTTTTAAAAACCTCGAGCATGTTGGAGATATAAGGCAAAAGGGCTTTATGGTTGGGATAGAACTGGTTAAGGACAAAAAAACCAAAAGGCCTTATCTTTGGGAAGAAAAAATCGGAATAAAAGTAATAATGCATGCCAGAAACCTAGGTGCTATTTTAAGACCTCTTGGAAATGTAATTGTTTTAATGCCACCATTGGTAGCCTCCAAAACAGATTTAAAAAAATTATTAGACATTACCTATGAGTCAATAAAGAAACAAACAGGATAATGAAGAAAAGACTAAAGACTATTTTAGATAATTACGAGGGCAAAAAAGAGGAAATCATCCCCATCCTGCAAGATGTTCAAGTAGAGTTTAGCTATCTCCCAGAAGATGCTATGCTTGAAGTGGCTAAGTTTACAGGTGTACCCAGCTCAAGAGTGTATGCTGTTGCGACATTCTATGCCCAGTTTAAATTTAACCCAATAGGTAAAAATCATGTTGTAGTGTGTCGAGGGACTGCATGTCATGTAAGAGGAGCAAAGAGGGTCTTAGAAGAAATAGAAAGACAACTTGGGATAAAAGAAGACCAGACTAGCAAAGATTTAAAATTTTCACTTGAGACTGTTGCCTGTATTGGAGCATGTGGTTTATCACCCTGCATTGTAATAAATGGAAAAGTTTATGCTAAGATGACTTTTAAAAAGATAGCAAAGGTTTTTAAAGAACTTAAAAATCAATAACCATGAATTTTAAAGATTTAATCCAGCAATCCAAAGAGGAATGGGAAAGCCTTCAAAGCAGCAAGAGGCCTTTGATATTTATCGGCACTGCTACATGTGGGCGTTCTGCAGGTTCGCTGGAGGTAATGGAGTTAATCAAAAAAGAGATAACCTCTAAAAAAATTGATTGTAAAATCATAGAAGTTGGTTGTATTGGATTGTGTTACGCAGAACCTATAATATGCATTACTAAACCATCCAGCCCTGGTGTATGCTATAGTAATGTTATCCCGGAAAGGGGAGTAGAAATTATTAACTCATATCTTATAAAGAATGATCCGCTTGTCAATTATGCACTTGGTACAATAGGCGAAGGAGTAATAGAAGGTATCCCTCAGCTGTTTGATATACCTGTACTTAAATCTCAGGTAAGAAGGACGTTAAAGAATTGCGGTTTTATCGACCCTACTAATATAAAGCATTACATTGCCAATAATGGTTACAGCGGGTTAAAAAAGGTCCTTAGTTTAAATCCCCAAGAAACAATAGAAGAGATTAAAAAATCAGGCTTAAGGGGCAGGGGGGGTGCGGGTTTTCCTACATGGCGAAAATGGCAGTTTTGCAAAGATGTAGAAACTGATAAAAAATACCTTATATGCAACGCTGATGAAGGGGATCCGGGTGCTTTTATGAACAGATCACTCCTTGAGGGCGATCCGCATTCTGTTTTGGAAGGGATGCTTATAGCCGGCTACGCAATTGGTGCAAGTGATGCCTATATTTATTGCCGGGCAGAGTATCCACTTGCCTTGGAGAGATTAAAACTAGCATTAAAGCAAGCCAGAGAGTACGGATTATTAGGTGAGAACATTTTGGGAATGAACTTTAACTTTAATATAAAGATAAAAGAAGGTGCTGGCGCATTCGTATGCGGGGAAGAAACAGCCTTAATTGCATCATGTGAGGGTACGCGTGGAATGCCGCGTCCGCGTCCACCCTTTCCTGCTGTATCAGGATTATGGAATAGTCCTACAATTATAAATAATGTTGAAACACTAGCCTCTGTTTCATTAATTATGCAAAATAGCGCTGAGTGGTTTACAGAATATGGTACTAAAAAAAGTAAGGGCACAAAGACCTTTGCCTTAGTTGGGAATGTAAAACATACAGGGCTTGTTGAGGTGCCACTTGGGATTAGCTTGAAAGAGATGATTTATGATATAGGAGGCGGCGTCTTAGAGGATAAGAAATTTAAAGCAGTCCAAACAGGAGGCCCCTCAGGAGGCTGCATACCAAAGAGTTTACTGGATACGCCCGTAGATTATGATTCACTCAATGAAGCTGGAACAATTATGGGTTCAGGTGGCATGGTAGTAATGGATGAGTCAACCTGTATGGTAGATTTCGCAAGATACTTCCTTGAGTTTACACAAAAAGAATCTTGCGGTAAATGTTTGCCATGTCGATTAGGAACAAAACAACTCCTTTTAATCCTAGAAGATATAACCTCTGGAAGAGGAAAGCCTGAAGATATAGATCTTTTGGTTGAGATATCTGAAGCAATTAAACTAGGCGCACTCTGTGGCCTTGGCCAGACTGCACCAAACCCAGTTCTAACTACGATTAGATATTTTAGAGACGAATATGAAGCGCATATAAATAAAAAATGCTGTCCTGCAGGTGTATGTAAAGACTTAATCGAATATTCAATAGATGAAGAAAAGTGCACTGGTTGCACGCTTTGTAAGAGGAAATGCCCAAGTGATGCAATATCAGGTGAGAAGAAAAAACCACACAGAATAGATAAGAAGCTCTGCATTAAATGCGGGCTCTGTGTAGAAGCTTGCAAATTTGATGCAGTAAAAATAGAATAAAAGGTTTAAGACCTATGGATAAAGTTAGCCTGACAATTGACGGAAAACAAATATCAGCTTATAAACATAAAACTATCCTTGAAGTTGCACTGGAGCGTGATATTTATATACCAAATCTTTGTTATCATAAAGATTTAGAACCAGTTGGTGTATGCCGTCTGTGCATGGTTGAAGTAGAGCGAAGAGGTGCTGTTATTTCATGCAAGACCTTAGTAGAAGAGGGGATGATTGTTAAAACCAGGAGCGATGAGGTTGATAAACTAAGGCAGGTCGCCTTGGAATTATTGATTGCAAACCAAGATGAGGATTATATTACAACTTTACAAGAAAGTAAATCAGAACTTGCTGAAATTGCTGCCTATATCGGGGTTAACAAAAACAGACTAAAACGCCTCAGGCGCTCACTTAAAGGTTTTCCTATTGATGATTCAAACCCTTTCTTTACAAGAGATCCGAACAAATGCATATTATGTGGTATCTGTGTTAGGACATGCCAGGAACTTCAAAGGGTAAGTAGCATAGATTTTGCATTTAGGGGACCGAATACCAAAGTAACCACTTTTAAAGATGGGCCTTTGGCAGAATCCAGCTGTGAATCCTGCGGTGAATGCATGATAAGATGTCCCACTGAAGCACTGACACCTAAAATTACTGTACAGCCTGAGCGGGAGGTTAAAACTACCTGCCCATATTGTGGTGTAGGTTGTGGTTTTTATTTAGGTGTTAAAGGCAATAAGACAGTTAGTGTTAGAGGGGATATAGATAACCCTGTCAATAAAGGCAGGCTTTGTGTGAAGGGTAGATTTGGATATGATTTCATAAATAGCAAGGAGAGATTGACTACCCCGCTTATTAAAAAGAATGGCAAGTTAGTTAAGGCAAGCTGGGAAGAGGCATTCGATTTGATAAAGATTAAGTTTTCTAAATACAAAGGTGATGAATTTGCAACACTTTCTTCAGCCAAGTGCACTGATGAAGAAAATTATATTATTCAAAAATTTACCCGCGCTGTAATGAAGTCAAATCATATAGACCACTGTGCCAGGCTTTGCCATGCACCAAGCGTAGCGGGCTTAGCCCAGAGCTTTGGAAGCGGTGCAATGACTAATTCCATTAATGAAATAAAAAACGCTGCTTGTATCCTTGCAATAGGTACAAATACCACCTCGGCCCATCCTGTAATAGGCCTTGAGATTAAACATGCAGCCGTGGGGGGTGCGAAGCTTATCGTAGCCAACCCTAAAAGGATTGAGCTTGTTCGTTTTGCAGATATATTCTTACAGCATAAACCAGGCACTGATGTAGCCCTCCTTATGGGCATGATGCGTGTTATCGTAGATGAAGACTTACAGCATAAGAATTTTATAAGTAGTATGTGTGAGAACTTTGATGAGTTTAAGCAATCCCTTAAGAATTTTGATTTGGATATTGTTGGGCAGATAACAGATGTTTCAACAAAAAAAATAATAAAGGCAGCAAAGATGTATGCAGGAAATACCCCTGCAAGTATCTTTTATGCAATGGGGATTACACAGCATACACATGGCACAGACAATGTTTTAGCGACGAGTAATTTGGCACTTTTGACAGGCAATGTAGGTAAACCCTCTACAGGTGTAAATCCCTTACGTGGACAAAATAATGTACAGGGTGCTTGTGATATGGCAGCATTACCTAATGTATATCCAGGCTACCAAAAAATAGCTGATGCTGAATCACGAAAGAAGTTTGAAACTGCCTGGGGTTGTAATCTGCCGGCTGAAGCGGGGCTTACGCATGTTGAGATATTTGATTCTATATGCGATTCTAAAATAAAGGCAATGTATTTAGTAGGTGAAAACCCTATCCTCAGCGAGGCAAATGCCAAACACGTAGAAGAAGCCCTTAAAAAGCTAGACTTTTTAGTAGTGCAGGATATATTCCTTTCAGAGACGGCAGAATTTGCTGATGTTGTCTTACCTGCTGCAAGTTTTGCTGAAAAAGATGGAACATTTACAAATACAGAGCGTCGCATCCAGCGCGTACGAAAGGCAATAGAGCCAGTAGGTCAAGCCAAGCCTGACTGGCAGATAACATGCGAGATTGCAAAACGGCTTGATGGTAAAGGTTTTAATTTTACTCAACCCTCACAAATAATGGATGAAATTGCATCAGTTACCCCGAGTTATGCAGGGATTTCATATGAGCGCATTGAAGAGGTGGGCTTGCAATGGCCATGTTTAGATAAAACGCATCCAGGTACTCAATTTTTACATAAAGAAAAATTTGCTACTAAGACTGGTAAGGGAAAATTTATGCCTTTAGAATATAAACCATCTGCAGAATTGCCTGATAGAGAATACCCTTTTATTTTTACTACCGATAGAAGTATATTCCATTTTCATACAAGCACTATGACGCGCAAAGTAGAAGGCCTTGATATATTAAACAACCAGGAATTATTTCATGTCAACCCAAAAGACGCAGCTAAGCTTGGAATTGCTGATGGGGATATGGTAAAGGTTTCATCCCGCAGGGGCAGTATAGATGTAAGGACACGGGTGACAGATATCTGCCCGCCAGGTGTAACATCTATGACATTCCATTTTGCAGAAACCCCCACAAATACCATCACTAACTCTGCATTAGATCCAGTTGCAAAGATTCCAGAGACAAAGGTGTGTGCTATAAGAATAGAAAAACTATAAAAAAGGAGATATAAAAATGTATAGACCGCAAATTAAAGTATTAGACTGCACCATCCGCGACGGAGGACTTATCAACAACCATGATTTTGACCATCGGTTTGTCCGTGAGGTGTATAAGGCTGTCTCAGCATCTGGAGTAGACTATATAGAGCTGGGATACAGAAACTCCAAAAAGCTTTTTTCTCCGAAAGAGTATGGACAATGGAAGTTCTGCGATGATAAGGAAATCAACAAGGTAATTGAGGGAGTGGAATCAAAGACAAAGATTTCTATTATGGTTGATATAGGCCGTGTTGAATTAGAGGATATAAAACCAAAGGCCGAAAGCCCCATAGATATGATAAGAACCGCTGCCTATGTCAAAGATATTGACAAGGCCATACACATGGCAAACAACTTTGATGAAAAAGGCTATGAGACGACCATTAACATTATGGCCATATCGCGCGACCAAGGTGCTGAGCTAGGCGAAGCACTCCAGCAGGTTGAAGAAGAATGTAAGGTAGGGGTTGTGTATATCGTAGATAGTTTTGGTGCGCTTTATCAAGAACCAATTGAGCTTTTGGTTAAGCAATTCAAGAGTATTCTAAAGACAAAGGAAGTAGGTTTTCATGGTCACAACCACCAGCAGCTTGCATTTGGAAACACAATAGAGGCAATTATACACAATGCAAACTATCTAGATGGCACAGTTTACGGAATAGGCCGTGCTGCGGGTAACTGCCCTTTGGAATTATTGATTGGGTTTTTAAAAAATCCGAAATTTGATATACGACCTATTTTGGATTTAATTTCAAAGGAGTTTATCCCATTAAGGGAAAAGATAGAATGGGGCTATATAATTCCCTATGCAATATCAGGTATGCTTAATGAACACCCAAGAGAGGCCATGGCTTTGCGCAAAAGCGATAAAAAAGAAGATTATAGGGCGTTTTATGAAGGCCTTGTAAATACAGGCCTAGATTAAATGAAGACAATTTGTATTGCAGCAGAAAGAAGCGATTTAGGAAAGACTGTGCTTTCAGAGAAATTATTGAGTCGACTCAATAATTGGGCTGCGTGCAAGGTTACTATATGTACCGATGGTCCTCATGTATGCCCGAGGGGAAAAAGAAATTGTGGTGTGTGTAGCTCCTTAAAAGAAGACTATGTAATTGAGACTGATAAAAGGATTATTTCTCAGAATGGAAAGGATACCGCACGTCTCCTTAAAGCAGGTGCGAGAGAGGTTTTTTGGGTAAAGAGTAAAGAGCCTTTTATAAAAAAGGCAGTTGATGAAGTCCTTGTGAGGTTTAAGGGTTTTAATGGTGTGATATTTGAGGGCAATGGTTCTCTTAAAGGACTAAGAGCTAATTTTTCAGTGATGATTATCTCTTCAAATGGAAAGATAAAGAAATCAGCCAAAGATATACGAGAGAAAATAGATATGTTTGTTGAAGATACAAATGATGAAACAATAGATAAAATATTAACGGAGGTAAACCATGGGATGCAATGATTGCAAAACAGAATGTGCAAAAGTAGAGCTTAAGGTAAACGGCAAGGAAATAGAGCTAAACCCCTTTACTAAAAATATCATATGTTCATGTGTGGCAGGGTTAGTTACTCCCTTACGTGGAGTTGAAGACATAAAAGATATTGATTTAAAATTATCTTGTGCATAATAACGAAGATGAATACAATTATTCTTTCCGGTGGTAAAGGAAGCCGTCTTGGTGGTAAAGAAAAGGCATTTTTAAAAACAGCTAACCAAACCTTTATCGAAAAAGAAATAAAACTCCTACAAAGCCTTTTTAATAGAATTATTGTAGTAACTAATACCCCCAGCCTCTATAAAACTCTTAAAGTTGATATAGTAGAGGATAGAAAAAAAGGCCTTGGGCCATTAATGGGTCTTTACAGTGGGCTCAAGGCAAGTAAGAGTAAATATAATTTTATTACCACATCCGATGCACCCTTGTTGAAAAAAGAATTAGTTGTTTATTTAAAGGAAAATTGTACTGGGTCAGATGTTTTTGTCCCTAAATGGAACAAAAGACTACAGCCTTTATGTGCTATATACTCTAAGAGGTGTGTAAAGTTTATAGAAAAGGCCTTATCAGGTAAAGGAAGCATTAGATCTTTCTATAAATATACAAATGTAAGATTTGTCCCTGAAAAAACTATAAAAAAACTTGACCCAGAAGGAAAATCTTTTTTCAATGTCAACACAACTTCAGATTATAAGCGTCTTAATAATTATATTTAGTTTGACTCCTCAAGGTGGTTTTGCATCTGAGGTATTTGAGCTTGGTGAAATTGTAGTAGGCCCACATGAGGAGGAGGTGGGTTTGCAAACCTCTGTTTTACAAATAACAGCAGCTGATATCGAGGAGAAAAATGCGAAAACCATAGAAGAGGCGCTGGAGTTCGTACCAGGGGTTAGGATTACAGTGGGTGCAAAAAATGAACCTGAGGTTATGGTTAGGGGTTTTAGTCAGGAGAAGGTCTTGGTTTTATTAGATGGAATTCCAATTGCAGACCCACAATATGGATATGTTGACCTTAACCAAATTCCAGTTGAGAATATTTCAAAGATTAAGGTTATAAAGGGCTCTGTCCCAGCTATTTATGGGGCTAATACCTTTGGAGGGGTCGTTAATATTGTCAGTAAAACAGCAGGGACTAAACCACATATGGATTTAAGCAGTGAAGTTGCAAGTGATGGGGCAACTAATTGTGCAATAAACGTAGGTACTAAAACAGAAAGGTTCAATTTTTGGGTTTCTGCAAGTCGTAGGCGTTCAGATGGTTTTTATTTGAGTAATGATTTTAAAGGAAGTTGCAATGAACAGGGCGATAGACTTGAAAACAGTGATTATGAGAAAAATAGCATTTCTTTAAAAATAGGTCTTACCCCAAATGAATCCCATAATGCAGCTTTGTCTTTTATTTATATTGACAATGAAAAAGGAATTCCTCCTCAGGCCAATGCCTCAAGACCCAAATACTGGCGCTTTACCGAGTGGAAGAGGAAATTATTTGCGATAACAGATGAATTGGATTTGAATGAAAAATTTTCTATTAAGATGAGGGCCTTTTATGATAAGTATGATAATACCATAGATTCCTATGATGATAATACATATACAACACAAAATGCAAGCGCTTCTTGGACTAGCATATATGATGAATATGCAGTTGGCGGCAATGTACATTTTCAATATGAACCAAATAACGCACATACAATAACAGGGGGTCTAAACTTTAAAAGGGATTTACACAAAGAGCAAGATGATGTAGGTGATCCCTGGGAGACATATGAACTTAGGACGTATTCACTTTCGCTAGAGGATGAAATAAAATTCTTAGAAAAATTTTCTTTATCTGGTGGGGGTAGTCTTGATATCTTCCAGCAGCATGAGGCTTATAATAGCTCAATGGGTGATGATGAGGAGGTATTTAATCCTCTGTGTAAACTAAAATTTTCTATCAATCCTGATAGAGAAATGTATACCTCAATTTCCAGAAAGACGTGTTTCCCCACACTTAATCAATTATATAGCTCAACATCAGGTAACCCGGATTTAAAAGAACAAACAAATACAAGCTATGAAATAGGTCTAAGGCAAAGACTTAAAAAAAGAAACGAAATTGCTATTTCATACTTTTATAATGATGTGGAAGACCTAATAGAGCGCGCCAGTAATGATCCATATTATAATGTAAATAAAGCCGTATTTAGAGGGGTTGAGGTAGCGACTTCTTTGGGATTACTTGATAATTTTACAGGAGGGGTTTCATATACGTATCTGGATGCAAGGGATAGAACCCCTGAAACATTAGGTCACTCTGAAAATGAATTAGAATATACTCCAAAACATAAGGCAGATTTGAATTTAAAATACAAGACTGACTTTGGATTATCTTGTTTAGTTTTTGGTTCATATCATAGTAAGAGATACTATTATGACACAAGTGAAAATCAGCATTATATAGGTGGATATACTTTATGGAATACCAGGTTTGAGAAAGATATAAAATCCTGGCAGGTAAATTTAGGCATTGAGAATATCTTTGACAGAAACTATCATGAAGAAGATGGTTACCCACAGCCTGGCAGGACTGTAAAACTTGGTGCAAAAATAGAATTTTAATTGGAGGATATAATGGGTAAGATAAAAGTTATTTTGATGTATGGTATATTTTGGGGTTTTTTGGAGGCAACGCTTGGTGTGGCCTTGCGTATGATAGGTCTTCCTTTAACAGGCTATATCATGACAGGTATAGGCATGACTATTCTATCAACAGTAGTCATAAGGCATAGGATGCCTTATATAACACCATTAATAGGTTTAGTTGCAGCCTCTATTAAATTACTTAATTTGTTTATCTATCCTGTAGCTTTATGGTATAAGGTATTTCGTCCTGCTTTTGCAATTACCTTAGAGTCGTTAGCATTTTGTTTGATTTCTGTACCTTTATTTTATTGGTATGCTAAAAAAAGAGTAGTAACAGAAAAAGTAAGATAGGTTAACTTATGATTTATGTATTAACCGATGTGAAACACTCAGGCAAGACCTCTTTTTTAAAAAGCTTATTAAAGGTAAGGCAAAGAGGGTTTTACGGTGTATTAAGTGAGGCCTTTTTTGAAGATGGAAAAAGACTTGGTTATGATGCAGTAGATATTGAATCAGGAAGGAGTTTTCTCCTTTCAAGAAAGACTGAGGAAAAAAACTGGCAGAAGACAAAAATTTATTATCTCGATCCTAAAGGTATTAAAAAAGCCTCTAGTATTATAACAAGAAGAAAACCAAATAATTATACACTTGTAATTGATGAAATAGGGCCCTTAGAGGTAAAGCACAAAAAAGGCCTCTGGGAGGCAATAGAGGCAGTATTTAAGACTGCTGAAAATGATATTGTAGTTGTTGTTAAAAAAGAGGTAGTAGAAGAATTTTTAGAACACATAAGAAATAAACCTTATCAAGTGATTGACAACAGCAAGGCTTATTGATATAATACATCCCACTATGCCAAACTTAGAAATCAAGATATACCCAAATCCAGTTTTAAGAAAAAAGGCAAAACCCATAGAATCAGTGGGGCCCGAAGAAGTAGAACTACTTGATGAAATGGCCCAGACTATGTATGGTGCTAGTGGCGTAGGCCTTGCTGCACCTCAGGTAGGCATAGATAAGCAACTTATAGTTGTTGATACTGGGGAAGGTTTATTAAAGCTGGCTAATCCTAAGGTAATAGAGGTAAGGGGACGCCAAACCATGGAAGAGGGTTGTTTGAGTCTGCCAGGTATGTGCGTTAAGGTTAAAAGGGCAAATAAAATAAAAGTAGAGGCCCTTAATGAAAATAATGAAAAGGTTATATTGGAAAAAGAAGGCCTTACATCAGTTGCCTTACAACATGAAATAGATCATCTTTTTGGCATTCTTATTGTAGATAAGGTGGGGTTTATACAGAAATTAAGACTTCATAGAAAACTAAAAAACTTAAAAAAAGAGGTGGTACAAAAATGCAATCTTTATTAAAAGAAAAACTAAGTAATAGCGAATGTCAAAAACTTGAGAAAATAAAAGACTCTAAAGTCTTTGACTTTTTACTTGAGGCAGTAGAGCTTTGTCAGCCTAAAAGTATATTTGTCAATACAGGTTCTAGTGAAGACTTAGATTATATACGTAAAAAGACACTAGAATTAGGTGAAGAAATTGACTTATCTACAGAAGGTCATACAATACACTTTGATAATGCCCGTGATCAAGCCAGGGATAAGAAAAATACAAAGATACTTATACCTAAGGAAAAGGAATTGCAAGGTGTAAATACCCTAGATAGAGATGAAGGTTTAGGTGAGGTTAAAGGTTTGCTTAAAGGTACAATGTGCGATAAAGAAATGATTGTTGGCTTTCATTCTTTAGGGCCTTCTGGTTCAGAATTTTCTTTACCTGCCATACAGATTACTGATTCATTATATGTAGCACATAGTGAAACAATTCTCTACCGCATGGGGTATGAAAGGTTTACGCAAGAGACACTAAATTACTTTTTTACATTTATACATTCTGCAGGCAAGCTAGATGAGCATAATACATCTAAGAATTTAGACAACCGCCGTGTATATATTGATGTAGAAGGAAACCGTGTTTATAGTGTAAACACCCAATATGGTGGAAACACCTTAGGTCTTAAAAAACTTGCAATGCGACTTGCGATAAACCATGCATCAAATGAAGGATGGCTTTGTGAACATATGCTTATTGCAGGGATAAAAGGGCCAAATGAAAGAATCACCTATTTTACAGGGGCATTTCCGTCATTGTGCGGTAAGACATCAACTGCAATGATGGAAGGTGAGCTTATCGTCGGAGATGACATTGCCTATATTCGCCAAATCAATGGCGAGGCAAAGGGTGTGAATGTAGAAAAAGGAATATTTGGAATAATTCAAGGTGTAAATTCTAAAGATGATCCTCTTATATGGAAGGCGTTACATACAAAAGGGGAATTGATATTTTCAAATTGTCTTCTTACTCCTGAAAAAAGCGTGCATTGGATTAAAAAAGATGCACCACTTCCAGAGAAGGGTTTTAACTATATGCAGGACTGGCAGCCAGGTAAAAAAGACAAAGACGGCAAAGAAATTACCCCATCTCACCCTAATGCAAGGTTTACCATTGCACTTACATCATTAGATAATCTTGATCCTGACTGGGATAACAAAGAAGGGGTAAAAATCTCAGCGTTTGTTTACGGGGGAAGAGACTCTGATACATCAACCCCCATTGAGCAGGCATTTGACTGGGCACATGGTGTGATTACAAAGGGTGCCGCATTAGAGTCTGAAACCACAGCTGCAACATTAGGTAAGGCAGGGGTCAGGGTATTAAACCCAATGAGTAATATTGACTTTCTTTCAGTACCACTTGGAAAATACCTTGAAATGAACCTGGAGTTTGAGAAAAAACTAAAACAACCACCTCTGGTCTTTGGTGTAAACTACTTTTTAAAAGAAAATGAAGACTTTTTAAACGAAAGAGAAGATAAAAGGGTGTGGTATAAGTGGATAGAGAAAAGGGTGCATAATGAGGTTGATGTAATTACTACACCAACAGGGTTTATACCTATCTATGAAGACCTAAAGACCCTTTTTAAAGAAGTTCTGGATAAGGATTATTCAAAAGAGGCTTATGAGAAGCAATTTACCTTAAGAATACCTGAAAACCTTAAAAAGATAGATCGTGTTGAAACCCACTACAAGGGCTTAAAGGATATACCTGATATCCTTTTTAAAATTCTAGAGGAGCAAAAAACCCGCCTGCAGAAAGCCAAAACTAATTTTAAATCTGACTATGTTTTGCCTAAAAATTTCTCTGCATAAACTGAAGCCTTTAAAACTAATTCTAAGTCATCTTCTTTAAACAAAAATGGCCTGACTTGCTCTGCTAGATATTTTAACTTTTTTTCAGGCAGATTCTTTAAGTGTTCTAAAATGAGCTTATCAGGTGGAGCTTCTAATTTGTTTTCTAGGAGCACCTTTTTATTTATAGGAAATTTTCTTTTAAGCAAAAATAGAGTGTCGTAAATATCCCTTCCCCGCCTTCTGTTAAATAGGGCACAAATTTTCTCAGAGAACAAAGTTGCCTTATCCAGTAAGATGCATGAAAAGTTATAACCATATAGGCTTAACACATCCGATTCAACCTGTAGGTTCCAGGAAGGCTTATAAACCTCTACCTTTATCATTAAATCCATGCCTCTTTCATCAGTAATTCCATATTTTTTCATTAACTCCTTAAACTTGAGCTCAGCTATATAAAGCTTATTTCTTTGTTCTAAAAATACTTCTAAAGAAAATCCTTCTTTTACCAACTCCTTCTTTACGCATTCCAGAATTTTCTTAAAACCTTCAAAATCTAAATCACGCGTATCAAAATCTAAATCTTCTGAGAAACGGGGCATATTGTAGAAAAATCTTAAGGCCGTACCACCAGTAAAGTACATTAATTTCCCTAGTTCGAAGTTATAGATACTACTTAATATTATTACCTGCAGATATTCCCTTAAAACCGCTCTTTTTTTTAATATAGGCAACCCATCATTCCTTGCTTCTTCTATGAGATATTCTAAGTTTAACATTTGTTAATATACTCCCTACATTTTTTAACTGCCTTAATTGTTTTTTTGTTAAAAAGTTTTGCATAACAAATTGCTTTGTTCCAATTTATTGTACCTAAAATTTTTTTGTTAAGACGTTCTTGCTCAAAGTCTAAACCACCACCAAGGCGCAAGCGATAATATAAAAAATCAACAAGTGCCTTTTCTTTATCTGCGATGCATACTTTTAAGCCATCATATTGCATCAGTTTATATCCTGTAAAGGCTTCTCTTTTGCAGGTCTTATAAAAGAAACTACCATATCTATTCTTAAATGTACGAGTAGGCCGGGTAGTTATGGAGGTAACCCCAGCAGCAACATCTGGGATTATGCTATAAATAGAAAGAGCTGTTTCTAGGGAGACATAAGATGGCCTATACAATTTATTCGCAATATACAAATCAGGAGTTTTTATCTCAGGGCTATGTTCCATAAGTTCATATACCCCATTTTTCAATCTTGTAAAATACCCCTTAGAAAGCCATCTTGTAAGATTATTCTTTATTGTTTTAAGATTTTCTTCAGGGAATAAGTTTTCAAGGTCTTTCAAGGTAAAAATGTACATCTTTTTATTTCTTAGTGTAGCGCTTAGTTTAAGATATTTCATTTCAGTTAATCCTTATTTTTAGGGACTTTCTAAAATAGAATATACCTTATATTTAACCTTTTGTCAAGATAAATTATTAGTAGTTAGTAGATTTTACCCAAAGGTTTTTCTAAAATCCCAAAAAGATACCCCTGAAATCTTCTTTAAAGTGCTGGCAGAGCAAAGCAATGTCCTATTCCCCCTAAGCATAGACTCCGCTAGACAGACTTCACCCCACCAAAAGAACCTATTTTCTTCAAGGATGTCAGATTATATCTCTCTATTTGATCAGTAGAAACTAATCTTAAAAAAAGCATTTTTACTAGATTTTAGACCTAACTCTTTTTAAATAAAAGGGTTAGGTTTTTTATTGCTTTTTTTGAGATAAATTAAAAAGAGGAATTTTTGTAATATTTCTCTTTTATTATTGTTATATATTATAACCAATAGCAATTTATACTAAAAACCTATAAAAAGTTTTGTTTTTGGATTTTCCTACCTCTCACAGGGAAGAGATTAAGGGTGGGGCACCCTGATTAAGAGTTTTACCCCCACCAAAGTAGCAAATCAAGATGATTAAAAACCAAGGAGAGAAAGATGTTTAGCCAAAAGTTTACAAATTCATACTTATGTAAGATACTATCAATAACAATATTGATGGCCTTTATAGGTTCACTTATAGCTCCAGAGCTTAGCTATGCTGGGGCTTTTTCTTTTGAAGACACCTTAAGGCCAGATGCTACAAGCAAGGATGAAGCAAAGGTAAGAGAACTTCTAGGCCGTATTATGCAAGAAGAAGGCCAAGGCAATTCCAGGCTTGCAAGCATTACTCAGTTTCCACAGGTTAATGTTCCCTTGTTTTCTCAAACCTTACCTATGGCTGTGGCTGCAAGGTTTTCAGAAAGCACGGCAGAGGCAATAATCAAAGCTGGCAAAGTACATGAGTTCAAGGGACCGAAAGAGGAAAAAATAGAAGAAGCTAAGGAATTTCTTCGTTCTGAACGCAGATCAGCTGAGGCCGTGGATATAATCCTTGTAAACCTGACAGATCATAGGGGAAGACAAGTTTCTAATGCTGCAGTGGCTCATGCATTAGCTGATAGTGAATTTCAGCATTTAGTTACACCTGTATTCAATAGGTTATTGAATAGAATTGTAGAACTTATAAAGGCAGGAGATTATCAAACCTTTTACGAAACCGGACATCCAGCGCTTCGTGCAATAGTTACATTGCATGATGCTGGTGCTTTAGGAGATGAAAATATAGCAAGGTTAACAACAGAGGGAATACTTAATGAAATAATACAAAGTGTAGAAATCCTAAATACACCTACACAGATAACGGCCGGAGATAGACAACAAACATTTTGTTCTCCTGTGGTCACAGAGGCAACGTATTTACGCTGTGCATTGCCTGTAGATGAAGCTGGGATAGCTACTATGCGGTGGATTGCTGATTTAGAAAACCTGCGTGAGCACGATAGAAATATTGGCAGAGATTATGTAAGAGTGCATAGCATTGAAGAAGAAACTGCTGCACGCTTTACGGAGGCAGAAAAGGAAAAATCCCTTACTCGACCCGAAGCACTGAAGGCTATAAGGGGTGCAGATTGGACTGTCCACGCAATAAGTGCATATGCATTAGACAATATAGGCAACCCCCAAGCTATTGCTACTTTAGCCAATGCATTAAAGGATAAAGAATGGAATGTTCGTAAAGCTGCAGTAGAAGCACTAGTAAATATAGGTTTTGAACACATAAAAGATAACGCAGGTGTCCTGGTAAGAATTGCTGCTTATCATGATGACAGAGGCGTTAGAGCTGAAGCTAATAGATTATTGGTTGGTTTATCTGTAAATGCTATCCCTGATTTAGCTGATGCACTGGAGGATGGTGAAGATTCTGTTCGCTACGAGACGGACTATGCAATAGCAGTAATAACAGGAGCACAGCAAGAATATCTAGGACAACCACCAAATCCAAAATATATCTACGACATACTGCATGGCAGAAAATGGCATATTTGCCAAGCTGCAGCAGAAGCACTGGTGAATATAGGTTTTGAACACATAAAAGATAACGCAGGTGTCCTGGTAA
>CAZCCH010000003.1:22752-90428 GCA_964497315.1 uncultured Planctomycetia bacterium
ATTGGTTGGTTTATCTGTAAATGCTATCCCTGATTTAGCTGATGCACTGGAGGATAGAAAATGGCATGTTCGTGAAGCTGCAGCAAGGGCACTGGTGAATATAGGTTTTGAACACATAAAAGATAACGCAGGTGTCCTGGTAAGAATTGCTGTCTCTCATCCAAAAAAACGCGTTAAAACTGAAGCCAATAGACTATTGGTTGATTTATCTGTAAATGCTGTTTCTGATTTGGATGATTATCGCGCAACAGAAATGGCAAGGTTATTTGATGAATTGAAGACAGTTCCTTTTGTAAGATATGTAAGAGATATTGTTACCCACACACCTGGTGATGAACACTGGGGCGCATCTAGTGATGTGACAGGAGTAGTTTATGCAAAAACAAAAGATTTTCGTATCATATTAAAGAAGTGGTTTGCATTAGCTGTTGTAAGAACAGAAAGCATATCTCCAGATAAAATTGCAAGGTTGTTTGATGTCCTAGAAGCGGAGCAAAATGAGTTTAATCTTGGCTCAATGTCCTATCGCCGCTATCCATACACCAAAACCCCAGCGTCAGAAGCTAAAGTAGCAGCACTTCAGGCATTGCGAAAAATAACTAAGAGCATCCCTCCTGCAGAAATAACGCCTGATAGAATTGCAGTGATAACTGAAAGCTTAAATCCTATGAGCAGAAGCACAAAACGTTTACGCAAAGAAGCCGCAAGAACTCTTAGACAACTTCAGCCCACCCGCTTTACTGAAGAAAGATTACTTATAGGCAGAGAAGATGAACTTGACTGGCATACGGAAAGTCTCGTTTCCCCTTACCATCAAGGCAGAATTTATGAAATATTAAAATATTATGATTTTGAAGATGGCAGGCATGAATCTATTCCTTTGGCATCTTTGATATTAAGAGAGGGCAGTGCATATTTTTTATCATATGAAGCAGGTCCAGGAACTAGTAATACTTTTGAGGTTACGAGAAGAGAAGGAGAAGCAGGTCCGAGAGTTACTGTAGTTGAAGGATATATTACTAACTTAACAGATTTACCTTGGTTTAAAGAGATAGTTAACAGAAGAGAATGGGCGCTTCCCAATGAGGAAGTAGCATATAGATTAGCATTGTTACTTACAAGCAAGACTTCTACTACACAGTTATCTATGGCTAGGCTTTATTCTTCTACGAACACTCATAGCGGTCATTATGAAAATATTAACAGGCCTGAGGGTGCATCTCTTAAGATATTAACTGAAAGAATATCTAAATACCTATCTGGGCACAAGGTAGAAGATAGAAGCGTACTTGTACATAGGTTAAGATTCGAGTCACTTGGTTTATTAGATGCGAATTTAGAAGCTTTTGTTGTTGATGTTAGTCCTGTACCAGAATCTGCTGCAAGGTTTACTGAATTTAGGGAATTAGTCGAAAAATGGGAAGAGAAATTAAAGACAAGAGATCATACAGGATTAGAAGCAGACCTTGCACTATTATCATCTTATGCCGATGATGATATGGCAGATAAGGCATTGCTAAAACGCGCCCACCCATTGCTTAATAGAATGGGCAAATTAAGAGAACGCGCTAAAACAAGAGCTGCCAAACTGGCTAAAGCACAAGCTATATCTGCATCTCCAGAGGGACAGATAATTACTCACCTCAAAGGAATGGCTAAGCATCATGGTAAAAAGCTGGATGCAGTTTGGTTAAATGCCAATGGAGCTTATGAGCGTTCTTTTGACCGTGGATTTAGCAGAGTAAAGGTTCCTGGTGATGTTGCACGACGTATAAAAAGAAATGGATTAAAGGCAGTTGCTATTTCAAAGCTAAGAACCTTAACAAAAGCTAAATATGCAAAAGATGTAATGTGGATTCTAAAAAACCTTAGCAGCGTTATGTCGCAGTTGCGCAAGCAACGCGAAGAAGGAGAAGGAATTAATGCTATGCGCCTCAATAATCTAGTTGTTTATGTTTCCGGATTTGATGGTGATGATGAGATTTATGGCATAGCCATTAAAACAGCACGATCTTATGCTGCAGGTGCTCGTATTCGTCTTGGGAGAATCCCTCTTTTAGATATTAAAAAGTGGAGGCCTGTTTCTGCTGCTGCAAGGTTTACTGAAGTATCGCAAACAGGAGCAATACTACCTTTACAAACAGCAGCTAATATAGTAGCAGGCGTACTAGAACAAGATAGACCAGCTAATATATACCTTTATACCAAACCCGGAAGAGAAATTTTGACTTTCCAAAGAAATGAAGATGGAGACATAATAGAGGTTTCTAGGGGTAGGCATGAAACAATCGAAGATCCTTCTACTGCAGTAAGTAGGCGTCTTTCAGAATTTAGAGGTGATGATTTTCTTGTTACTACAAAACCGGCATCCAAAGAGGCTGATGTTTCCAAAGTCGAAGAGACTGCAGTTTTGACTGTTTTTCCAGAATCTGTAGCTGCGCCAAAAACTTTAGACGACGCAAGGGAGTTAGTTAGTGAAACACTACAAGTTATAGGAACAGGATATAGCGTTGGAGGTATTCTTAGTAGTTTAGAGGCATTTACAACTGACTTTGAGGTAGAAATAACAGAAAATGAAGTTAATGACTACATAGCTTCTCTTGCATCTTTTGAGGGAGATGGTTCTAGAGAAGGTTTTAATGAAATTATTGCTGACTTAAGAGCTTGCCTATTTCAACTTAGGGGATTTACTAAAAGGACTGCAATGCCTGCAAGATATTCAGAATTAACTTTTCCTGTTGAAATTAAAGGTATTTCTGCTGTGGGAGATGTTGCATTTACTTCTGATTTTGGACATATACAAATTGTAAATGTTAAAGGACGCTTATCACTTCAGACGAACCCTGCTGTAAACGGAAGTATTTATAAATGGAGAGAAGATGATGAAGATGGCGGGTGGTATCTCACAAGCGGAACTGGAATAAAATATATAGGTGAAAGGGAAGCACTTGGTAAAAACATACGAAAAGCAATTGATAATAGAACTAAAGCCAGATATTCAGAACAGCAAAACCTACCACAAAGACTACACCAGCAAATAATGGATGTTTTGGGGCCTCAGGGTATTACACCTGCTGCTGGCTTGAGCCTAATGAACCTGCCAATTCCGCGCTTAGAGCGTTTAGCTGACATTGTTAGCCCGAATTGGCGTGATAACCGTGATCTAGAGGTCCTCATAGCTAGACACAGATTGGATAATGGGCTTCAGGCCTATTTAGGCGATAGATTTTTTGCCCTTATACGAGACAATGAACTTATCGTCCGAGAGCAAAAATTTGATATGACAATTTCAGGTTCTGCGATGTATGACTATATAGTTGACGCTGACGAGATTGGTGTTGAAATTCCTGAATGGCTACATTATGAAGATCTTGCGATTGCAGAACCAGGACAGGTAGATAAAGAATTAGATGCATTAGATGATTTAGGGGAAGAAGGCGATAAATTGGGGCAAGCAGTACGTGACGCCAGGACACCCGGAGGCCCTGGTCAAGCAGAAGCAATTGTTGCAGCACACCTTGGAGCTAGAGTAAGAGGAGTATTTACGCTTGGACATGATGGAGAAGAATTACTGTTACGTATGAGAAGGGCAGGTGTTGACGTAACTAGAGTTGAACAAGATCCAAATAAGCGCACAGCCATGACCTTTGTTGTCTCAGGGGGTGGTAAGACTGCATTTGGTCATGAAATGGGCGCAGATGATAATTTGAATCTTAATAATTTAAGGCCTGAAGATTACCAGGTGCAGGTTTTCCATGTTGGAGGCCCTGCTTTAACACCAACATATATGAGGCAGCTGCCAAAGGTTTTTGCCAATGCTAAAAGAGAAGGTGCTATAACATCTATGGATATGGTAGCTGACCCATTATGGCTTTGGAAAGAACTTAAAGACAAAGGAGACGCTGCTAAAATTTGCAGAGATTTAGATGTGCTTATGCTGAGCACAAAGGAAGTAAAATATCATGCAGATTTACTAGAAGGCCAAAGTAAAGAAGAAGCAGAGCAACTTATGATAGAAGAAGCTGAAAAGATTGTAGAAGAGCTTCTTGCAATGGGCGTTAAGACAGTTGTCTATAAGCTGGGTGAGCATGGAGCTGTAGTTGGTTCAAGAGATAGCTTGATTTTTGAAGGTGCCGATCCCACAAGGACACCTATACATCAATATGCTGACCATTTTAAGATAGAGGCAACTGGTATGGGTGATGCTATGAGTGGTACTTTTGCTACTATGTTGGCAAGAACAGATAAACACGGAGAAGATGATACGCTAAATGGTGAGATGGCCTTTGGTACTTTAGGACAACTGATGACAGTTTCCACAGCAGCTGCTTCTATTGCCGGTGAACAGGAGGGCGGCGGAGGTGACCTTGGCCACAGCCCTAAAGAAAAACTGCTTGAACGTCATATAGAATTGCAAGGCAAACCCGAATTCCGCCGTGCCATTGCCAGAATAGATGGCAAGACCACTAGAGACCAGGCAGGATCCAGGTATTCAGAGTCTCCCAGGCTCCCACTAGGAAGAGAGGATCGCGTTGTTGTACTTGGAAAAGAAATTTTTGTAGGAAGAATACCAGGAAGAGATATTGGACAGTGGTTACCTAGGGCATTAAGTGGGCCTGCTGGAAATGTTATGAGAATAATTATGAGGGAAACTCCACCAACCGCAACCGATGCAGATGGAGTTGAAATAGCCAGGAAGTTTAGTATTCACGATACAAATTGGTATTCTCCTGAGGTTACTGCAACTACAAAAGCAGATTCTACTCCAATAAACCCAATAGAGGCAGCAAAGCAAGTATTAAAGGAAGACAAGGGTTATGAGCTAAGAAAGGACAGGTTAACTCTTTATATAATAGGTCCTGCTCGCTTTGCAGAAGGCAAGCTCTTGCTTGTGGAAAATAATGATGATGTAGTAAATACAGTAAAGAGAAGTTTGGCGCGAAGAGGTGTTGAAGAAGAAGATATTATAGTAGTTAAAACCGGAGAAGATGCACAACAACACCTACGAGGTGCAGATATTGCAGTAGCAATAGTTGATCTTACGCTTGATGGTGACATGACAGGTGAAGAAGTACTTGCTGAAGCGCTTGGCCGTAGCATTCCAAGAGTAGTATTTAGTGGGGATGTCGACATGGATCCTTCCAGGCGAAGAAGGGTAGAGGCCCTGGCGAAAGATGCTGTTTTTGCAAAACCTCGAGATTTTACAGCGGCTATAGATAAAGCCGTTGCTTTAGGTGCTGACTCACTCAAAAGAGCAAAATTCGTAACATCCCTTAGGGAGCTTGGCTATATTGATAGCGCTATGGATGTTTCTGAAAGGCCTGAGGATGAACCCTTTAGAAAAGCACTAGTGAGATTTCTGGCATCAGAAATTGGCCCAAGGATGGCCTCAATGCCAGTATACCCTAAAAAGGTAAAGGGTGGTAGCGGTTGGTTTAGCCTTCCAGATGAGACAAAGCGATATTACGTATCATGGTCTAGGTCAGGTCAAACCCCACAAAAAGAAGATGTTTTTAAGTTTTCAGTAGGCGCTGATCATAAATTATTCTCCAATGTACCTAAGACTGTATTTTTAGGTGGCATGACAACTATTAAGTCTACTGAGATAGAGATAGTTGAGGATGAGTCAGCCAGATTTTCAGAGGCTGATAAACTGAGACTTCACGCTGAGGATACTGCGTTTGGGTTGAATGGTCTCGATGTGCCAGAAATTCCCCTTCCAAAACTTCCAAGGCCACAAGAGGGAGGTGAAACTTGGGCTTCTATTAGTAATCCTCCTAAACACAGGATTTGGTCAACTTCTGGTAGTTTAGCGGGACGTAGCACAAGAACTGACGAAAAAGATCCCGCCAGATTTTCAGAAAAAAGCCTGAATGAAGCGCGGACGGCTGTCCGGGAAGCTTCGGAAGTCATTTCCACCGGTATGGATACTGTCTTAAAAAGAACAGGAGAAGTTGATCCTATAATATCAGTTCAGCCTGATGGTCGTATGATATGGACTAAAAGTGGCCGGCAATTTGTAAAATCTGATGATGGGATATGGACAACCGTTATTGACAGAGATGGCACTAAGCAGCAGTTTAGGCCTAAGTCTAATGTAGGCAGGGCATTAAATCGAGTTGTTGCTAATTGGAGAGATGAGCTTAGAGGCACATCCCCGGCACCTGAGTACGGAGGTGCCCATGAACGTGATCGCCGGGTAGCCGCTGCCAGATATACAGAAGCTAAAGCTAATGACATAGTTGAAATTACTAGTATTGAGGGCGAGCTGGATTTAATGACAGAAACTATGCAACAGATTAGAGGGCCACTTGCAAGATTATTAAAAGAAGAAGATATAGAAATTATAGTACGAAGCGACACAATTGCTTTTGTAGGCAACGCATTTTTAAATTCTCTTTCTATAAATACCTGTCTATTTGCCTTGCGAGAATTTCATAAAGCTGTTGCAGAACGGGATTTTGCTACTGCAAGAAGAAAGCTTACTGATGCACAAAGGAAGCTAGCAGAAGTTAAAAGAAGCCTACCCAAGAGCCCTAAAGCCCAAGAAGAAATAGTCACCCCTCTTGAAAGGGCAACTAGGAGTTTCGATGCTTATCTTAAAACTGCAACTTCACGTAGGCGCTTTAGAAATGCCAAACGAGCAAGATATTCAGAAGGTCCCATAGACCAAGCAGTAGAGGTATTGAGATTTAGAACCCTTCTATTTATAGGAACGGGCAAAAAAACCAAACCAGCCGGATTAGATTCCTTGATTAGTAAAACAGATGCTAAGCCACTTGTATGTTCAGCTGTCCCAGCTGAAATTATCCATGACATAGACCGAGAAACAATTCCAGGTCCGTCACCTAAACTACCTGTCTTAGTTTTTAAAGACCAGAGTACATTTGAAAGATACTATGATGCAGCAACTGAAACACATCCAGATATCATGATGATAATACTAATGCCTACGCAAGCTAGGGGAATAGATTTTGATATTGCTTATCCGCCTTCAGGAAAAAAGGCCCCTTATATTACTATTGCAAGCAAGGCTTCAGAAGCTGCCTGGGCGAATGCGATAGTGCGTCTTGCATCAACAATTGATGTGATGCGCCAAGATGGTATATTCGGTTCTCCTGATGCAACACAAGCCGAACAAGCTAGATATTCAGAAGCTACTCTATCTGATTTAGCTGATGGATACGACATGACTGATGCTGATAGACGCTTGGTTAGTATGCTATCTTCAGAAAGCAATGAAGCAAGAGAAACAGCAATCAGTAGGTTTACTAGGGCTTTTGGCAATGTTAAGACAATAGAGGCTAATCGCAAGAATTTAGAAGGGATGCGTGTGGTACCAACTAAGGTAATAGGCTGGTTTCATTCATCAATTGATGATTTAGTTAGTTATAGAGGATATCGCTGCCTTATGCCTTACCATCCATTACTTTTAGAAGTAGCAAAAGCAGCCCATAAATATAATGCAGAAGAAGGAACAGATTACCAGCCATATGCTACTGGTCCTTGGGTTTCAGCAAGTTATGCTGGCTTAAATCCAATAGCTGATGGAAGATATAAGCCATATATATATTGGTGCGATGGCTTTGGAAGATCATTCTCTAATTTACCAGTTGAGTTAATAACTGAGATTAAAGATATAGCTAAGCGCGATGCCCTTATCGGTCCGCTAAAAACTAACATGACTGAAGCACAAATAGAAGATGCCTTGCTTGGTAGATTATCAGCGGATCCTACATTTTTGATGGACCGTGTTAGGCTTGCATTAATTATAGGAGATGACTTAGAAGTAGCAGGTGCTAAATTATGGGCAAGTGAGCAGGTTTCTGTAAATAGGCTATTGGAAGGAACCCTTACTTTAGCTGGCGCTGCCCCTTTAAACGCCAGGGAAGAAGGACCGAAGCTATTAGTAAAAGTTATTCATAGACTAGTTGAAGGCAGAAAGAGTTTCTGTGGAGA
The DNA here is from genome assembly GCA_964497315.1 of uncultured Planctomycetia bacterium. GTDB lineage: Bacteria > Omnitrophota > Gorgyraeia > Taenaricolales > CAZCCH01 > CAZCCH01. The sequence continues at coordinate 30,712 of CAZCCH010000003.1, forward strand.
GTTTGAAAAACCCGGACGTTCTGTTGGTGCAAATCTAGTGGAATTTTTAAAAGGAGCAGAACCACGAGCTGATTTAGGTGGCAGGATAACAACTGTTTTAGAAAACTTTAGAATTGATAAGGACGGTTTTGAAGGCTTAAGAGAAGCTGTCCTTAAAGACCTTGCTCAATCAAATCCAACTGAGCAATATCCATTGAATGAAAGATTGAAAGAAGCTGCAGAATCAGTTCTTCTTGCAAGGCCCGAACTTGAGACTAGGGATGCACCGCCTTTCTTTGAAGGAGGGGAAGGAATAACTAATAATCCTGATGGTAGTGTTACCTTTAATAGTTCTATACAAAATCAAAGAGGCAGAGTAGCATTTATGGTAGATTTCCCAGAGGCTAAACACTTCCAAAGAGGAAGAAGGCCTGTTGTATTTTTATTCCATGGTCTATCAGGACATAAGACAGAGCCTCATCTTCAAGAATTTGCTGAATGGTTTAGGCAAAGAGGTTTTGCAGTTGTAAGAATAGATTTTACTAATAACAAAATAGGTGACAAACCTAATGAAAGCGGTGGAAACTTACAAGACTTTTCCATTGCAGGTGAGATGGGTGATTTTCTATCAGTAGCCGAACACCTAATAGAAACCATGAGTGGTTGGCTTAATTTTTCTAGAACATATGTAGGTGGTCACAGCTATGGTGGTTTAGTAGCTAGAGGAGTAAGAGAATTAGCGCGTCTAAACTCTGAATCTGCGGTTGCTCGTTTAGGTATACAAGGTGTTATAGACATGTCTGGTATTGTATCTCCTGCGGGTTCTGCTAGGAAGGCTATACAAAGAGCCCTTATACAAAAGGTTCTTAGTGAGGGAAGAGCCCAAGACGAAGGAGAGGCAGGAAGCATTGTTTCATATGAAGATGTGCAAGAGACATACGAAACCTGGAGACGAGACCGCAACTTAGAATTATTTGCAGGTGGACAGCGCTTCTTTCTTAGAGATGATGATGGTGCAATAGATTGGGAACAATATGATGCTGTGGATGCTTTATCAAAATTTCCTAAAGATGTTCCTTATGTATACATAATTGGAACAGAAGATGTTGGTGTTAGGTGTACAGGTCTTGAACAAGAGAACCAAGCAAGTAGGTTTATAGCTGCAGTTGAGAGCCGTCCTCTTGGAAAAGTATTGGAATTTGATATGGAACATGCGTATCCAGGAGAGTTATTGCCAGAGATAATTAGTGCAGCAGGTGAGGCATTGCGAATTCCTGAAGAGGCAAGGTATTCAGAAAGAATTGAGCCTCTTGAGGTCCTTACTGGAAAGCAGGCAATGGAGGTTATTCTTGGTCAGCTTGAGAAAACAGAAGAACTTTATATAACCTTAGGTTATGATAATCCAAACTTTAGGGTTAGAGAAGGTAGCATTGTATGCAATGGAAAAGGAGTTGAGGGATTCCCAGGGTCTGAGATCTTTAAACACTTAAGGGGAGTGCATAACTATTTTTATCAGTCTCAAATTAGACCAGGTGATAGCCCTACAAACTATCGTACTGCATGGAGTCTTAACTCAATTGCATTGACTGCCTTAGAAAGAATAGATGCCTCTGAATTAGGAGCAGAACAAATAGAAATACTTAATATCCTAAAGGTAGCAGCTGTTAGCGTAGATAAGTTTTTTGGAGAGAGCTTTTCTGATCCTGCACGCTTTAGTGAACCAAAAGATGCAGAGGCTCTGGAGAAGAAAAGAGAAGGACTTAAAGCAGATGTAAAGGCAATAGCAGATGCAAGGGAAAGAGTACTAGAGGTATTAATGAAAAGCAAAACAGCGGATGGCAAACCTATGACAGAAGATATCACAGGGTTGATACCTCAATGCAAGTTAACTAAAGATTTACCCGGAGGCATAATGGCATTTCTTCTTTCTTTAGTTGGAAAAGAAAATAATGTATTATTAGCTTACTCAGGAGGAAGTATACTATCATTAGTATATAACGAAGGAGCTTCTGATGGTGAATGGGATACTTCAACAGAATTACTTGATGAATACAAAGCTTCTACAGAAAAACCTATTCTTACAAGCACAAGAAGAGCTATATTAGCTAATCCAGATACAGAAATGTCAACAGATGATTTACTCAAAGGTGGTGCAACTGAAGATGAGATTATAGCATGGGCAAGATATAACAGATTTAAGATGCGTCCTATAGGAGGTAATAATTACGCTGTAACAGGAAGATCACAGGAATCAGCACGCTTTACAGAAGGAACTGTTATAAAGAATGTAAGATTTTTTCCAAGCCAAGACTTGCCTACCATGCTTTTTGAGATATCAAGAGAAAATAGTTTTGAATCTTTAGAAGTTCACTATAGCACAAAGAAGGCAGGAGGGAAATGGGGAGGTTATACTATCTTTAAGCCAACTATAGAAACAGGGGCATTCTGGAGGGTAGCCCATGTTACATTAAGCTCGCTATCAGCCAATTCTAAATGGGCATTCTTTTCCAGAGGAAAGACATTAATTTTATTAGCAGATGTCCCAGGTGATGAAGCGCAGGTAAAAGAACAGCTTGACAGTATGCTTAAGGGCGTACGACTAGGAGACCCTTATGAAATACTAGAACCATCATTAGTAGAAGAAATACCTCCTGATAGTAAACAAGCTAGGTTTACAGAAACCACCATACCATTAAAGGAATTAATGCAAAAAGAAGATCTTGAAAGAGGCGCTTATTTTGTAACACAAGACCTGTCTCCAGAGCTAATAGGTATTGCTATAGAACTACTTCAAGAACCTAAGTTAGCAATTCTAGCAGAAGAAGGTGCTACTTTTACAGCAAAACATGAACCAGGAGTTGCGAATGATACCATAACATCTATTTCAATTGATGTACCCCTTACCAATAGACTTGTTAAGGCAGCTGCTTCTGGAATCACTCTTCATAGATTAAAGATTTCTCAACATATAGACCCTGATACAGGTATGAACCACTTAGAATTTGCAATAGCAAATCCAGCAGCAGAGACCTTTCCTGAATTTGCAGGTTTTACAGCTGTTGATGATGATGCAGCTCTTTTAGGGTTAGCAAAGGGTTTTTCTAATGTCATGAGAGCAGATAGAGATATTAGGTCTTTGCTTGCTGAAACTGTAACAGAAGAAGAAACCGAAGATGTAATACCATTCGAGGAAAGAGCCCGTGAGGCAGGAGTTGAACTTGTTGAGCCAGAAAAATGGACTGATATTACAGAAGAGTTAAAGACTATTGCAAGGACAATTATAGAAAACGTTGGTCTAAGACTTTCCCGACCAAAACTTCTTTTAAGTTCTACAAGGTCAATGGTGGAACAACCGAGTTTGAGCGATGGTGAGGCAATTTCTAATGTAGTTATCCTTGCCTATTTTGCTAATGGAATACCGTGCGATTTTAGTGCAGAGCAACAAAAGGATACTAACTGGATAGCATTTTCCGCAGTTGATCAGCGTTCTCCTTATGAGGTTGGTAGGGTTTTAATGCCTCAAGGTCTTTCCGGTCTTACTGCATTTACACAAGCCGCATTTGCAATAGCAGAGCATAATGCGTTTTCACCTGAGGAAGAACAGGCAAGGTTTACAGAGAGTCGACAATATGTTATGCCTGAAGGTGAAGCTAGGGCACTTACTGAAGATGTGGACACAGGAGGAGTAATAAGGAAATATGGAGATGGAATATTGACTCCTAGTGAAATAGACGAACTTGAAAAAGTAGAAAAAGCAGCAGTGTTTGATATTAAATTCCTAAGAGAGGGCAGTGCAGAAGAAATGTTAGTTTTTCATTGCTATGGCTACCTTCATAATTCCAGATTAGGGACACCAAAAGGTGGTGTGGCTATAGGAGATGAGAAGGCCGTAACTTCAGAGAAGATTAAGAAAAAGGCCTTTTTGATGACCATCAAAGATGCCCTTGCTGGTTTCTTCCATGCGGGATATCCATTTGGCCTAGGCGGGGCTAAATTTGGTATAGTGATGCCTGAAGGCATTAAGATATCAGATTTAACGGATATAGAATTGGAAAGACTAGCAAGAACATGGACAAAGGCACTTTATGAAAGAAACTTAATAGGACCAGATATATATGTTCCTGCGACTGACATAGGTTTAGATGAAAAAAGAGGGCCAAAATTTATGGCCTGGGTTGCAAGTGAATACAGAAATATAGTAGACGAAGATCACCCTGAAGTAGTTACTAGCAAAACCGTAGTAGGAGATGATTTTGGGAATATTGACCCTACCGGTGGAATAGAAGGAAAGGTAGGGGCAACGAAGCATGGCGGATTGTATGTTATCGAAGAAGTATTAAAAGCAGAGAATCTTCAAAGATTATCAAAACGATTTCGTGCGCTCGAAGGTCTTACTCCAGGGTTAGTAGGTAAGGAGGTTGCTGTTCAAGGTGCTGGCAAGGTAGCCTTAATTGCTGAATTGCTTCAGCAGACGAGCGAGGCGACTGTAAAAGCATGGAGCGATGAAGATGGCGGGTATTATGAAGAAAAAGGTTTAAATGTGGCTGAATTGTGTAGACCAGAAGGATTTGTTGCTGCTGGAGAATTTTTAAGGACAAAACCAGGCTTTCCTTTAACTAATTCTATTACCAATGTGGCATTATTGAAACTACCTGTAGATATATTGGTCTTAGGGGCAACAGAAGGCCAGATTACAAAAGAAAACGCAGGCGAGGTTCAAGCAAAAATAGTCCTCTGTCTTGCCAATGATCCAATTACTGCAGAGGCAGAAGAGATTCTAACTGAAAGAGGCATATTGGTCATACCTGATTTTGTGGCAAACATAGGAGCAGTAAGCGTTTCTTGTTTTGAGATGTTACAAAATAAAGAAGGAAGAGCATGGACTTTAAATGAGACAAGAGGAAGACTAAAACATCTTATGCTAAGGAATCTCGGTGAGGTAATGGCTATTTCTGAAGAGGAAAATATAGGCTTAACTGCTGCTGGCTACAGGTTGGTTTTAAAGAGATGGAAGGAAGGCAATAGGGCTAAAGCTCCGGTAAGCCAGATAGAGATTGGTAAATTGCCAGACTATTCCATGGCCGCCAGATTTACAGAGGGGACCATTACAGAGCACATTGCTTTTCTACAGAGACAAGCACGCAGTAGAGACGAAAGCAAAAAAAGTGCTATTGGATTTGGAATATCATATTATAAACCTTCACCTGCAACGCAACGGGTGCTTTTAGCAGATAGTGTTAGACATAGCAGACCTGGTATGCATGATGGTAGGCTTCAGGAAGAACCCAGATATGCAGTTTGGAAAGAAGGACATGAAATTTACCTAGTAGGCGATATTACGCATGCTGAGCATCAGCCAAACGAAAGATTGGTGCAACGTTTAAAGGACGCTAATCTTAGAGGTATTTGTATTACTCGCCAAGCACTTCTTGATAAAAGCGTACAACCAGCTCTAAAATGGATGCTTGGAAATATCGCAAGGGCTTCAAAGGATTTAGACGGTCATGGTCAGCAAGTAACTATGCCAAAGAAGGAGCCAAAAGTAACAATTGAACTTGCCCTTGTAGACAAAGAAGATTTTTATTTGTTTGTAAGTAAAGTTAAGGATTCTCATTCCACCAGATTTACAGAAACGACTAAGCTATCGACAGACACACCATCTATAAGTCCAACAGATGCATTCCTTGAATTAAGGAGAGATTTCCCTGATGCAACATTAGCAAAAGGACCATTTAAGATAGTACTTCCAGCAGCAATGTTTGCTGAAAATGCAGACTCTGAAACAATAGGTAGCTCTTTAGCTGAAATAGCAGAAGTTGCTGCCGCAAGATATGCAACAGCAATTACTGTAGAGGTAGTCACTGAGGAGAATTTATTTAATCCAAGAGCCCATAGACTAGCAGAGAAAATAAACGCTAGCTTACATCAAGGAAGAGACATCTCAGGGCTTCTTACTCAAGTAAGAAATGAAACAACCTTTACCCTTGGAAGTCAAGCACACCTTGAGAGCCTACTAAACCAACTAAGCCTAGGTCTTAATGTCCAATGGAAGGGTATTGCATGGGATGATTTAAGAATAAATGAAACAAACACAGATAGACTAATAACAGCAGTTGATTTGATTTTTAGCTTAATAGAGCTTTATGCAGGAAAGAATACCCGTAGCTTAGTACCAGAATTAATGGAAGGTGTTAGGCAAAGGTTAGCTGCCTTAGATATAACAGGCTATGATGATGATTCAATATTAAGCCTTGTATCAGATGACTTGGAAGCAGCTATAAATGCAGCAAGAAAACTACGTAAACTCCTACCTTCTGCTGAAAAAGCTAGCTTTGGCAGATACTTCATGAGGCTACAACAGTCTCTAGAATTCAGAAGGCAGATTTAAGGTTTAAAGTACCTTACCCCCTCTCAAAAAGAGGGGGTATTTTTTACATAATTGCCTACAAACAAATAAGTTATAGCAAAATACCTATTTTCTGTGTAATAATATATATATTTAAGTGTTATATATAGTAAGACTAAAAACTTATGAAAAACCTTTAGTAAAACTAGCAAAAAACAGCAAGAATCAGGGGGGGCTCAAAAAAATGTTTAGGCAAAAACTTATGAATTCACATTTATTTAGAATAATATCACTAGTAATATTAATGGCCTTTACAGGTTCAATAGCATATCCAGGGCTTAGCTTTGCTGAGCCTTTTTCTTTTGAAGACACTTTAAGGCCAAAAAGTACAGCAGAAAATGAAGTAGCAAGGCAGGAGCTATTAAATGCTTTTGGTGTAGAAGAAGACGTAGAAGAAATAGCAGAAGAACCAAAGATTACACAGTTTCCGCTTTCTCCACAAGATAAAACCCTTGGTATGGTTGCTAGATTTTCAGAGATGCAAAGGCTATGGGCTTCCCCTGATAGCGGCGAAGACGTATTCTATGATGAAAAGACAAGGGGTTTACGTGTTCACAAAAAAAGTTTAAGAGCAGGCGTTGCACGCCTAACCAGGCTTGGTGGAGTAAAACAGATACCTTTATTTTCACTTCTTGCTGATTTTATAAGAGAGCATGCAAGTGAATTTACACTAACTCCCGATGGAACAAGTTTAGAAAGGGTTACCGCAGACACTCCAGACTTTGGGTATAAACTTTATCTGCAGGCTACCAAAGACGATGCTGCAGCAGTTTTAAGAGATTTGTTACCCTATTTATTTGAACCTAAGGGTTTTGATGAGGATATATTTTTCAGGTGTGTAGTTAATGAGGATCAACTAGCTCAAGTACCTGACGGTACGCTTATTACAATATACCCACCAGGCAATAGCATGATAGAACAAAGGTTAAATGCATTCACAATAGCCAAGGCCTTAGATGACCTTTTCCTAAACGCAAATTTAGAGATGGATCCTTCCGCAGGGCTACCCGCGCAACCATACAGAAAGGTAGTTGGAGAGAGTGGAAGAGTCCGTGCAAAATGGGATTCGATGACTGAGGAAGCTGCAGATGCCTTAGTCCAAATACGTACTGAAGCCGCTTTTTTAGACGCCAGGAACAAGTCGCCGCTTAACAATGTAGAAGTGGCTACTCCCCTGGAAGATTATTTGGCCGAATTTGGAGCTGAGCAACTGGCAACTTTCTTGCCTATATTACCATCTGAAGATGGTGAGGAGGTCGCCAGGTTTACAGAGAGTAATAAAACAGCAGAAGCAGTAGTAGAGGATGACGAGGACATTTCTGGTTTACCTTCATACACTGAAAGCGAATGGCAGATAGCAACCGAAGCTTTGGGCAGAGAGCCAGTACTAAGCCGAGCAGAAGATGAAATAGGAATGATGATGACCATGGTGGCGCAGCATGGCTGGACCTTGGAAGAGGCGGCACGCTATTACGCAAAGGCAGAACAAGAAGCAGCCACTCGCGAAAGCTTATCAGATACCAACGCCTTGCCAGAATGGCAGGATGAGGAAACCACGTCGACATACACTGAAGACGAATGGCGTACAGTAACCACCGAATTCATGGAAGTTCTAGGCCGAGCACCAATAGTGAGTTGGAGAGAAGATGAGATGTGGCAAGTTAAGCAATATGCGCAGGAAGGGAAAACTGGGCTAAGGGCTGCAGCGCGCAAATACGCAGAGGAAGAACTAGCATATAGGAGACGCGGCATGCAGACAGAGCGAGATGAGATGGGAGAAGTCGCCAGGTTTACAGAGGCGGTGGCGATAGATGCAAATGGTGCCCACCCTCTCATCGCTATAGCTAAACACGCCAAAAGCAATGGAGACTTTTTTGCTGCACGGGATGGAGACTTTTTTACTGGACAGGGAAGAATAATGAAAGTTACAAATAGTACTAGCACAGCCACGCGATTTTGGCTTGCAAGGGCAAAAGGTGTTAAATATGGCGTTAAGATAAATGCAACCATGGAAGGATATCAGGCGCATACGAGATGGTATTTCGATCATGATGATACTCTTTATGTGCGAATGGGGCCCCGCGATTACGGAGAGTCTGTAGGAGATCGGAGGCGCATAGCAGCAGCCAGGAAAATTTGCGAAGCAGCAGCAGCTGCAGAGGTCAGTCAGGCACGCTACGCGGAAGCATCTGAAGTTCCGCCAGCTGAGCCTGTTATGACAGTTATGAAAGAAGCTGGCCTTGGTACAAGAGTAGTTAGGATACCTGATGAGTTTGTACCTTTAGCCACAGACAAAACTCCTGTGAGAGTACTAAAAGAAGCTGGTTTTGCTACGAGATTGGTAAGTAAAACACCTGCAAAGCCTACTGATGTAGAAGATGCCGATGCAACCCGCTTCTCTGAAGCTACAACCTTACCACAAGTTAATAGGATTACAGCCAGTAGAATTACCCAAGCCACAACTGGTCTAACAGTAGATGAGCTAGTAGGAATAATCAACTCTGGAGTTGGTTTACAAGCAGCAATTGAAGACATAGCAAACATGAGTGAGTTTGACATAGACTTAGCCTTGCCAGAAGTAAGAAAACAAGTAAATGATGCTGCATGGGGTAACTTAATAGATACTATTGAGAACCAAGCACAAACCGACCTCACACAATTAAAACCTCGAATAGCACGCAGCCCATGGGGTAGTAATTATACACGGCTTTCAGAAGCTGCAAGCAAAGTGCAAGGAGGTAATTTCTTTAGCGTTGTACTTAAATCAAGCCTTGGCAGCATACTTGATGACAGGGCCATATTAAGAGAAAGGGCCGCTGAATATGACATTACGCTACAAGATATTACTGTTGCAACAATAGATAACCTTGAAGCTGCTGTCCAGCAAATGGCTTCTGAATTAAACCAAAAAGGTACCCAAAGAGCATGCTTTTTCTTAGGTGCAATACCTAAAGAATTACAAGATAGAGTTACAAAGTTAGCAGAACAACTAAGAGAGCAAAACCCAAATATAATAAACTTAAACATTATATTTGCACCAACACCTTTAGAAAATCCAATAACCGCCCAACCTGATGTAGTATCTTACATGCAGGCATTTACAGAAGGTTTCTCAAGCAATCAGCTAGTTACACTCTTAACTAGAGGATTGCGCTTGCCTAGTGGCTTATTGGGTGAATTAGGTCAGGTCATGAGACAATTAGACCTTGCTGAAATACTAAGAAACATCTAATAAATAGGTACAACCATTTATTGATTACTTACCCTCTCCCCAAAAGGGAGGGGGTTTTTTTACTTGCATTCCACCCCTCTTTTAACTATAATAATAACTTATATAGAAGAATTTGTATGAAATCAGGAGGTGAGTAAATGGGTAAGCTTTTAAGTATTATAGGTGGCACAGTTGCAGTAGTATTAGGTATTGTAGCCTTGATGTCCTGGTGGTGGTCATTTGTTGAGCTTTTAAAAGGCGTGATTCCGTGTCTTCTCATAATGGGTGGTCTTATTGCGCTATTTGCGGGTGTAAGCGAGATAAAAGATGCACTGACATGCAAAAAGGAAGAGAAAAAAGAAGAACCAGCAGCATAAAAATACATAAGAAAACACCTAGACCTTTATCACGCAGCAGTGGTAAAGGTCTTTTTTTAAAAACTGTTATGTTAAGAAAAATTTCAAACTTTTTTAAAACAAATAATATAAAAGTCTGGTTAGTTGGTGGATTTTTAAGGGATAGGCTTTTAGGTATTAAACAAACTAAAATAATAGATATGGATTTTGCTGTTGAAGGAAATGCCTTAAAGCTTGCTAGGGAATTTTCTAATAAAATAGGTGGAAGTTTTTTAGCACTAGATAAAAAAAGAGGCTGTGCTAGAGTAATTTATAAAAATTATATCCTAGATTTTGCTAATTTAAGGGCAGGGAGTATTCAGGAAGATTTAAAAAACAGAGACTTTACAATAAATGCCTTAGCTGTTGAATTAGGTAGTAAGACCAAGGAAATAATAGACCCAACTGGAGGATTAGCTGATTTAAAGTTAAAACGCATAAAAGTAGTAAAACAAGCTGCCTTAAAAAGCGACCCACTACGCATTATAAGGGCATTTGGTCTTAGTAGTCGCCTTGGGTTTAAAATAGAGAAAAAGACTATAAGCCTTATAAAACAGAATAAAACAAAAGTAAAAAGTGTTTCAGGTGAAAGACTCTGGGAAGAGTTTTATGGATTACTAGTAGAGCCACATTGCTTTAAAAACCTACAGCTTATGGATAAACTTGGGATCTTAGATGAGATTTTACCTGAGATAAAGTTATCTAAAAAGACTTATCAAGGGGCATATCATCATTTAAATGTATGGAGACATTCTCTCTTGGCTTTTGAGGAATTTGAAAAATTAACTATGCAGTTACACAAGACTCTTCCAAAGTTACATTCAAAACTTAAAAACTACCTAAATTCAGAACTATCTACTGGCAGGAAAAGAACCCCCCTTCTAAAATTAGCTGTTTTTTTACATGATTTAGGAAAACCTCTCACTAAGAAAAAAGAAGATGGTAAGATAAAATTTATAGGTCATGAAAAGAAAGTCCTTAAGATTATAGATAGAGTTTCAAAAAGGCTCAAACTATCAAATGCTGAAAGGGATTTTTTAAAGGTGGTTAGTTTAAATCATTTGCGGCCTGGGTATTTAAGTGACTTAGAAAAGATTAGTAAAAAAGCGATATTCCACTTTTTCAGAGATACAAAAAATGAAGGAGTTGGAGTATTGCTTTTATCAATAGCAGATAGATGTGCTACATTAGGACCTTTAAGTACCAAAAAGGCACTAAGGCATCATAATAACTTATGCATTAGATTGATAAAGGAGTTTTATAAAAGTCCAAAGAAAACAATAAACCCACCTAGGCTAGTTAATGGAAAAGATATAATGAAACACTTAAATATAAAACCAGGGCCCTTGGTTGGTAAAATACTTAGACAAATACAAGAGGCCCAGGCTGAGGAGAAGATAAAAACAAAAACACAAGCTTTAAGATATATAAAAAAATGGAGGGTTAAAAATGGCTAGAAGCATTAAAAAACGCCTTAGTAAATTCTTCCAGCTAGAAAAACTTGGTACAGATATTCGTACTGAAGTAATTGCAGGTATAACTACCTTTATGACTATGGCCTATATTATTGTAGTAAACCCTAAAATTTTAGAGTTTGCTGGAATTCCTTTTGGACCTTCTGTGGTAGCGACAGTGCTCTCAGCATTTTTTGGGACACTTATTATGGGTGTATATGCTAAAAGGCCCCTAGCCATTGCACCTTATATGGGTGAAAATGCCTTTATTGCATTTACTGTAGTTAAGGTTTTAGGTTATAGCTGGCAGACAGCCATTGGTGCAATATTTATAGGAGGTGTATTATTTAGCCTGTTAACTATTTTTAAGATGCGTTCATGGCTTGCCAATGCAATACCGCAAAGCCTAAAATATAGCTTTGCTGTAGGGATAGGTCTGTTTTTAACATTTATAGGTTTAAATGAAACAGGCATTGTAACAGTAGGCATTAAAGATGCACCTGTTAAAGTAGGGGCATTGACAACTCTACCAGTTTTACTTGCAATATTCGGGTTTTTATTAATTTGTATTCTAATGATACGAAAGGTCAAAGGTGCAATTTTATTGGGTATTATTACAACAACGCTTTTATCATTCCCTTTAGGTGTTTCAAAGGTACCAGATAAGTTATTCAGTATGCCACCAAGTCTAGCGCCTATATTTTTACAGTTAGATATTGTAGGTGCCCTAAGCTGGGGTTTCTTTGCTGTTATATTGACTGTGTTTGTAATGGATTTTGTAGATACTATGGGTACACTTTTGGGGGTTTCATACAGGGCGGGGTTATTGGATAAAAACGGCAACCTACCTGAGATTGAAAAACCCATGCTTGCAGATGCCTTAGCGACAATAGTAGGTGCACTTTTGGGGACTACCACCTGCGGGACATACATTGAATCTGCTGCAGGTATTGAAGAAGGTGGCAAAAGTGGCTTGACAGCGTGCGTTACAGCACTTTTGTTTTTAGTGGCATTGTTTTTTGTGCCATTTTTTACAGCCGTACCTTCTGCAGCATACGGACCTGCTTTAATAATAGTGGGTGTTTTTATGCTTGAGCCTATAGCAAGAATAAACTTCAAAGACTTAACAGAATTTATTCCTGCATTTTGTGTAATTGTATTGATGAGCTTTACATATAATCTAGGTATAGGTATGACAGCGGGATTTGTAATGTATGTGTTTCTTAAAGTAGTAACAGCAAGGAGTAAGGAAGTGCATCCTGGTATGTGGATATTGGGTGGTCTTTCGTTATTGTTTTTCATATTCTATCCTTATCATTAAAAAATGGAAAATCAAGAAATTGCAGACATATTTCATGAAATAGCCGATATCTTAGAGATACAAGGAGAAAATCCTTTTAGGATACGCTCATACCGGAATGCTGCCCAGGCTATAGAGGAGCTTTCAGAAGAAGTTACATCTATTTATAAAAGGGGTGAACTTTGCGATATTCCAGGGGTAGGTTCTTCTATAGCAGAGAAAATAGAAGAGATTTTAAAAACAGGTAAGTGTAAATTCCACCAACAACTTTTTAAAAAGACACCACATGGTGTAATAGATATAATGAATATTCCTGGCATGGGACCAAAATCAGCAGCACTTGTTTATAAAAAACTAAAGGTTGATAGTATAAATAAACTTAAAAAGGCTGCTAAGGAAGGTAAGTTAGCTAGATTACCTAGGATGGGTGAAAAACTTCAACAAAAGGTACTTAAGGCAATAAAACAGATTAAAAAGGTTGAAGGAAAATTTAAACTTGCAGATGCCCTTGAAGTGGCAGAAAAACTAGCAACCTCACTTAAGAAATTAAAAGAGGTTGAAAAATTAGAATTTGCAGGAAGCCTAAGACGCAAAAAAGAATTAATAGGTGATATAGATATTTTAGTAATTTCTAAAAAGCCAGATAAGGTAATGGATAGCTTTACTTCTTTAAAAGAAGTAAAACAAATTTTAGCCAAAGGACACACTAAATCCAGCGTTGTTTTAAAAAGTGGCATCCAGACTGATTTAAGGGTATTGCCTTCTAAAGACTTTGGTGCAGCTTTACATTATTTTACAGGGTCAAAAGAACACAATGTTACAATAAGGGATTTAGCAAAGAGAAAAGGCCTTAAAATAAATGAATACGGTGTTTTTCGTGGCAAGCAGCGTATAGGAGGCAAGGAAGAAATAGATATCTTTAAGGCAGTGGGGATTAGGCAATACATTGAACCAGAGCTACGTGAAAACAAAGGTGAAATTGAAGCTGCCAAGAAAAACAAACTTCCTAAGCTTTTAGAACTAAAAGATATTAAGGGTGATTTACATATTCATACAGAGGATACTGATGGCAGAAGCAGCATTGATGAAATGATTGAAGCAGCAAGGAAAAAAGGCTATAGTTATATTGCAATAACAAACCACTCTAAGGCAGTTACAATAGCGCATGGCATGGATGAAAAGAGACTATTAAAGCAAATAGAAAAAATAGACAAAATTAATAAAAGACTTAAAGGTTTTAGGGTATTAAAAGGCATAGAGGTAGATATAAAAAAAGATGGATCTTTAGATTTAAAAGATGAAGCACTAGTAAGGTGCGATGTAGTAATAGGTGCAATTCACTCAAACTTTGGTATGCCAAAAAGAAATATGACTGAAAGAATTTTAAAGGCAATGAAAAATAAACATTTGCATATTTTAGCTCATCCTACAGGCAGGCTATTAAAGGAACGTGAGCCTTACCAGGTAGATATGGAAAAAGTCTTAAAGACAGCACTTGACTTAAATGTTTGTATGGAATTAAGTGCCTTTCCCGATAGGTTAGATTTAAATGATTTACACTGTCAGCTTGCGAAGAAGCTCGGTGTAAAGATAGCCTTAAATACAGACTCACACAGTATAGCACATCTTGATAATATGAAATACGGTATTTACACAGCCCGTAGAGGATGGCTTGAGAAAAAAGATATTGTAAATACCCTTCCCCTTGATAAATTACTAATGGCCCTAAGGAGGAATTAATATGTTTAAGAAAATTACAGAAGAGTTAAGGCACCATGCACCTTTTACTGTTTTTGGAGCACTTACTGGTGCAATCTTAGTAATCGTTTTAAAAAATTTACCATTGAAGATTTCCCTTGGTGCCTTTTATGTATTTCATCCAATACATGTTCTTTTAAGTGCGCTAGTTACAGCCTCTATGTACGAGAGGCATAAATGCCCCGCCAATAGAAAGCAGTGCAACATCTGGATTTTGTTAATTATTGGGTATGTGGGTGCTATAGGTATAGCTACATTAAGTGATTCATTAATACCTTACCTAGGTGAAACCTTACTTAATATGCCACACAGGCATATGCATATAGGTTTTATTGAAAAATGGTGGTTGATTAACCCCCTGGCAATGATAGGTATTGCCATTGCATATTTTAGACCTTCCACAAAATTCCCCCACTACGGTCATGTATTATTAAGTACCTGGGCATCACTTTTTCATATCCTTATGGCCATAGGCCAAGGACTAAACTGGCTTGGCTACCTTACCATATTTTTATTCCTCTTTATTGCCGTATGGCTACCTTGCTGTATAAGTGATATCATCTTCCCGCTTTTATTTGTAAAAAATAAATAATTGACAAATACCAAAAAACGTGTTATTATTTTTCTATTCGTAACACGATTAAGGAGTCTACCTATGTCTGAATTAATCCGCTTTGGCATATCTTTAGAAAAAGAACTCTCTGAAAAATTTGACCACATTATAAAACAAAGAAGCTATACTAATCGCTCTGAGGCCTTACGTGATTTAATCCGTAAGGAATTAGTAAAAAAACAATGGCATACTGGAAGAGAGGTTGCAGGGGCGATTACGCTTGTATACGACCACCACAGAAGAGATCTTGTCAGTAAGCTTACCGATACCCAGCATGACTACCACCACATAATCATATCTACCCAGCATATTCACTTAGACCACCACAACTGTCTTGAGATAATAGTTGTTAAGGGTAAACCTCTTGATGTAGAGAAATTAACAGATGTAATAAGGGCCACTAAGGGAGTAAAACATACCGGTTTAACCATGGCTACAACCGGAAAGGATATAACATAAACAAAGGAGGGGGGGGCATGTTTAGACGTATTTTTTGTGTAATGTTGTTTTTAGGGGTATTTGTTTCAACAAACTGTTTTGCCTCAGAGGTTGATGAGCTTAAGAAAGAGGTAAAAGAGCTTAGGGCAAGGATTATACAGCTTGAGAAAAGACTTGATGTACAGCAGAGGACAGTTGCGGCTCAAGAGGGCGAAATAGAGCAAATTAAAGAAACAGGAGTTATGCCGCAGTTAGATGGCATCAAGCTAGGAGCAGGTAGTACCTTTATAATACAGGGTACCTCAGATGCCAATGCTACCAGCAAAAAAGGTGAGGACGTAACAGATGCCTCTTATTCCATGAGCCTGGAATTTGAAAAAGAAGTAGGTAATTCAGGCTTGGCATTTTTACATATTGAAACAGGTGACGGAGAAGGCATAGAAGATGAATTAACGCTTTTCTCCAATGTAAACAGAGATCAAGATGATTCAGGCAATGCTGTAAATGTAACAGAGGCCTGGTATGAGCATTATCTTCTTGATGACCAATTTACTCTGACATTAGGAAAAATAGACGCAACGTGCTATCTTGACCAAAATGAATTTGCAAATGATGAATGTGGGCAATTTTTAGGCAGAATTTTCAGAAATGCCTCGACACTAGATTTTCCTGACAACAATGCCGGCATAAGGGGGTTATTGACATTAGAGAATACCCCATGGCTTGAAGTAGAAACACAGGCTTTAGATGGAGATGGTGATTGGGAAGATGTAGGAGATAACCTATTTTTATCAGGTCAGTTGAATTTTAAACCGTCTTTAATGGAAGATAGAGAAGGTAATTATAGGCTCTATGCCTGGACAAATAGAACAAACCACCTACTATGGGATGACCAAAACCAACAATGGGAGAATAATTGGGGTTTTGGTATAAGCGCAGACCAGGAAATTACAGATACAATTGGTCTATTTACAAGATATGGATGGCAGGATCCCGATGTATATGTATCAGGTGCTGATTTTTCATTAGAACATTCCCTAAGCGGAGGTTGTCAGATTTTAGGTTCTTTATGGGGAAGGGATGATGATTTAATTGGTCTCGGTCTTGGCTTAGAGATGCCATCAGATGAATATAAAGAATATTATAGCAGAAAGGCAGATGATGAAGGTCATTTTGAGGCATATTATTCTTGCAAGATAAATGATTCCCTAACCATTTCCCCTGATTTTCATATGATTTGGGATGCCTATGGTAATGATGTAGCAGACAGGGATGATACTATATATGTATTTGGAACAAGAGCTCAAGTAGATTTTTAAGGGAGGTAAAAGATGCATATACCAGATGGTTTTTTAACAGCAAATACCTGGATACCAACATGGATTATATCTGTTGGCGGACTTGGATTTTGCCTTAGAAAACTAAAAGATATCCTTAAGGAAAAAATGGTTCCCCTAATGGGCGTTATGGCAGCCTTTATATTTGCAGCACAGATGCTGAATTTTCCTGTAGTAGGTGGAACATCAGGACATCTTTTAGGAGGGGTATTGGCAGCTGTGTTACTAGGGCCTTATGCAGGCGCAGTTGTAATAGCAGTGGTTTTAATTGTTCAATGTATAATATTCCAAGATGGCGGTTTGACTGTTTTAGGTGCAAATATTTTTAACATGTCTTTTGTAGGCGCTATGGGCGGATATATAATTTATAGGTTTGTACGCAAGATTATATCCGGCAATAGAGGTATTATTGCAGGAACTGCTGTGGCAGCGTGGTGTTCGGTTATAATAGCATCAACGGTTTGTGCAATAGAACTTGCTATTTCAGGGACATCTCCTTTAAAGATAGGCTTGCCTGCTATGGTAGGCATACATGCGTTGATAGGGATAGGTGAGGCTGTAATTAGTTGTTTAGTAGTAAGCTTTGTTTTGAAGGTAAGGCCGGATTTGATTTATAAAAG
Organism: uncultured Planctomycetia bacterium; assembly: GCA_964497315.1. Lineage (GTDB taxonomy): Bacteria > Omnitrophota > Gorgyraeia > Taenaricolales > CAZCCH01 > CAZCCH01. Next base: position 48,223 of record CAZCCH010000003.1, read on the forward strand.
AGCAGATTAAAATATATAGACACAAAAAGAGGAGTAAGACAGTCATGACTAAAAAAGAAGTTATAGCAGGTCTTATTATAGCACTTGTTTTGGGGGTGTTTATTTCAGGGTTTGCATCTTCTTGGCCAGATGGTTTAGAAAAAGTTGCTGAGGATAAAGGTTTTCTAGAAAAAACTGATGCAGAACCTACCTTTCCATCACCCATACCTGATTATGCCTGGCCTGGTATTAAAAATGAAAAAGCTGCAACAGGCCTAGCAGGTGCAGCAGGCACACTTTTGACCTTTGGTGTAATGTATGGATTAGCAGTATTAGTTAAAGAAAAATGAAACATTCCTTTTTAGATATTTACAGCAGCTTGGACTCACCCCTGCATAAAATTGATGCACGTATAAAGATTATAACCTTTATTAGCTGTATTTTATTTACTATATTTACACCTGTAGAGGCCTTTGGTTGTTTTTCTTTATACATAATTATATTAATGACTCTTGTGTTTGTTTCTAAGCTGCCTGTAAGTTTTGTATTGAGAAGATCTTTGGTTATCATTCCCTTTGTTTTATTAATTTCACTTTTTAACTTAGCTGTAAATAAAGATATTTTATTTTTCTTAAATATATTAATTAAGGCATACATTTCAATATTGTGCATGATTTTATTATCCAGCACAACCAGGTTTGATGAACTCCTAAAAGGTATGCAGTCTTTAAAATGTCCAAAACTTATAATAATGATATTATCCTTTATGTATCGCTATACCTTTATATTGCTTGATGAGATTTTAAGAATGAAGCGTGCCAAGGAAAGCCGCCAGATACAAAAAGCAACTAATTGGTTTGAGATAAAAACTATTGCACAAATGATAGGCTCGCTCTTTGTGCGCTCCTATGAAAGGGGTGAAAGGGTTTATTATGCTATGTGCTCGCGAGGATTTAAGGGGGATGTAATAACAAACACGCATTTTAAATTAAAGAGGCAGGATTTAATATTTATGTTTAGTATAATATTACCTGTAGGTTCTATATGGATAAAGGCATTGTTAAAATAAAAGATTTAAGCTATAGCTATCCCGACGGAACTAAAGCATTGAGCGATATGAACCTAGAAGTTCTAAAAGGCGAGACTGTTGGTATAGTAGGACCCAATGCTGCTGGTAAAACAACACTTCTACTGCATCTAAACGGAATCTTACGCGGTGAAGGAAGTATTGAAGTTGCAGGACTTTGCATGGGCGATAAAAACCTCTTAGAAATACGTAAAAGAATAGGTCTTGTATTTCAAGACCCGGATGATCAATTATTTACACCAAGTGTATATGACGATATTGCATTTGGACTCCTGCAGAGAAACTTTGAAAAAGAAAAAATAGACAAGCTTGTAGAAGATGCCCTTTTACAAGTTGGCATGTGTGGTTTTGAGAAGAAATGCTCGCACCATTTAAGCTTTGGCCAGAAGAAAAAGGTTTCACTGGCTACTGTTTTAGCTTTACCTTGTGAGGTTTTGGTATTAGATGAACCCTCTAGTAATTTAGATCCAAAGTCGAGAAGAGAATTTATTGACATTTTAAAAAATTTGGCTTATACTAAACTTATTGCAACTCATGATTTGGAATTGGTTTTAGAGGTTTGCCAAAGAGTAGTGATTCTCGACGGAGGAAAGATAGTTGCCGACGGAAAAACGCTTCAAATTCTCTCCAATGAACCATTGCTTACAGAACACAATCTTGAAGTCCCCAGCAGTTTAAAAAAGCAAACATCATTTATTAATTCTAATAAACAAAATAAATAATATTTCTTTGTATAACTTTTTATAATTAAAGAAGTTATGTAGGTAGAAGATTTTTCACTTATCCACCACATATTGTCGTAGGAAAATGGCAAAAATACCATATCTTGTATTTTTCACTTGACAGCAGTTTTTTCCTGTGATACATTTTATGGTGGATAGAAAAAATTTAACTAACAATATGTTGCATGGAGGCACAAATGGCAAGATTGGAGACAAAGCTTAACCTTACAGAGAATGCCAAGACAGTCCTGGCAAAGCGTTACCTTAAAAAAGATGAAACAGGCGAACCTATTGAAAAACCAGAAGATATGTTTTGCCGTGTGGCAAATAATATAGCACAGGCAGACCGCTCTTATAATAAAGATTTAGATATTTCAAAAACTAAAGACAATTTTTATAGCATAATGACAAATGGAGAATTCTTACCAAATTCACCAACTTTAATGAATGCAGGAAGAGAGTTGCAGATGTTGAGCGCCTGTTTTGTATTAAAGATTGATGATACAATGGAGGATATTTTCGAAACGCTCAAGCATACTTCTATGATCCATAAAGCTGGAGGAGGTACTGGTTTTTCATTTTCTCGCCTTAGGTCAAAGGGAAGCATGGTTAAGTCTACAACAGGTATTGCAAGCGGACCCATTTCATTTTTGAAAGTTTTTGATTCAGCGACGGAAGCTGTAAAACAGGGCGGGGTTCGGAGAGGTGCTTCGATGGGGATTTTGCGGGTTGATCACCCGGATATTTTGGAATTCATTAAATGCAAGGAAGACGACAAATCGATTACTAACTTTAACATTTCTGTTACAGTAACAGAAGATTTTATGCTGAAGGTAAAGCTTGGCCAGGATTATGATTTGATAGATCCGCATAATGGTGAAGTAGTGGGCAAATTGAACGCAAAAGAAGTCTTTGATCTTATTGTAAAACAGGCCCATAAAAACGGTGAGCCTGGAATAATATTTATTGATGAAATGAATAAATTTAATCCAACTCCGGAGATTGGAACATATGAGAGCACAAATCCTTGTATTACTGGCGATTCATTAATACCTACTAATGAAGGGCTTTTACCAATTAAAAGATTGGCTTCAAGTGAATTTAATGGCAGCTTAAGAATTCTTGCCGATAATCGCTTTTTTGATCAAAGGGAGAATAACATAGAAAAACTTCTTTTGCCTAATAGAATATTTAGCACTGGCATTAGACCAACCTTATATCTTAAGACTAAAGCTGGCTATGAAATTAAACTTACAGCTAACCATCCCGTTTTGACTAATAGAGGTTGGATAAAAGCTGGAAATTTAGTCGTTGGAGAAGATAAAGTATTTATCCAGGATGCAAAAGGCGGATTTTCTACGAAAAGAACTCTGCCTTTTAAAGTTCAAAAACAATATAAGGGTAAAAATGGAAGAGCGTATAAGATGCCTTTACCGACAAAGTGGTCGGAAGAATTAGGTATTCTCATGGGTTGGCTTTTAGGCGATGGAAACCTGCATGGCAAGCAAGAAAGTATTTTTCTTTATTTTGGAAAAGATGATAAATTTGCACTTAGTGAAATCAGACATATATTAAAAAAGTTTACAAGCAATGAAGGAAGCCTAAGCAAAAGACCATGGGAATATCAGATATCCATTTGCGGTAAATTACTTTTTGAATTTTTTAGAAGCTTAGGATTCCAGCGAGTCAGGGCTCATGAGAAATCAGTACCATCTAGTATTTTTATTGCGCCGAAAGATGTCATTAAAGGGTTTCTAAAGGGACTTTTTAGCTCTGACGGTACTGTAAATTATATGAAGGACAAAAACGCATATGTACGCTTAACATCCGCATCTCTCAAGCTATTGAAAGAGGTTCAATTGCTGTTGCTTAATTTTGGTGTTTTTTCTACGATATACGAGGAGCGCAGACCAGCTCAAAAAAGACTTCTACCATTTCACGATAAGAATAATACACACAAGATGTATAACACAAGGGCTTATCATGAGCTGAATATCTCCAGAAAAGATGTAATAGTTTTTCTAAGAGAAATAGGGCTCATGAAGAATAAGCATACAAAAAAATTAGAGGAGATAATAAAAAAGAACAATCGAAAATTGGGTTATTATAAAAGAAGAAAAGAAGATTTAGTGGTTAAATTGGAACCAGCAGGCAGAGAAGAAGTTTTTGATCTTACCGAACCAGCCACCCATTCCTTTATCGCAAACGGATGTGTTATTCACAATTGTGGTGAACAGATCCTCTTACCCTATGAATCGTGTAATTTAGGAAGTATAAATCTTTCTAAAATGCTCGTCGATAAAAACGGAAAGACGGAAATTGATTGGGATAAGCTTGTCAGGACTACGCGTAGCGCTGTGCATTTTTTAGATAACGTAATTGATATGAATAAATACCCTTTAAAAGAGATAGAAGACATGACAAAGGGTAACAGAAAAATAGGCCTTGGTATTATGGGATGGGCTGATATGTTAGTACAACTTGGGATTCCCTATAATTCTAATGAAGCAGTGACTTTAGCAGAAGAGGTCATGAGGTTTATATCTGATGAGGCAAAGAAGAAATCTTTAGAATTAGCCAAAGAAAAGAAAGAATTCCCGAATTTTAAAGAAAGTGTTTTTGCTAATGGAGAAAAGGTTAGGAATGCAACCCTTACAACAATTGCACCAACAGGAACGCTTTCTATAATTGCCGGTTGCTCAAGCGGTATAGAACCTTTGTTTGCAATTTGTTATTACAGGAAGGTTTTAGATGGTGCAAAATTAATAGAGGTAAATCCTTACTTTGAAAAAATAGCAAAAGAAAAAGGTTTTTACAGCGAAAAGCTTATGAAGAAAATCTCACAGCAGTCTTCCATTCAAAACATGGAAGAAATCCCCGAAGATGTACGAAAGGTTTTTGTAACATCACATGACATAACACCTGTTTGGCATATAAAGATGCAGGCAGCATTTCAAAAATATACCGACAATGCAGTTAGTAAGACCGTAAATTTTCCATATGATGCTACCCCTGATGATGTAGAAGAGGTATATATGCTTGCGCACAGATTAGGGTGTAAGGGTGTTACCATATATAGAGATGGAAGTAGGGATGAGCAGGTTTTAAATATTGATAGGGGTGCACGTACCACAGAGACACAAGTAGAAGTAAAAGATGGCAGCAAAGAGGCCATGGAAAAACAAGAAAGAGAAGAAAAGCTAGATGAGGCCATTGAACAAGTTCAACCAGCTAATGAAAAAATTGCACCCAGACCAAGGCCTAAGGTAGTTCAAGGTACAACGACTAAAGTGCAAACAGGTTGCGGGAATTTATATGTAACTATAAATGTTGATGGAGAAGGGCGTCCTTTCGAGGTATTTACTCAGATGGGAAAGGCGGGTGGTTGTGCTGCAAGTCAACTTGAGGCCCTTGGAAGACTTGTTTCATTGGCATTGCGTAGCGGACAGGATATAAAGTCTGTTATTGAACAACTCGAAGGTATTAGATGTCCTTCACCTTCATGGGAGAAGACAGGCAGGATATTTTCCTGTGCGGATGCTATTGGAAAGGTCATAGAAAGAAGATTATTAGGCGAAGACAGAAAAGACAAGCCTAGTTTCGAAAGCCCTATGGCGCATACAAGCGGGACCATAGATATTAAAGAGGATGCAAAAGAGAGTTCGCAATCAAAAAAATCATCCGCCACAAAATTAAGAAACATCGTTGGGGTTTGCCCTGATTGTGGTGGGGCATTAGTTCATGAAGAAGGCTGCATGAAGTGTTATGCATGTGGATACACTAAGTGTGGATGATACATAGCGGTTAGCAAGTGTGCTTCAAAGAAAATATATGCTAGCCGCTGAACTTTATCTAGGAGGAATTTATAATGCGTAAGATTTTATATGTTGTTTTAGATGGACTAGGTGATTTACCAACACCAGAGCTTGATGGAAAAACACCCCTTGAGGCAGCCAATATACCTAATATGGATAAACTTGCTAAAGAAGGTATAAGCGGCGTTGTATATACAGTAGGTAAGGGTATTGCACCTGAATCTGATATTGCGGTAATAAGTATTTTAGGTTATGAGGCAAAAAGATATTATACGGGCAGAGGTCCACTAGAGTCTTATGCTGAAGGACTTGATGTAAAAGATGGGGATTTGGCATTTAGGGTAAACTTTGCAACAGCAGGTCAAGAAAGAGAAATTTTAGACAGGCGCGTTGGGAGGAATCTCACAACAGATGAGGCAACTGCTTTAGCAGATGAGATAAATGAAAAGGTAAAACTTACAAGCATACCCGCAAATTTTAAATTCAAGAACACAATAGGACACAGAGGAATTTTAGTTATCTATCCAGAAAATGAAAAACTATGTGCTGAGATTACAAATACAGACCCTGCTTATGAAAAAGAAGGTCCATTTGGTGTAGCAAAAGAAGAATTTGAAAGTATAATATTAGATGCAAAACCTGTAGAGGGATATGAAGATAATAAGGCAGCCATAGATGCAGCGGCTTTAATAAACGAATTTACTACTAAATCCCGTAAGGTTCTTGAGGAATCAGAGATTAACAAGCAAAGAGAAACACAAGGAAAGTTAAAAGCAAATCTAATAGTATCAAGAGATGCAGGAGATAAGCTACCAAAATTACCATCTATAACAGAAAAATTCAATATGAATTTTGGTTGTTTTGTAGAGATGCCCGTTGAAAAAGGTATTGCGCTTTTAACAGGAATGAAGATAGTTGAAATCCCCCTACCTTCTAAAGATTTAGAAAAAGATTACACTATAAGGGCAAAAGCAGTAATTGAATCTATAAACAAATTTGATGGATTATATATTCACTTAAAAGGACCTGATGAACCAGCACACGATGGAGATATAGATGCTAAAGTTAATTCAATAGAAGCAATAGATAAATACTTTTTTGCTAAATTACTCCCCCAGATAAATCTGGAAGAAGTAATAATTGCCGTAACGGCAGACCACTCAACCCCCTGCATAAAAAAGGCACACACCGACGATCCAGTTCCTCTGATTATTTCAGGTGGAAGCCTAGCTTCTGATTTTACTGAAGACTTTTCTGAAAGAAAGTGCAAGAATGGTAGCATTGGAGTTATCCAAGGCACTGAAATAATGCCAAAGCTAGTCGAAATTTCTAAAACATAAAAAGTTTAATATATTATTCAACTCACCGCCGCTAAGTGAAGTTATGAGGAGAGGTTTTTTCTTGACAAAATTCCTCTTTATGTTATATTTATATTAAGAGATAACAATATAACTATAATATTAACCTAGAAGGGAGGTGGAGAGCTAATGGATTGGAATGCCGTAGTTATGGAGCCAGTAAGAGCAATCTTGACAAGGGCGGGGAGCTTTGTATCCATTCTCGTGGCTGTTATACTTATATTGGCGGTTGGATGGATAGTTGCCAGGGCTGTTCAGAAATTCTTAGTTAGGTTTTTAAAGTTGGCTCGGTTGGATGTAGTAGCAGATAAAGCAGGAGTAACAACTGTTTTAGCAAGAGGAGAGATAAAATATACACTCTCTGAATTAATCGGGGTATTAGTTTATTGGCTGATAATGCTTATAGTTTTTGTAGCAGCAATAAACGCCCTTAATCTAACTATCGCTGCAGAATTGTTAGATAAGATAGTGGCTTATATGCCGAATGTAGTTGCTGGTATATTCATTCTTGTTTTAGGTATGTTTGCAGCTACCTTGCTAAGCACGTTTGTTACAACTACAACCACAAATGCTGGTGTTCCACAGGCACGGTTATTAGGAAGGATTACCCAGGTGGTTATAATAGTAGTTGCAATCGCTATGACTTTAGAACAGCTTAAGATTGCCTCTACAGTAATAAACTTGGTAATCTGGATTGTCATGGGAGCAATAGGTCTTGCCTGTGCGATAGCATTCGGATTGGGGTGCAAGGATATAGCCGGTAAAGCTGTTAAAGAAGCTGTAGACAAGCTCAAGCCCCAGAAGTAATTGTTTATATGGAGGCCTGATAGTTTAAAAATTGAAAGATAGAAGACTTTTGAAGGGACCCACTTTTTAGCAGGAGGGGTCCCTTTTTCTTTAATTTTCTCGACGAGAAAGAGGATATTTTTTCTAAAATATAGTAAAAAATGGGTAAAATTATAGGTTTGACATATGATTTAATGACTGATTATACCTTTGGACAAAATGATCCAAAGGATGCGAATGCGGAGTTCGATCATCCAAAGACGGTGGAGCGAATAGAAAAGGCATTGTCTAAAGTAGGTCATAAAGTATTAAGGATAGGAAAGGCTTTAGATTTACTGGAAAGGCTAGAAGAGGTGAAAAAATGCGACATCGTTTTTAATATAGCAGAAGGCCTGGAAGGTCGCAACAGAGAATCACAAGTGCCTGTAATATTGGAAATGTTGGGTAAGCCATTCGTTGGAGCCGATGGTCTTACTTTGAGTCTTACACTAGATAAATTGATGGCAAAAAAGATTCTAATGTCTGAGGGGATACCTACACCTAGATTTTTAGAGATAAAAGATGCAAAGAATTTAAACGGACTAAATGGTTTAAAATTTCCTTTAATCGTTAAACCCAGACACGAAGGTTCCAGTAAAGGCATAAGTGATGATTCGTTAGTTAGGGATGCTGAGCAACTTAAACAAAAGGCCAAATGGCTTATAGATACTTATAAGCAACCAGCACTAGCAGAAGAATTTATTTCAGGTAAAGAATTTACAGTAGGCATTATTGGAAATAATCCTCCAGAGGCTTTACCAGTAGTTCAAGTGCAAATTGATGGAAAGCTAAACCTAGGGGAGCTTTTTTATACAAATGCCGGAATTAGGGGTACAAGGGTTTTATATGTATGCCCTGCACCTATCTCTAAAAAACTGGCAAAGAAAATGACCCAATTGAGCCTTGCAGCATATGAGGCTGTTGACTGTCGTGATTTTGGACGTGTAGACTTTAGGGTTGATAAAAAAGGTAATCCCTATTGTCTTGAAATCAATCCATTGCCAGCACTCTCTAAAGCAGATGTATTTGGAGTGGTAGCCAAGCATTATAAAATACGATATTACACAATGATAAATCGCATTTTTGAAAGTGCCCTAAAAAGATGTGGACTGAACTAATATGAAAATCGCCTTAGTATATAATATAAAACCAAAACCTCCAAAGGGGAGTTGCCCGGAAGATTTTTATTCAGAGTTTGACAGCCAGGACACAATAGACGCCATAAGCCTTGCATTGCGTACTAGGGGGCATGAGGTTTTCCAAGTAGAAGCAAATCAGGATCTTTTTGAATGGCTTAGACTCAACAAGACAGATTTTGTATTTAATATTGCAGAGGGAGTTTCCGGTGCAAACAGAGAGTCGCAGGTCCCAGCAGTTTTGGACCTTTTAGGAATTCCTTATACTGGTTCTGGCACTTTGGCATTAGCACTTACTTTAGATAAGGCAAAGAGCAAAAAGATTTTTAGATATGAAGGAATACCTACTCCAAATTTTCAGCTGTTTTCTAAACCAGGAGAAAAACTAGATAAAAAATTAAAATTTCCATTGATTGCAAAACCAAACAGAGAAGGTTCTGCAAAGGGTATTTCAAAAGCTAATGTGAGGCATGATGCAAAGTCAATGCACGAACAGATAAAAAAAATTCAAGCTTCTTATAAACAGGAAGTTTTAGTTGAGGAATTTATTGAAGGAAAAGAGCTTACCGTGGGTATATTGGGGAATTATCCCTCGAGGGTACTTTCTATCTTAGAGATAGATTTTGAAAATTGCAAAGAAAGCGGTGAGTTTTTTTACTCTTGGAGGATGAAGGAGTTTCAGGGGAATCAAGAACTGAATTTGGTTCCCACTTTTCATTGCCCTGCAAGATTAGACGAACGCACCAAGACCGCTGTAAAGACTATTGCTTTAGAAGCACACCAGGCATTAGGTTGTGTGGATTTTTCAAGGACAGACATAAGGTTAAGCAGTGAAGGGATACCTTATGTTCTTGAGGTAAACCCCTTACCAGGCCTTGATCCGAAAGAATCAAATCTACCAGTTGTTGCCCAGGCTAATGGCATTGGATATGAGGAGTTGATTAATACCATTTTAGATGAGGCGGTAGCAAGATGCAAGGGGGGTTCCTTAAAAAAGGAGGCAGATAGTGCCAACAGGATACTGGCGTCGCATTGAACTCTGGAAGAATGTTTCAGAAGAGCAATGGGAAGATTGGCATTGGCAGTTAAAAAATAGAATTACGAAATTAGATCTGCTTAAAAAGATTATCCAGGTGACACCCCAGGAAGAAAAAGGCATAAAGGGTGCCAAGGGTAGGCTTTCTATGGCGATAACTCCGTATTTTGCAGAATTAATGTCTCCAGAAAAACCCTATTGTGCTATTCGCAAACAAACAGTACCTGTTGATGAAGAATTATTTGTGAACCCAAATGATTTAACCGATCCCTGCGGCGAAGACAAGGATTCTCCTGTTAAGGGCTTGGTCCATCGCTACCCGGACAGGGCGCTGCTTTTAATTACAGATCAATGCGCTAGCTATTGCAGGCATTGCACAAGGCGCAGGCTTGTTGGCAACGGGGAAGCGGTTATATCGGATAGTAATCTTAAAGCAGCATGCGATTATATCCGTTCTAATAAAAAAATAAGAGATGTATTGATATCAGGTGGAGACCCGCTGTTATTGTCTGATGAGAAATTAGATTATATATTGAGCAGCATAAGAGAGATACCGAATGTTGAATTTTTACGCATTGGCACAAGGGTTCCTGTGACTCTGCCGATGAGAATTACAGAAAACTTAATATCTATATTCAAAAAACACACACCCTTATGGATATCTATTCATTTTAATCACTCAAAAGAGATAACCAGACGCGTTAAAAAGGCCTGCGACGGACTTACTGATAACGGTATTCCCCTTGGTAGCCAAACAGTACTTTTAAAAGGGATTAATGATAGGCTTTACATAATGAAAAAGCTAATGCATGATTTGTTAAAGATTAGGGTAAGGCCTTATTACATATATCAATGTGACTTAGCAAAAGGCACTGCACATTTGCGTACCAGTATTTCCTGTGGAATTAATATAATGGATAAGCTAAGAGGCCACACTTCAGGCTATGCGGTTCCTACCTATGTCGTAGACGGACCAGGTGGCGGCGGAAAAATACCCATAGGACCCAACTATATAGTTTCCTGCGAAAAAGGAGAGATAGTTCTAAGAAATTATGAAGGCAAGGAATTTATTTATCGCGAAAGTCTCACAGAAAAAGAGGCTGCAGAACTGCAGGGTTGAATACGGCTGCAGAGAAAAGTTTTTCACAGTAGCTTTTATTTTGGTTTTTATCTTATGTAGCTTTTCTCTTGCAGGCTGTAACCAGCTAATCGACAAAAAGAAGGCAGCTGAGCAGGTTTTAGCTATAGACCCCACTTTTGAAAAAATCTTACAAAATAAGAAAGATATAGATGAGGAAATTACACAGCTAAGAGATCAGATAAGGAAACAAAGGCAGATTTATGAATCAAAGGTAGCCGTAATTAGAGAAGAGTTTAACTCTCAAAGGGCAAGCTCAACTTCTGAAATAGAACGTTTAAAGAGGCAGCTGGACCCATACAGGCAACAGACAGATTCTCAGATAAATAGCGTAAAACTACAACTCAAGCAGAAACTAAGGGCTCATAAAAATATTAACAGTATGTCAAAACAAGCCACGAAATTATTAGAAGGCAAAAAGGCTGTTGAGCTCTCATCGACGGAAAGAAAAGAATGGGAGAGGAGGCTGTATAATCTTTCAACTCAAAAGAAGGATTTAAATCAAGAAATACTCCAATTAAAAGATAGGCTACGCACTTTACAGCTTAAAAAACGCCTCTTAGCCCAATAAACACACCAATTGACAAATCCCGCCTTTAATATTATACTATAATAGTCTTATTGTCTCACCCTGCTAATCTTGGAATCATACCATATTTATACTACAAATATAAATTCTGTGTAATCAGGTATTAATAAAAGCTTTGGTTTTTTTATCTAAAATCTATAAGGAGGGAACACCATGAATGACAGTAATATTTTAGAGCTAAAGGTATCCAGGATTATAGCTGCTCCCAAATGGAAAATCTTGCGTCTTATTACCAAGGTGAATGAATTCCCGAAATACATGCCCAACGTAAAGGAGGCAACAATACTACAAAAAAGCAGGAATAGATTTAAGACAAAGTGGTGTATCCAATTAGATGAGGTACCCATAAGCTGGGTAGAGGAAGATACCTTAGATGCCTCAGGTATATCTTTCAAGGCCACAGAGGGTGATTTAGCAGAGTTTGGTGGAAGGTGGAATTTATCTGACCATCCAGATGGAACCTTAGTAGAGATTTGCATAAAGGCCTTAGTAGGAATTCCAGCAATACAACATTTTGCAGAAGGTTATATTAGAAATATAATTGAGAGAAATTTTGAGTCTATCTTAGAGTCTGTGGAAACCCGACTTATTTCCATGCGATATGCCAGCCTTAAAAAAGGAGATAAAGACAAGGTTGCAGGTTTCGGGGTACTAGGGCATTTCTATAATTATAACCACCTAATGCGCTGCTTAAAAGCACTAAAGCCAGATTTTAAAGTACCTTCAAGAGGATTCATAAGTAAATTATTTGATTTGACACCCTCTTTTAAGATACACGATATGGAAGAGTTTAAGTCAAAAACAGGTGCGACCACTAGTGGCCGTTTTATTTTATGCACCTTTATACCTGATATGGTAAATTTCGATGCTAAAGCTGTATATTCAAAAGTTGTTAGGGCATGCAAGGTAGCTGAAAAGTATGGCGTTGGTATTGTGACACTCGGTGGTTTTAGCTCAGTTGTCGGTGAGCGATATGGACAAAAAATAACAAAAGAGGTTGACATACCGATTACTACAGGCAATACATTGACCGCCTCACTTGCCATTGACGGTGTTTTAAAAGCAAGTAGCCTTATGGGAATAGATTTAAAGAATGCAAAGGTAGCAATTATAGGAGGCACAGGAGATATTGGAAGTGCCTGTGCACGCGCTTTGGCAAAAAAGGTTAGGCACATAGTAATCACCGGAAGGACAAAGTCCAATTTAAGGAAGATGTGGTGGCAGCTTAAGTTTAAGTATGGTGCACGCGTTGAGGCCACAAGAAATAATATAAAGGCTGTAAAGGATGCAGATATAGTCCTAGCATGTGCGAGTGTTTCAGCATCTATATTAGATATAAATGTTTTTAAGCCAGGAGCAATAATTTGTGATTTGGCATATCCTAAAAACATTTCATATATGGCAACAAGCAGAAAAGACATTTTGATATTCTCAGGTGGCTTGGCAAAATTACCTACACCCATAAATGTAGGTTTTGATACCGGTTCCCCATCACCTGATATTAGTTACGGTTGTTTTTCAGAGGTAATTGTGCTCTCACTTGAGAAGCGGTTTGAGAGTTTTAGCTATGGAAGGGGTAACATAACACCAGAAAAAATAGAAGAAATAAGAGAAATGGCCACAAAACACGGGTTTGAAGTTGCCCCATTTTACTGGGGAGATAAATTGATAGAAGAGAGCGAAATTGCCGAAATTAGAAAGAGTGCGAAGAATACATGAAAGTTTTGGTTACCGGAGGAACCGGTTTTATCGGTTCAGCCGTAGTAAGACATTTATTGGCAGCTAATCACGAAGTAAGAATTTTAGCTCGTTCTAAGAAAAAGACATTTCTTTTAAAAGGCTTGGATGTTGAGATAGTTGAAGGGGATATAATTTATCCAGAGGATATAGAAAAAGCAATCAGAGATTGCACAGTCTTATTCAATCTAGCTTCCAGTTACACATTTTATCCTTTTTGGGAGAAGAAAGCAGAGGCTTTATATAAAATAAATGTTCAAGGCACAATTAACACACTGAATGTAGCATTAAAAAATAAAATAGAGAGATTTATTCATACCGGTACTATTGCTACTATTGACAAAGGTTTAACTAGTCACTATGCTCGTTCAAAATATTTAGCCGAACAAGAAATTTTAAAATTTTACCAAAAGGGATTGTCGACTATTATCCTCAATCCGGCTATTGTAATAGGAGAGAGAGATTATAAGCCTACTCCCTCCGGAGAGATAATTGTTAAGTTTTTGAATAAGAAATATCCCGGCTATTTTGATACTACTTGGGCTGTGGCAGATGTTGATGATGTGGCCAGGGCGCATGTAGCTGCAATTGAGCGCGGGCGCGCTGCGGAGAAATATACTCTTTGCAATAAAAGACATTATTCCATGAAGGAGATATTCGAATTACTGGAGGAAGTTTCTGGTGTAAAAGCACCTGGGATAAAAATTCCATATCTTTTATTGTCTAGCTTTGCATATATAGAAGAACTATTATCTTATTGCATTTTGAAGAAGAAGCCACTTATGCCAACGGATGGTGTAAAATTTTGCAGAATGTCAGGCACACATGACAACTCAAAGGCTGTAAACGAATTAGGTTATACCGAAACCCCGATCAAAGAAACTCTCACCAAGGCAGTAGGGTGGTATGAAGATAACGGATATATCAAAAGATGAACTTTTTGTTAAAAAAGATGGGGATGAATAAATATACCGACAGAGTAAATTTCGGAACCGCTATCTTTTTTTTAATTGTTAAATTTTTGCAATTTTTATTAAAGCTGGGATTTAAACCTAACGGGGATGGATGGCGAAGGGTTACGGAATCTTATCTGCGGACAGAACATTCCAAGTTTGCATTAGCAGCTTTTAAATTAAATTTTTGGTCTGATTTGGATGTCGAAGGTAGCAAGACATTGGATTCAGCAAGAAAACACCTCATTGAAAGATTAGCCCAGTTTCTTAAACTACATCCTGCAACTCATTGGAAATTGCAATGGAATAGATTTTCTACGAAGAGACAAAAGAAAGAATTTATAGATATTGTTCATGCGTTTTTTGATGAAAATGGCAATTTAAAAGATCTAAAGACATATTTTGACCAGGGCGAAGATATAGGAAGCCTTGGCGATGCCCAACCAGATGCAAAGGCTACTCTGATTAAGATAATTATTGAGAATTACAATAACACGAAGGATTTAGGCGACAAGAAACGGCCGAAGATTTTACAAAGGAGAATAAATGTTTGTCTCTCAAGGAAACCTCAGCTGAAAGATAAAGGATGGGCGGAGGTTTTTATTGAAAGAGTTTTGAGTGCAACTTTTATAAGTTTTGAAACACTGCCTTCAGTAGATGTTGGCGCAAATCGGAAGCGTTTTCAAACCCCGCGTTTTATAAAACGCAAACATCCTGGATTTGGTTTTTTAAATATAATCTGTAGATTTACCGAGGATTTTAATGAAGCAGACCTTTGGTTTCAGTTTAGCCATATTCCGGCAGACGGTGTTCCCATGCAAGAAATTTTGAATGACTTAAAACAACAATGGGGTCAGCGGGGATTTTTTAAATTCCCCGCCCCAGATTATAGAGAAAACCTTAGGCCGGAATTATGTTCTACCAAAGATAGCAATGGAACAGCTTACCATGTAAGCGAATTTGTTGATTTTCAGCCTTTGCGAAAATTAAGGTGGAAGCTAAATGCGCAATATTCCAGCCAGCTAAAGGGAAGTATTACCATAGTTGCGCTTTTTATATGGAAATTAGCGCAGCATGAGGTATTCAAAGATATTAAATTTGCTGTACCCATTGATTTATATTCTAGCCAGGGGCAAGAGAGAACTCTTGGGTTTGTCTTTATCCGGCCCAGTGTTTATTTTAATGATACCAAGCCTGATAAAGGTTTTCTTGGTTTTCAAGAGGAGTTTGACTTACAGCTTCAAACAGTCAGGGAGCGCAGAAGTCTAAGCTATGGATTGCTAGAGAGCTATACATTAACCCATCCCATTATGTATTCAGCTACATCAAAATTCATGCTTTCAGCTGTTGGTCATTTTGTTGGCACGTTGGGTGTTACGATAATTAAAAACGCAGACTTCTTTATGGGTCCGTTAAGCGATATACATATAGGGGGTTTTATCGCTATTGGAAATTTTCTAGTTTCAACAGAAGACGATAGAAATATATGCAATGTGAGCATAAAGGGTCCTAAAGATAAAATTGCAGATTATCTAGAGATAATCAAGAAAATAGCAAGTTCGGAAGGTGAAATATGATACCACCCATTTTTAATCCTAGTAGCTACTTTTTTAATCCTCATAGCCTCACTTATTTTATTTCTGGTATTTTGATTGCCGCAGAAGGCGTTTTCACTTTCTCGCAGAATAAAAAATCCATATTGAATTCTAGCTTTGCACTCCTTACCATTTCTTCGGGTATATGGCTTACAGGAATCAGCTTTATATATTCTTCGCTATATGAGCCTATAGCATTTGCGTGGTCCCGGTATTATACTTGGTTAGGAATAATTTTTATTACACCTGCCGTATATTTGTTTTCGGTAAGCTGGGAAGGTGCACCGACATTAAGAAAAAGAAAAAAATTTATATATTTTATTTTTGCAACTTGCTTTACCTTCTATCTTTTTGGCATTTTGTCAACTTATCTTGTTGAAGGATTATGGTCGTATCCATGGGGATTTTATCCAAAAGCCGGAGTGCTTGAAGCCCCCTTTATAATGTGGTTTTACATTTTGATGGTTTTATCATTTGAAAACCTTATCCGAAGCTATAAAAAAGAAACGATACCAATAAGAAAGAAACAGACCAAATTTATTATTATAGCATTCGTGCTTGGTTTTATGGGATCTGTGGATTTTTTACCGAATTATGGTGTTCCTTTATACGCATTTGGCGCTATCTTTGCATTGATGTTCACCACCATAATAGCATACTCCATCGTCAATTATCGCCTCATGGAAATAGAGACTGTAATCCATAAAACGATTGCTTGGTTTCTTACAAATGCAGCCTTAGTGGTCCCTTTGGTGGCCTTGCTTTATTTTACAAAGGATTGGTGTGTTAGGCTTGGGACCTATGGTGCATGGAGTTATCTAGGTGCAGTACTTTTATGTTTTTTGTTTTTCGTAAAGACATTCCAGCCAAAGGTAGATAACTTTTTTCAAAAGGGCAAGGTTTACATAGAGACCACCTTAAATAAATTTACCGATGAACTAATTCATCTTAGGGGTCTAGAAGAGGTAGTCAATAAAATTACAGACACAATAGTTGAAACAATACATGTGAATAGAGTGACGTTGTTGCTTTGCAATGATAGAACAAAAAAGCTAGTTACCGTAGGCAGCGCTAGAGATCCATTAGAGACAAGAATAGAATTAGATCTGAAGAACCCCTTTTTACAATGGCTTTCAGAAAATGATCGCATTATCAACCGTAGGTTTATTGAGATAGACCCTGAAATAGAACCTATTCGTACACAGGCTAAAGAATATTTTCAAAAGCTAGAAGCTGCAACATGCATTCCTTTGGTACTAAATGAAAAATTAATTGGCTTGGTTAATTTAGGCCAGAAGACAAACCTAAAATCTCTTAGCGCCCTGGAGTACCAATTTCTTAATCGCCTTAAAAATCAGACTACAATCGCCATCTCTAACTCATTAGTATATGACAGGGTAGAGGAAATGGTAAAGATAAGAACTGAAGAATTAGTTCAGACCCAACAGCAACTTATCCAGGCTGAAAAACTAGCCACTGTTGGTACTCTTGCAGGTGGTGTAGCGCATGAGATAAACAATCCCTTGGCTGCCATTTTAACAAATGCGCAAATGCTTATGATGACAATAGAAGACGAAGATGACAAAGAGTCATTAAAGTTGATAGAGGAGGCCACAAAGCGCTGCCGCAGTATTATCCAAAAACTCATGGCCTACTCCAGAAAACCCTTGGGGGTTAGAGAAATTACAGAAGTAGACTTAGAAGAGGTCTTAAACAACATGGTCGCATTTTTAAGTTATCAGCTTAAGCAGGAAAATATCAGAATTATTCTAGAAAAGGAAAGACCTCCTTTTATCCTTAAAGGTTGCCAGAATGAATTAGAGCAGGTTTTAACAAACCTGATACTAAATGCCAAAGATGCCATAAAACACACTAAAAGCTTAGGGGATATACATATTACACTTTCTAAATCTGAGAATGAAATAACCATAAAAGTAAAAGATGAAGGCTCCGGTATTTCCAAAGAGCACATACAAAAGGTTTTTGACCCATTTTTCACAACCAAAGATGTAGGAAAAGGAACAGGCCTAGGTCTTTCCATCTGCCAGAGTATAATCGAACAGCACAAAGGTACCATAAAAGCTGAATCGCAGCCAGGGCAAGGTGCTACATTTATTATCAATCTGCCCATCCTATAAAGAATTATGTTTTATCCAAGTAAATCTGAAATCAAAAAAATTAACTTACCCAAAGGACATCTTTTGCCTTTGTGTAAATATATAGATATAAGTTTATCACAAGCCCAGCTATACGAAGGGGTGTGTGAAGAGTTTAGCTTTTTATTAGATAGTGCCAAGATGCATCCAGAGATAGGCAGGTTTTCGTTTTTGGGATTTGAACCATTTTTGATATTTACCTCTAAAGGTAGTTCTATCCAGATAAAAAAGGCTACACATACACAAGATTTGATCGGTAACCCGATAGAAAAACTTCATCTTTTACTCAATGAATACCGCAGTGTAAAATTAAAAGGCCTTCCGAATTTTACAGGGGGGGCAGTAGGTTATTTTTCTTATGATTGCTGCCATCTCTTTGAGAGGCTCCCCCGTAGCGCAATAGATGATCTTCAAATCCCGGATATGCATTTTATGTTTGTAGATACAATTTTAGCATTTGACCATGTGCAAAAAAAGACAATGATAATCTCAAACATATATCCGGATAAACCTTTAGATATAGCATACGATGAAGCAGTAGATAGGATTGAGAAGATGCAGGAGAGGTTAGAGAATGCAATCCTGGTTCCCAGGTCTTCAACTGTAAACTTCCAACCTGCTAACAAAGACCTTAAGATCAAATCAACCTTCACAAAAGAAGGTTTTGAAGCTATAGTCCGGCAGGCTAAAAAATATATCAAGGCAGGGGACATATTTCAGGCAAATCTTTCACAAAGGCTTTCTTGTGAGACTCCTGACATACATCCATTTTATCTATACAAAACATTAAGAGAGATAAATCCATCACCTTTTGCATGTTTTTTGGATTTTGGGAATTTGAAAATTGCAAGTTCTTCCCCGGAAAGGCTGCTTAAGGTAGAAGATAGATTTGTTCAAACTAGACCCATTGCCGGTACAAGGCCAAGGGGGAAGACCCCCTCAGAGGACTTATCGCTTTCATGCGAATTATTATTGAGTGATAAAGAAAGGGCAGAGCATATAATGCTTGTAGATTTAGAACGCAATGATTTGGGCAGGGTTTGTGAATATGGAAGTGTTAGGGTAAATGAACTCATGGTGCTGGAAGAATATTCACATGTAATTCATATAGTTTCTAATGTTGTTGGCAGGCTTCATAAAGATAAAGACAGGTTTGATTTATTGGCTGCAGCATTTCCAGGGGGGACAATAACAGGGACTCCTAAAATAAGGTGCATGGAAATAATAGATGAATTGGAGCCTGTAACAAGAAATATATATACAGGCTCAATAGGATATTTAGGTTTTAATGGCGATATGGATTTGAATATTGCAATACGCACCTTTGTAATAAAAGACAATATAGCCCATGTTCAAGTGGGTGCCGGCATTGTAGCTGATTCAGACCCCACCAGGGAGTATTATGAAACCCTCTACAAGGCAGAGGCGCTTTTAAAAACACTGGAGAAAGTAACAGATGAAGCGCAGACTGTACCCACCAGCTGATTTTGATTGTAACGGTGTATTTGAGTCTATAAGAACTTATAATGGAGAAGTGTTTAGATTAGATGAGCACCTAGATAGGCTTTTTTGTTCTATGAAATCTGCTGGATTTAAGCAAAAGCTAAATAGGCGAGATATTAAATCCTTGATAGATAAAAAATTGACAGTGAGCAACTTAAAAAATGCCTATATTAGAGTTGCAGTAAAAGGTCAAGATAATAAAAAACCAGAAATAGAAATCATCTTAAAACCTGTTAAAGGCTATCCTGCACATTGCTACAGAAGGGGTGTAAGCGTTAGGACGGCAGTTAACAAGAAGAATTATATCAATAGCTTGAGTCCGAAGATTAAATCTTCGAATTTTCTTTACGGTGTTTGCGCTAAAGCTGAATCAAAAGATGCCTTTGAAGTCATTCTTTTAAATCATAAAGGATACGTTGCCGAGGGAAGTATTTCCAATATCTTCATGGTAAAATCAGGCCAACTTTTCACACCTGCATGTTTTATCGGGTGTTTGGAAGGCGTAACAAGAAAGTTTGTAATGCAACTTGGACTTAAATTAAAAATAAAGACCCATGAGACAGTTTTAACAAGGCATGATTTTTATAGTGCTGAGGAGTGTTTCCTAACTAACACTACAATGGAGGTTATGCCTGTTGTTAAAATTGATAACAGGAAGATAGGTGGTGGTACCGTGGGTAAGATTACAAAAAAACTAATGGTAAAATTTAAACAGGAGGTAACAAGATGAACAAGGTAAAGCGTGCATTGATAAGTGTTTCGGATAAAACAGGTATTGATGAGTTTGTAAGAGGCTTAAATAAAATGGGAGTTGAGATTTTATCCACAGGTGGAACGGCTAAAAGAATTGAGGGTCTAGGAATCCCTGTGCGTAGGGTTTCCTCATATACAGGTTTCCCAGAAATGCTAGATGGCAGGGTAAAGACCTTGCATCCTAAGATTCACGGTGGACTCCTGGCTTTAAGGGGAAATGTAGAACATATGAAGCAAGTCCAAGAACATGATATTGAATTAATTGATATGGTAGTTGTTAACCTTTATCCTTTTGAGAAAACAGTAGCTAAGAAAGAGGTTAGCCTAGAAGAGGCAATAGAAAATATTGATATAGGTGGACCTTCTATGCTAAGGTCTGCTGCAAAGAATTACAAGGCCGTTGCAGTGGTATGCAACCCCGCAAGATATGCTGATATTTTAGAAGAGATGCAAAATAATGACGGTAGTGTTTCCAATGAGACAAAGACCATTTTAGCTGTTGAGGTATTTGAGAGAACAAATGAATACGATAGGGCGATATATAATTATTTAAGTAACCAACAGACATGTAGTTGCAAGCAAAAGGAAGACTTGCCTCAAGAGTTAAAATTACAATATCAAAAGGTGCAAGATTTAAGGTATGGTGAGAATTCACACCAAAGGGCAGCATTCTATAAGGATGCAAAATGTAAAGAGCCTAGTGTGTCTTGTGCAGAACAGCTTTCAGGGAAGGAGTTATCTTTTAATAATATCCTAGATTTAGATGCAGCGATAGAGATAGTAAAAGATTTCAAAGAACCTGCAGCAAGCGTTATAAAACATACCAATCCCTGTGGTGCAGCAGTTGCAGAAACACTCTCAAAGGCATATCTGGATGCACTTGATTGCGATAAGCTTTCTGCATTTGGAAGCATAGTTGGTTTAAATAGAAAAGTAGATGAGGATACTGCTAAAGAAATTACATCTGCAGACTTTGTAGAATGCATTATAGCACCAGGTTATGAAGATAAGGCCTTGGATATTTTAAAAGAAAAAAAGAATCTGCGTATTATGCGGGTACCTACTTTAGGTGGTAAACCCGACCTTCTTGATTATAATCTAAAAAAGGTCACAGGTGGAGTTTTGTTACAGGAGAGGGATATAAATTCTGTTGCAGACTCAGGCCTAAAGGTTGTTACTAGTAAAAAGCCTACCCAGGAAGAGCTAAAATCGCTCCTGTTTGGTTATACAATAGTAAAGCATGTAAAATCAAATGCTATAGTTTTATCTCAAGGCACAAAGACTGTAGGCATAGGTGCAGGCCAGATGTCAAGAGTAGATTCAGTGATTATCTCAATTAGAAAGTCTAGCGATCGCTCTAAAGGCACTACCTTAGCAAGTGATGCATTTTTCCCAAAGGCCGATGCCATAGAAGAAGCAGCCAAGGCAGGTATAACAGCGATAGTCCAACCTGGTGGTTCAAAGTCCGATGAGGAAATTATAGCAGCGTGCAATAATGCAGGCATTGCCATGGTATTTGCCGGGTTGAGGCATTTCAAACACTAATATGGATTATAGAGAAGCTTTAAAATATCTAAACTCCTTCATAGATTATGAGCGTATAGAAAAATATAGCTATGAGGGAAGTTTTAAACTGGATCGTGTAAAAAAGCTCCTGAACCTATTAGGTAACCCTCATAGAAGTTTACGCTGTATTCATGTAGCAGGCACAAAGGGCAAGGGTTCTGTTTGTGTGATGACAGCATATATACTAAAAGAGGCAGGTTTTAAAGTAGGTTTATACACATCGCCCCACCTTCATGATTTTAGAGAAAGGATAAGAATATTAAATTCAAACTCCGATGACAATTTAGAATTTGGAGGCATGATAACAAAAGAAAACATTTGCAGGTTAACTGATACAATGAAGCCTTCAATTGAGAAGGTGCAGAAAGAGTTTGAAGCTGAACCACTAACATTTTTTGAAGTATATACAGCAGTTATGTTTTTGTATTTCAAGCAGAAAAAGATAGATTATGCAGTGATAGAAGTTGGACTTGGGGGAAGGCTCGATGCCACAAATGCAATAGAAAATCCCCTAGTCTGCTGCATAACGCCTATAAGCTTAGAGCACACAGACAAACTAGGGGTCAATATTGCAAACATTGCCAGAGAAAAATCTATGATAATAAAAAAAGGATGCAAGGTTGTATCTGCCCCACAGCGCGAAGAAGTACTTAACCAAATACAGAAACTATGCCAAAAGAACAGCGTCGAACTTTTCCTTATAGGTAAAGACAAAGATTCTAACTTAAAGGTTAATCTCTTAGGGGAACACCAGCTGATGAACGCCGCTTGTGCAGTAAAAACAATTAAATGCTTACCTGTTGAGGTAAGAAAAGAGGCAATTCAACGAGGATTGAATCAAGTCCGCTGGCCTGGAAGGTTTGAGGTTCTAGGAGAAAAACCATACACTGTTGTTGACGGAGCGCAAAATACAGCCAGCGCAGCAGTTTTAGCAGAACAGGTTGGGAAGCTTTTCAGTTTTGATAGACTTGTTTTGGTAGTGGGTTTTTGTAAGGATAAAGATATTGAGGGCATATGCGAGATCCTTCTAGCTATAAGCAATGAAATAATAGTTACAAAATCCCAGAATCCCAGGGCAGTAGAACCGAAAGAGATATTTCAAATTATAAGGAATAAAAATTCAAATATACCCCTAACATTAACCGATAATGCTAGGCAAGCAATGAAAATCGCTTATCAGAAGGCAAGTGGCAATGATTTAATTCTTATCACAGGCTCTTTATTTGTAGTAGCGGAAACCAGAAAAAAACTCCACCCAAAGGAATCCTTAGATGAAACAGAAGTTTTATCAAGATGATACGATTGTAGCAATTTCAACACCACCAGGTGAAGGTGGCATTGGAATAGTCAGGCTAAGCGGCAATGAGGCGCTTTCAATTGCTGATAAGGTATTCGTCTGTAAAAACAATAAAAAGCCTTCAAGGTTTAACTCTTACACCACGCATTATGGGTGGATTAAGGATGGCGAAGTTATAGATGAGGTCCTTCTTACAATAATGAAAGCCCCTAAGACTTATACAAAAGAAGATATCGTTGAGATAAACTGCCATAGCGGAATTATCCCTTTAAGAAAGACCTTAGAACTTGCATTAAAACATGGAGCAAGAGTAGCCCAACCAGGGGAATTTACAAAGAGGGCCTTTTTAAATGGAAGGATTGATTTATCTCAAGCAGAGGCGGTTTTGGATGTTGTTGCATCTAAAACTGAACATTCTTTGCGAGCCGCAGTTACGCAACTTAAAGGCGGAATATCTAAAGAAATCAAGGTTATTAGTAGCTCTTTAGTTGGTATATTAGCCCACATAGAAGCATCTTTAGATTTTCCAGAAGAAGGATTAGAACTAAGTTCAAGAGCGAATACTTTAAAAACTCTAAAAAAAATAAATTCGCAATTGGAAAATTTATATGAATCCTCATCTTATGGAATGATTATAAAAGAAGGCATTACGACGGTGATAGCAGGCAGGCCTAATGTAGGAAAATCAAGCCTTTTAAATTCCCTCCTGGGGCAAGATAGAGCCATAGTTACCTCAATAGCCGGTACTACAGTAGATACAATAGAGGAGGTGATAGATATAGATGGAATTCCCGTAAAGGTAGTGGATACAGCAGGCATTATAGAACCAAAAGATTTGATACAAACTCAAGCAGTCAAAAGATCTAATAAATACCTAGAGAGAGCAGATTTAGTTTTACTCATTTTAGATGCAAGTCAAACAGTTAAAACAGAAGATAAAACTTTAATTGAACGGATAAAGAAAAAGGAATTTATAGTTGTATTAAATAAAAGGGATCTTAAAAAAAGAATAAATCTAAACAGATTAAAGGCAAAGTTAAAAAATAAAATAACAGTGAATACCTCAGCTACTAAAAAAACAGGCCTATCTAGACTTAAAAAGGAAATCTCAAAGACAATCTGGAAGGGCAAGGTAAAATCTTACCCCGATGTAATGATAACTAATGCAAGACATAAAGAAGCAGTTAGAAAGGCTTTTTTGTGTACAAAGAAAGCATATTCAAATATAGAGAATTGTTTAAGTGAGGAATTTATAGCTGAAGATTTAAAAGAGGCGCTGAATGAATTAGGTGCTATTACAGGAAATTGTGCCAGAGAAGAAGTTTTGGATAAAATATTTTCAGAGTTTTGCATAGGTAAATAACAAAGGAGTGAAAATGGATAAGAAGAAAATAGAAGAAGCAGTAAAACAAATACTTAAGGCAATCGGAGATGACCCCAAAAGAGAAGGTCTTAAAGCCACACCAAAACGCGTTGCTGAAATGTATGAGGAGATTTTTAGTGGCATAAAACAAGACCCTAAAAAAGAATTGGAGGTTATATTTGAGCATGAGCACGATGAGGTAATCCTTTTAAAGGGCATACCTTTGTATTCT
This sequence comes from uncultured Planctomycetia bacterium, assembly GCA_964497315.1. Lineage (GTDB taxonomy): Bacteria > Omnitrophota > Gorgyraeia > Taenaricolales > CAZCCH01 > CAZCCH01. Next base: position 73,063 of record CAZCCH010000003.1, read on the forward strand.
ATATGTGAGCACCACCTCGTTCCCTTTATAGGTAAAGCGCATGTAGCATATATACCAGAGGGTAATAGGGTAACCGGTTTAAGTAAATTAGCAAGGGTTGTAGATATTTTATCAAAAAAGCCGCAGGTCCAGGAGAGATTGACGACGCAGATTGCAGAGATAATTATGAAAAAATTAAAACCAAAGGGCGTTTTGGTGGTATTAGAAGCAGAACACCTTTGTTACGATAAAAAAACGGAAATTTTGACAGAAGCTGGATGGAAATTTTTTAAAAAGCTAGAAAAAAATGATAAAGTAGCTCAGGTAGATATGCCTACTAGAGAGTTATCTTTTGTTAAGCCCAAAAAAATTATTTCATATAACTATAGTGGTGAAATGGTAAATGTGAATAGCTTATCCGTAAATCTTTTAGTTACGCCAGACCACAGATTTTGCTATTGTTCAGATTGGAGTTTTTACAATCACCAAGAACCTAACTTCAAGATAGGAGTCGCCAGAGAATTGGTAAAAAAGTACGTAGTAATTCCCAGGGCATGCAACTGGGGCGGAAAAAGTTGTGGTAGTATAAAAATCGGAAGGTATAACATCGCTTTTAAAAAATTCGCCCAACTATTTGGCATATGGGTTGGCGAGGGCTGTGTTACACACGCTGGAAAAAGGAAATTTTTTGTTGTATCGCAGAGCCCTAATTCACCACATTTTAAAAATATTAATAGTTTATTTGATAGTCTTAGAATAAAATACATAAAAGCCAAAAGCGGAAAAACGATACAATTTCGTATAGAAAGTAACGATTTTTATAATTATTTTAAACAGTTTGGCAAGTCAGATAAAAAATTCGTCCCGAAAATAATTAAAAATTCATCACCCCATTATTTAAAAATATTTTTAGATTGGTATGTAAAAGGCGATGGTCATATAAAGAAAAATGGAGCTTATCATTTTGTATCTAAATCAGAAAAATTAATAGATGACCTTCAGGAGATATGTATTAAATTAGGCATGGGTTGTACAAAACAAAATAATAAAAACCATTACAGAATGGAGACCCACAAGGCAAAAAGTGGAATGGATAAGTGGTATTCTAGATTAATACCAGAAAATTTTTCTATAACGCATTATAAAGGAAAGATATATTGCGTTTCGGTTCCCAAGGGACTAATTTTAGTACGCAGGATGGGACGGGTTGCCGTTTGCGGCAACTGCATGTCTATGAGGGGAGTAAAAAAACCAGGGATTTTAACTGTAACAAGTGCGGTGCGAGGAATTTTTAGGGAAAATGAAAAAACTAGGGCAGAGGCCCTTTCTTTAATCGGACAAAGATGAAAAGACATCGCCAGTTTGTTATTTTAATTTTTCTCCTGGCTTTAAGTTTACGTTTAATTTATTTAATAGAAGTAGAAAAAAATCCATTTTTTTATCCACAAACAAAAGGGTTAGATGGATTTTTTTATCATGAATTAGCAAAAGATTTAAAAGCTGGACTTTGGCCATCTGAAGGACTTTCACAAGGATTACCTTTTTATCCTTATTTAATTTCTTTTATATACAAAATTTTTGGTGTTAATTCCTACCTGGTAAGGTTTCTACAAATATTTTTAGGAAGCCTTAGTTGCATTTTTATTTATTTTATAGCGCATAAGGCCTTTAAAGATATAAGGGTAGCTAGAGTTTCTTCGTTACTGGCAGCTTGTTATGGACCGTTTCTGTTTTTTGAAGGACTTTTAGTTCCTACTTCCTTAGCTATATTCTTAATATGTGCCTCATTAATGTTGCTTTTACATTTTTTTGAATCGAAGAAACTACTAACACTTTTTCTGGCAGGTTTATTGCTCGGATGTTCATTACTAACGAGTTCTGTCATTTTACCATTTATCCTATGTGTTCCCATATGGCTCATATGGATTTTAAAAGGAAAACAAAGGATAATCGCTCTTTTCTTTTATTTATTGGCTGTATCTTTACCAATGTTGTTATTATCAACTAAAAATCTTACCACACAACAAGACATGAGATTATTTGCAATGCACGGTGGGATAAACTTTTATATCGGCAATAACCCAACTGCAGATGGGACCTTTAGGAGCCCTCATGGCTTTACCCCCAACGCAAATGGATTGATAAAAGATTCTAGCTTGTATGCTAAGAAATTATCGAAAGAAAAGAATTTATCCTATAAAGATATTTCAAGGTTTTGGTACAAGGAGGCATTTAAATTTATACGCAAAAACCCAAAGGCATATTTAAAATTAAACTGGCGTAAATTTTTACTTTTCTTTAATGCAAAAGAATTACATGATGTGGCAGACTACAATTTTTACAAAAAACATTCTCTTATTTTAAGAAAATTCACATTACACCTTAGTGTGATTTTGGGGTTTTGTGTATTTGGTTTGATTTTAAATCTTAAAAGATTTAAACGCCTTAGCTTGTTTTATGTATTAACTTTTTCAACTCTCGCATCTTGTGTTTTGTTTTTTGTAAATTCAAGGTACCGCATGTTAACAATTTGTCCACTTTTAATATTCTGCGCCTATACGTTGATATGGTTGTTTGATAACTTAAAGCGAAAAAGCTTCAAGAGGATTTTTATTTCTGTATGTGTTATTGTGGTGTTATTTTTTTTAACAAATATCAAGATCATAACTTCCAGCAATACGACCACAACTGCCTATAATCTATCCGTAGTTTATGCAAGTTCAGGCAACATAGATAAGGCTATAACAGAATGTGAAAAATTACTTAGCGTACATCCTGATTTAGCCCCAGCCCATTTTAATCTAGGTGTTTGTTTTTATAAAAGAGGACAGCTATATAAAGCAAGGAAAGAATTTAAGATATGTATAAAACTAGACAATGACTATCGTGATGCCTATTTCAACCTGGGAGTAATCTATTATAAACAGGGCAAGTACAAGGAGGCCTTAGATTATTTCAATGAGGTACTTTCACGAGATCCCGATGACCAACCAACAAGGAATTACCTAACAGAGATACAAAGAGTAAAATAAAGACACTCATAATATAAGGCTTGCACTTTTGAGCTAATTGTACTATAATTATCTATTAAAATGGACATCAAACAACTACTTCAACTAGCTATGACCGCAGAGGCATCAGATCTTCATCTGACGGCAAATTCACCTCCTATCATCAGGGTAGATGGCAGCTTAAGGACATTGAAAGATATAGGCAATTTAGACGAAGATGCCATCAAGCGGATGATATATGATATTCTTACTGACCAACAGAAGGAACAATTTAAAAAAGAACTAGAATTAGATTTTTCTACTTCTGTCCCTGGAATTGTACGATTGCGCGTAAATGTCCATAAACAAAAGGGTTTCGTTGAGGCGGCCTTTAGATTAATCCCATCTAAAATAATGTCGCTTGGAGAACTTGGCATGCCTGATGTGGTAGGGAATTTAGCAAGAAGGTCTCACGGATTAGTTTTAGTTACGGGTCCAGCAGGTACTGGTAAGTCTACTACTTTAGCAGCTCTGATTGACATGATAAATACAGAGAAGAGTTGCGTAATAGTGACCATAGAAGACCCAATAGAGTTTGTTTTTAAAAGCAAAAAATCCATAATAAAACAAAGAGAAGTCGGCAAAGACACTACTTCTTTTACTAGGGCGCTTAAGGCAGTCTTAAGACAAGACCCTAATGTGATAATGGTTGGGGAAATGAGAGATTTAGAAACTATTTCTACTGTTATAACAGCAGCAGAGACAGGTCATCTTGTCTTAAGTACCCTTCACACCACAAATGCTCCAAATACTATAGACCGCTTGATAGATGTATTTCCAGATACCCAGCAACAGCAGATAAAAATGCAATTGTCCGGTTGCCTTCAAGGTATAATTAGCCAGCAGTTGTTGCCTAGGACAGATGGCAAGGGTAGGACTATGGCTTGTGAAGTTTTGGTTGCTACAACAGCCGTCCGGCAACTTATTAAGCAACACCAGACCGAACAACTCCCCAGGATTATAGAGACAGGCGCTGAATTTGGTATGGTTTCAATGGATAAGAGCTTGAAGGGGTTAGTTAAAGAAGGAGTTATTACTAATAAAACTGCTATGTCTAAGGTTCATGACATAGAAATGTTTGAGAGCTATTAAAATGGAAAATCCTGTAATTATCGTTTTTCAGAATAAGATATTTTTACTCACGCTTTTTTCTTGGCTGACCGCACAGTGTATAAAGATTGGGCTTGGCGTTATATTTGAGAAAAAGTTCAACTTTAAATGGCTCCTAGGTACAGGTGGCATGCCTAGTGCCCATGCAGCTGCAGTTACTGCACTTGCCTTTTCTGTGGGGTTAGAAATTGGATATGACACCCCTTTGTTTATAGCAACATTTGTTTTTGCATTTATAACTATGTTTGATGCTCAGGGGGTAAGAAGGGCTGCAGGCAAACAGGCAGCCGTATTAAATAAAATGGTAGATGAACTTTACCAGAAAATGGAGATAGAACCCGAAAGGCTAAAAGAACTTTTAGGTCATACCCCTATTGAAGTATTTGCAGGAGCCTTTTTAGGGATGATGATAGCATTAATCTTTGGAGGTTAAAAAGAAAGATGAACAGAAGACTTGTCATAATTATTCTATCCTGCGTTGTGATTGGTGTAATTTTAATTATGGCTACCGGAGCCAGGAGGATTTTATTCCCAGATAAAGCAGAAAGGCTTTTTAATCAGGCAAAGGAAACTTTTGAAAATAAAGCTTTTGATATGGCTATTAAAGACTATCAAAACATAATTGAAAAATATCCAAAATCAAAATGGGTTGGCAAAAGCTTTATTGGGTTAGCTGAGAGTTTTAAAACGCAAGGCCGCTTACTAGAAGCCAAAGATGCCTACAAGAATGCCTTAACAAAAGTATCAAGTAGTAAGTTAGTGAAGAATATCAAGAAAAATTTAGAAAAGCTAAATATGGAAATTTTATTTTCTTCCATCATAACTAAAGATAGCATTGCATATGGTGTGCAGCCAGGGGATACCCTAATTGCAATAGCCAGGCGTTTTAATACTACAGTTAATCTTATAAAAAGGTCCAATGGATTAAAAACCTCTTTGATAAAACCGGGTACGGACTTAAAAATCTCTAAGGCAAAGTTTAGCGTAATCGTCGACAAATCTCAAAATACCTTAAGTTTGAAAGTGGGTGAGGAGGTATATAAAATTTACCCCGTTTCTACAGGAGAAGGTAGCTCTACCCCAATAGGAATTTTTTGCGCAACAGATAAGTTAAGAAATCCTGTATGGTTTACTACGGGAGCAATAGTTCCTCCTGATAGCCCGGAGAATATTTTGGGTACGAGATGGATTGGTATTTCAAAACAAGGCTATGGTATTCATGGCACAACAGAACCACAAACTATAGGCACGCACGTAACAAAAGGCTGTGTTAGGATGCACAATCGTGACGTAGAAGAACTTTTTGACATATTGCCTGCTGGTGCCGAAGTGGTTATTGTAGATTAAAAATGAATGGCACTTTAGATTTTGAAAGACCAATTATAGAGCTTGAGCGAAAGATAGAAGAACTGAAGAAATTTACCTCTGGTGAAAAGCTTGAGTTCAAAGATGAAATAAAAAAGCTAGAAGAAAAGCTTGCAAAGATAAAAGTTACTACCTATAAAGACCTTACCCCCTGGCAAAGAGTTCAGCTAGCCCGCCATCCTAAAAGGCCTTACACATTAGACTACATAGATATGATAATGTCTGATTTTGTTGAGTTCCATGGTGATGGATTGTTTTCAGATGACAAGGCACTCGTTGCAGGTTTTGCTAGGCTTAATGGAATAAAACTTGCCATAATGGGTCATCAAAAAGGCAGGGACACAAAAGAGAACTTAATGAGAAACTTCGGGAGTGCCCACCCCGAAGGCTATAGAAAAGCAATGCGGATTATGAAGCTGGCTGAAAAATTCAAACTTCCAATAGTCGTGTTCATTGATACACCTGGTGCATACCCAGGCATAGGAGCTGAAGAAAGGGGACAGGCAGAGGCCATAGCTAAAAATTTAGAACAGATGATAATGGTTAAAGTCCCCATAGTTATCTTTGTTATTGGAGAAGGTGGTTCAGGAGGTGCCTTAGGGGTAGGTATTGGAGATCGTTTGTGTATATTAGAAAATGCTTATTATTCTGTAATCTCTCCTGAAGGGTGTGCGGCAATTCTTTGGAAGGACAGGGCCAAGGCCCCTGAAGCTGCCAAGGCACTTAAATTGACAGCAAAGGATTTATTGGAATTAGGTGTTGCAGATGAGATTATAGAAGAGCCGCTGGGCGGAGCTCATCGTGAGGCCCAAAAGGTAGCCAGTAATATAAAAGAGGCTATAAAGCGAAACCTATCAGAACTTGCCAAGCTTTCCGAACAACAACTGCTTAAATCAAGATACGAAAAATTTAGAAAGATAGGTGTGTTTAAGGAATAAACCTCGCCGGAGTGATGAAATTGGCAGACATGCGGGTCTCAAAAACCCGTGGGGTTAAACCCGTGTCGGTTCGACTCCGACCTCCGGCACCATTAAATATTTCGTACCCCTGATCTTTATAATAATATAGTTGACATAGCTATTCAGATATAGTATAATCTATAGCTATGAGGAAGAAAACCAGTAAAATCAGAAGCAAGGCGATAAGCTTAAGAAGAAAAGGCCACTCTCTTTTAGAAATATCCAATATTCTCAATACTCCTAGAACTACAATACAGGGATGGGTTAACAATATAAAGCTCACAAAGAAGCAAGAAACCCGCCTGTTTAAAAAAGCATTAGAATGCGGAAAAAAAGGACTAGAAAAAGCCTTAATAGTAAATAAGAAGAAAAAAGAACAGTGGAAAAATGAGATTATTTGCAAGGCAAAAAGATTTAAGAGTGTCTTTGACAAAGAAAGTGATGTAGCAAAGTTAATATGCGGGGTATTATATATTTGTGAAGGAGCAAAATACCCATCTTCCAGACAACTGATTTTTGCAAATTCCGATGAGAGAATGATAAAGGTATTTTTAGATTTATTAAGAAAAAATTTTGATATTGATGAAAAAAAATTCAGATGTAGGGTAACACATAGATACGACCAAAAAGGGGATTTATTAAGCAAGTACTGGTCGAATTTGACTAAAATCCCATTAGCACAGTTTTATAAAACTTACAAAGATAAGCGCACCAGAGGAAAGGTTACTAAGAAAAAAGGCTACAAAGGAATTTGCGCGCTTTGTTATTTGAGCGCCGATTTGCAATATGAAATTCAATCAATAGGAGAGACTATCTATTGAAAATATGTGGGGCTGTGGTGAAATGGGATCACATCACAATGGCATTGTGATATTACGGGTTCGACTCCCGTCAGCTCCACCAATTTGTTTTTTATAAACCATGGCAGAAAAATATCCTTTTAACAAAATAGAACCAAAATGGCAGAAGTTTTGGGAAAAAGAAAAGCTTTTTTATGTAGATACCAAAACCCCAAAAGATAAATACTATGTTTTGGTTATGTTCCCGTATCCTTCCGGAGATTTACATGTCGGTCATGGCCGAAACTACATCATAGGCGATGCCGTAGCCAGATATAAACTAATGAGGGGTTTTAACGTATTGACGCCCATGGGCTGGGATGCCTTTGGCCTTCCTGCTGAAAACGCCGCAATAAAATCAAATACCCACCCGAGGAACTGGACCTTAAAGAATATAAAAAGAATGAAGCAACAGCTTCATCAATGGGGTTGCTGCTATGACTGGAAAAGGGAGGTAACCTCTTGCCTGCCGGATTATTATAAATGGACACAATGGATATTTTTAAAGCTTTTTGAAAGAGGTCTTGCCTATAAAAAACTTGCCTCGGTAAACTGGTGCTCACATTGCAAGACAGTTCTTGCCAATGAACAAGTAGTTGCAGGTACATGCGAGAGATGTCAGAGTGATGTTATAGAAAAAGACCTAGAGCAGTGGTTTTTTAAAATAACAGATTATGCACAAAGGCTCCTAGATGATTTGTCTCTCCTAGAAAAATGGCCGCAACGTGTAAGGATTATGCAAAAAAATTGGATAGGCAAAAGCGAAGGTGTAGAGATAGATTTTCCTATTGAGGGAGGCAATGATAAATTAAGTTGTTTTACAACCAGGGTAGATACCATATTCGGTGCTACCTATATGGCAATTGCCTGTGAACATCCAAGGATTCATGAGTTAATTAAGAATTCAAAAAACAAAGATGAAATATTAGAATTTATTCACCGTGTAAAAAACCAACCAAAATCAGAAAGAGAATCAGAAGAAATAAAGAAAGAAGGTATCTTTACTGGTCGGTATTTAATAAATCCTGTAAATAATGAAAAGATACCACTTTGGATTACAAATTATGTATTACTAGCATACGGCACAGGTGCTGTAATGGCTGTCCCTGCACATGATCAAAGGGACTTTGAATTTGCCAAAGAATACAATTTGCCTATAAAGATAGTAATTCAAAACCCAGATGCCAAAAACCAAAAGGCAAAAGATTTAAAAGAGGCTTACATAAATAATGGTATAATGGTAAATTCTTCCCAGTTTGATGGAATAGATAACCAAGAGGCAATGGGGAAAATAGCCGATTGGATGGAGTCTAAAAAAATTGGCAGATGTGCTGTTAGTTACCGCCTAAGGGATTGGCTTATTTCCCGTCAGAGATATTGGGGAGCGCCAATTCCTATTGTGTATTGTGAAAAATGTGGCGTAGTGGCTGTACCAGAGGAAGATTTACCTGTATTACTACCTGAAAAAATAGCATTTAAGCCAACAGGAGAGTCCCCTCTTAAAGATGTGAAGAATTTCCTTAACACCAAATGTCCCAAATGTAAGAATAAAGCCAAAAGAGAAATAGACACCATGGATACATTTGTTGACTCAAGTTGGTATTATCTGCGGTATATATCACCAAAATTAAAAGAGGCGGTTTTTGATTCTCAATTCGTAAACGAATGGCTACCCATAGATCAGTATATAGGCGGGGTAGAACATGCAATATTGCACCTTTTGTATTCAAGATTCATAACAAAGGTCTTTCATGATATGAACCTTGTAGCATTTTCAGAACCCTTTGGAAGGCTTTTTACACAGGGTATGATTGTCAAAGACGGGGCGAAGATGTCAAAATCAAAGGGCAATGTAGTAAGTCCTGATGAGTTGATATCAAAGTTTGGAACAGATACAGTCAGGCTTTATACATTGTTTATAGGTCCCCCTGAAAAAGATGCCGAGTGGAATGACAGGGGAGTTGAGGGCGCATGGCGATTTTTAAATAGGGTTTGGAGAATAACAGAAGAGATTAAGAATTTAAAGGGAAAAATCGATAATTCTAAAGTAAGCTCCAGCGAAAGAAAATTCCAAGCCCTGAGACAAAAAACACACCTTACTATCAAAAATGTAACAGATGACATAGAACACAATTTTCATTTTAATACTGCTATAGCATTTATCATGGAATTGGTTAATGCAATGTATGCAGCATCAAATGATATTGAAACGGAAGAAGACTACCAGATAACACGTGATGCCATTGAAACAGTTGTTGTGCTACTTGCCCCATTTGCCCCCCACGTATCCGAAGAACTCTGGCAGAGGCTAGGGAATAAACCCAGCGTATTTCAACAACCTTGGCCTAAGTGTAATAAAGAATTTATCAAACAAGAGACAGTTACCATGGTGATACAAGTAAACGGAAAACTGCGCTCCAAGATAGATGTGCCCACCAACATAGAGCAAGAAAAATTAAAAGAACTTGTTCTATCCGATGAGAAAGTGAAGAAATTTCTCGGTGAGAAATCCATCAAGAAATTTATCGTAGTCCCTAAAAAAATAGTTAATATCGTTATATAAGGTAAACTTCCCATGATAAACCTTACTAAAAATGAGCGTTTGGTTATTTCTTTTTTAATATGCGTTATTCTTTTGGGCATAGGCGTTAGACACTATAGACATATTAGGCAGGAGGCAGTGCTTAACGCAGAAAATTTAGAGTTAGATAAAATTATTAAAGAAAAAGAAACCCCCATAAATATAAACACCGCAGACTTTAAAGATTTTATAAAATTACCTGGTATAGGGCCAAAGACAGCAGAAAAGATTCTAGAATACAGACAACTCAATAATCAGTTTTGGCATATTGAAGACTTAAAGAAAATAAAAGGCATCGGAGATAAGAAGCTTGAGAAGTTAAGAAAATATGTGACGGTTGAATAAATGCGCATAAAAAGAGCCTTGGTTTTTATATTCGTCGCTTTTTGCACAGGGATATGGATAATTACGTTTTTAGATATCAGTTTATTTCCCCTTCCCGAGGAGCATATTACAAATTTCACACCCCAAGACCCAGAGGGGTTTTATTTAAAAGGTGTCGTAATATCTGACCCAGTTATCCAAAGAAGGACAAATGCCACATTTATACTAAAAGCCCAAAAGCTTAAAGCGAAAAAGGGCAACGACTGGCATGGTGTTACAGGCCTTATTCAGGTAAAGGCCCAGGGTTTATACAAGCCCGTACGTTATGGCGATGCATTGCTCCTAAAGGGGCTTTTGCAAAAACCAAAGACAAAACTCAACTCCAGGGATTTTGACTATAGAGCCTACCTGGGCAGAAAAAAGATTTATTCTTGCCTTTTTGTAAAAAAGCAAGGTTTCATTGAAACCTTAGCGACGGATAAAGCAAATTATGCCATTGGGAAGATATTTGATTTCAAACAAACGCTAAGAAACCTACTTAAAAAACACATACATGAGGAACCAGAAAAACAAATCCTGGCAGGTATTTTACTGGGGGATAGAGAAAATATTCCATACAAGGTTAAAGAAAAATTTATAAACACAGGAACTGTTCATATATTAGCGATAAGCGGACTTCATGTAGCACTAATTGCCTTTTTGCTATTAGGTCTATTTAATATTTTTCATGTTCCTAAAAGTGCAACCTATCCACTAGTGATTATTATCTTAATCGCATATTCTATCCTTACGGGTGCCAGACCACCTATAGTCAGAGCTACTATAATGTCAGTTGTTTTTCTATGTGGATTCATTCTAAGGAGGCCAGCAGATCTTTTAAATGCACTTGCATTAAGTGGACTTATTATATTATGTAAAAATCCCATGCAGCTTTTTGATGCGGGGTTTCAACTATCATTTATTGCAGTAAGTTCGATAATTTTTATTACCCCTAAGATAAGCACAGTTTTAAAAACAAACAAACCGTTACCGCGATATATAAAAAATGCCCTTTGTGTTTCTTTAGCGGCATGGATTGGAACATTGCCTGTAGTGGCTTATTACTTTGGTATTATTTCCCCAGTTGCTGTAATAGCAAATGTATTCGTAGTTTTAGTTTTAAGTGCAATTGTCTCAACCGGGCTTGCATTTTTTACTTTAAGTTTTTTTAGTTATACCCTTGGTTCTATATTTGCTTGTGCAACATCATTTTTTATAAGCTTTTTGATAAAAATAGTTAATTTTTTTAATAAAGTTCCCCTTGGGTTTTTTAAGATTGAAGTACCACCTGCTCTATTTATAGGCCTTTACTACGTGCTTCTTATAGGGGTTTTAGCTATCTATGCGAAGCTTGACAGAAGGCACTTTGTATGATATAAGATATATACATAACGGACAAAAACAGAGGATTATAGTGAGAGAAAGAAAATATATTTATATAATAGCCCTTCTTTTAGTGAGTAGTATTTTCACCTCTAGTGGGTGCGCTTATGCTTTCTGGATTTGGACCCCCCAGAGCAAAAAATGGGTAAATCCTAAAAATGAGCCCCGCTCAGTACCAAAGGAACAATTCGAATGGGCTATGAGTTTTTATAACAAGGCAAAGTACAAAAAGGCCCGTAGCGAGTTCAAAAAGCTTATTAAAAAATACTCAAGTTCCAAATTCGCATCAGAGGCCCAATATCATATAGGGCTATGCTATCAGGCAGAAGAAGAGTACTATCAGGCATTTTTGGCCTACCAGAAACTAATAGAATCCTACCCTTATTCTGAAAGAATAGATGATATCGTGAAGAGGCAGTATGAAATAGGAAAGATATTTCATGGAGGTTATAAGTCTAAGCTTTTAGGGTGGGCCATTTTACCCTCTACGGATAGGGCAATTGAGGTTTTTCAAAAGGTCGCAGAAAACGCACCTTATAGCCCTTATGCGGATAAGGCATTGTATCACTTGGGACTGAATTATAAAAAGATGCTCAAGTACCAAGAAGCGAAGGAGACCTTTGAGAAAATTACCGAGCAGTATCCTGAAAGTGAGCTAGTCGATGATGCTAGATTCCAGATAGGTTTGTGTTCAGCTGAAGCTTCCAAGGAAGCGGTTTATGACCAGGTTAAGACTGAAGAGTCTATTGAGGAATTTGAAGATTTTATAAAAGTCCATCCAGAGAGCGAGAAGACCAAAGAGGCAGAAGTCTTAGTGGATGAGTTAAGATCAAAGAAGGCAGAGTCAATTTTCGTTGCTGCCAGGTTCTATGAAAAGCGAAAAAAATACGAAAGCGCAACCATTTATTACAACCAACTCTTAAAAGACTACGCGGATACAGCCTGGGCACCCAAGGCCCTTGAACGACTTGAGGTGCTAAAGCAAAAGGGGAAGATAGAATAGTAGTAGCATTTTAAGTTATAAAACCCATATCTAAACCAAAAACCAATCCAAATGACCAATATACTTAAACCCAAAATTTTTATCTCTATCTTTTTCTTGATACTTATCGCTGGGTGTGGATATACTACCAAGACTTTAGTCCCCACAAAATACAAGACTATATATGTAGAAACATTTAAGAACAAGATTGATATAACCCAGGAAGTTAGTCAAAAAGACCCATTTAAGGTATACAGGCCATTTCTGGAAGTCGATATCACAAATGCTGTGATAGACAGGTTTATCTACGATGGGAACCTGACAGTTACAAAAGACTCACACGCAGACCTTATACTCACAGGAAACCTAATGGGGTTTGTTAAGCAACCACTTAAATATGCAGATAGTGATGAAATAGAAGAATACAGACTTAACCTGGTGGTTGATTTTGCTGTTAAAGGAGCCAGTGACGAAAAGATAATTTTAGAAGCAAAGAATCTAGTGGGTGACACTACTTATTTTACAACAGGCACACTTGCCAAGACAGAAGAAACTGCTTTAGTGAATGCGATTGATGACTTGGCACGAAGGATCGTCGAAAGAACCGTTGAGTTTTGGTAAAAAAAGTGGAGAGACTGTTTTTACTCATTAATCAAGATGGCTCCCAAAGGCAAGAAACCCTTAAAAAGATAAGGTCTAAGTTTTTAGATAAGACTAACTTTGAATTTAACTATCATACATTTTATCCTAAAGAGACTAACTTAAAAGAAGTTTTACAGCAGGGTGCCACAGCGGGTTTTTTATCAAAACACAGGGTAGTAGCACTTAGAGACGTTAACCGTCTCAACCTTAAACAAAAAGAGATACTTCGTGAGTTTATAAAACGCCAACCCAAAAGCTGTGTATTAATATTAGACGCTGCTATCCTCCCACCAAGTGATATTATTTACAAGACAGTAAATTCTAGTGGCAGGATAGTTAATTTGGGCACAACTCAAGCGAGGCGGAGGGGACAGGCGTTTGGAGCAGATACCTTCCGGTTGGCAGATGCCGTCGGCTTAAAAAAATGTAGCCTTGCTTTAAATTTACTTAATAGATTATCTCAAGAAGCCATAGAGCCTTCGGAAATAGTAGGTGTCTTAGGATGGCACCTGCGACGCATGTGGAAGGCCAAGCGACTCATAAATAAAGGCGTAGATAAGTCACAGGTGGCTAGAACGATAGGTATTCCTCAATTTTTTATGGATAGTTTTTTTAGGCAGGTTGGGCAATTTTTGATGGAAGATATTGAAACAGCGATTTCACAGCTTTTGAAAATAGATGTCGCTACTAAGACAAGAAAGGTTAGCCCCTTTCAAGAACTTGAGCAGTTTATAATAAGATTGAGCAGTACCTCATTAGCCAGAGCGTGATGAGGAAGTGATTTTTTTTGCAAGGCGGGATTTTTTCCTTGAGGCAGTATTTTTGTGGATAATATTTTTAGAAGCAGCCTTATCTAGGCGACTCGCCAGTTTTTTTAGTGCTTCTTTGGCCTGATCAAGTTTTTTTTCTGATATTAATATTTGTATTTGTTTTGCCCTGGTTTTTAAATCTGATTTTACACCTATGTTTTTAAGGTGTCTTTTGTGGCTTTTTCGTAATTCTTTCTTGGCGGATTTTTTAATTGGCACTTTTTTACCTCCCTGATTATTTTATTTTGTGGAGTTAAAGTATAACATATAAAAAATGCAACTGTCAACGAAAATCTTGACAAATAAAGCCAGAATATGATAGAATCTTAAATCTAAATTTTTGGCATATTAGGGATACACAAAAAGGAGGTGGTGTGGAAGTTAGGCAAAAATTACTTTGCGTTTAAAAGATTATGTAAATTTGTGACAAAATCAATTTTGAAGGAGGAAGTCAAAGATGGAAGTTATTATAAAAGACAATTATGAACAGATGAGTAAGCTAGCAGCAGAAATCATTGCTAAGGTTGTCCGATCAAAGCCCAATGCAGTATTAGGCTTAGCTACAGGCAGTACACCTGTAGGGACATACAAGGAGCTAATAAGGCTGCACAAAGAAGAAGGCCTTGATTTCTCTGGAGTAACCACCTTTAATCTGGATGAATATGTGGAGCTTGAACCAACCCATGATCAAAGCTACAGATATTTCATGAATGATAATCTGTTCAATCATATAAATGTAGACAAATCCAAAACCTTTGTTCCTGATGGGATGGCAAAAGATGTGCCTGCATTCTGCAAGTGGTATGAAGATCAAATGCTAAAGACAGGCGGTATTGATGTTCAGCTTTTAGGAATTGGCGGAAATGGCCACATTGCATTCAATGAACCAGGTTCATCTTTAGGTTCACGCACAAGAGTAAAGACCTTAGATGACAAGACAATAAAAGACAACGCCAGGTTCTTTAAATCAGCAGAAGAGGTTCCAAAGTATGCTATCACCATGGGTATTGGCACCATTATGGATGCAAGACAACTCGTACTTTTAGCCAACAAAGAAACAAAGGCAGATGCTATACAAAGGACAGTAGAAGGTCCGATTACAGCCATGGTTCCAGCCACAATAGTGCAGCTCCACCCAAAGGCGACTATCATCACAGACAAGCAGGCAGCGGGCAAGTTGACAAGGGAATATCCTGAGGAACCTTCAGTTTTACGTAAGTAAATTTTGTAAAAAAAGGAGTTTTTAATGAAAAGGTCTAAGTCAAAAGGCCTCAAGGGAAAATCTATGGCCTCAGGTAGGAAATTAGTCAGCCTTACCGCGCAGCAGATTGATAAACTCTGTCAGAATGGGAACTACAGCCCAGATTGGAAGAAGATTAAGGTTAGTACTGATTTTAACGCAGACCAAATTTGGCATTCGTGTTTCTTTGGTAATGTAAGCTTAGGCAGGCATAGCAAAAAGGCCAGTTTAGATGGAGTAGAGTTGGAGTGCGGTATATATCATTCCAAGATTGTAAATTCCCACATAGGCGATGAAGTTCTAATGAGCGATGTAAGACTTTTGAGTAACTATGTGGTCAAAAACAACGCCGTGCTTTTTAATAACGGTATGATTACTGCATCGAAAGATTCTTCCTTTGGAAATGGCGTTGAAATTCCAATAGCGATTGAAACAGGTGGAAGAGAAGTAAAGCTCTATGCAGAGATGAACGTTGTAGAGGCATCTAAGATTGCAAGCTCTCGCGATAACAAAAAGCTACTAAGTGCGTATGAAAAAAAGGTAGAAAAATTTACCAAAGAGGCCAGTTTAGGCTTTGGGGTTATTGAAGAAGGTGCACAGGTAAAAAATAACCCTAGAATTGAAGATGTTTACATAGGCCCATACGCTATAGTAGACAATTGCTTATTAGTCAAAAACACCACGATTTTAAGCAACAAAGATGAAAAGGCTGAGGTTATTGATGGTGCTTATGTAAGAAACTCAATAATCCAATGGGGTAGTGAAGTTGCCTCAGGGGCTATTGTTGATGAATCTTGTTTAACTGAACACTCACATGTTGAAAGACACGGTAAGGTTACTCAGTCAATACTGGGTCCAAATACAGGCGTGGCAGAAGGAGAGGTAACTGCTTCTTTAGTAGGACCATTTGTTGGTTTTCACCATCAGTCTCTTTTAATCGCTGCCTTTTGGCCTGAAGGTAAGGGGAATGTAGGTTATGGTGCAAATGTAGGTTCAAATCACACATCAAAGGCACCCGATCAGGAAATATGGCCTGGCGAAGGATGCTTCTTTGGGCTAGGCACAAACATTAAGTTTCCATCAGATTTTACAAAAGCACCTTATATGATTATAGCCTCAGGTGTCAGTGCTTTACCGCAAAAGGTTACCTTCCCATTTTCCTTAGTAAACTCACCTGCAGCTACATTAGCGGGGGTTTCTCCTGCATACAACGAGATCATGCCAGGGTGGGTCCTTTCAGACAATATCTTCACAATAAAGAGAAATGAAGGAAAATACAAAAAGCGAAATAAGGCAAAAAGATCTAAGTTTATCTTTGAAGTATTTAGACCTGACATAGTTGACCTTATGATTGATGCTAGGAATCGCTTGCTTTCCATAAAGGCTAAAAAGAAGATATATACCTCCAGGGATATAAGAGGTCTTGGCAAAAACTATCTTTTAGAGCCCAGCAGGAAGAAGGGTATTGAGGCGTATAATTTCTACATCAAATACTATGCGCTCCTAGGATTGAAGTGCAAATTAGAAGAGAAGGGTTCTAACAAGAAGGCATTAGCTAAGTTACTTGATACGCCTTCAAAGGACTCAAGGTGGGAACATGAAAGAAGGTTAATTCTAGAAGAGGTAAAAGAAAAAGATTTCGCTAAAAATCTTTCTACCTTGCTTGAGATGGAAGAAAAAATTGCAAATGATGTGCAGATCTCAAAGGAAAAGGATGACCAGCGCGGGGCAAAGGTAATTGATGATTATCCACATGCCCATCCACCTGCCAGCCAGGACAGCTTTGTCAAGCAGACCTGGGATAATCTTGAGGAGACCAAGAAAGAGGTAGGGAAGCTAATTAGGAAGATTTAACAACTAGTTACCCAATTTACCCCGTTAGAAATGATATTTCTAGCGGGGTTTATTTATACAATGTAAGGGGGAGGTTTAAGCTTCCCCCTTATTTTTTTGAAAAAAGTATGTGATATTTGACATTTTTAGGTGTTATATAAGTATAGGGGGTATATCACTAGTGTCCGGTTATAACTTGAATAGCAACAGTTGGTTATGACTTTGATTGTC
>CAZCCH010000004.1:0-89832 GCA_964497315.1 uncultured Planctomycetia bacterium
AGAAATTAACATTTCAAAATAGTAAAAAATTAACATCTTGACTTAGTAACAACAGGAAAATCATTTACTAAGGTTCTAGGCTTGCCACAATGGCTTTTTCCATGGCAGACTCTGCTACCATATTAGCAGGGCTTATCTCCAATGCCTTCTTATAAGCTGTTATAGCTTCTTTATACATCTTTTTTGCATAATAAACATGGCCTAAGTGTATTAAACTTAAATAATCATCTGGCACATCTTGAATGTTATCTTCTAAGGATTTAATAACTTCCATATAACCTACTGCTATCTTAGCTGGTTCTGCTGTGGGATCTATTTGCAGGGCAGTGTTATATTCAACCATTGCCTCCTCATACATCTTCTTTTTATCATAGATATGTCCTAATGATAGGTGGGCACGTAGATTGTCTGGCTTAATTTCTAAGCCCTTTTTATACGCTTCTATGGCATCATCAAGATTGCCTTCTTGGTAATAGATATAACCAAGATTTAGCTGGGCTTCAGCATGCTTAGGTTTAAGCTCAACTACTCTTTTAAGGACTTGCTTGGCTTGCTCATGCATCTTTCCCTTGAGATAAATAGTACCTAGATTATAATGTGCATTTACAAAATAGGGAGATTTTTTTATTAATTTTTCAAATTCTAAAATCGCTTCATCAGTCTTGCCAGAGTTATAAAGCGCTAACCCCAAATTATAACGGGCTATATTAAATTCTGGATCTAACTTCAAGGCCTTTCTAAATTCTACTGCTGCCTGTTTATGTTCGTCCTTTGAGATATATTCAACGCCGATATTATTAAATTCTCTTGGGTCATTTTCTTCTGCCAATCCAATATTCGGCAAGGCAACAAGATGAAAAAGTAAAGCAAGCAACAAAATATACTTTACCTTCATTAGGCATAAACCTTTTGCTGGAACTGTAGGTCCAGCTTTCGTGCGATCTTTCTGCTTTAAGATTCGCTTAGTACTCCCCGGAGGAAACTTCCCCCTTCCAACCTCAATTAACGTGCCAACGATATTCCTGGCCATGTTATACAAAAAACCATTTGCCTCAATGTCTACGTAGATAAAATCTTTCTCTTTAGATACATCTATTGTTTTTATGTTCCTTATCGTGGTGATTTCCTTTTTATCAGTTGCTTTAAAAGATTTAAAATTCCGCCTGCCTAAAAGAGCCTTTGTCTCTTTTTTCATTACCTTTACATCCAATCTATATGGAACCTGATAAAAATAATCTCTGCCTAAGGCGTATCTAGTTGTGCTATTTAAAATCGTATACCTGTAAAGTTTAGACTTTGCAGAAAACCTAGAATTAAACTTTAAAGATACTTCTTCTGCTTTTAATACAACTACATCGTCAGGCGAATTGCCATTTAAGGCCTTTCTTAAATTCTCAGCCGGGATCTTTGAATTTGTCTTAAAATTTGCTACCTGCCCCTTAGCATGCACACCGCTATCTGTCCTGCCGCTTGCAACTAACTGGGTTTTCCTACCAAGGACTTTACGCAAGGCCTTCTCTAGTGTTCCTTGAACTGTTCTTGCCCTTTCCTTAGTGGGTTTTCTTTGCGCCTTGCTGCTATTCTGGATTTGCCAACCAGAAAAGCCAGTCCCATCATATTCAATCAACAGCTTAATATTTCTCATTATTTAAAAATATTATTTTGCTACTAGCTCTGCAATCTGTACTGCATTTAAAGCAGCGCCTTTTCGTAGATTGTCTGCTACCACCCAAAGCCAAAGGGCTCGGTTGTTAGACGGGTCCTGTCTTATTCTTCCAACAAGCACATCATCAATGCCTGCCCCATCTATAGCAGTAGGATAGGATTGTTTGGAAGGATCATCTATTACTTTTATTCCTGGGGATTTTTCAAGAAGTTTGCGCACCTTGTCAGGCTGTATGCTTTCTCTACACCTGATGTATATTGCCTCTGAATGGCCTGTTATAACAGGAACTCTAACAGTAGTAGCACTTATCTTTATTGAGTTATCGTGGAGTATCTTGTGGGTTTCTTTTACTGTCTTCCATTCCTCAGACGTATACCCCAAATCTCCAAAGCCTCCTATATGCGGAAACACATTGAAGGCAAGCCTTCTTGGTAAGGCTTGAAGTTTAACCTCTTTGCCGCTAAGGACTTCCTTTGTCTGTGAGATTAATTCTTCTGCTGCTGCCCTGCCAGCACCAGAGGCCGCTTGATAGGAAGAGACGATGATTCTTTCTAAACCAACCTTTTTATGGATTGGAGCTAGGGCAACTACCATCTGAATTGTAGCGCAGTTTGGATTTGCAATTAGGCCTTTATGTCCTTTTGCATCTTCTGGATTAACCTCTGGAACTACCAAAGGCACATTAGGCTCAAGACGAAAATCCGCTCCATTGTCAATTACTACAGCACCTCTTTTTATTGCATCGCCCGAATAGGTAACAGCTGCTCCTTTTTCACCTTCAGTACCAGCGAACAAGGCTATGTCAATTCCACTAAATGCATCAGGGGAGGTGGCCTCCACAGAATAGGTGTCTTCATCTACCTTTATATCCCTTGCACTTCTTGCAAAAACTCGTAAACTCTCAATGGGAAAATCACGCTGTTTTAAACAGCGTAACATTTCAATTCCAACCGCCCCAACTCCTACTACTGCTACGTTTTGCTTTTTCATTAGATATACCTCATTATAAATTTTTCACTACCAAATCCCCTACTTCTGTCGTTGAATACCCCATCTTGCCTGCAGCGAGGGATTTAAGTTTAGTCTTAGTAACCTTCATTACTGATTTCTCTACCATCTCAGCTCCCCTTTCCTGGCCTATTTCATCAAGCAGCATACCAAGGGCGCATATTGCAGCCAGGGGATTTATAACATTCTTACCAGTGTATTTAGGTGCCGAACCGCCAATGGGTTCAAACATGGAAACCCCCTCAGGGTTTAAATTGCCACCTGCTGCAATCCCCATGCCGCCTTGAACCATGGCACCCAAATCTGTAATTATATCTCCGAACATATTATCTGTTACTATCACATCAAACCATTCTGGATTTTTAACCATCCACATACACGTTGCATCAACATGTGCATAATCTGTAGTTACCTCAGGGTAATCTTTCGCTATTTTATAGAATGCTCTCTCCCACAAGTCCCATGCATATGTTAATACATTTGTCTTACCACAAAGCGTAAGTCTTTTATCTTTAGCACGTTTTTTTGTTAACTCAAAGGCATATCTAAGGCAACGCTCAACACCCTTCCTTGTGTTGTGGGAAATTTGAATAGCTACTTCATTCTCGGTATCTTTGTCTTTAAACTCACCCATCCCCTTATAAAGGCCTTCTGTATTTTCTCTTACAACAACAAAATCTATATCCTCAGGGGTTTTATCTTTGAGTGGCGTCCACACCCCTGGGTAAAGTTTAACAGGTCTTAAATTTATATACTGATCTAACTCAAATCTTATCTTAAGTAAAATCCCTTTTTCTAATATACCTGGTTTTACATCAGGGTGTCCTATTGCACCAAGGTATATCGCATCCATTTTTTTGAATTCCTCAAGCGCTGAATCAGGTAGGATCTCTCCTGTGTTTAAATAACGTTCTCCTCCAAAATCATATGTAATTATCTCACATTTAAAATGTAGTTTTTCACTTAAGGCCTCTAAGACCTTAAGGCCCTCTCTGACTACCTCAGGACCTGTGCCATCTCCTGGGACTACAGCTATTTTGTATTCTTTTTTGTCCATTTCATTAAGCCTCCGGCATCTATTAATTTTTGCATAAATTCTGGAAACGCAGGGATGTGATATTTCTTTTGTTTCGTTAAGTCTTTAACCTCACCTCTCCCAATATCAACTTCAAGTGTATCTTTTTCTTTTATGTTCTTTGCTAATCTCAGATCTTCTATTATTGGCAAACCTATATTTATGCAGTTTCTATAAAATATTCTTGCAAAGCTTTCTGCAATAACGCAGGATACACCAGCTCCTTTTATAGATAAAGGTGCATGTTCTCTGGATGAACCACATCCAAAATTCTTCCCACCTACAATGATATCTCCTTTTTTAACATTAACAGCAAAATCTTTATCTATTCCCTCCATGCAGTGTACACCTAACTCTTTCGCATCTGTCGTATCAAGGTAAACCGCTGGAATTATCTCATCGGTATTTACATCATTGCCAAATTTATGAACCTTGCCTTTAAATTTCATTTGGATGAGCAATCCTTCCAATTATGCTACTGGCTGCTGCCACAGCAGGATTTGATAGGTACACCTTGCTATCTTTATGTCCCATCCTACCACGGAAGTTTCTATTGGTTGTGGCTATGGCTACTTCCCCTTTAGCCAAAACACCCATATGTCCACCAATACAAGGCCCACAGGTTGGTGTGGAAAATACACCGCCTGCTTTAATGAAGATTTCAGCTAAACCTTCTTTTACAGCCTGTAGGTATATAGCCTGTGTGGCAGGAATTACTATAAGGCGTATACCTCTTTTAATCTTTTTACCTTTTAAAACTTTGGCTGCAATACGTAAATCTGAAATCCTTCCATTAGTACAAGAACCTATTACTGATTGTGAAATTTTTATATTTTTAAGCTTGCTAACTGGTTTTACATTACTGGGTAAATGCGGACATGCAACTTGTGGTTCTATTTTTGAAACATCCCATTTGTAAGTTCTTGCGTACTTGGCATCTTTATCAGATTTTAATGGGAAACGTTTTGAATATAGCACATAACGTTTCTTTAAGGTTTTTCTAATATAATCCTTCGTAATATTATCTGGTTCTATTATGCCGCTTTTTCCGCCTGCCTCAATAGCCATATTGCACATTGAAAACCTATCATCTATTGAAAACCTTCTAATAACTCCTCCAGCAAATTCCATTGCTTTATAAAGTGCGCCATCAACACCTATGCGGCCAATTGTATATAAAATAAGATCTTTTCCACCAACCCACTTTTTAAGCTTACCCTTATAGATAAACTTTATTGTCTCAGGGACTTTAAACCAACATCGTCCTGTAGCTAAAACCGCTGCTAAATCTGTTGAGCCAACACCTGTAGTAAAGGCACCCAAGGCACCATAGGTACATGTATGGGAATCTGCGCCAATTACTACATCGCCTGGGCCAACTAGGCCTTTTTCAGGCAAAAGGGCGTGCTCTATTCCCATCCTTCCCACTTCAAAATAGTTCTTGATTTTCTGTTTCCTTGCAAAAACTGCAAGTTTTTTGCACTGATTGGCACTCCTTTGGTCCTTATTAGGAGCAAAGTGATCCGGCATGAGTACAACCCTGTTTTTATCAAAGACCTTTTTAAAGCCTGCCTTTTCAAACTCTTCTATTGCAATGGGCGCAGTAATATCGTTACCAAGTGCTAAGTTTACCTTGGCATATACAAAATCTCCTGGCTTTACGTTTCTTTTGTTTGCATGGGCCAGGAGTATCTTTTCTGTAATAGTATAACCCATGGCTTTATATTTTTTTTATCATCGGAACTTCATCGCAATCTGGGAATTTTACGCAGTGGATACACTCACTCCAGACCTTGTGGGGAAGTTTGGATTTTTTAATTACCTTAAAGTTAAAAATTTTAAAATATTCAGGCACATATGTCAAGAGGAAAATCTTTCTTATACCAAGCTCGCGCGCTTCCTTCAGGCAAGCTTTAATTAGACTTTTACCTATACCTTGTTTCTGCCTTGTTTCTTTTATGGCAACAGACTTTATCTCAGCTAAGTCTCCCCAGGAAATATGCAACGCGCAGCAGCCTGCTATCTTGGTATTTTTCTCAAAGACATAAAAGTCTCTTAAATTCTCATAGATTTCATTCAAAGACCTCGGTAACATTAAATCTTTCTTTGCAAAATGAGAAATCAACTCATAAATCGCTTTGGTATCAGAAATCTTAGCTTTTCGTATCATAAGTTTAAAGTTCTATTCGTGTTTTTTTGGCAACAACCACTACACCTGATTTGGTAACATGGAAATTCTTTTTGTCTCGTTGGGGGTTATAACCGATCTCGGCCTTAGGAGGAATCTTTACATTTTTATCAATGATGGCTTTTCTTACTCTTGCATGCCTTCCTACTTCAACGCCCTCCATGAGAATAGAGTCGCAAACTTCACAGAAGCTATTTATTCTGACATTTGGAGAAAGCACGGAGGCACATACCTTACCGCCACTTATTATGCAACCACTTGAAACCAATGAATCCAAGGCTAACCCTACCCTGTTCGGTTCTTCATCTGTCCCAGCAAAAACTGTCTTAGCAGGAGGGAATTGTTCATGGTATGTATGTATGGGCCAATCCTTGTCGTATAAATTAAACACAGGCGTAACGCGTACTAAATCCATATTGGCTTCATAATACGCATCGATAGCACCTATGTCTCTCCAGTATTTAGGTCCGCCTTTATTTTCATCTACAAAATTGTAACCAAATATTTTCCTACGACCCAGCATGGCGGGAAGTACGTCATTTCCAAAATCATGTGTGCTCTTAGAGGATTTCGCATCGGTTTTTAATTCTTCTTTTAACGCATCAACCTTAAAAAGATACACACCCATAGATGCATAAACCTTCTTGGGGTTTTTTGGTATTGCCTTTATATTCTTTTTGGGTTTTTCTTGAAATCCAACTATTGCTCCTTTTTTGTCAACTTCTACAATACCAAGTTCAAATGCTTTGTCAGCTTCCATCTCAACTATACCTATGGTAACATCTGCATTCTTCTCTCTATGAAACTCAACCATAGGTGCATAGTTCATTTTATATACATGATCCCCTGAAAGAATGAGGATATCATTTATATTTTCCATTTCAATTGCATAAATATTCTGGTAAATAGAATCAGCTGTTCCCTGATACCAGTGTTCACCTATTCGCTGCTGTGCGGGAATCATATCTATATATTCACCTACATCTGCGTTGAATATCTGCCAGCCTAGGCGCAGGTGTCTCTCTAAAGACATTGATTTATATTGCGTTAGGACATGAACCTTTCGAAATCCTGAGTTAATACAATTCGAAAGCGTAAAATCAATGATTCTATAAATACCTCCAAAAGGCACAGCAGGCTTTGCCCTATCCCTTGTTAGGGGGAAAAGTCGCTTTCCTCTACCGCCTGCCATTATAAACGTAAGTACGTCTTTCATTTAACCCCTGTTATTCTATAAGTTGGGTAAGCAAAGCTTACATCTTTGTGTTTGCCAAATTCCTCCAGGATTTTATTTGAAACCCTATCAGTAGAAACTCGGCGTTGTTTTGCATCAACTAAATACCTCAAGGATAATTGAATCCCATTATCCTCAATCTTCGTATATACAATAGGAGTGAATTTCTCATAGTAGATCATATATCTTCTGGCCATTTGCTTTATCCTTGAACCAACCTGGCCTATCAATTCTTTGGATTCAATTTCTCCTAATTCGAACATAATATCTTTGGCCTTATTCCAGTTTGACTCAAAGGTAACAACAATCTTCACCTCATTCCAAATAAACTCAAATCCCCTATTGTAATTAAACACAGGGCCTTTAAATACTGCACTGTTTGGTACATGGACAATGCGTCCAGTTGATTGATCATCTACGACCCAATTGCCAATTTCCAAGAGGGATGTCTCAAATAGTCTTATATCTATTACGTCACCTTTAATTGAACCTATCTCAATCCTATCACCTGTTTCAAAAGGACGTCTGATAAAAATTAGCGCCCATCCAGCAATACAAAGGACTACTTCCTGCAACGCTAATACAAGACCAGCACCTATGACACTTAATATAACGCCGATTGCCTTTAAGTTCCTGAACCATATGAAAATAATTGCTATTAGCATTAAGAGCGTTGCAAAATAAATTATACCTTTTCTGATATTGTGTCTATTTCTGATGTCTTTGACCCTGTTGTTGACTATTGCAGCTAGAATGAGTGCCACGGTGTATACTATAATAATAGCGCCTAAAGAAAAAATTAGTTTTAGGATATCAGGATTAGCTAAATCTACCATACATCCCTCCATATATTAAATATTAGATAATTAGTTCTTGTGTGTATTATATAATATGATTAGCTGGTATGCAAGGAAAATAAAGGCTTTGTTTTTAGCTACTGCGGAGGTTATCTTCGAAGTGTCTGGGGTGATAATTTTGCAGGTCGCGGTTGCTTAGAAAATTGGAACCTTTTAAGAAATCAGCAATAAAAAAATCTACTTTTTCTAAAGCAGGCTGACACATATCTGCTATTTGACCGGCAATGGGAGAGCTTAAAATATGAAGGCAGTCATCATAACTATTAGAGAAATGTACTGCCAGCGGCAACCCCACGCCAAGTTTAATTAAAAGAATTAAAATAATAAGTCGCTTTAACATTTGTTATTTCTCCTCAAACCACTTCCTGGATTTCTTATCCTTCTCTTGTCCTTGAAACTTACCGTGACCTCTTTTTTGAAAATCCGAATGCCTTGGTTCAAATCTGAACGTCCTTCTATCTCTTGATTTTCTCCCGTGCATTTCTTTACCCTCCTTCTAAAAAAATTACCCCAGGCTTTTTTGGCTAAAGCTGGGGTATCCTAAAGCTAAAAATTCCCAAGGCAAACCCTGGGAATTTCTACTGCCTTGGCAGCCCCGCTGTCCTTTTAGGGACCGGTAGCTTTGCTCCGCCAAATATCCTTGGCGGACCCACCCCGATTCGCTTTTGTTGCGCTCGCAGGTAGAGCCCCAGGCTCACGCCTGGTTTGCCTTTTCATTGCGATCCTATTTTCTTTTTCTATTACACATTATAGCACAAAATTCCAAAAAAGCAAGGGGTATTTTTAAACTTTTTTAAAAAGTGCAAAAATACATAAATTTATTACGGCTTAATGCTATAACTCTTTTATAGTATTGAAGTTATGTACTTAACTGCTTATACAAGGGAAGCTGCAAGGAGCTTTTTGGTGTAGGAATGTTGCGGTGTTTGGTATATTGCCTTGGCACTGCCGCGTTCTACAACTTGGCCTGCCAGCATAACTAATACTTCATCACTTATCTGTTCTATTACCCTAAGGTCATGTGATATAAATAGATATGCAATTCCAAGCCTTTGTTGAATATTCATTAATAAGTTTATTATTTGAGACTGAATGGTCAAATCAAGTGCTGAAACAGGTTCATCGCATATTATAAGCTCAGGATCTGTTGTAAGGGCCCTAGCTATAGCTACCCTTTGACGTTCGCCACCACTAAGCTGATGAGGCAATCTACTTACATAGTCTGCCCCTAGACCAACCTGCTCTAAAAGCTGAAGGATGCGCCCTTGCTTTTGTCTTCTATTACCAGTTCCCTTTAATGCTATTGGCTCTGCAATTATATCCCCTATTTTCATTCTGGGATTCAGGGAACCTGCTGGATCTTGAAATATAACCTGTTTATTAGAACCTTCATAAATTACTTCTCCTTCATCCGGCTTAATAAGTCCAAGCAAGAGCTTACCCAGCGTTGTTTTCCCGCAACCAGATTCACCTACAACACCAAGGGTACGACCTTTCTCAATGAATAGGCTAACATTGTCAACAGCCCTAACAAACCCTGACTTAATACGTAAAGGTCCTTTCTCTATTGTGAAATACTTTTTTAGATTATTTGCTTTAAGTAATGGTGATTTTTTAGATGCCTGATATTCAAATTCAGATGGCTTCGGTATTGAACTAAGTAATTTTTTTGTATATGGGTGTTTGGGGGTTTCAAAAATATCAACAGGAGGACCTGATTCAACAATTTTACCATGTTGCATTATATAAATTTTATCTGCTACAGACTTTACTATAGATAAATCGTGTGTAATCAAAAGAATGGATAAGTTTAGTTTTACCTGAAGGTCCTTTAGAAGTTTTAATATCTGTGCCTGTATTGTAACATCCAGCGCTGTTGTTGGTTCATCGGCAATTAGGAGTTTTGGATCAGAGCATATTGCCATTGCAATCATAGCGCGTTGCTTCATCCCACCTGATAATTGATGTGGATAATTGAAAAGTCTATCTTTGGGTTTATCTATACCAACCTGGATTAGTAATTCTTCAGCGAGTTCTAATGATTTTTTCTTAAGAAAACCTTTATGCAATTGTATCGATTCTGCAATTTGATAGCCAATAGTAAAAACAGGGTTAAGGCTCATCGTTGGTTCTTGAAAAATATAAGATATGTCCGCACCTCTAATCTTACGTAATTGTTCTTCAGGGAGTTCTAATAAATTTTTGCCTTCAAAGTCTATCTTTCCAGAAACTATCTTGCAATTATCAGATGTAAGCCTTGTAAGAGATAAGGCAGTTACTGTTTTCCCAGAACCAGACTCACCAACTAGGGCTATGAGCTGACCTTTTCCAACATTAAGGCTAACTCCATCTACTGCCTTAACCTCTTTAGTCTCTTGATAGAAGTATGTTTTTAAATCAGATATCTTTATCATCTATGTCTGAAATATTCCCTAATTCCTTCACCTAACAAATTATACCCAAGTACTGTAATAAGTATAGCTAGTCCTGGAAAAACACTAAGCCACCAGGCAACTCCTAGAGTTGCCTTCCCGCCGGCTAGAATGTTCCCCCAGCTTGGTGTTGGCGGTTGAACTCCAAGTCCTAAAAAGCTCAAAGATGATTCAACTAAAATTGCTGCTGCGATTCCTAATGTTGCACTTACTAAAACAGGGCCAATTCCATTAGGAATAAGATGCCTTGTTAATATCCAGAAATCACTCCCGCCACTTACTTTGCTTGCCTCCACAAACTCCCTTTGTTTTAAAGTAAGCACTTCTGCCCTGATAAGTCTTGCTGTACCCATCCAACTGGTTAGGCCTATTATTATCATAATATTTGAAATACCTGGTTCTGTAATTGCGATCACAGCTAAAATTAGAAAGAAGCTTGGAAAACAAAGCATTATATCTACAAATCGCATTATTAAAGTATCTGTCTTCCCACCATAATATCCAGCAATAGAACCTAAAATAATACCAATCAATACAGCAATGCCAACAGCAATAAACCCGATAGAAAGTGATATCCTCGCACCATAAACCATTCTGCTAAATACATCCCTCCCAAGTTGATCTGTTCCTAAGATATGCTCAGAAGATGGGCTAAGGAGTGCTTCTTGTAAATTTATATCTTCTGGATTGTGTGTTGCAATAAATGGTGCAAGAGTGGCCACAATCATTAATATGCCCACTATAATTATTCCTGTTAAAGTTAGTTTGTTTTTAAACATAATAAATTTACTTATATCTTATTCTTGGGTCAATATACGAATATGCAATATCAGCTAATAGATTCCCGACCAACGTAAGTACAGCACCTATTGTTAAAATACCCATTATCACTGGATAATCTCGCGCCATTACTGAAGTAAAAAAGAGTCTTCCCATACCAGGAATCGCAAAAATGGTTTCAAAGATAACGCTACCACCAATCAAACCTGGAATTGAAAGTCCTAATATCGTAATAATAGGCAACATTGCATTTTTGAGTGCATGTTTATAATAAACCTGAGTTTCTGTGAGACCTTTTGCCTTGGCAGTCCTTATATAATCTTTACCTAATACACTAATCATATTTGTACGCATATACCTGGATATACCTGCTAAGGCTCCGAATGACGAAACAAAAACAGGTAATATAAGATGCCAACTAATGTCTAATATTTTCTGCAGGAGGCTAAAATATTCAAACTCTAAAGACCTTATCCCAGAAATCGGTAGCCACCCAAGCCTTACTCCAAAATAACTCATCAAAAGAAGTGCTAGCCAGAATGTTGGCGTGGCAAATCCAATAAAGACAAAAACTGTCGCACTTCTATCAAATAAAGAACCTTCTTTAATGGCTGAGGCAACGCCAATTGGTACGGCAATGCCTAAAATTAATAGCATTGAAAGTATATTTATACCAAGGGTAATTGGAATCCTCTCTTTTATCTTTGTTGAAACCTTCCTATCGTCTATAAAGGAACGTCCGAAATCAAATTTAATAAGTTTTTTTATCCAGTTAATATATTGAATGTGTAAGGGTTTATCTAGACCATAGAGCTTCTCCATTCTTTCTCTTGCCTGTAAGGAAACCTTCGGGTTAAGTTGAGTTTGTAAATCAGTAGGCTTACCCGGGGCAAGGTGAATTACTGTAAAGGTAATTATAGTAATACCCAAAAGAGTTGGAACTAAACCTATTAGGCGTTTAAATATATAGTTAATCATCTTGTGTATCTTTGCTGTTTACGAGGAACATACCACTTTATAAAATTATATCCGATACCCAAAGCTTTAGGTTTTATACCTTTAAATCTTGTATTAACAACGGGAAGGGCTTCTGGTACATATAAAAAGCAATACGGTTGTTCGTCGTATAGAAATTTATGGATTCTGTTGTAAATCTCCTTACGCTTATCCTGATTAAAGGTACGCCTTCCTTCATCCAGGAGTCTATCGATCTCTTTGTTTTTAAAACTTATAAAGTTAAACTCTCCTTCTTTTGTTTTTGAAGAATGCCAGATATCATAATTATCAGGATCCCTTCCTAAGCCCCATCCCAGGATGACTGCTTCGAATTTTCTTTTATTAATAAATTCAGTTAAAAACGTAGACCATTCTAGAATTTTTATTTTTACCTTTATCCCTACTTCCTTAAGGCGGCGTTGTATGATTTGGGCAACCAAGGCCCTTTGTTGATTGCCTTGGTTAGTAATTAATGTAAATTCAAACCTCTTTCCATTTTTATCCAGCCATCCATCTTTATCTGTATCGCACCAACCAGCTTCAGATAATAACACTTTTGCCTTTTTTGGATTATAGGGTGTTGGTTTAACACCCTTGTTGTACGCCCATGATTCTGCAGGATATGGCCCTGTGCAAACTCTACCTAATCCCAAAAGGACACCGTCTATAATCTCTTGTTTATCCAAGGCAAAATTTATTGCCTGTCTTACTCTTTTATCAGAAAATTTTGAGTTTTTTAAATTATACCCCATATATGTGTATCCAAAACTTGGATATTTATACTTTTTGAAATTTTTCCTAAACCACTCAGTATGGGTTTGTCTTTTATATTGTAAGGGGGAAAGCCCCATAAAATCTATTCCCTTAGTCTGTAATTCTAAAAACATTGCATCCTGGTCGGGAATTATCCTGTAGATATATCTATCTATAAAGGGGCGACCTTCATAATAGTCTGTGTTTGCTATTAAGTCTATTCTCTCGGCAGTCTTCCAACGTTTAAAAATATAAGGTCCTGTTCCTATGGGGTTCCTTGAAAAATCTGTCTTGGTAAAATCTTCATTTTCTAAAAGGTGTTTAGGTATAATCCACATGCCCCAACTTGCCAAACCAGGTGAGAAGGCTTGGCTATATGCAACCCTAACAGTATAGTCATCTACCACTTCTAAAGATTCTACCTTTTTAAAATCACCGCTGTAGGGAGTTTTAACATTTGCATCAATTAGCTTTTCGTAAGTAAATTCTACATCTCTTGCAGTAAAGGGATGGCCGTCATGCCATTTTACGCCTTTTCGTAAATAAAAGGTAATAACTAAACCATCCTCTGATACCTTCCAGTTTTTGGCTAAATCTCCGACTAATTTTATATCTTTGTCATACTTAAGGAGACCATTGAACACTAAGCTACATATATCGTGCGAGGCACTGTCGGATGCGACAATTGGAATTAATGTAGTTGCATCACCAATTGAACCTGTCACAATGGCATCGCCATAAGCAGGACCTGTATCTGAATATTCTAAAGAAACAGTTTTTTTGTTCTCACATCCTGTGAATAAAACAAACCCCGTTAGAATTAAAACTAACGAGGTTAAAATAGATATTTGTTTGTACGCCTTAGCTTTAGTGTGCATACATTTAAAATTCTATCTTTTATAAGGTTTAAGGAGTTCTAAGAATTTGGGGCTAATGCTATGTCCTAGCTCAATTGCCTTATCACAATGTTTAATAGCTAAATTATGCTCATTTTTATAATAATATACAATGGCCAAATTACTATGTGCCTCAGCATAATTAGGGTTAATTTCTAGCGCTTTCTTTAGTAAGGGTAAGGCCTTTTGTTTTTTACCTTCCTCATAATAACCAACTGCAAGATTGTTATAGGCCCCTACATAATTCGGGTCTATCTCTATTGCCCTTTCAAATAAGGGTATTGCCTCTTTTTTCCTACCCATATCAACATAAGTTTTACCAAGATTGTAGTAAGGTCTTGCAGCATCTGGTGCACACTTTAATGTCCTCTCATAAAAGGCGAGGGGTTCCTTCCAATAGTTATTTTGTTCAATGGTTAGAAAAGAATAAAAGGCTATCAGGCTTATTATGAAGATTATTGCAGGGATTTTTAGGTCTTTAGTTCTATATAAATAGGTTAAGACCTTTGCAAAGATTAAGAAAAATCCTATTGATGGTATATACAACCAGTGTTCTGCCATATAGGCATTTATGGGGTAAAGGTTGGATGAGGGTAGTAGTGCAATAAAAAACCAAAACATAGAGAAGAATAACATGTTGTTTTTGGTCTTCTTTTTAAAGGCAAAGATTAATAGAGAAAATAACAATATAATACCTAAGATTACCTTTGGGTTTTGGAAGCTGAATAATTTAAGACCATATTCCATATGTAGATTAAAAGGCAAAATCAAAAGCTTAAGATAGTTAGTTATTGCAGCGAAAAAACCTGGTAGACGTTGGGAAAAGGTAAAAGAATGTGTATTGGTACTAGGTATAAAAATAGTAGCTCTTAATAAAATGTATGCAAACAGAATACCTAATATAGAAGTGAAATTCTTTACATTAAGCTTTTTATTAAAGGCATAATGGTAAAGCAAAAGCAATGCAGGCAATATAAGGCTATTTTCTCTGGATAGAAGTGCTAGGATATAGCTTAATAACATAAGGATATATGTTATAAGGCTTTTTGAATTAAGTTGCTTTATATAAAAAGCAAAACACAACAGCATAAAAAAAGCAGCTAAGCAATCTGCGCGGCCTGATATGTAAGTTACCGCTTCAGTATGTATAGGGTGGACTACAAATAATATGCTTGTAAACATTGAAAGTAAATTGTCTTTAAAGATAATGCTTATAAGCCAGA
Source organism: uncultured Planctomycetia bacterium (assembly GCA_964497315.1). Lineage (GTDB taxonomy): Bacteria > Omnitrophota > Gorgyraeia > Taenaricolales > CAZCCH01 > CAZCCH01. The sequence continues at coordinate 15,109 of CAZCCH010000004.1, forward strand.
ATAGGGACAAGGCTGCTAAGATATGTAAAAGAGTGTTTGTAATATGATACCCCTTTGGATTTAGGCGCCATAGGGAATAATCTATCATATAGGTAAATATTTGTATTGGGCGGTAGGAGGAGAAATTTACTTTAGTACCTGCCCCTATGGTTTCTGAGAAAATCTTTGGTATATTAGACCAATCTCTGATACGAGCATTTTTCTCTATCAAGGCTTCATCATCCCACAAAAACTTGCCTTCTAGTGAGTTGGCATATACTGCAAGGCCTAAAATTACTATTAGACAACAGATAAATATATTTTTTGTAAACATTAAAATAACCTATTTTCTATAAGGTTTGAGGGCCTCTAAAAATTCTTTATCTACCCCTTCAGGTTCAAGCGTAATTGCCTTATCGCAATATTTAATAGCTAAATTGTATTGGCCTTGGCGAAAATATACTACAGACAAATTAAAATGTATTGCTGCATCGCTGGGGGCAATTTCCAATGCCTTTTTATATACTAATATGGCCATTTCATACTCGCCTATGGCCTGGTATGAAACACCAAGGTTGTTATAGCCTGCTGGATTCTCCGGGTTAAGTTTTATTGCTTCTTCGTAGACATCTATGGCTTCCCTATCCTTTCCTATGGCATGATATGATGCACCAAGATTGCTATAGGCTACTGCATAAGTTGGATTGACTTCTATTGCCTTCTTGTAAAATTTTATAGCTTCTTCATCCCGCCCTAAAAAGTGATATGACGTACCCAGATTATTATATGCTTCATCATAGTCTGGTTTTATTTCTATTGCCTTTTTATTCAAGGCTATGGCTTTTTTTGTCTTGCCCATTGAGTGATATATATTGGCAAGGTTATTAAGCACCCTTGCACTATTTGGTGTATATTCAAGTGTCCTCTCATAAAAGGCGAGGGGTTCCTTCCAATAGTTATTTTGTTCAATGGTTAGAAAAGAATAAAAGGCTATCAGGCTTATTATGAAGATTATTGCAGGGATTTTTAGGTCTTTAGTTCTATATAAATAGGTTAAGACCTTTGCAAAGATTAAGAAAAATCCTATTGATGGTATATACAACCAGTGTTCTGCCATATAGGCATTTATGGGGTAAAGGTTGGATGAGGGTAGTAGTGCAATAAAAAACCAAAACATAGAGAAGAATAACATGTTGTTTTTGGTCTTCTTTTTAAAGGCAAAGATTAATAGAGAAAATAACAATATAATACCTAAGATTACCTTTGGGTTTTGGAAGCTGAATAATTTAAGACCATATTCCATATGTAGATTAAAAGGCAAAATCAAAAGCTTAAGATAGTTAGTTATTGCAGCGAAAAAACCTGGTAGACGTTGGGAAAAGGTAAAAGAATGTGTATTGGTACTAGGTATAAAAATAGTAGCTCTTAATAAAATGTATGCAAACAGAATACCTAATATAGAAGTGAAATTCTTTACATTAAGCTTTTTATTAAAGGCATAATGGTAAAGCAAAAGCAATGCAGGCAATATAAGGCTATTTTCTCTGGATAGAAGTGCTAGGATATAGCTTAATAACATAAGGATATATGTTATAAGGCTTTTTGAATTAAGTTGCTTTATATAAAAAGCAAAACACAACAGCATAAAAAAAGCAGCTAAGCAATCTGCGCGGCCTGATATGTAAGTTACCGCTTCAGTATGTATAGGGTGGACTACAAATAATATGCTTGTAAACATTGAAAGTAAATTGTCTTTAAAGATAATGCTTATAAGCCAGAATAGGGACAAGGCTGCTAAGATATGTAAAAGAGTGTTTGTAATATGATACCCCTTTGGATTTAGGCGCCATAGGGAATAATCTATCATATAGGTAAATATTTGTATTGGGCGGTAGGAGGAAGACTGTTTGGCAACGCCTGCTCCTATATGTTCTGTAAAGATTTTTTGCGAGTTTAGAAAACTTCTTATACGCATATTCTCTTCTATTAAATCGCGATCATCCCACAAAAACTTTCCTTCTAGTGAGTTAGCATATACGGCAATGCCTAAAATTATTATCAAGACAAATATAAATAGATTGCTGTGTTTCATTAGGGTTTACCTATAAAATAAAAAAGTGCTACCAGTATTACCAATAGCACTTTATGTGTTAGGTTTACACTTCTCATATAATTTTATTTTACTGAAGGTTATTTGGTCTCAGTATAATCAAACGTAGCTGGTTCAGCCACAGCCTCAGTTTCCACTTCGACCTCAGGAATTTCAAGTTCAATTTCCGAAGGTTCAGCTTTAGGCTCTTCAACGGGTATAGCTTTTTGTGGAAGCTGCTTTGTTGCTTCTTGTGCCTGTTTGACTGCTTCAGCCTCCATCAAGGATCTTCCGCGTCTCGCAGAAATCATCGCAAGGCTCAAAGAAGTAATTAAGAACAAAATTGCGAAAGCTGTAGTCAATTTAGTCAAAAATGTAGCACTTTTTGTTCCGAGCACATTTTGAATACCGCCCCCAAATGTCTCAGTTAACCCACCGCCTCTTCCTGCCTGAAGCAATATCACCAGTATCAAAAATATACAGGCTAAAACATGAACGATTATAAAAAAGGTATACATTATCTTCCCACCGCCTTTCTGACTATTTCAACAAACGATTCTTTTTTCAAACTGGCTCCACCTACAAGCCCACCATCTATATCGTTTTCTGCCATAAGGGTAACTATATTCTCAGGCTTTATGCTACCTCCGTATTGAATGCGGATAGCTTCTGTTGTAGATTTATCAAAAATTTCAGCAAGTAATCCGCGGATATGCGCTTGAACTTCTTGGGCTTGATTCGGTGTAGCAGTTTTTCCAGTACCAATGGCCCAAATAGGTTCATAGGCAATAACGCAATTTAAGATCTGTTCTTTTTCCAAACCTTCCAGGCCTTGTTGAATTTGGGTTTTTATAATATCGAAGGTTTTTTCTGCTTCCCTCTCTTCTAATGTTTCACCAACACAAATAATAGGCGTTAAACCCTCAGCTAATGCGGCCTTGGTCTTTTTATTAACAGCCTTATTTGTCTCACCAAAATGCTGACGTCTTTCTGAATGCCCAATAATCACATATTTACACCCTATATCCTTCAGCATGCTAGAAGAAACTTCCCCTGTAAAAGCACCCTCTTTTTCCCAGAACATATCCTGAGCCCCAATATTTATGTTTGAACCTACCAAAATTTCTGCTACTTCTGCCAGGGCAGTAAAGGGAGGGCAAACTACAATATCTGCTTCAGTAATATCATAGAGTTCTCTTTTTAAGCCATTGACTAACTCAATGGCCTCGGTTAAGGTTTTATACATCTTCCAATTGCCTGCTATAATTGGTCTTCTCATATTATACGCTCCATTTTACTTGGCTAAGGCTGCTATACCAGGAAGTGCTTTTCCTTCTAAAAATTCCAAAGATGCACCCCCTCCTGTTGAAACATGTGACATTTTATCCTTTAGCTCCAACTTGGCTATTGCAGCAGCCGTATCACCACCACCTATAATTTTAACTGCATCCATACTAGCTATAAACTGTGCGATTTGTCTTGTTCCTTCTGAAAATTCATCTATTTCAAAAATTCCTAAAGGACCATTCCAAATAATCGTCTTTGCATCTTTCAAGCAAAATTTAAAATTTTCAACCGTGTCTGGCCCAATATCAACCCCAAGGTATCCATCAGGTATATCTTCTTGAACATGTTTTATATTTGTTTTTGTCTCTATATTGTCTGTAATAACATGATCGACTGGCAATTCTAACCTTACATTCGCATCCTTTGCTTTGTTTATTAAATCAGCGGCTATATCTATTTTATCTTGTTCTAGCTTAGATGAACCAATTTGTTTCCCCTGTGCCTTTAGGAATGTATAAGCCATTCCACCACCTATAATCAAGGCATTAACTTTCTCTAACAGGTTTTCTATAACTGCGATTTTATCCGAGACTTTAGCACCGCCTAAAATTGCCGCAAAAGGCTTGGCAGGACTCTCAAGGGCACCACCGAGATATTCTACTTCTTTTTCCAATAGAAATCCAGCAGCTACTGAATCCAAATACTTGGTTATTCCTTCCGTTGAGGCATGCGCTCTATGTGCTGTCCCAAATGCATCGTTTATGTAGACCTCACCCAATGAGGCAAGCTGCTTGGCAAATTCGGGGTTATTGTCTTTTTCCTCTGGATGAAATCTTAAATTTTCAAGCAGGATGATATCTCCTTCTTTCATCGCATCAACCGCTTTCTTCACATCATTGCCTATACAGTTATCCATTTTCTTTACAGATCTACCTAAAAGCTCTGATAACTTCTTTGCGACAGGGTCCATCCTTAAAGAATCATTTACCTTTCCCTTTGGTCTACCAAGATGACTCATTAAAATAAGCTTAGCCTTTCTATTCAAGGTGTACCTTATCGTAGGTAAGGCAGCGTTTATGCGAGTATCGTCTGCAACCTTTAAACTATTCGTCAAGGGTACATTAAAATCTACCCTCATTAATACTCTTTTTCCCCCAAGTTCTAATTCTTTTATAGTAGGAATCTTTGCCATTTCTTTACTCCTTTAGCTAGTCATCATATAGGAAATCAAATCAATTAGTCTGCAGGAGTATCCCCACTCATTGTCATACCATGAAAGAATTTTTATCATGTTACCAATGGCAAAGGTACTTCCTGCATCAACGATAGATGAGGCAGGATTACCTTTAAAATCCATAGATACTAAAGGTTCTTCGCAAACCTCTAGTATACTTTTCAATTTTCCATTGGCGGCTTCTTTTAAAGCACTATTGACAGCATCTTTATCAGTGTCTTTTTCAGCTTCCAACACCACATCTACAATAGAAACCGTAGGAGTAGGAACCCTAATCGCCAAACCATCAAGCTTTCCCTTAAGCTCTGGGATTACTAAACCTACTGCCTTAGCGGCACCTGTGGTTGTAGGAATCATATTAACAGCGGCTGCACGGGACCTTCTTAAATCTTTATGAGGTAAATCGAGTATCTTCTGATCATTTGTATAGGAGTGAATTGTAGTCATCAGACCTCTTTTTACTCCAAAGTTATCCTTAATTACTTTAACCACAGGGGCAATGCAGTTTGTAGTGCAAGATGCATTGGATAAGATTACATCTTTCGCTGAATCGTAAGTTTCTTCATTGACACCTAAAACAACTGTTTTTACATCCCCTTTTGCAGGAGCAGAAATTATTACCTTCTTTGCTCCGGCTTTAAGGTGCAGTCCTGCCGTTTCTGCATCTCTGAATAAGCCTGTTGATTCGACTACGATTTCAGCTCCAAGCTCACCCCATGGAAGCTTGGATGGGTCTTTTTCACTTAACACCTTAATCTTTTTACCATCCACTACCAGGAAATCTCCCTCGACCTTTATATCATTTTTAAGGGTTCCAAAATTTGAATCGTACTTTAAAAGATGGGCTAAGGTAGCAGCATCTGTTATGTCATTTACTGCCACAATATCTATATCCTTGCCTCTTTCTAAGTTAGCTCTGAATACCAACCTCCCAATCCTTCCAAAACCATTTATGCCTATCTTTGCTGCCATGTTGCACCTCCCTTTTAGTTTTTTACTTCTCGTAAATACTTAGCTGCTAGTTCAGGTGGGGTGGGATTTACATAAAACCCACTGCCCCATTCAAAACCTGCTACCTTAGTCAGCTTCGGCATCATCTCTATATGCCAATGATACTCTTCTCTGATTCTTTTTTCAATGGGGGATGTATGAATTATGAAATTATACGAAGCCCCCTTGAAAAGTTTATTTATCCTTTGCAATATATCTTTTAAAATCTTAGCTAAATCGCCAACCATATCAAGTGGTATATAATCAAAAGCTGCAAAGTGCTTCTTTGGAATAATCCAGGTCTCAAAGGCAAACCTTGATGCAAATGGACAGAAGGCAACATAGTTTTTATTTTCTACGATAAGGCGTTCTTTTTGACGAAGTTCTTGATTCGCCATATCGCAGAAAATGCAACGTTCTTTATACTCATAATAAGTCAAAGCGCCTTTTAATTCCTCGTTGACATTCTTTGGAATCATAGGAAGTGCTATCAACTGTGTATGTGCATGAGACAAAGACGCCCCTGCAGTCTTGCCTTGATTCTTAAAGATCATTATATATCTAAATCTTGAATCATCTCGAAGCTTGAGACTCCTGTCGCGATAAGTCTGAATTACTTTTTCAAATTCATTTTCGCTTAATTGCGATAATTCCCTGCTATGGTCAGGTGTTTCAATTATTACTTCATGACTACCTATGCCATTCATCATATCAAATACGCCTATTCCTGTTTTATCTAATTCTCCTTCTCCGCTCAAAGCAGGATACTTGTTTGGAATAACCCTGAGGTCCCAACCTGGCATGTTAGCCTCACCCTCATCCCTGCAAGCATGTACCTCAGGAGGCGTCATGCCTTCATTGCCTTCGCAAAAAGGACAAGCATTGTTTTCGGTAAAGGATTTTGTTTCAATATCAAAATCAACGGGTCCTTTTGGTTTTTCGTTTTTTATTATGATCCATCTTCCATTTATTGGTTCTCTTCTTAATTCAGGCATTTTTAATTCACTTCGCTAGTTAAAATCTATGGTTTTATCTCTCTTAAAAACTTGGCAGCATCTTCTGGTGAAGTTGAGTTAATATAAAACCCAGTACCCCACTCAAAACCTGCAACCCTTGTTAAGCGTGGTATGATTTCAATGTGCCAGTGATAATCACGTTCTATTGTTGTCCAATATCCAGTCTTCGCCTTAGTTCTAAAAGGTGCTGTATGCAAAACAAAATTATATGGTACATCCTTTATGAGCCTGGATAATTTCAACAAGGCCAATTTTAAAACTTTTGCAAGTTGTTTTGTCTGTGCCTCTTCCATCTTATGAAAATCACAAGAATGTTTTGTGGGTAATATCCACATTTCAAAAGGAAATCTGGAAGCAAAGGGAGCAAGTATCGCAAATCCGTCTTGTTCGGTTATTAGGCGCTCACCACTTTTTAGCTCTTGCTTTATTATATCGCAGAAAATGCAACGTTCTTTATAATCAAAGTACTGCCTTGCACCATTTAGTTCTTCTTTTACCCGCTTTGGGTTAACTGGCATAGCCATTAATTGAGAACGGGCATGTTCAATACGGCCGCCACCTGCAATCCATCCGTAATTTTTAAACAAGAGCACGTACTTTAATCTCTCATCTTTTTGAAGCTCTGTAATTCTGGCAATATAGGTTTTAATTATTGACTCTACCTGTCCAATGGGCAATTCTGCAAAGTTTGAGGTGTGTTCAGGTGTTTCTACAATAATTTCATGAGCACCCACGCCATTTATGACATCATACATCCCAACACCCTGTCTATCTAATTCACCTTCTTTTTCCAACATGGGCGCGATACTTGGGACCACTCTTACATTCCAACCTGGTTTATTGGGTTTTGAGTTAGGTTTTCTTATTGCGAATATCTCAGGTGGAGTATGTTGTTCATTGTGTTCACAGAAAGGACAAGGCCCTGGCCATGGCCTCTGCTTTTCTTTTATGAGTTTATAATCGTTAGGTCGTCCCGCGCGTTCTGTGGCGATTATAACCCATCTGCCTATTATCGGATCTTTTCGTAATTGTGGCATTTTAAATATAGTTATTAGTTAATTGCCTAATGTGTCCCCTGTTTTTAAATCATGGCCTGCCAAAAATGCAGCAATATCCATTTGCTTTGAGTTAGCAGGTTGCAATCTATTTATCTCTAAAACCTCAGAACCTGTTGCGATCTGAAGTTTATTATCCTTTTTGGAAACCACTTCACCCGGCTTTTTACCTTCTGCTTTTATTGCACTTATTCTTGCCTCCCAAACCCTAAGAAGCTTACCCTTTAAAAAAGTGTGTGCAATTGGCCAAGGAATAAAAGCCCTAACTCTGTTGTGTATTTGCCTGGCAGACATCTTCCAGTCAATTAATCCATCCTGCTTTTTTAATTTAGGTGCGTAAGTTGTCTTACTTTCATCCTGCGGAGTGAAGGTTGCGCGTCCTTTTTCTATGGAATCTATTGTTTCTAACAGCAAGTCTGCGCCTGCCTGAGCTAATTTTTCTGATAGGCTAAGATAAGTATCGGTTTCTTTTATGGGAATTTGGGGACTCTGGGCAATAATGTCACCTGCGTCCATAGTTTGGTTCATTCTTATAATGCTAAGTCCTGTGGCCTTCTCACCATTTACTATTGCCCAGTGCATAGGGCTTGCACCCCTGTATTTTGGAAGAAGGGAACCATGCATATTTATACAAGATTTATCCGGTAAAGTCAATACTTTATTACATAATATATGACCATAAGCTATAACACAGAAAAGATCTGCCTTATATGCTGCTATATTTTCAATGAACTTTCCAATTGAAGGATCTGGTGGTTGATATATATCTTTTATGCCATGTTTTAACGCCTCTATCTTTATTGGGGGTTGGGATAGCTTCAGATGGCGTCCTTTTTTTCTATCAGGCTGAGTTACTACAGCCAAAACCTCATGTTTGGAGGCTACTAGTTTTCTCAAGCTTGGAATGGCAAATTCTGATGTCCCAAAAAATATTACTTTCATTATGTTGGATCCACGTCTATTGTTAAACGAACTCCTGAATACCTAGGGCACTGTTTTAATGTCTGTTTCAGGTAAAAGCGTGCATCTTTGACATCTTTTGCCCTTATGAAGACATTCCATCTATAGTGCATCTTTAATCTTGGGATAATTGCAGGTGCGGGACCCGTTATGTGTATTTTTTTATTAATGGATTTGGCCTTTGCGACTACTGATCTTAGAAGACTGGCAAAGTTAGAGGCTTCTTTGCTAGTCTTATCATGGTTTCTCCCCTTTACCGTAATGCATATTATATGGGTAAAAGGAGGAAGTTTCAAGCTTTTTCGCTGCAGAATCTCTTTTTTATAAAATTCTGCGTAATCATGTCGACTGGCTGCTGCTATGCAATAATGCTTTGGTGTATAGGTTTGCACTATGACTTTTCCTTGCACGTGCCCCCTACCTGCCCTGCCTGCCACTTGAGTCAAAAGGCTAAATGTCCTTTCATCTGACCTAAAATCAGGTATGTGTAAAGCAGTATCTGCTGATACAACACCCACTAGGGCAACCTTTGGGTAATCAAGGCCCTTGGCAATCATTTGCGTTCCTATAAGAAGTTGAATTTTGCCTTTTTGGAAATCCTTCAGTATTTTTTCATGACTACCTCTTTTTCGTGTAGTATCAGTATCCATCCGTTCAATTTTTGTATCTAAAAAGAGCCTGTGCATCTCAGATTCAACCTTTTCTGTACCCATTCCAAAATAGTTTATATGTGCACTCTTACATTCAGGGCACATATGCGGAGGAGCTATTTTATAATTGCACCAGTGACATATTAGTTTTTTATCGCAAAAGTGATATGTAAGTGTCGTACTACAATTTTTACACTTAAGTACAAACCCACATTTTTTACAATGCATATATGTAGAAAACCCCCTCCTATTTAAAAAAAGGATCGCTTGTAAACCTCTCTCTAAAATATCCCTTACATTTTCTTCTAATATTTTTGAAAATATAGAGAATTTCTTTAGGTTGTATTCATTTTTCATATCGATTATTTCCACCTTCGGTAAATCTTTTTCTTTTATTCTTTCTGTAAGGCGGGCAAGTTTATAAATATTCTTTTCTGCCTTATAATAAGACTCCAAAGATGGAGTGGCACTGCCTAATATCACTACTGCCTTTGATAACTTCGCCCTGTAAATAGCAACATCTCTAGCGTGATACCTTGGTATGTCTTGCTGTTTATATGTATTCTCATGTTCTTCGTCTACTACAATAAGCCCGATATTTTTCAATGGTGCAAAAATAGCGGATCTTGCACCAACAACAATTCTTGCCTTTTGCTCTTTAATCTTCTTCCACTCAGTAAATCTTTCACCGGCAGTTAAACGACTGTGTAAAATTGCTACCTCTTCTTGAAACCTTGACTTAAATCTTTCAACAGCCTGAGGGGTAAGAGATATCTCAGGAACAAGCACAATGCTTGAGCGCCCTTGAGCTAATGCAGAACCTATTGCCTGTAGGTATACCTCTGTCTTCCCGCTACCGGTTATGCCGTGTAGCAAATAAACATGATGTGTGTTGGTGTTTAAATCATTGCAGATTGCCCGCAACGCCCTATCTTGCTGAACAGTAGGTTTTAAATCCCTTGTTGGTTTAAACTGGCCTATTGCGCTAGGTTTTCTTTGCTTTATGTTGCTTTTTCCCTTCTTTAGCCCCCCTGGAATAACCGCCTGTATTGCTTCACCCCAACTGCAAAAATAATACTGTGAAATCCATTTAGTCAACTCGAGCAGTTCTTTATCTAAAATAGGTTCCTCATCAATAATTGAATGAATAGGTCTGGTTTGCTTTAACACAGTTTTATCTGAAAGGCCTACTATATAACCCACTAATTCTCTTGTTTTAAAAGGTACCCATACCCTCTTGCCAATTGCAGCAAAGTCAACTAATTCATCTGGTATGGAATAATCAAAAGGGCCTTCTACGGGAAGACCCACTACAACTTTAGCAAACCTTTTCATTTTTTAAGCTCGTTTATAATCTTTTTTAAATCCTGCCAGGCTAAAATTTTACCGTTTGGATTCCGTAATAAATATGCAGGGTGAAATGTTGGCATGGTCTTTATTCCGCGAAAATCACAAAATTTGCCGCGCAATGTAGTAATGGGTTCCTTTTTGCCTAACAAGGCAAACACAGCATGTCTACCAAGACAGCAAATCACCTTTGGTGCAATAATATCAAGTTGTTTTAGGAGATAACTTCTGCAAATGGCTATTTCCGTAGGAAAGGGGTCGCGATTTTGCGGTGGCCTGCATTTAAGAACATTGCATATAAAAACATCTTCTCTTTTTAATTTCATCGCCTCAATCATCTTTGTAAGGAGTTGTCCGGCCCTACCAACAAATGGTCTTCCTTGTTTATCCTCTTCAAAACCCGGTGCTTCTCCGACAAATACAAGCTTAGCCCCAGGATTACCCTCTCCTAATACAATATGTGACCTGCCCCTATGAAGTTCACATTCTTCGCAGGATAAAATTTTCTTATGAAATTGTCTTAATTGTTCTGCCTTGCTTTTCTTTGTTTCATTGGTCTTAATCGCTGAGGTATTCTTTAAATGGTACCCCTTTATTCCTGTTTCTTTTTCAGCAGAGATATAAGCTTTAACAGATTTTATTAACTCTTTGGTTTTCCTCATTTGTCCTCAATGGCTAATTCAATAATTCTTTTTGCAGAATTAGGTTTTGCCAATTTAGAAACACCATTTTTTAATTGCATAAGCTTTGTAGGATCAGTTATAAGTTCGGTGAGTCTTTCTTTTGCCTCTTTGACGTTTTTTACTTTTACAGCAGCTTGTAATTGCACTAAAGCTTTACAATTACCCGATTCTTGTCCAGGTATCGGTCTTAGCACAATCATCGCAAGACCAGATGTAAGTGCCTCTGAGGTAGTCATACCCCCAGATTTACTTATCAACACATCGCTTACGCTCATAAGTTGGTGTATTCTTTCAGTAAATCCAAAAATTTTAACCCTGTTGCATGCAGCATATTTCTTCTGTAAGTTTGTAAAAAGTCTTTTGTTTTTACCACAAACTACAATAAAATTAGCCTTCTCTGATACATTAACTAATGAATCGGTTAATTTTCCAAGCGGCCCCACACCAAACCCACCTCCAATTATCAAAGCAATAAATAGGTTCTGCTCTAATCCTAGTTGTTTTTTAAGGGTTTTTTTATCATGGGGTTGTTCAAATTTTGGACTCACAGCTACACCTGTAACAGCTATTTTTTTATAATCAACCCCTCTGTCTATTAAATCCTGCATTGTTTTCTCTGCAGCCACAGCATAAGTATCGACCTCCTTAGCTATCCAGAAAGAGTGAACTTTGAAATCTGTTACAGCAGTAACTAAGCGGCAATTGAGCCTGCCTTTCTGTTTCAAATAAGAAACTATCTCATTAGTCATGAAATGTGTTGCAATAACCACATCAGGTTGATAGTCACAAAGAAAACGTTCAAACTTTTTTAAGGCACATCCATTTATTAATCGCCTTATGGAGTTCGTTAGCTTATAAATCCTTTGGTTATCAAGGGAATAATAAAAAAATCCCCAGATAAGTGGAAGATAATTTATTAAAGTTATATATTGCCTTCCATAGAGCCATTTAAAAAAGTGGCTTGAATAATCAAGCGAATCAATGAGTTTAATGTCATGTTCTGCGCTAGGTGTAAGTCTAAGTGCTTCATATAAGGCTTCTGCGCACTTTTTATGCCCTGCACCTGCTGAAGCGTATACGATTAAGATTTTCATTTATTTTTTTATAATTTTAGCAATTTGGCGGATGTGCTCAGGGGTACTACCGCAACATCCTCCGATGATGTTAATCTTTAGATTTAATAATTCCGGCAAGACCTTTGTGAAATCTTCTGGTGTTTCGGTAAAAATAGTTTTATCATTTTCCAGCTTAGGCATACCTGCATTTGACTGGGCAATAAGAAATATATCGTTTCTTTTTAACTCATCTAGTCGTTTTCTCATTAATTCTATGACTTTTACCATTTGTTTTATGCCGCATCCACAGTTTGAACCCATTATCTTAACACCCATATCAAGCATCTTATCGACTGCCTCATCAGTAGAAACCCCCATCATTGTTTTACAGATGCCCGGTTGAAATGTCATGCTAGCTATCACTGGAAACTCGCTGCCAATGTTTAAGGCGGCTTCTTTGGCAGCCATAAAGGCTGCTTTTAATTCTCCTAAGTCAGCCATCGTTTCAATAATAATACCATCTACACCGGCTTGTACAAGTATCTCTGCTTGGTTTTTAAATACGTCAAAAAGTTCTTCGTACTTTAAATTTCCCACGGGTTCTATAAATTCCCCTGTTGGACCTATATCACCAAGCACATAGGTAGAATCTCCTGTTACTTCTTTAGCTAATTGCACAGCTTTCAAATTAAAGTCACTAAGTTTACCCTCAAGTCCTGCACGTTTTAACTTAAGGCTATTTGCTCCAAAGGTATTTGTTGTGATAATGTCACACCCTGCATCAACATAGCTTTTATGGATAGATTTTATAACCTCAGGATGTGATAAATTCCACTCTTCTGGAAAATCACCTGTCTTTAGGCTTTGCTCTTGCAGGGCAGTACCCATAGCACCATCACAAATTAATACTTCTGACTTTAGCTTCTCTAATAAAGGTTTCATAGGTCAGTCCTTTTTTAAAATAACCTCTTTAACAGCCTGGAACAAATCTTTACATGTTTCATCTGGTTGAAACTCTAAAGTATCTAAATTCTCTTTCTTTGTTTTTCCGGAAAATACAAGTATCGTCTTGCAACCTAAATTCTTACCAGCCTCAATATCTCTTTCGTCATCACCTATGAAATAAACATCTTTAAAGCCACTGCTGAGGTTACCTGCTGCTTGTTTAAAAAGTGTTGTTTTAGGTTTTCTGCAATCACAGTCATCTTTATGGGTGCAATAAAAAACACCCGCTATCTCACCTTTGTTCTCTTTAAGTCCTGAAAGCATCTTTTGTGTTATTTTATCTAAATCCGCTTGAGTGAAAAGCCCTTTACCGACACCCCTTTGATTTGAAATAACATATATCTTATACCCTGCCTCTGTAAGTAGTCTTATTGCCTCAAGAGAACCGTCTATAAAATGGAAATCTTTTGCGTTTGTGACATACTCTCCATGACCAGGATATACATTTATTACACCATCTCTATCGAGAAAAATTATCTTCATTTAATTAAATGCCTTTTTGTTACTCTTTAGGCTTTAACAGCAATAATATTTAAATTCAAAGCCAGCTCTTCTCCTGGAAATACTTCATTGTTTATATCTTCTATTTGAAACCCGTTGCGGCCTAACAATTCTTTTATAGTAGCTTTGGTAAAAATATCCTTATGCAGTTGATAGGGTGAATTCTTTAGCGTGGGGTCACCATGGGTCAACCTATAAACCTCAAAAAGGTCAAATCTTTCACTGGAAATGCCCTTTTCTTGTTTAATGTAGGCATCAATAATGGCATCGAAATCTGGGAGCCATTTAATAATAAGACGGCCGCCTTTTTTCAGTATCCTGTGAAAATCCTTTAGTATCTTATCCTGACTATATCGGTAGAAATGCTCAAAGACAGCCTCCAACCTTACTTCAGAAGCTATGTCGGAGGGTACAAGATGAAGGTCTTCTGAGACATCCAACGCCGCATCTGTGCCTTCTGTAGGGACTATATCTATATTGACGTAGTCTTTTAGCTTTTTATCTCCGCAGCCAATGTAGAGCTTCACGCCATCTTTCAATAAATCTTCTATCCTGGTCCTTAAAATCCTTTTTCTCCTGCACGAAATCCATGTCCACCTTCGCCAGATCTGCCTGGAATTTTTTGCTATCTTTTTATGCAACATGGCTGCACCTTTTGGTTTTTGTCATCATTTTCATATTTGGCTCCATTTTAAAGGGGTAATGTTCCTTGGTTACTACTATATTTCTTTCGTATCGCAGGTAATACTTCCTCACGGGTTCGCTTTAAATCATGGATTGTGTCATTATCATTCCAGAGAAGTCCAGTTATGCTTTCGATGCACAGCCTGTGCCCTTTGAACACCAGATGTTCAAATGCTTCCATAAGGTACGCCCAGGCATTGCCTTCTCTTATTATTCTGTCTATCTCATTTATCAAAACCGCGGCCCCCCATCGGTTAAACTTGGCAATACCGATGAATTCACCGTAGGCCTTATCGGAAGATATGCATTTATGCTTCGGGAAGGGCAAAGAATAGTAGTCTTCCGGAAGGGTCATTATATTCCCTGCCGCGCAGATCTTTTCATCTTCCTCGTCACAGGCCTTTTCGTCTGCCCCCAGCACAATTTCATTAGGGTTTCTGATAATTTTTTTCAATATCTCGGGCTCAAAAATTATATCCCCATATATGACTATAAAACCCTTATGTAAAAATTCGCGTACGAGCCAAAACGTAATTAACATATTTGAACTCTCGTACCAGGGATTATATACTATATTGATATCCGTCTTCTTTAGTTTCTCGTAAACAAAATTACGCACAAGGGCATCTCCCTTGCCAGTTGCGATGATAATATCCTCATCGTGAATATTGCATTTTTTAAACGCATCTAACTGTGTTTCTAAGATAGTTGTTCCTCCTGCATCCACTAAGCAGGTGTGGTGGGTTGCAGTCAAAGCACCCATCCCCAAAGAAGGACCGGCAGAAAGAAGCACTATCTTGTATTTATCCTCCAGTTCTCTTATTATTTTTTTTACTATATCTACAGAGTGCTGGGAATACTCGCCGATGGCCGTTTCTTCGGAAAGCATGATAAAATCGGAACCGTCGGAAATAGCGTTGGCTATATCTACTACTTCTGACTTTGTAGGTTCTGATTTCTCTACCATGGACAGAAGGAACTCCGTAGCTACAATTACCAGTTTCCCCTGTCTATTGCATTTACGTATAATCCTCTTCTGCGCATGCGGCAATTTCTCTATGCCTATTGCCGTAGCCAAATCTCCCCTGTCTATCATCACTACATCAGAGAAAAAAATAATGTTATCTAAATCTTCCAGCGCCTCGGCAGTTTCTATTTTGGCTACAATCTTTATGTCAAGTCCTTTGAATTGATTCCTGAATTTTTCTACATCCTTATGGTGCTTAACATATGACAGGGCCACATAGTGTGGATTTATTTGTTTTGTTAGCCTAAGCAGATCTTCAAATGATAAGTTGTTAGTCCGAGTCTTTTTTCTTTCAGTAGGCAAGTCTAATAATAACTGATACCCCCATGCATCTTTTATTTTAGCTGCCAGGCTATGTATTTCTTCTTTCGTTCCAAAAGCACAGTTTATCCTGCCCACATCTATTCCCTGTAGTTTTTCTGTGTAAGGACTAACAGTTGAAATTATTTTGACCATAACTTTCAGCCTTTCCCAGTGAGAATGTCAGTAATACACCGAGCTGCTATATCTGAAGACTGCCCGAAGGCATATATACTCTCATTCCTAAGCTGGGCAATGCGTTGTCTATTGGTGTCAGTATGTGCAATTAACCTGGAGATAACCTTAGGCACCATATCTAGTTTGTCCGGAACAACTACCTCTCCTATTTCAGAACGGATAGAAACCTCTAACGGCTCAAGTCCCAATTCTTTATAATTGGGGTTTTTGGCCGCAACAGGTACATCAATAGAAATAACCGGTTTCTCAGTACCAAAGGCATATTCAAGAGCAACACCTGAGTAGTCGCATATCAGACAGTCAGCACGAATCAGCGAATCATCAGTGGCTACGGATTTCTCCAAGATGAAATGCGGGTTTGATCCAAATTTAAAAACAAGCGAGGCTATTAACTCCGGAGAACGCTTTGTGGTTTCTGGATGCGGCCTCATAATTACTGCAAAACCTGCTTTTAAGAGTATGTCGGTCAGGCGCTCACCGCAGCTTTCGAGAAGATTACTATCTCCCCACGAAGGCGCAATAAGAACCATTGTCTTTTCCTCCGAAGATAAATCCTTTGCCGATAAGTATTTTTGATACGCAGCATAGATTCGTTCCAGCCGGTAATATCCACCTTCAAGGAGCTTTTTGGATTTTAGCCCAGCAAGTTCCTCACGCCTGCGAATTTCTTTCATGTGGTAGGGGCCAGGGCACAATATATAGTCATAATGATCATAAGACCCTTCGCGGAATTTCATATGCGTGCTGGCGAGGGAGTGAAAAATATAAACATACTGGACCGGATTGTATGAGCGTTTAAGGTGAAACTGATTGAGGTCAGTCAGGGTAATAACAAAAACCCTGCAATTTACAAAGAGCATAAAAACAGCAAGTAATTTGTCTAGGTAAAAGGCATTTATCTTCTCTGTCTGTTTTTCAAAAATCGGGTCGTTAAAATCTGAGGTAATATAACATAGGTTTCGACTGTATTTTTCCGTAAGCTCTGCAATTACACCCTCAAAGTAGGGGTAATAACCCTCGTGTTCTGAATAAAAAATTATTTCCTTTTTCTTTATCGGTGTCCTGAAGAAAAACCTACAGAAATCTGCAATTTCTCGAAAAAAATTGGATGTGCGATACAATTCTCACAACTCCTTTTTTATGGTATTTTATCCTTCAACTTCTATTTCTAAAAAAGACAGCATGTCACAAGTGTGTTTTCTATTTAAAAATATTCCCTTTCTGCCTACTCTGTTTTTTTATCCACTGGCTAATTTCTGGCCTCATGAATTCTTCAGGCGGAGTCATTCCTTCGCCAAACATCTTGCGTATCTTTGTCCCACTTATCTGGATTCTGCAGGCCTGGGGGTGAGAACAAGTTTTCTCTGTAGCTACTGCTCTACACTTTTTGCAATAAAATGGGCCGTTGAACCGCAACGGAGCAATGCCCAAGTCAGTGAAATTATCAAAAATTTTATGGGCCGCGTAGGTATCGTAGTAACCTTTTACTCCGGCATGATCCCTTCCTATAACTATGTGCGTGCAGCCGTAATTTTTCCTTACGATCGCATGAAACAGTGCTTCCCTTGGACCCGCAAACGCCATCTTCATATTAAGCGGCGCCAAAAGCACCCTTGCCTTGGGGTAATAATGTCGGATAAGAAGCCTATAACTTTCAAGAACAAGAGTGGGAGAAAAATCGCCTTCTTTTGTCTGGCCAACTATGGGGTTTATGAATAAACCGTCCACAAATTCAAGCGCGCACCTCTGTAGGTATTCGTGTGCCCTGTGAACGGCATTTCTCGTATGAAACGCACAGATTGTCTTCCAGCCAAGCTTTTTAAAAATCTTTCTCGTCTGATGCGGGTCCATTATCATGTCCCTGAAGGGCAGCTTCGGCTTGTTTAGCAATATAATCTCACCGCCTAAAAGCACATCGCCCATTGCATCTACGGCTGCAACGCCGGGATGATCCGGATTTGCTGTACCATAGACAGCTTCACACCTCTGGGCTTTTTCATGTACGAATTTTTCTTCTACAAAAATCACCGCCACGGCTTCGTTTTGCGTGCTTGTAATAAGTAATTGTTGCCCGGACTTTATTCCGGAGGCATCTTTTTCGCTGACCGAGAACGTTACGGGTATGCTCCAAGGGGTTCCGTCTGAAAGTCTGCTTCTTTTAAGTACCGAAACATAATTCCGCTTTTTCATAAATCCGGTAAGCGGGCTAAAACCACCAACAGCAATCTGCTCTATATCAGTAAGTACATTGGTATCAACAGCAATTTTTTGCAGCTTTGCAACGTGTGCTAAAATTCTCTTTCGCTTTTTGCCTGCGGCAACTCTGTTTACTAATATGTTCTTCATGTCACATAAAAGGCCTCCCGTCCATATCCTTGAATTCATCCTCGGGAATACCTAGGATTTTCAATATCGTGGGTACCACATCAACTATTGCCGGATTTGCAGCTTCTATCTTTCTGTTGGTAAAAAGAACCCCGGGCAAAAGGGACGGATCAGAGAGATGGTCGCCGCTCCAGGCCTTTTTGTTATCTTCAATTATTTCCTCAGGCACGCTGCCTAAAGCGGTCTGCCAGGAAGAGCGGTAACCGATGTTATATCCAACAAGCAAGTCCGGCGCCTCATTTATATAAGGCCCCCAGAAAATCTCGTCTCTGTTATAGACTTTGTTTATTACATTGCTGGCGAATTTTTCATCATAAAGGGAGGTCAGCCTATCTGCGATCTCTTTTTTTATTTTTTGCGTCTCGGCCCCGGGCCGTACGCACCCCTTTGCCTCCCGGCCGATCTGATTAACAAAAATTTCACCAAAACCTACGCTGTAGGCTGTGGTACGAGACCAGTCTACATCCTTAAAAAATTCGCCTCCTT
Source organism: uncultured Planctomycetia bacterium (assembly GCA_964497315.1). Classification (GTDB taxonomy): domain Bacteria; phylum Omnitrophota; class Gorgyraeia; order Taenaricolales; family CAZCCH01; genus CAZCCH01. The sequence continues at coordinate 34,040 of CAZCCH010000004.1, forward strand.
TAACCGCGGCTGGATCTTCCAGGAAAAGAAACCCATTTTCCCTAAGCCATGTGTTCAAATGAACCGATCTCCGAAACGTCTTAAATCCATGGTCAGACAAAACTATCAAAAGCGTATCCTCATCCGTCTTCGCAAACACCCTGCCTAGAATATTATCCATCCTCTCATACATCTTATCAATCACACCCGAGTAAACAACAGCTAATTCTTCGTCATATGCCGGATGCTGAGGGTCTATAAAACGCCAGAATGCATGCTGAATGAAACTGGGCGAGTCAAGATAATAGAAAAAAACGCCTTTTTTGAAACGCTCAAGTTCGATATCAAGCATTTGTTGTTTTTCCTCAATAATCATATCGGCCTGTTCTAAAAACGCAACTTCATCAAGTTTATTTTCATTTAGCGCCCATGTATCATGAGGCATGCCCAAGGTATGATAGAGGCCCAGCCTATCTGCGAGCTCTTTTGAATAACCAGCAGGGTATGATATCGCAAAAGGTGGATCCCGGGGGTCAAAATTGATGGGGGAGATATAAAGTTCGAATTCCGGTGTTATGCTCTTGAGGTAAAATTTACATATCCCCTTGACCCTCTTGAAAAAATTAATTTTAAAAGTAAAGGCCTGCCATTGACTCCACTGTTTAGGCCTAAGCATGAACTGGTTTCCTCCAACATCAACAGTTGCAGTTTGGGCCTGTTCATCTATAGCCACCTTCATGGGTATTATTATATCATTTGCTTTTCTTAAAGATGTGTCCACGGGGCCGGATAAATAGGTATTTATATTAGCTCCTCTTTTGGTAACTTTAATGAGTCGACCTCCAATATCCTTGCCTTTTTCAATGTCTGCTGTGGTATAAAAAGAGGATGTACCCATAGTCCCCCGTATATCCGGCACGCCCATACCTGAAAGCAAGCGGCCGTAAACCTTATCAGGTGGAAATGCATTGGGGCAACACAGAAGGACTGTGGGAATTTTATATTTACGCGTAATATTCCAGAAAGGCGTACCGCCAGCTACCCTCTTAAGCTTCTTTGTATCTTTATCAACCCGGCTGAAAGCCAAATATGGCATGTATGTATTTGGGTCACGTTTTAGGAAACCATAGGCACCGTGTTTACCTGCATTGGATCCGGTAGCAAAGTTGGTCCAGGCCACTAGCGATTCCGCAGGATAAGAAGTAGCTAAACGCGCATAAGTACCTTGCTCTTTCAGTTTTTTGAAATTGGGAAGCTTGCCTTCTCCCATCAACCGTTCCATAATCTCAGGCTCCAGACCATCCAACCCAATTATGACTATTTTTTCTTTGCAGCCCGCCACTTCTTTTGTGATATTTATATAAAACACAACGCCGGCAATAACAGCCGTTAGAATTAACAGCCATAACAGCTTCTTTCCCTTGAGGAAAAATCTTAAAATGCGTCTCGCCCAGAAAAGCAGCCCGCCAAGGAAACCTATTATGACTCCCAGGATAATCGAACCCATGGTAAAAAACGGCAGTCCCACTCCTGGATCTATGTATCCAAAGTTTATTAGTCTAAATATCTCCATATCGTCAATCCTGTTTTATTGTAAATATCCAAGTCCTTGTAATTGCCGTTTTGTTGTTTCGTCAATCTTCACCGACTCCGTAGAACCCTCCTTGGACTTAGAACCCATTTTTTCTGAAAGTATCATATTTTCAAAAATATAATTAACTATCAGCCCGTGACACATCTCGGTGGCCTTCGGCTCTTTGCCGATAAGATTATTCTGTTCTTGAGAATCTATATCTATATTGTACAACTCTCGTTTTTTACTCCATAGGTTATATATGTATTTCCATGGCGGGATCCTCACGGAAACCAGATGGCTGTCAGGAAGCATGAATGTAGGTCCTAATTCACTGAAGGCTGGCCTTGGGCTTGCCTTTTGCGGTTCCTGCGACAAAATCCCCTGCATATCCATGCCCTGCATGATATCTTCCGGCTCCAGATCCAGGACAGACAATATAGTAGGCATAATGTCTATACCCTGCACCTGTTCTTGAAGCTTTAGGCCGGAAGGAAAAACTCCAGGCAATCTCATTACAAGAGGTATCTTTATATCATCTTCATATAAGAATTCCCCGGGTTTTATCTCATCTAACTCATCCAGACTCCTACCATTATCCGCACTAACAATAATAAGGGTCTTATCCTCTATTCCCAGCTTACGCAACTTTTCCATCAATAGACCTATATGATAATCTGTATACCAAACCTGAACCTCATACATAGAAACTTCCGTTTTGCTGGGATGTGCAGAACCTACTTCATCGGCATATACAAAATCGGTATTTGATAAATCGTGCCTTATATGTGGTCCGTGAACATCCATATAATGAAGATATAGGAAGAAATTTTTGTCTTTGAATTTATCTATCCAATTAATGGCTTCGGCGGTAAGTAAATCCGCCGTTGGATAACAGCTGGGAGGAGTTTTTAATAGGTCTGAATGCGTCCCCAGCTTATAATACAAGTCGTACCATCTAGATGCATCTCTCTCTATAAGGTTTACATAAAAATCAAAGCCCTGGTCAAGATTGAACTGCTTCGAAACCCATGGATCGGTCATAAAAGCGCAGGTTGCATATCCATTTGCCTGCAATACTTCAGCAATAGTAGTCATCGACTCAGGAAGACCTTTATTTTCATCGACTACACCGTGAACTGAGGGATAGGTGGAGGTAAAAAGAGATGGAACTAAGGCGTGCGTCCAGTTGGTCTGGGTTATGGCATTTAAAAAAACCGTTCCTTCCCCTGCAAGAACATCTACGTTAGGACTTAAGCGCTTTAATTGTCCGTAAGCTCCTAATTTAGCTGGAAGTAATGAATCTACAATTATCAGAATTACGTTTAAGTCTTCACCTCGCGCAAATTCCGAAAAGGCCTTTTTAAAAGAAAATCCGCGCTGTACATATCCTGACGCCAACCACTCCCCAGATAGAAACAGCACTAGGATAATGCTTATGGTTATAATTCTAATGGGGCGGTTGCTTTTTGAAATAATTTTCAATAGCATAAAAAATATAAGAAAAAACAACACCGCATATACAACCAGAAGAAAATCCGCAACCCAATGAAAAAGATAGTGTCTGTATCCGAAAAATATATTACTAAGCCACCAGTCAACCGCATACGCGGCTGCAAAGGAGAAAAACAAGGTAAGGTATATGGATATGAGCCGACCCGTAGAAACTTTTTTCTTGTAAATTAGTCTGGCCGCAACAAATATTAACCCAAATACAATCCCGCTAAGGCCGCAAAATATGCCGTAAATCGCCAGGTTGGCTAAAAAGGGGTGTGTGCCTTCTGTAAAATAGAGGTATGGCGAAGCAAATAGCACCTTAACCACGCTAATAAAAAACGCGAATGCAACCCCCGTCAAAAGGCCCACGCCTACAGCTTTAATAAAGTAATCTATTTTACTGCGGTATGCCACCATTACACCTCCGTTTTTTTATCTTTTATACAAATAAAAGCATGCCGAATCGCCTTCTGCCTTTTTGTTGAGCTCAACGGCTGCACTGTCGAAATCCTTTATTTGTCTTTCTGAAAAAATAGACGCCTGAGGACTTACATAATAAGACTTGCTGTCCCTGAGGGGTATATCCCTACGGTATTGCTCACTACCCCAAAATTGAAATGCAGTTGAGTCAAACGTAATATTCCTAAGTTCTAAACCTGTTTGTTCTGCTAAGATTTGAATACTTTTGGGTGTATGTAAAAAAAGATGACGCGGTACATCAAGTTGAACCCAATCAACACCATATTTCCTCCATGCAAAACACCCAGATACGGGTGTCTTAATCAAAATACACCCCTTGGTCTCCAATCGGAGATATAATTCCTTAAATACAGCTAAAGGTTCCTGCATGTGCTCAAAAGAATCGTGTAGCATAATAAAATCAAACTGTCCTTCTAGTTCGAATATAGACTTTTTAAAAATCCTTACACTGTTCTCATAGTGGATATCATCTCTGATAAAAGGATCTATCCCAGTAAGATTTGAAAATCCATATTTTGCTAGTTCGAGAAGGAGGCCTCCCCCGCCGCAACCTATATCCAGGATTTTTGACTCAAATTTTACTTTTGACATCCTTAGCCAATCAAAATAATGAGGTTTTTTCCTTCCAATAGAAAGCAATATACCTATAAGGTTTTTCTCATAAAGCCAATACCTTGCCCTTTGGTGTCTGCGAAATCTTTTAAAAAAATTAGGCCTAGAATAATTTAACCCTTGAAACGAATAGTAATCTTTGGGATAGTATTTCGTTGGGTTAGTTAGAGCTTCTTTTATCTGCAAGCATCCACATTTTGCACATTCAAAATATTCAAATTTATCTCTATAGCCAAACATCATTTCTTGTACGATGTAGGATTTATTATTGCTTACATTATTACATATTTTACAAATAGATATATCGCTTTGACTCATAACTGTTTTTCGTTGTTCATATTAAAAACTTAGCTGTCAATTAAGCGTAGCCTTTCTGGAATTCAATTTATTAACTATGGACCTTAAATTCTTTCGATAATAAAAGTTACACATTGATATGGGGTGATGTTGTATATGATATTTTTTAAAATTTCCCTTATTTAAAGGTCCAACGATCTCTTTTTGGATTTCGTGGGTTAATTCAATAAACCTATCTGAAGAAATCTTGGTAAAGTTTTGTGTACAATCCGTACAATCATTCCATTCGATTTTATAACCTCTATTCAAGAGTTCTTTATAGGCACATGTTCCAGGCAAAGGCCAAAACTGGTTGAAATGAGCAAAATACGGCCTTATAGATTTAATAAAATTTGCAGACAGCATAAAATCTTCTTCTGTTTGGTCAACATAACCCTTGATCATATTTGCCCTAAAATTTAAACCTACGTCATGGGCCGCCTTTGCTGCTTCGCAATACCTTTCTACATTAATGTTCTTATTCATCCTATTTAGTTCTTGTTGTGAACCTGATTCAAAACCGCATTCAACTAATACACAACCCGCGCTTTTCATTAATTTCAAAATTTTTGCTTTTGCCGCAACAGCTGTAAGCTGACAAATCCATTTGATCTTTTTATGCAAACCTTTTTTCTTAATCATTTCGCATATAGTCTCTGTTCTTTCCACATTGCTCAAAAACATATCGTCAGCAAAATAAATATAATCAACTTTGTAAGAGCAGATAATTTTTTCCATCTCTTCTAAGACATAATGTGGAGAATGATATCGCACCTTTCCTGGGAACATTAATGGGCCTGCACAATAATGGCACCTCCTAACACAACCGCGAGAAGAAAATATTGTTGTATGCTTACCTAGGAGATGTCGTTCTTCAACAGGTTTCAAATAAAAGTTCATATTCAATAAACTTCTATCTGGAATAGGAATCTTATCTAAATTTTGTATCATTTCCCTTTTGCCAACAGTGTAGAAATCTTCACCCTTCCTGCTCCATACTCCAGGCATATCAAAAGAGGGAAGGTTATTGACTATATCTAACATGGTCATCTCTCCTTCCCCATCAACTACTAAGTCTATGTCTGGACAGCACATCAATGTCTCTTTTGGCTCAGCAGTAGGATGTGGTCCTCCTACAATATTAATAACATTAGGGTGAACTCGTTTAATCTTTTTAGAAAAATGTATAACATCATACATAAGAGGTGTAGTAGCACTAAAACCGACAAGTTGAGGCTTAAATGATTTTATTCTTTCTAAAAGCTCTTGGTCTGTTGCGGCCAAGTCGTAATTGTTCTTAATCAATAATTCATTCCTATCAGCTATCTTTACCTTATGTCCGTTATTTTGCAAGACTGTGGCAATATAAACTAATCCAAGTGGTGGAAATGGGTGGTAACCATGAGAGAATTTATCTATTTTTTGAAGGACCAAAGGGTAAATAAAGAAAACGTTCATTATAAATAACTTCCTATATTTAGACTATAACCTCAGCTTTATGAATAAGCTTAAGTTTTTTAAAAATCTCTGCAGAATTTTTATCGTTTGTTATTATTGAATCATACTTTTTTCGCTTTTTTAGCACTCTCCAAATACACCTTAAAATGAAAAAATTATCAGGTAAAATGAATACCTTAATTCTAAAATGATCGCATAGTTTAATTTCTTTCGCTATATTCTTTTTAAAATAGACAAAAACACTTGAGGCCTTGTTGGCTTCCTGTCTTGTCTGCTTTTTAAGATTTTGCAAATATGAAGTATCTCTAGATGAAACTATATACACTAGGCGTTTCGGCTTATCCCATTTTTTATAAAACACTTCTGCATTTTTTGTGAAGATTCTTTTCGCATCGGTTGAGTCTGACCAAGAAGCACCTCCTATGTGCCATACGTATGCCCTTTCTGCCATAACGCATCTATAGCCAATGGCCTGAATTCTCCTGCAAAAATCTACTTCTTCAAAATACCCCATGCCAAAGGTTTCATCAAGATATCCAATTCTTTCTATTAGCTGACGCTTTATCAGCATGCAAAAGCCTTCACCGCTGTGAATCTCAATCGAGCGGCTATAAGAAGATTTTATTCTTTTTGCATATTCATCAATTGTTTCATTTGTTCTGGGATTTTTGCTAAAGGTATTACTAGCAGGTGTAACTACGCCTATTGACTCATCGCTTTCTGCGACAGCGATTATTTCGCTTAACCAACCATCTGTGACTAATATATCATTATTTAAAAGACAAACATAATCGGCACTAGATTGCTTCATTCCTATATTCATACCTTTAGGATATCCCTCATTGGCTTTATTAAATAAAACCGTAATACTTATCAAGTCATTGCCCTTTAGGTTTCTTAAATACCCCATAAAGTCTTCATTCTTGCTGCCATTGTCAACAATTATAAGCCTGGTGGGTACGTGCGTATGTTTCAATATGCTCTCAATGCAAGGCTTGGTAAGCTTTAAGTATTCCCATGTTAAAAGAATTAAATCACAGCTTTTCGTCATTTTTACAAATTTCCCAATATTTTGCCCATCTTGAAAAATCAACCCAGGAAAAAAGAACTGCAAAAATAAACCCATGCATACCTTCTAGAAAACCTTTCTTTTTGATGTATAGCTTACGAAATATTTTTAAAGGTCTAAAAATTAATTTTTTACGCAACTTTTTATCTAGCATGCTTCCTTTTTGTTCATACATCTCAATGGCTTCATAGGTGGTATAACGATTGTGCCTGGCTATAAAGGTTTCTATATCCTTAAAAGGGTAATGCTCTATTTCTTCTTCTAGGGTTCCTATTTTGCCATTTACAATAAGTTCATGGTGCACTCTCCCTTTATATCTGGCAAATCCCTTTTTGAAAAAATGCAAAGAATAATGATACCACCCTCCGTATTTCATTGGACGTCCTAAAAAGAAATTTTTGCGTCTAAATTTATAGGCTACGAACTCCGTAGGACAGCTTAAAACTTCCATAACCTTCTTTTTAAAGGCCTCTGTGACTATTTCATCTGCGTCTAGCTGCACTATCCAATCTCCACTAGAGTTATCAATGCCTATATTTCTTTCCAGTCCAAAATCGCCCTCAAATTCATGCTGGATAACCTTGGCACCATATTCATTGCAGATATCAACTGTCTTATCAGTACTCATGCCGTCAACTACTACAATTTCATCTACCCATTTAATAGACTCAAGGCAATTTCTGATTTTTTCTTCTTCATTTTTGACTATTAAAACTGCTGTAATTGCCTGCCTTTCATTATTCTGCATAGTGCTTCCTGCTTGTGTTTTTTGAACCATGGGTTGATTTTTATCTAATAGCATTTCCCACAATTTAGCAAAGGTTAAGATTTGATAAAATCCTGCAAACACAGCAAGGATAAATCCCCAAGAACCATCCTTGTAACCTTTTTTTCCAACAAGACTGCGCCAGAATCTATCAATGGTCCTGCGTAGAGATCTACTAAAACCCATTTTTTTTTCTGCCCTGGCTTGCTTCTGCGCTTCTCTTGTTGTTTGATTATTGAGTTTGATTAAAAAATCTTCAATATCCCTGTAAGAGCAATGAATTATATCACTTTTTAAATTGCCACATTCGCCTCCCATAAAGGCCCTCGGATGGACTTCTACCTCTTCATATCTGAATTCACTTTTTTTAAACAACTTAAGTTGTGCACTGGGGTACCATCCGCCATATCTAACCCAATAATTACCAATGTAGTTTCTTCGCGCGATGTTATATCCATTCGCCGTTGGTGCAGTCTTTAATAAAGCTTCTATTTCATCCATGAGTTCTGGCGTAGCCCGTTCATCAGCATCAAGGCTCAAAATCCATTCATTGTCTGCTAGTGAGTATGCGTAGTTTCTATGCTTGCCTTCTATGTCCATCTTGCGCTGATATACCTTAGCGCCAAGACTGCGGGCAATCTCTACTGTATCATCCTGGCTAAAATCATCCAGGACTACTACTTCATTCGCCCTTTTGACAGATTCCAAGCATTCTTTAATTCTGTCTTTCTCATTCTTCGTGATTATTACAATTGATATTGGAATGTTTTCTTTCATTTCCTTCTATATATAATTACCTTGTGAGGCCAATTCGCTACAGTCTTAAATTTATGATATCCTGGATCAGGCCGGTTCTCGAATCTTATATCAGGAACCGGCAGGTGTATTTTTTCATATAAAGACTCTATTCTTTTCTGGTACCTACTACCAATAAATTCCTGAGGTTGCCAATCCCTGCGATAGACTATCCATTCCGGATAGGTTTCAGCCATAAAGGGTCCATTATCGACCTTCAAGTCAGTGTAGAATATCGCAGCGAAATCTCCATAATTCATTTTAACTGTATCGGCAGGATCAGCCTCTTTCTTTAAATATTCCACTATACCTTCGGCTGGACCATCATAGTCGTGATTTACCTCCCAGAGGTAATCATATAAATGCAACTTTGTTTGTTTTGCAAATGGTGCTCCGGTATGAAATATATTTGTAAAACCCACAAGTATAAACAAGCTAAATGCTAAGAGGCTCGATTGCTTTTGCCATCCGGCTAAGACAAGTGCCATTAACATAAAACATAACGGTACTAAGTGGATTATATATCGCAACTGCCTTTCATCCGCTAATAATAGAAAAAAGATAGTAGAAATGATAACTATGATGGGTAACCATAAAGACGATTTATCCAAAGGATCCTCTAAAACCGGAAACCGCCTCCTAATCCGAAAATACACTAAAGAAATAAATACAAATAGCAACGGGAATATATACTTGTTCAAAACTCTGACATAGAATTCCAGGTGATCCTCTGTGCGCTCCAAAGAAAACTGCCCGCTATATTCGAAGCTACCTAAGTAAAGCAAGGAAGGTGCAGTCAATATAAACACTGCAAACAATATAATTGATATTATTCTTAGCTTAAGTACATTTCTATGGAATAAAATATAATGAACGAAAATCGCACTCAAAACAGGAAAAAATATCCCATAATTGCTATGAAATAAACACGCAGCAGAAATTATAAATCCGAAAGCAGGGGCAATTTTTCTATTCCGCAATAAGTCCAAATAGGATAAAACTAGCCATAGTGTAAAAAATATAGTCAGGGCATACCAGCGACACTGCCGTACATACAAAAGGAAGGGAACGAAAAATACCATTAAAGCAACACTAACGCGGGATACAAATCTGTTTTTAAAAAGTCTATTAGCTAAAAGAAAACACATAGGCACACAACCAAGACCAAACAGCACAAAAACTAATCTGGCGGTAAATGTAGATTCCCCGAATAACCAAAAGATACCTGCTACAAGATAGAATTGAAGCCAAGCAGCGTATTTCCAACCTTTATTTACACATGGATCTTCATATATATTCCTAACTAAATTTTTACCATCATATGCCTGTGGAATTCCGAACTTGAGAGTATTTCTAGCCAAAACCGCCGTCTCTGCCTCATCCTGCCAAAGATATACATTGCCTAAATTGGTAAATAAAAGTACTCCTGCCAATAGACAAAGTAAAACCAATATTAAGTCTCTTCTGCCATGCTCCATCATGATGTAAACCTCAAGATTATCAATTCTACAATCGTAATTATTACATTCAGCGGTAAATCTCCCTTTGCGATTCCCGCTTTCCTAGGAAGATAATCCACCTCTACTTCTTTAAAGTTACAGCCATTGCGTTTTGCCTTAAATATGACCTCAGCATCCACGCATATACCTCTTGATGTAATTTCCATATTTTTAAATACATCTTTTTTGAAAAGTTTTACCCAGTTTACATCTTTTAAAGTAATACCAAATAGAAAAAACATTGCCAACCTAAAAACTTTGGTTTTTATCCTTCGAAGTAAAGGATCTGTGTGTCTATATTTACGACAGCCCACAATGACATCAAAATCTTTCCATTCTATAAATTTATCTAAATCATCTATGTTGAATTGTCCATCCGAAGGCACAAGTGTTAAATAATCGTACCTTGCTGACAATATGCCTGATTTCTGCGCCCCGCCATAACCTATATTAAAAGGATGGTGAATTACTTTAATCATTGCATGTTCGCTAGACAGCCTTTCTGCAATTTTACGAGTTGCGTCTTTACTGCCATCATTGACTATAAGTATTTCATATTCTTTTGCTAGGGAAGGTAGCTTATTTCTAACTGCTTCAACTACAACTTCTAATAACTCTTGTTCATTAAAGGCTGGTATAACTACTGTTAAATTCGGAAGTAGCTCTTTCATATCTAAATAAAATCCTCTCGCGTTTTATCTTTAGAACAAACTAAATGGCTAATTAAATAAAAACCTCCCCGCATGGATTCCAAAGGGTATCTAATGAAAAATTTGGCCCTGGAAGCTATATACTTTGGCCTGAGATAGTATTCTTTTAAAAACCTACCCTCCCATGCAGTTAATTTCTTCTCAAATTCAACATCTTTTAAACGGTTTTTGTATGGAAAAAGCGAAAAATCTATTTTCTCTTTCATGTCATTGAAAAAGGCTGTACCAGGATATGGAACAGTTTTAAAAATGGTACAGTAGTCTAGTTTGCACTTCTTTGCCAACTTTAGTGTCTCATTGAAATCTTCTTCTGTTTCAATAGGAGCTCCAACCATAAAAAACCCTGCTACTTCTATTTTGGCCTTATTAACAAGATTTATTTTCTCAGGTATCTCTTCCACCTTGTATGACTTTTTGTAATAATCTAAAATTTTCTGCGAACCGCTTTCTATTCCTATGTACAACCGCTTACAACCTGCCTTTTTCATTGCCCCAAGCATATTCCCATCAAGGGTATTAATTCTACTTAAAGCTGCCCAATTGACCTTTAGGCCTTTTTCTAATATCAAGTCACATATCTTTATAACGCGTTCTTTTTTGACCGTGAAGGTATCATCTAGAAATCTAATGTTTCTTATTTTAAAGCGCTGGACGATTTCCTCTATTTCTGCAACTACACTTTCTGCTGAACGAAATGCAAGTCTATTTCCGTATGTCCGTACACAATACGTACAAGCATAGGGGCAACCCCTCGAAGTAAGGATTGTAGTAAATGGTTTGCCTAAAAAAAGATCATTGTAAAGTCTATTGTCTATGAGGCTACGCTCAGGATGGGGTAATGAGTCTAAATCCTTTATTCTGCCTCTGGGTTCATTAATGGTTACATTGCCGTTACGCTTAAATGCAATACCGTTTATATTGCCTATGTCCTCATTTTTAATTAGGCTATCGCAAAAAACTGAGAATGTCTCCTCGGGTTCATCCATTATTATAATATCTACCTTAGATTTATTGAGTATTTCTTCAGGAAATAGGGTTGGATAATAACCTATTGCTATAAACTTTGTAGTTACAAGTTTGCCTTTTAAAAAATCCAAAACTTCTATATCTTCACCAAATATCTCAAAGCCTGGCATAAATACTAAAAGGTCTGGCTTTGCTTCTTTTAGCCTTTCAGAAACCGCCTCAGCATTCATTCCCTGGGCGATTGCATCGATTATCTCTGTTTCTACACCCTCCTTTTTATGCGCTACTGCAGCTAAATACATCAACTCTATTGGAGGAAACAAAAAATTTGGTGCATTATAAGAACACATGTATCTACGAATAACTTTATTTCTATTTGGTAGGTTTAAAAATGTTATTTTCATAGTGCAATCTTTTTAGATGCCCCCTGCTATGGCTAGAAAACCATCGAAGTAACGTTTGATATCATTCAAACTTCTAATTTGTTTAATCTGTTGAAAAATATATTTTGGCCTGAGATAAAACCTTTTATGTATAACAGAAGATATTGAGCGTAATTGTTCTTCAGTCATCCCTTTGGGTATATAAGCAATATCTGCCGAATCCGGGATGTTCAACTGGCAAAATTGACTCCATTTTCTATGAAGAAGCGTCCCTTCTTTTGATGCAATATCAAACAATTCATTTCCAGGGTATAGCGTCACATTATAAAAATTGGCTATATCTATAGGTAAGGATTTAGCAAATTCCAAGCTGCGGTTTATGGAATCGAGGGTATCTCCTGGCATGCCAATAACAAAAAATGCCCTCACGTTAAGCCCTGCCTTTTTTGCCTGCTTAACTGCTCTGGAGCTATCCTCTATGGTCATGCCCTTCTTCATGCTAGCTAAGATAGCTGGATCTCCTGATTCTAGGCCGAATCCTATCTGCCAGCACCCTGCTTGTTTCATAAGTCTTAAAAGTTCTTCATTCACACAGCGCACATGTGAGAGACAAGACCAGATAATATCTAATTTCTTTTTTATTATCTGTTGGCATATAGCCATAGCTCTTTCTTTATTAACTGTGAAAGTATCATCGAAGAATTTTATCTCTTTAACACCATATTTAAACTTAAGCTCTTCTATTTCCTCTAATACGTTTTGTACTGAACGAGCTCTAAACTTATTGCCAAATACCTTCCTATCGCAAAATGTACATCCAAAGGGACACCCCCTACTGGTCATCATATGTGCAAAAGGCAACTTTCTATATGAAGCAGCAACAGGTTTGTAATACTTTAAGTCAGGATAGAGATGGCGTGCCGGAGGTGGTAATTTATCCAAATTGTCTATATAACCAGCTCTTTGTGTTATTTTTATACGACCATTTTCTTTATACGCTACACCTTCTATCTTTTCTAGTTGCAGGGAATTTTCTTGTATTTGTTTTGCTAATTCCAAAAATGCATACTCGCCTTCTCCTATAATACCTATATCAAAATTAGAATTCTGCATTGCTTCTTCTGGAATAGCGGTCATGTGGGGTCCTCCTAATACCAGAAAAACCCCTGACAATGCATCTTTTATCTTTTTTGCAACTGAACAGGCATTCGGATAAGAAAGTGTTGTGGCGGTTATTCCAATAATTTGCGGGTTAGCCTCCTTAAGCATACCAACTAACTCCTCTTCTTGTGTATTTAAAGGACGACTGTCGATTATGCTAATATCAAAACCTTCTCTTTCTAAAACTGCAGCTATATAACCCAGCCCCAAAGATGGTAAAACATTGGCTATCCTCTTAAATTTTCCAGCATATTCTGGCCTAGATAAAGGGGGGTCTATTAAGCAAATCTTCATAATTCAACCCTTGTTAATTCCATATTGGCGCAATGGTTAACTACCTCGGCAGGTGTGGTAACCCAAGCTTTCGTATCTTTAGTAACAATTTCCAAAAAACTTCTATATATATCAAAAATCTTTCCTTTCATGCCAAAGTGAGAATCTGGATGTATATTTAAAGTAGCCAAGCCACCCATTTCCTTTATCCAGCTTAATTTATTAAGCCATAATTTCAAAATTTCCTCTGGTGTCTTTTTCAAAAAAACACAAGTAGAGTCTTGTGGCAAGGTTAATGGTAATTCCATAAGTTTACCCAAACGATATGGAAAAATGCTGCAGCAACCGCTTCTATAAGGAGGCCTTGCAGAAATTTCAGTATCTGGGAATGTAGAATCGTATTCAAAAAATTCTGAAATTGCACGCAATAAAGTCGGCGTCCTCAACAATGAAGGTGATCTAAAACCCTTCATGTTGTATTCCTTTATTGTATTTCGATATTTCTCTAACCTAGAACATATCTCTGATTGCGAAAGATAAGGTAAACTTTCATCGTGGTTATCGCCATGACAGGCTACTTCATTTTCTCCTTTAAGTACTTCATGGAAAAACCGCCCACCAAACTCTACATTCTTCAATACAACAAACCAGCAGGATTTAACACCAAATTCTGCTTCAAGGTGTAGGAATTTTTCTGCTGGCTTAAAACCTTTGTTTGTATCTATGTCATGCGTTAAACATACAGCATATTTTTTTTCTTCGGGCCATTTAATCTGACTAAGTTTACCTCTTATAGTCCTTTTTAGTAAATCAACTGTTATGTCTTCAGGCCAATTTGGAAAGTTTACACGTTGTCTTTTTAAACTATGTAAACCTGTCAGCCACTGGGCAATCAAAACCCTTATTGAACCAGGTACTAAATGATAGTGAAAAGGTAAGTATGAAGTCCAGGGTCTTTTGGATTTTAGGTATCTTTCTGCTAAGATGCAATCTATGGTATCATTTATGTCCAAATCAAGATTTAGTCTTTCTTTAAAGTTAACATATTTGGCAGGGATTCTCCGTAACGCCTCAAGCACCCCTTTGGTTATGCTCAAAGTTACCCTTGCCTTATTCAAGAATCTTACTTTATTAAACTGCTCTGCCAGTTTTACATCTGGACAAAAAATGATATCATAACGTTTTTTCTTTACACTGCTTCGCCATAGACAGCGTAGATTAAAAAATTGTGCAGGAAAATCCATGGTACGTAAATCACTATGAGAAATATTATTAGATAAACCATTTCTAACTTGTGATTTGCTTGTAAAATCTACAAAATTACCTTGCCTGGCTATTTCAAGGCATTTAAGATGAAAATCTCTTAAAAAATCTAAATCTGTGTTTGAAGTAACTGCCATAATTCTTAATGGCCTGCCCCATTTTTGATAAAACCTTTGTCTACTCTCGTCAAATTTCTTCTGGCGGTCACTTAATTTTTGAACAGATTTGTGTTCATAATGATGAACGTAAGCACCCTTTGCAATTACACAAATAAACCCAATCTCTTTGGCCCTATAAGAATAATCTGTATCTTCAAAAAAGAACCCACTTAAAAAATCATCTAGATATCCTATTTTTTCTATTAACTGGCGTTTAACCAACATGCAAAAACCTATCGTACTGCCGATTTCGCGAAATCCACCACCTTCTAACTTGAGTAGTTCTTTAGATAAAGTATCTACTGTCTCAGATCCCTTAAGGCAAATACCAAAGTTATTGCTATTTGGATTAACTATGCCTATGTCTTCCCTTAGGTTTGCAACCCGAATCATTTCAGAAAGCCACCCCTTAGTTACTAAGGTATCATTATTGAGAATACAGGAAAAAGGTGCGCTTGAGGCCTTCAGTCCTACATTATTTCCACCTACAAACCCGAGGTTTTCTTTATTCGTAATCAATTTAATTTCAACATGTTCTGTGGACTTAAGGTTTTGTAGGTATAGCTTAGTTAAATTATCGCTATTATTATCTACAATAAGAAGGCGTGAGGGGCATGTGGTTTTTTTTAAGACGCTTTCAATGCAAGGCTTTGTATATTCAAGGTTATTCCAAACCAAAACTATAATATCGCAAATAGGAGTTTTCTTCATTAAATGTTTTCTTGCTTAAAACTTTTTAAATATCTCTAAACTGCATATCATACAACTTCTTATACAATCCATCTGTTTCCATAAGGTCGTCGTGTTTTCCAATGGCTTCTATTTTACCTTTTTCCAACACAATAATCTTATCTGCATTACGCACAGTAGATAACCTATGGGCTATAACAAAAACGGTTCTGTTCTTCATTAATTTATTAAGGGCTTCTTGAACTAATTGTTCCGATTCAGTATCTAACTGAGAGGTAGCTTCATCCAAAATTAGTACAGGCGGGTTTTTCAACAATGCCCGTGCGATTGACAACCTTTGCCTTTCTCCTCCTGAAATAGTATGCCCCCTATCTCCTATAAACGTATCGTAGCCCTCTGGGAATTTTGTTATAAAATTATGCGCATTAGCAGCTCTGGCTGCGTTTATAACGTCTTTCTCCGATGCATCTTCTCTGCCATAGGAAATATTGGCAAAGATTGTATCATTAAACAATATTGTTTCCTGAGTAACTAAACCTATTTGTGCACGTAGTGAATCTAAGCTAGCAACTCTTATATCCTGGTTATCTACTAATATTCTTCCTGATGTAGGATCGTAAAAGCGAGGGATTAAATTTACAAAGGTGCTCTTGCCTGCACCGCTTGGTCCTACGATAGCGATGATTTCACCTTTTTTAACTTCGATAGATATAGAGTCTAAGGTCGGTTTTGTATCATAGCTAAAATTAACGTTATCAAAAACTATTTTTTCATGTAATGGTTTTAGCTTAACTGCACGCTTTGCCTCTATCACTGTGGGCTTTTCATCTAGGATATGATATACCCTCTCACTCGCTGAAATTGCCTGTTGGTTTATCATATGAACTTTACTGAGACGTTTTATTGGTCTTATTAATGAAAGCAAGGCTGCCAAAAAGGCGATAAATGCTCCTGGGCTTAAGCCTTCATATATAACCTGTTTTCCACCAAGCCACAAAACTACTGCTACAGCTAACATGCTCAAAAATTCCGTAATAGGCCTTACGGAATTCATCCTTTTAACGGATTTCATCGAAAGTCTGTAAAATTTCTGGTTTTCTTTGCGGAATTTTTCAGATTCAGATTTCTCCATAGTAAAGGCTTTGACAACCTGCATACCAGATATAGCCTCAAGCAAAAGGGAATTTATATCTGCTGTCTTTACCTGGCTTTGCGTAGTAATTCTTTTTAGGCGGCTGCCTATTTTTATAATTGGATAAGCCATTAAAGGGAGCAGGGCAGCTATAATAAATACAAAACTCCAGGAAATTGAGAAGTAATTTCTAATCACAAGAAGCATTGTTAAATACACTAAAAATTGCACTGGCTGATAAAATATTTCAGTTAAACCCTCAGCAATTGCCTGCTGTATCAAAGCGGTATCATTGGTTATCCTACTCATTAGAGTAGCAGTTTTATTACGATGATAAAAATTCATGGATAACCCCAGTAATTTGTTGTAAATTCTATTTTGAACATCCCTCACTGACCTTTTGCTGGCAGCTACCATCAAATAAGAATGAGCAAATACAAGGACTTCCTTAAGCACAACCATGCCCATAACAATTAATATGATATAGTTTAATAGAGTACCTCGTGGCAGGGTATTGATTTTATTCACTAACCCCTTGACTATTTCTGGTATGGCATTAGAATTTGGTAAGATAATTTCTTTACCGGCAAGTATCTTATCTACCAATGGAATTATCATGCCCACAGAAACACCATCAAACAGCGATGACAAAATCATACATACCACCGCAAATGCCAGAATTTTGGTGTGGGGACCTATGAATTTTAACATGCGAAAATAATTTTTGATATTAATCATTGCCGCGCCCTCTATTTGTATTAGAAGTTACAATTGCAATTCTTTAAATTTAGTTCCAAAATTTCCACGAATTAGCTGGAACATTTCCTCAACGCGGTTGCGATATGTGTGGCTCTTAATAGCTTGTTCGTATCCATTTTTGGCAATTACCTCCCTTTTTTCTTCATGCGCTAAATAATAATCTATAAGTTTAAAAAGTTGCCGTCTGTTTTTATACATCACAAGATGCATGTCATTTTGAAATCCTAATTCTTCTATGCGGCAATCTTCTATCCAATTGTTCAAAAGTAACGTTTGGCAACAAAGTATTTCAAAAAATCTCATATTACATCCAACCTTTTTCCCTCTGTGTCTTATTGCATAATTAAAACCTATTTTTGCAGATGAATAAATTTCATCCAACTGCTTGAAATCTGCCTTACCTATGAAACTGTTAGGATATCTTTTTTTTAGGCGTCTTAACAATTTTGGCCTGTAGCCCTTGCCCTCTGTTCCAACAAAAGCTAGGTCATATTTCTTATCAGCTGCTCTGGGTTTGTGAACTGAGGGGTCACAGGCAAATGGTATCCAATAGGCATTAATTCCTAGTCTTTGCATCTGTTGTGCGCTTTGTTTGAGCGCACAAAATACCAAGTCATAGTTAACCGCTTGTCTGACTATCTTTCTTGAGGGATGTTTTAAGTGTGTATCCAACGCCCAGAAAACCTTTGGTTTTAAATTAAGGGGTAAATCATGTTGATAATCACCATGGTCTATCCTGCAATACAAATCATACTCTGGCTGAATATTACCAACATCACTGGTGTTAAAATGATCTACCTTAAGATGTGGGCTATCCTTTAGGATCCTTTCTATATAAAAACCCGTAGTTCCTTCTCTGTCTTTGTTAAAAACCAATGCTATTTTCACGATTTAAGAACCAACTATGTCTGTAAGTTGAGAGATAACATATTCAATCTCAATTTTTGTTAGACCAGGATATATGGGAAGTGAGATAACCTCTCTGCATAGTTTTTCTGCAACTGGGAATTTCCCTTTCTTATATCCTGAATCCCTGTATGCGCCTTGGAGATGCAAAGGTATTGGATAATGTACCAATACCTTGATCCCTCTTTTAGAAAGTTCTTTGATAACGTGATTACGCCTAGGCACTCTCACTACATACTGATGATATACATGTTTTGCATATGGTGCTTCTAGTGGGGTAATCACATTAGCCTTTGATCTTGTGAATAATTTATTGTAAATTTTTGCATTTAATCTTCTTTTGTTATTCCATTCGTCCAATTCATTCAACTTTATATTCAATATAGCTGCTTGAATAGAATCAAGGCGCGAATTGTAGCCTTTTATCATATGTTCATATTTTGACTTTCTGCCATAATCCCTTAAAAGCAACAATTTTTTATATATCTTGCTGTTATTGGTAACTGCTACTCCGGCATCTCCATATGCACCTAGGTTTTTGCCTGGGTAAAGACTGAAAGCACCTATATCCGAAAAGCGCCCTACCTTTTTACCTTTATATTTTGCACCATGGGCTTGAGAAGCATCTTCGATTATCTTCAGGCCATGCCTTCTAGCTATTTTTCTGACAGAATCCATATCGCACGGTTGGCCGTATAGATGGACTGGTATAATTGCCTTTGTCTTTTTTGTGATAGCCTTTTCTATTTTATCTACATCTATGTTGTATGTTATTGGATCAGCATCTACTAGCACTGGCCTGGCACCGGTAAAGGAAATAGCCAATGCAGTAGCTATATAAGTATTCGCTGTAGTAATTACTTCATCGTTTGCGCCTATGCCTAATGCTAGAAGCGACAAAAACAAAGACTCTGTACCGTTTGCCACTCCTACTGCATATCTAACACCGCAATATTTGGCAAATCGCTCCTCAAATATCTTAACATCAGGACCAAGTATAAAGGAACCCTTAGCTATTGCCTTCTTTACAGAAGATTCTATCTGTTTAGAAACTTTTGCGTCCTGTTTTTTTAAATCCATAAAAGCTACCTTCACTTTTTACCTCCTGTATATGGTTTTTGTCTTTTATTTAAACCTGTTACGCACTTCAACTTTCTAACATCCTTCCTAACGCGTGCAGGATTTCCGTAAACCAGGGCATTCTTAGGAACATCTTTGGTGACTACACTCCCTGCGCCTATTAGACTATTCTCACCTATTTTCACAAAAGGCAAAATAGTTACATTTACCCCAATCTTGGCATTCTTTTTTATAACAGGTCCTCTTTGGCATTCTCTTGAAAGCCTGCACCCAGGATGTATATCATTGGCTATGGTTACGCCCGGCGCTAAAAATACCCCATCTTCTATTCTGGTATACTGTGCCACATAACAGTTTGAGTGTATTTTTACATCTTTTCCAATGTTACAGCCATAGTCAACAATAGAGTTGTTCCAAATTTTAAAATCATCTCCGATCTTATTCTCTTCTCTTATAACTACCCCATGACCTGTCTCTAAATTTTTACCTATGCTTGAGCCCTCATATACAACCGTTCCGCATCTTATCTTGGCGTTTTTACCTATGCGGAGCATGCGATTCTTTATCTTCCTTGGGCAGGCATAGCCTATCTTTACGTCATCATCAATCTTAGAGGGTTTTACGATACTAACCTTCATAGCTTTACCACCTTTCCTCTGTTTCTTAGAGATTCTTCGACGGCATTTATAACCCTCACAACATCCTCTCCGTTTTTGGCATCCGAAATTGGTGTATTTTTATTTTTAATACAATCTAAGAAATGCTGACATAATAACTTCACCGGTTCTTGCAAGTCAATCTTCGGACTTACTATGTCTCCGTCCCTAAGTATATACTGAAATTCTCCGAAATTATCATAGGGCTTATCCGTAGAAATGCCTTTTTGAAAAAACTTTATCTTTTCTAAGTTGTCTAAATCGTTAAAAACAATTCTAGCATCACTTCCAACTACCCGTACTTCCCTAACCTTATTGGAATCAGCCCAGGAAACATGTATGTTGGCTATAATATTATTCTCATATACTAAGTTGATAAAAGCTACGTCTTCACGTCCTTCCTTGAGATAAGTTCCTCCAATAGCAGAAACCTCAACTGGGTTACTATCTAAAAGGAAGGAAAATATAGAAATATCATGGGGTGCTAAATCCCAAACGGCATTCACGTCTTCTCTTATAAGTCCTAAATGCGTCCGCGTAGAATGTAGGTAGTATATCTGGCCAAGTTTTCCTTCTTTTATGTATTCTTTCATCTTTGCAATAGCTGGATTATACAAAAAAGTATGGGATACCATCAGCATAACATTCTTTTTTTTTGATAGCCCGCCTAGTTCTTGACATTGCCTGTAATCAAGGGTCAGGGGTTTTTCTACTAAGGTATGCTTGCCTGCCGATATAGATTCCTTTGCAAGTTGGTAGTGAGTTTTTGTTGGGGTCGCTATCACAATCGCATGAATCTCATCGTTTGAAAGCAAATCTTTATAATCTGTTGTGGTATTAACATTATGAAACTGCTGTTTAATCTTTTTTAATTTACTTTTATCCAGGTCGCAGCAGAAAAGCACATCTAAGTCATCCAAAGAGTTGAAATTTCTGATATAGTTCGGTCCCCAATGTCCACAACCTATGACGCCAACGTTAATCATTTCATATCCTCCTATTTCCTGCAAATTCCAATAAATCCCGCAAAATCCCTGCTCTTTCATTAAATACACTTAAGGCCCTTTTGCCATCTTGTACATATCCATGGAGGGTTTCTTTGGCCTTTTTCATTCCAAATATATTTATGAAATTTAGTGTCGTCTTATCTTGCTTGGTATGCTTCCCTAGCTTCCCATCTGAAACTGTAACACTTAAAATATCATCAGCCATCTGGAATGCAAGACCCAAGTTTCTCCCGTAGCTCTTTAGGGCATTTAGCTCTTTAACTTTAGCATCACAAAGAAGTCCTGCCATCTCGCAACACGATATAAAAAGAGAGGCTGTCTTTTTAAAATGTATATCCTTGATAGCCTTCTTGCTTATCCTTTTAGACTTTGTCTTTAGATCTTCAAATTGTCCCGCTGTAACACCTGCTACGCCCATCGCGCCAGAAATGGAACTTATCAGTTTCTTTGCTGTTAGTATATTAACTTTACGTCGCC
Organism: uncultured Planctomycetia bacterium; assembly: GCA_964497315.1. Lineage (GTDB taxonomy): Bacteria > Omnitrophota > Gorgyraeia > Taenaricolales > CAZCCH01 > CAZCCH01. The sequence goes on from CAZCCH010000004.1 coordinate 55,725, forward strand.
CTAAATCTTTCACCATTAAATCAAATGCCAGCATTTCCAATGCATAGGAAGCTAAAATAGCTGTGCTTTCTGAAAATTTTATATGGGTAGATGGTACGCCTCTTCTAAGATTCGAATTGTCCATACAGGGTAAATCATCTAGTATTAATGTGGATGTGTGTAAAAGTTCCACTGCACAAGCAAAGGCCAAAACCCTAGCTTTGTCTTTGCCTAACATATCTGCTATTGTCAGCATCAATATAGGTCTGATCCTTTTGCCACCAGATAACATTGAATGATTTAAAGATTTATATAAATCTTTGGGGGAAGCTGTTTTTAGTGATAAAAGATATTTTCTAATAGCTGTATTTACATAAGCTCGATCTTTTTTAAAGATCTGCTGTATCTTCATTTAAATCTCCAATTACTAGTTAACCTTTTCTCAGACTTCAAGAATAATCCTCTGATCTCTACCGGTTTACTTTTTAATCGTTTTTTAACTTAAGCAGCTGTTGTGCCGCTTTTATGGTTTCATCAAAATTTATAGAATTAAGGCAAATCTGATTATTGCATTTCTCATTGAATCTAAATTTTTCATAACAAGGTCTGCACTCTACATCAGCCTTTATTACAATATGATTAGGACTTGGTGGATATGGTCCGTATACAATTTCATCTACAGGTCCAAAAACTGAAACAGTCTTAGTCTCTACGGCTACTGATAAATGGAGTGGACCGCCATCATTACATATTAAAAGATTGCACTCACTAAGAAGACCGGCAAACTGCCTAAGGTCTGTCTGTCCACATAGATTAGTCGCATTGAATGACATAGAATTGGCCATTTCCTGGCAAATATCTGTCTCATTTCGGGTTCCAAAAATGATAATCTTGGCATCATGTTTGGATATTAGTATATCTGCCAGTTTTGCAAAGTTTTCATACGACCAATGCTTGTAAGGAGCTTGCTCTCCCCAGCTTGCTCCTCCTGCAGGAGCAAAACCAATTACTAAATCTCCCTGCTTTATCTCTTTGTCCTGCAAGAAATCTCTTGCCTCTTTTTTTTCCTGTTCACTCAAATAAACGCTTAAGTTCTCCCCCGCCTTTGAATGAAAATCACCCAGAGATTCTAAAAGTAAATTATAGTATTCAACCATATGCCTATTGGAATATCCATCTATTTCTACTTTCGATGTTAAAAACCTCCCCCTTCCCTTGAAATCATATCCAATCCTTTTAGGTATCCCTAAGAACATAAGGAAAAAACTATACTGACTGTTTAAAGAAAAATCAAAAACAACATCAAAGTGTTCGTTTTTAATTTCACTTAAGAAACCCTTGAGTTTTTTTAAAAAATCTATCTTGGAATTTTTCCACAGGCTTCTATATTCATCCTTTTCAAAGATCCATATTTTATCTATTGCTGGATTATTAACAAGCAAAGGTTGTGTTCGTACATTACATATGTACCCTATAAAACTCTCAGCAAAGTTTTCTTTAAGCGCAGCAATAAAAGGTGTAGTAAAAAGAACATCTCCTATGCCGAAAGGGTTTAATATTAAAATTTTTTTCATAAATCAAATGGCTGATTTAAAAATATCCAGCATACGCTCTGCAGTTTTTTCCCAGGTAAACTCTCCAGCCCTCCTACGTCCTTTTTCTATCAATTGTTCCCTTAGGTCCTTGTCTACCAAAATGCATTCTATTGCATCAGCTATCTCGCTTGGTTTGTATGGATTAATTAGATAGGCAGCATCTCCTGCAATTTCAGGTAGACAAGACGCATTTGAACAAATAACTGGCAAGCTACAACTGAATGCTTCCAGTATAGGTAATCCTGCGCCTTCGTAAAAAGAAGGATAAATAAACATATCTGCCAAACAATAAAAAATCCCTACTTGATCCCTAGGCACATACCCGGTGAAGATTACATCTTTAGCCAGACCACGTCTTTTCACAAAGGCAAAAACCTCATCATGCATCCAGCCCTTCATACCTACAATCACAAGCTTATGCCTATTGGTCTTATTGTGCGACTTAAACAAAATGAATGCTTCAAGAAGGCCCTTAATGTTCTTCCTCGGTTCTATCGTGCCTACATAAAGTATATAGTCACCGTCTATATTGTATTTTTTTCTAACTAAATCTAAAGAGGCCTTATCAGTCCTTGTAGAAAGACTAAGTATTTCATCAACTCCGGGATACACAACCTCTATTTTGTCAGCTGCAACAGGATAGTGTGTAAGCAGCTCTTTACGTGAATAGTCTGCATCGACAATTATTTTGCATGCGCGCTCTAAAAAAACCTCTAGGTCTCTGTCTAATCTATCTATCGTATCCTGCGTATGTCCTTCTGGAAAAACCTTAGGTATTATATCGTGTATTGTACCTATTAATTTGGTGCTCTCATGCGGGAGCAGGTCAAAACTAGAAGTATGGTATAAATCGCACTCTTTGCCAATGCGGTTGCTAATAGGTTTCAGGTGATACACCTTATGTTTAAAATTCTTACTAGGCAGACAAGGTAGTTTCTTATTAAAGTTAAAAAATTTAATATAGCTAAAAAGTTGATATCTATTTAGCTTATCAATTTCACCGAGGGCATTTATTAAATTCAGAGTATAATAGCCAATCCCTGTTTTTCTCTTCAGCGTTGGCCTTATATCAACACATATCTGCATATTATTACTTGGATATAATCTCTGTCATCCATCTGCAGGTTACATTTGCCTTTTCGCAACTATATAAAATTTCAGCTCTTGCCTCTTCTGTTAAGGAAGAAATAGCTACAATGATCTCAGCAATTTTATATTTATTGGTAAGCTTAGCTATATCCTGCCTGCTGCCCAATATAGGTATCCCATGTATTTTCTTGTCAAATTTAGTTGGGTTATCATCCAAGAAACCAATAGGCTTGAGATTTAACACTTTATTGCGGCGCAATTCTCTTAAGAGAAGCTCACCGGCGTCACCAGCACCCATTATAAAAACATCTTTTTTGCCTTCTTTGGAAAAATTAACGAATACCTCGCTAAAAATTCTTAAAACTACTCTTATGCCAGAAACTGCCACAAGTAAAATCAACCAGTCAATAAAAAACAATGCCCTGGAATAGCCCTGGAATCTAAAAAGAAGCACCAATGTCATAACTGACAAAACAGAACTCACAGTAACAGCTTTAAAAATAGCAATAAGGTCATAAAGTCCTGCATACTTCCAAACTCCCCTGTACAATCCAAAACGGAAAAAGGTAATAAGCCTTATGATGATTATTATCGGCAATGAATCCACAATAAGTTTAAGATTTATACTAGAGATAATACCTTCAAACCTCAAAAGATAGGCGGAAATATAAGATAAGCATATTATTATCAAATCTACAAAAAATTCCAAAATTCTGCGCTTGTAATAGACCATACCGCTTAAAATTATCTTGTTATTCTGTCTTCTATTATTGGTTTTAGGTTCTTCGGAATATGCCTTGACGTCACTTAGAAAAAGCCCAAAAAACAAAAGTAGAATAATGCCTGAAACAATTAAAACCAGGCTAATTGCCAAATTTAATACGCCCTGTAAGAGCACGAGGGCAGTAAAGGCTGCACTTACAGCATACAGAGTCAACACGGCTCTTCTTTCTGACATACCTAAAACTACTAATCTATGTGAGGTATGATCTCTGCCGCCCCTGTAAATAGATCGACCGTTAGAAGAACGTGTCAATGCAACAAAGATTGTATCAAACACAGGAACTGCCAATACTAAAACCGGGATGGCCAGAGTGATAAGCAAGTTTGAAATATCTCTTGAAGATCCAAGCGCCGCACATGATGCCAGCATAAAACCCAAAAACATAGAACCGCAGTCTCCCATAAATATCTTGGCAGGATAAAAATTGTACAATAGAAATCCAAGGTTTGAAGCTAGTAAAAGAGCCGCGCATAGCGCAATTATATAGTCTCCGTTAAATCCATAATATAAAAATAGACCTGCTGATGCTATGGTAGCTATTCCAGCACAAAGACCGTCCATATTGTCTAATATATTGACTGCGTTCATAACTATTACAAACCAAAAGATCGTTACCGGAATGTTTATTAAGGGGTTGGCAATGATTTTGAAACTCATTCCCATCAAAACCATAGTACAAGCTATTATTACCTGAGTGGCTATTTTGGAATATGGAGTAATGTGAAATATATCATCAAATAAACCTAACCCAAAAGACATAACAGCGCCTAGGAGGAATGCATAAAAAATGTTATTTTTATCAGGAGTGAACAAGGCAAATGGTATAATAAATGCAAAAAATATTGCAATGCCACCATACAGAGCTGTTGGATGTTTGTGCCACCTGTCTTCTTTGGGCAAAGATAAGAAATTACACCGTACAGCCCATAATCTTACGGCGGGCGTCAATAATAGCGACAAAAAGAGACTAATGCTAAATGCCTGTAGATATTTTTCTATCATCTTTTAAAATACTCAATTACTTTCATTGTAATCGCATCTAAATTTAAGGTTGGTTTATATCCGATGAGTCTTTTTATCTTATTAATATTAGGTGTGCGCCTCTGCATATCTTCAAAACCTATTCCGTAAGCTTTCTCATATGGTATATAAATAATTTCTGATTCGCTACTTGCCAACTTCTTTACCTTCTTGGCCAAATTCTTTATAGTAATCTCCTCTTCGCTGCCAATATTGAATACATCTCCAACTGCCTTAGGGTGTTCCATAAGTTTTATCACAGCACCTACTACATCTGATACATAGGTAAAACTTCTGCTTTGGTTGCCAGTCCCATATACGGTAATGGGTTTATTTAAAAGTGCGCTCTGGACAAAATTCGGCAGGACCATGCCGTAGGCACCTGTCTGCCTGGGGCCTACTGTATTAAAAAATCTTGCCACTATCACAGGGAGTTTTTTCTCAATGTAGTATGCAAAGGCCAAAAATTCATCTAGGGTTTTAGAGCATGCATATGCCCATCTTCTTTTCCTGACTGAACCCATAACTCTATTATCGTCTTCCTTCAAAGTATGCTGTAAGTGGTTTCCATAAATTTCTGAAGTAGAGGCAACAAGTACTTTCTTTTTGTATTTGTTGGCGAGCCTTAAGACAATTTCTGTACCGTTAACATTTGTCTCCAATGTTTCAATTGGCCTATCCATTATAAGCTTAACCCCAACAGCTGCTGCTAAATGATAAATATGGCTACATTCGGAAACCAACCCTTCCATTAGCTTTTTATTCATTATTGTGTCTATATGATAAGAAAAATTCTTGTCTTTCATTAAGCTAGAAATATTATCTAAACTACCTGTAGATAAATTATCTACCGCAGAAACCTTGTGTCCGTTGGACAAAAGCCTTTCCGCTAAATGCGACCCGATAAAACCAGCTCCTCCCGTAATCAATATGTTCATCTTTATGCAATCCCCTTTTCTTGTAATAATTTATTGTAAAGGTCTTCCATATTATTTATCAATTTATCCTTTGAAAATTTATCTTTGACGATTTCACGACCGCGCATGCCAAAATCTATCCTTTTTTGTTCGTTGTTTAACAGCTCCTCAATGACTTTCGCAAACCCTTCAGAGTCTTCGGATTTCACTAAGATTGCTGTATTTCCATCTACAACAATATCTCTAGTGCCTCCCACATCAGTAGCTACTACAGGTTTGCCAGAGGCCTGGGCCTCTATCAAACTTACTGGTGTTCCTTCATTAAGCGATGTTAGGCAAACTATATCTAAATCTGCATATATTACATCAAGGTCTCTTCTCCAACCCAAAAAGATTACATCATCAGCAAGGCCAATGGCCTTTGCGTATTCCTCCAGCTCCCTTCTCAGCTCACCGTCACCTACTATAATAAATTTGATTTTTAACTCTTCATTTCTAATTTTCAATTCTCGTGCTGCGTCCAAGAACATCTTATGGCCCTTAATAGGCACTAAACGGCCTACTATACCTACTAAATAGCAATATTGTATTATATTTAGCTCATATCTTAGCTTGCCCTTGTGCTTCTCACATTTTAGGAACTTTTCTAAATCAAAACCCAAACGTATCACCTTGACTTTATCTGCAGGTGCAATTTTGTATTTGTTGCAAAGTTCTTCTTTTACTCTTTCTCCAACAGCGATTACTCTGTCAGTAAATCTGGCTAAAAATCTTTCTATCCAGATAAAACACTTTGTCTTTGCAGGGCTAAAATAACTATTGAATATATGCCCATGAAATGTGTGTACTTTCACTGGGACTCCTGCTAAAATTGCCGCACACCTACCCAATGTGCCTGCTTTAGCAGTATGGGTATGCACTATACAGGGTTTTTCCTTTTTAATCAAGTAAAATATCTTCCACAACCCCATAATGTCACCCAGCCACCTTATATCTCTGCCTAATCCTTCTATGACAACGGGGAAAATTTTTTCCTCGTGGGCAAGGTAAGAAATATCTCCCTCTTGTGAACCTATCTGCCCTGTAACTAAAACAGATTCAAATTCCTTGCTTAATCCTTCTGTAAGCAAAATAGCATTTATGGCAGGACCTCCAATATTCAACCTTGCTATTATGCGCATTATCTTTATTGTCTTCATATGACAATATCATTCAGCTTTATCGCTAATCCGTTTTGCCTCAAGGATTCTTGTGCAGCTTCAATAATTTGTACCACCTTAAGGCCATTTATTCCATCGCTACGCGGCTTGGTGTCTTTACTAAGGCAATCTATAAAATGTTGACATTCTAGTCGTAAAGGTTCAATCATGTCCACGTGGGGTATTTTAACATCGCCAAACCGTAATGCAAGATAATCTCCATATGTTTCAAAGTCTCTTTTTTCCACGCCTTTGTCATATATCTTTATTTTACTCGAGGTCTCCATATCATCAAATACCACCATCTTTTTGCTGCCAACTATTGTGGTCTTTCGTACCTTATGGGGATCAAGCCAACTCAGCTGTACATGTGCCATTTTTCTATCTTTGTAGTGCAAAGAGGCAAAAACTACGTCTTCTACTCCTCTTTGAAGGTAAGATTGTCCCCGGGCACTTACATTGTCAGGTATTTCTCCTAGGAGATAATTAATTACAGATATATCGTGTGGTGCGAGGCTCCAAAGTGCGTTCTCCTTCTGTCTAACTTGTCCCAAATTTACTCTTTGAGAATAAATATAATACACATCTCCTATTTGACCTGAAGCTATGAGGTCCTTAATCATTATTAGCGCAGGATGATAGAGCAACAAATGTCCTGTCATTAAAATACATCTTTTCTCTTTTGCAAGCTCAACTAGTTTATTAGCTTCTTTAGTGCTCAAGGCCAAGGGTTTCTCAACAAACAAATGCTTACCCGTCAAAATGCTATCTTTGGCTATTGTATAATGTGTTTCTGCAGGGGTGGAAATTACCAAGGCATCTACAGTTGAATCTTCTAAAATCTCCTCTAGTTTACAAGTAGATTTTATAGCAGGATAAGAAAACTCCACCCAAGAAGTCCTTTCCTTATCAATATCACAACAATACTTCACTTCACAGTCGCTAAGTCCAGTAAATATTCTTAGTAAGTTTTTACCCCAATTTCCTATACCAACACAGGCAATCTTTACCATTCGGCTATATTCCCTTCGTCAATAAGTTCCTTCTCTTGTCTCTATCAATGAATATCCTGTGCCAAAGTTCGAGATTTAATAAACTCCATATCTTAGCACCATTATTAACCTTGCCGCTGACATGTACATCTAAAATTTCTTTTATCTTATCTTTCCTGAAATATCCTCGACTCATTGCCTTCGAATCCAGTAAAACATCATACGCATAATCTTTTAGTTCGTCCCTAAACCATCTTCCAACCGGAACGCCAAAACCCAATTTTTCTCTTCTTAAGATACTGTCAGGTAATATTTTTTGGAAGGCTTTCTTTAGGATATATTTAGTAACAATACCTTTGATCTTTAGACGTGAAGGTAGTTGAGCGCTGAATTCCAAAAACTTATGATCTAAAAATGGCGATCGCGCCTCAAGTGAATTAGCCATTGAGGTTATGTCTACCTTAGGCAACAAATCCCCAGGCATATAGGTCATTAAATCAACATAAAGTGTTGAATCTATTAAATCCTTTACGCCTGATTTCTGATATTCTTTCGATATAACTCGGGGCCTTTCATTTTTACCTATTTCTTCTCTTAAGCGATCGGAATAAATTTCCATTCTTTTATTTTCACTAAAAATGGCCATGAGTTTTGAATATCTACTTTCTCTATTCAGATTGGATATACTTAAAAACCTTTTTATTCTGTTTATTTTATCCTTTTTATGCATTGATTCCGGTATATTTTTTATAATTTTTCCAAATAGGTTATTAGCAATGACTGATGGAATTCTATAATGTTCCGCCATCAGATTAGCAACATAGCGCTCATACCCCCCGAAGGATTCATCTCCGCCATCACCATTTAAAGCCACGGTTACATCCTGACGTGTCATTTTGGAAAGATAGTATGTCGGAATAGCTGACGAATCTCCATATGGCTCGCCAAAGCGTGTAATTAGTTCTGGCAATACTTCTAATGCATTTGGCTTTACTATAAACTCTTTATGCTCTGTGTTAAATTCTTTAGCAACTATTCTGGCAAACTTGGTCTCATCAAAAGTCTTACCTTCAAATCCTATCGAAAAAGTCTTTACCGGTTTATTCATAAATTGAGCCATCAATGCCACGACAGAACTTGAGTCTACGCCCCCACTTAAAAAGGCCCCTAAGGGAACATCACTTATAAGCCTAATCCTTAAGGCTTCTTTAAATAAATCTAATGTCCTTTCACAATATTCATCTTTCTTCAAATTTAGTTTTTTTGAGTAATCCAATTTCCAGTATCTATTTAATTTTACTTCTCCATTCTTCCACATTAAAAAATAAGCTGGAGGCAATTTCTTAATCTCTTTAAATATACTATGCGGTGCTGGAATATATTGATAATTTAAAAAATCGTCTATACTAGCTAAATCAATATCTTTTCTTACGTTTCTATCCTGCAATAATGCGTTTATCTCAGATGCGAAAGTCAAATTACCGTTCTTGAAGGAATAAAATAGTGGTTTTTGCCCCACCCTGTCCCTGGCAAGCATAAGACTTTTTCTTTCTTGATCCCAGATCGCAAATGCAAACATCCCTCTTAAATATTTCAGGCAATCTGTACTCCTGGACTCATAAAGATGTATGATAACTTCGGTATCTGTGTGCGATTTAAATTGATGCCCCTCCCTTACCAACATCTCACGAAGTTCCTGAAAATTATATATCTCACCATTCATTACTATCCAGATAGTCCCTTTTTCGTTACTCATTGGTTGATGGCCCGCAGAAGACAAATCAATAATACTTAATCTTCTATGTCCCAAACCAACCCTGCTTGCTAATGAATGGTCTCCGACCTCTGAAAGATAAATACCTTCATCATCGGGTCCTCTATGCGCCATAGCAGAAGACATTTTGCCTATTAACTCTTCATTTACAATATTTTCAGTTCCTATATTAATTTTTCCGCATATACCGCACATTTATAAAATGACCTATTGTTTAAAAACCTTTTTTCTATTTGCTTAGCAAGGTGTATTTAAAAAGCGACAAAAATCCTTTGAGGCTGGCGAAAAAATTGCCCAAATTTCGCATTCTTAACAGATGGTGAAATATTATTTTTGGCCGCATATAAAACCTTTTAAAAGCTAACCTGTTATATTTCACTAAAATATCCTCGGTTAAACCAAAAGGAATAAATGTCGGTTTTTTATGCATGTGTAGTTCTGACCATTCAAGATTTGAAGACCCGTATTTGTTAATCTCGCTATGAATTTGTGATCCTGGAAACGGTGCCAAATAATTTATTTTAAAATCATCCAATTCTAGTTTTAACGCAAAATTAACTGAATCCTGTAAATCTTTTTCTGTTTCTGTTGGAAGCCCCATCATAAAAAAACCTATCGTCTTAATACCCACCTTGCGAGTTAAGCTAACGGCGTTTTCAATCTGCTGTAAACTTATTTTTTTATTTATCGCATTAAGAACCTCTTGCGAACCACTTTCTATGCCATAGCGTATTTGCCAGCATCCTGCTCTCTTCATTATCCGCAGAAGACCTTCATCTGCATCATCCACTCTCCCTAAGCACGACCATGAAATATCCAGTTTTTCCTTTAAAATCCTGCTGCATACATTTTTAACGTGATTTTTATCTAACATAAACTCATCGTCATTAATACGTATGTCCCGAATTCCATATCTAAAAATTAGATCCTTCATCATTTCAATAATATATTCAGGGCTGTGTTTTCTGTACCTATTGCCAAATACACTTCTATCGCAAAATGTACATTTAAAACTACAACCTCGAGACGTAACCAAGGAAAACGAAGGAAATCTATTGACAGCATACCCCGTAGGTTTATAGTGTTTTCTTATATCAGGTAAAAGATTCCATGCTGGCATTGGTAAAGAATCCAAGTCCGAGATTAAATTGTTTCTCTCGGTTTGAAAAATATTTCCGTCACGCCTAAACACTATTCCTCTTATACTTGATAAGTCATTTCCATTTTCTAGGCTTTTAAGGAGTCTAATAATCGTGTCCTCGCCTTCTCCTATAATACCCACATCAAAACATTCGTATTTTGCAAAAGTTTGTTCTGGCTCAGCTGTTATGTGGCTACCGCCTATCAAAATCTTTAGACTTGGATTACTGTTTTTTAAAATGCTTGCCAGCTTAGCAGCATTATCGACAGCTAATGATACAGCAGTAAACCCAACATAATCTGGCTTCTTGCTTGCAATAATATTGGCTGCTTCATTAAGAGATAAATTTAGAGCTGGCATATCTACTATTTCTGTAGCTAGACCTTCACTTTTCGTAATTGCAGCCAGATAGCATATACCTAAAAGGGCCTCGGTGCTACCCCCGCCAGCCAGCTCTCCATACAATTCCTCCTGGGATATTATAGGGCTTACAAAAACTATTTTTGGTTTTTTAAAATTTCTTGAATTATCCATGTTACTTTTTTTTGAAGCTGATCGTTACTCCCCAACTTTCATGTTTTATTATAGGAATATGCGAAAATATTGAATCAATAAATATCAATATCCGAGATACAATAGTGTTGAATGCAATGTATCGCATAACAGGAATAAAATCTGGTAGGCCACATAAAGGAAATGCTAAAAACCCAAATTTTTTCACCCTTACTTTCTCAAATCCATATTTTTTGAATTTATCAATAATTTTTTTTGTAAAAAATGACTTGTGATGGCCTGAAATCTTTCTCGATCGCCTCCTGTAATACCACCTAGGAAGACGCAATAGCCAAGAATCTGCACAAGGCTCTGAAATAACAAAAAAGCCACCGGGAATGAGAATTCTATGCACCTCTTTAATTACGCTTTCGGTTCTTGCTGTGTGGTGCAATGACCCTCTGCACACAACTACCTCAATTGTATTATCTTTGATTGGCAAAGTTTCCATATCCATGTTAACTAGCTTGTGTTTTTGTCTTGCATTCATTAGCATATCTAAAGATAGGTCTAGCCCATAAATCCTTTTAAATCTATGATTACTTGACAAAAAATTGAGTAAAATTCCAGTTCCACAGCCACAATCAATGGCAATTTCACAAAACTTTTTCGGAAGAAAACTAATAATCTCTTTATTCCAATGTTCGTGGTAGATCTTTGAAAATTCCAGCTCTTCTCTTAACCGGTAATCACTGGTTAACCTTTTATGGGTCAATATTTCTTCTTTTTTCTCAATGCACAATTTTTCCATCTTTTATTCGATAATTTCTCTGATGTAAAAAGTTTTAGACCTATCCAATTCATGATAAACCTTGCTGACAATTTCACCAAGAAGGCCAAGTGTTAAAAACTGTATGCCTGTAATAAAGAGGAGTATGGAAAGAATAAAAAGAACGGGCCTGTGCACAAGTATCCCAAGGCCAAAGGCATACTTTAAAAAGATAAGATAGGACATTACAGTAAACCCTGCCAATGAAACAAACAGTCCGAATGTCCCAAAAAACTGAAGCGGTCGTGAAAGATATCTAGATAAAAAATTAATTCTTAATAAATCGAAAAATACTGTCCATGTCCGCAACAGGTTGTAGCTCGACCTACCCCGGTTCCTTTCAATATTTTTTATAGGTATTTCAATAATGGAAGCTCCAGTTTTAGAAGCTAAAACAGGTATAAATCTATGGAAATCACCATAAAGCTTTACATTCTTTATCACTTCTTTCCTGTAGGCCTTAAACGTTGTGCCAAAATCATGCAGCTTTATGCCTGACATTTTAGCCATTGCCATGTTAGCAATAAACGAAGGTATTCTTCTTAGCCAAAAGTTATCGACCCTATTTTTTCTCCATCCACTGACAACATCGTAACCTTTATCAATATGCCTAATAAATGACGGTAAATCTTCCGGGTCATGCTGTAAATCTGAATCCATGAGTACAATAATGCTGCCGTGAGAATATTCTATGCCTGCGGATAAAGATGCAGTTTGGCCAAAATTTCTTTTTAATCTGACAATCTTAACTTTTTCATCCTTATGGTTTATCTCTTTTAGGAGTGCGGCTGAATTGTCAGTTGATCCATCATCCACAAAAATTAATTCATATGTTCTTTCAAGCTTAACAAGTACAGCGCTGAGTTTATCGTAAAGCTCCTGTAGATTTTCTTCTTCATTAAAAACTGGCAATACAACAGATATATCGCATGGATATTGCGTATTAGTCTCTTCCATTACGCTTTTCCTTTCTTGTGAATTACATCATTTTCATTTGCAGGGTGATCTGATAATCTTTTTAACGCATATGTCAGTGCAAAAGTAAACCATAAAAATCTAAAATTCATTATGTCCATATCAATGCCTTGGATTGTAAAAGCCACCAAAATTGAAAAAAATGTCCACGCAAGAAATTTTTCATGCTTGGTATGAGCTGCCTTATGTGCATTAAAGGAATATTTTAAAAAATAAACCCAAACCATTAAAAGTGAAAAAAGGCCCAGGATGCCTGTTTCCGCCAATCTACCCAAAAATGTACAATGAGGATCAAGGAGTGGAAATTTTTCGGGCAGTTTAGAGGTCTTGCGTAAATAGGCTATTTTATCACGAAATGTCCCAAGCCCAATTCCAATATAAGGTTTTGTTAAAAATTCTTTATATGCGAATTTTTTAAGTGCTAAATAATGCGTTTCTGTTATACCAAGGCTAAAATTGGCTCTTAATAGGCCCTTTATGGGATCTACGATGGATGTATCCTCTACTACATTAAATTCTTTATCGTAATAATGATTAAATTGCACCTCAACTGGTTCCCACAGAGAAATACATATAATAAATATTCCAAAGACAATAACAAAAAGAAGTAAAAAATTCTTTGCGAACTTCATTAAAAAACTCGCGTTTTGTACTTTAGTCATCATTAAACATAAACACACAGCAAGACCTAGCCATCCGCGTGAAAAAGTAAAGAATAAAGCAAGAAACAATACACATAAACTGATAATCCAATAGTTTCTTTCTTTTTTATTTTTCGAAGCATGCGCTTTCCAGATGGTCAATGGTATTCCGATAGTCAAATAGCTGCTTAAAAATTTAGCATTTGGCATAAAAGTAGAGCGGGCCCTAAACACATGCCCTAAATATGGAAACACCTTATATTCCATTACAAGAAAAGTATTAATTTTAAAGAAGCATGCCAAAAATATTCCAAGGACGCCCAGTGATGCAACAGCAATGCTGGTAAAAATCCACAAATCTACTGCAAGATGTAAACGTTCTTTGCTTCTAATTACCTCAATAAGCAAAGCGAATAACAAAACAGTATACACAATGCTGGCAAACTCAACTATGCTCTCTTTTACATTGATTGAATTCATAAATGAAGGCAGAGAACATAAAATATACAGCAATAAAACATAATGGACATTTTTGGCTTTTAATGTAATTTTACCTTGAAAAATTTTCAACATAAACGAGGCAAAAAGGAGTATAAACGCAAAATCTGCCAATTGAACTCTTCCGCCAAGCGGCTGCTGAAATAGTGGGCTCTCAGGTGTATTTAACATTATAGGTACAGATATTAGCAATAAAACAAAGGCAAAAAGTCCAAAATCTGTAATTATATTCTTAATAATACGAAACATATTATAAATACCCTTTCCAGAAGTAATAAATAATGCTTACGTATTCATGTATAATGGCGCGTATGTGCTTGGCCATCACAACTTTTCTGTCGGCAAAAAATAGACTATGGGATACTGGAGCATAGGTAACAACCAAATGAGGAGCTATTTTTTTATAAATTAAGGATACCCTCCTCATATGATAAGGCGAACTCACTACAAGAACTTTCTTCCAATTATAAGAAAAGGCTATCTTATTAGTGTAGAGCACATTTTCATATGTGCTGGCTGCCTCTTTATCCAGTAAAATAACGCCTGCAGGAACCCCCATAGAAATGGCCAAATCTTTCATTTTCTCTGCTTCTTGCAGCATATAAACATAGCCCGAAGAAAATACCAAATAATCCACAAAACCTCTTTTATACAAGCTTACGGCATGCGCAACCCTTTCTTCATACCCCTGCCCTGCCTGTCCTGACTCACCTACTCCTCCGGCAAAGACTACAGCGGCATCTGCTGATGCCGGAGGCTGTCTTATTTCTAAAGGCCTTGCAATAAACCACAAAAACTGTGTATGGAATAACAATAAATAGGCTAAGATACATATTGCGGCTATTCTGACTGTCTTTTTCCGAGATGCCCTGTAAAATTGCAGTAGGCTTTCTTTCCACAGCAGGTCTTTACCACGCTTCCTCTCTTCTACTGCCTGTTCTATCAAATTACTCATTTGATCAATCCTGTTCTTCCAGGTATTCTCATGGGCTATCTCAATCTTTCTTTGTATGTCTTCTTCGCGATTCACGTCTTCAACCGCATTCCTGATACCCTCAGTAAAATCTTTGGAGGTTTTACACATAGAAACCACATCCTTATATCGCTTATTGAACTTTTCTATTTCTGGAAGATCTGTAGATACCACCGGCTTACCAAGAGCCAAATATTCGTTTAGCTTGGTAGGATAGACATTCATTGTATAATCTGTTAGGATATACGGAATTATTCCCACATCAAATAAATTAACATAATATGGCAATTGTTCATGAGGCTTATGTCCTAAGAAATAGACATTTTTTATTTTTGATAACTTAGAAACGTTTTCTTGAAGCGGGCCCACGAAAACAAAAGAATAATGCGGAAATTCCCTAGCCAAACTTCCAATTAAATCTTGATCAACCCACTTATGTATGCCGCCTACATAACCAATTACAGGACCTTTAATTTTTCTTAAGTCTTCGGGAACATAAGGCTGTTCTTCAAGCCTTGTCTTATCAAAATTTTCAATGTTTACGCCAAAAGGAAATTTATAAACTTTTTCATTGTATGCCAAACAGTAATTATACAGCTCTTCTGCCGTAACAAATACAACATCTGCCTGTGAAATGAAATTTTGCTCTGACCGTTTTATTTTATGTACTGCTGGCGAACTTGCAGAAAAATTATCAATACAATAATAAATACTAACTTTAACATCCAGACTGTTAATAAGATCTAACGATAACGCTGTAGGTAAAAATGACCATACGACAACATCGTTAAAACCCATAACCTTCGTCCATTTTCTTAAATTAGTCAATAATAGCCTTTTATTAATCCATCTTGCTATGCGTGAATATGGGAATGGTAATACTACAGGTGAAAACACATAGAGATTTTCTCTTTCTTTTCTTATGCCGCTAATACCCCTGCGCCAGTTAAGTAAACGTTTTTTTAAACGTGGTAAATCTCGCAATCTTGGTACCCTAACACCCGTATTTTCTATAAAAAGGACTCTATTACCATTATCTGCCAACCTAGACATTATTTCTTGATGCCCCTGCCAGATAAAATCCCAATCTATAGAAGATATGCATATAATATTTTCATTCTTTAGCATAACTGCCCACTTTTCACTTTATAGCTTCTTCCAGCACTTCCTTTAACTGTCTCGTAAGCCGTCTTCTGTCAAATTTTTTCACAATATAATCATTTATCTTTCTGTTTTGGTCTTCTCCTGCCTTGTACTTGCTATAGAATTCATACACTGCATTGCTAATAGCCTTGATATCCTCTGGAGAAACAACTTTGCCGCATTGAACTTCTTGAACAACTTCACTGATAGCTCCCTTGTTACACAAAGCCAAAATAGGACGTCCTGCCCCAATATAATCAAAGATTTTAGCCGACAGAAATCTATGTGCAATTTCTACTTGGTCCTCTATAAACAAGAGAAGGTCGCTGCTAATCATACGGCTCAAGGTATCCCTGTAACTCAAGAATCCAGAAAAGGAAACGATTTTCTTAAGTATCGGGCTATTAACTAATGAGATTATCTCTGGTTCAATGTCACCTATAAATGAAAGATTTATGTCATCTGCGATGTGCGGGTTTTTACTTATTAAATTCTCCAAGCCCATAAGAAAATACTTAGGTGAGCGGTGCTTGTAAAGAGAACCAGCGCATATAATAGAAAATTTCTCTTTTCTACTGATTTTAACGTTAGTAAAATCATCAAGATCAAAACCGTTTGTGATACAAACAAATTTATGTTCATAAGCCCTGTATCTTCTTCTAAAATTTTCTACAATGGGCTCTGTTACAGATATGACTGTATCAGAGTTTTTAATTACAAATCTCTCCATATTCTCTTCTATCTTGCATCTTAGCTTTTTCTTCTGTGGGAAAAAATACCTATTAAATTCAACCCATTCATCGCGAAAGTCAACAATAAGAGGCTTGCGGGTGATGAATTTCAATAAGACCCCTGTAAGAAAGCTGGAAAATGGCTCTCCCGTTGCATAGATAACATCTACTTTCTCATTTTTTATGACTGAGCTACCTTTTAATACTGCAAATGGAATCCAACCCACCCTTGTATCCGGAATCAGTATCCACCACTTTAGTTTTGATAAAAAAGAATAGAATATGTCTTTAATCATGCTAAATTTTTTGGTGGTTTTGGTATTCTCTGGTTTTAGGATGTTTGATATACGGTTATTAGATTCTATGGAATTAGTTCTGATAATTTTAATATCCTGGGGTATTTCATTTATTAAATCGTAATCGTACACCGAAACAGACGGTTTCTTAACCGTCAAGACAATGGGTTCCCATTCGAATTCTTTTAAATATTTTACGAATTTTAATATCCTTCGTACTCGGCCTCCCCCAACAGGTGGGAAGCTATATGCTATCATCAATATCTTTTTCATATTGCCACTATTTAAAATATCTTTCATGCCAATTAGTTAGGCACAAGAGGCTCCATATGTGATTTGAATCCATAAGTGCACTCTTAAACAACCCATCAATCTTTTTTTTATCAACAACCCCCAATTCATAAAGTGCTCCTGAATTAAGTGATTCCTCAATATAGCTCTTCAATGATCTACTTGCCCACAATTTAAAAGGAGTATTAAAACCAACCTTATCTTTTCTGTTAAGAATTGCATCAGGGAGGAGGTCTTTACCAGCTTCCCTTAGGACCTTTTTGGTTGCTAAATTTCCAATTTTTATCTCCTCTGGTATAGAAAAAGCCAGCTCAGCAATTCTGTAATCCAATAACGGAGATCTTGCCTCAACCGATGAAACCATGCTAATTCTATCATCTACGTGTAATAACGCAGGTAAATAAACCTTGAAATCAAAATATAGCATTTTATCCAAAATCCCGGCTCTATGACCTTTATTAAAAATTTGCAAAAATCTTTCGATTTGGCTCTTTTGTCTATTCCTTATAAAATCTTTCATATAAAAATGTTTTTGTCTGTTCATCGTGTTCATTAAATAGTAGTATCTTCTACCTAAATCACAACCAGACCTTGTAGCCAGAAACGTCAATAATTCTTTAATTGTAACTTTTGAAAAAATGCTCTTTGCTGCAGATAACACCGCCTTTCTCTTCTTTAACGACCTTATAAATATCTCCTCTGAATATGTCCTAATGTATCTATGGTAACCTCCAAAAAGTTCATCTCCTCCTTCACCGCCAAGCAAAACTTTAACATGCGCCCTTGATGCCTCTTTTGCAATAAAATGCTGTGCGTACATGCCGGGGCCGCCTGCCGGTTCATCAAGATGCCAAATTAGATCTGAGAAAATACGTGAAAAATCCTCTGTGGATGGAATAACTTCGTTATATTTAATATTAGTCTCTTTAGCTAAAAGTCTTGCATAATGAGATTCGTCATATTGGGGATCCTCTGTAAATCTTCCGTTAAAACTTGTGATAGACTTGGGGGATTCTCTCGTCGCAATCATCCCAACAATACTTGAGTCTATACCTCCGCTTAATGAGAGACCAACAGATACGTCAGACCTTAACCTTAATCTTACAGAATCATATAATAAATCCTTTAATTGAATCGCATAATCTTCTTCAAGTCTATTCTCATAATTAAATTTAATATCCCAATAACGAGCGCTTTTAACATTATCTTTGGTAATTACGAGATAATGTGCGGGTTTTAGCTTTTTTATGCCTTTAAAGAATGTAGCATCGCCAAGTGAAAACTGAAATGAAAGATAATCATAAATTGCATCTAGCTCTGGAGTTTTCTTAAAATTATCATATTCCAAAATTGACTTTATCTCGGAAGCAAATAAAATTTTGTCAGGGCCTATGGAATAATATAGCGGTTTTATGCCAATTCTGTCTCTTGCTAAAAATAATGATTTTTGTTTGCAGTCCCAAATTGCGATTGCGAACATACCGTTAAAACGCTGTAAGCAATCCACTCCAAATTCTTCATAAGCATGCAGGATTACTTCTGCATCTGTCTTTGTCTTAAATATATGCCCCTTACTTTTAAGAAAACTCTGCAGTTCAATATAATTATAAATACATCCATTAAATACTAACCACACAGACCCATTCTCGTTGCTCATCGGCTGCTTAGCCGATTCAGATAAATCTATAATGCTCAGCCTACGATGTCCCAGTCCTATATCTCTGTCTTTATAAAACCCTTCATTGTCAGGGCCTCTGTGTGAAAGCATTGCTGTCATTCTTTTTAAAGACAGCTCATCGACATTCTTTCCATTTCGGTTATAGATTCCGGTTATGCCGCACATATGTTTATTTCTCCAGAAAAATATAGAGGAAAAACCCAAATCTTTTTTCAAACCATCTCATGCGATCTAAAAAACGTTCGTGACTCCCCCTTATATCAAAATCAATCTTCGAAAAATTTCTTACTAGTTCACTTGCTGCCTGTTTTGTATAGACCTTTGTTACAGGGTTTGCCCTGCCATCGCTAACCCTTATTGCATATTGCGTAAGATCTTGCCAAGAAAACACGCTAACATCTTTTTTAATATCTTTTACGGAAGGCTTTAATCTGGCAATTAAATCTATCGTTGCGTTAGGCAGCAATTTAATTAAGAGGTATTTGAGCCGTAGTCTTACCAAAACATCCCAGTAATAAAAAATTGAATTTTTGTAATAAAGCATCAGGATGGCGTCGCCTCCTTTTTTTAAAACCCTGTAAATTTCATCTGCCGCCTTCTGAGTATCTACGGTATGGTGAATAACCCCGAGTGAATAGATCCTGTCAAAGGTATTATTTCCGTAAGGAAGATTTTCTGCATCGGCCTGCATAACCCTTGCTTTTTTGCCAAAGGTTTCAAATCGTTTTTTTGTAATAGAGGTTGATCTAAAATTAAAATCAAGCGCGTAAAATTCCTGTGCGTAACTAGCCATTTTTAATGAGTGGCTCCCCATGCCACAACCTACCTCCAGAACTCTTTTATCGAAACAGCTACCATACTGCAGTATGGATGAATAAGGATATAACCTCTCAATAAGTTTATCATGCGTAAGGAAAAATTCATGCGTGCCTTCTTTAAGCTCGATTCGATCAAAAGAACAGGGATTTTTATTCCAGAATTCTTTCACTCTGTTTTTTAGCAAGTTTTTTTTCTTCATTTTGAATTACATTTAAACCTTTTACATATTCCAGCAAAAACCGAATTCTTTAATTAGACTAACGCCTGCGCGTTTCTTAAGGACTACCTATGATTTCTGGCTTAATGCAACAGGGAATATCCATAATGTTTGACTCTATCCTTCCACCAACCGGCAATCTCATTCGGCAAGGCTACCCAGGCATTCTCTTTTGATAAATACTCCAGTATGTTTTTATAGACTTCAATCCACCCGGGATATGCCTTAGTATCCCAAACCCTTAAATGCCACAGTATGCACGCAAAGCCGTTAAACTCTTTAATCTTCTCTAAAATCTGTATACATTTTCTTGTGGCTTCTTCGACTCCAAAATTTAATTCCATAAATAACGCGCTATCCATTATCACAAGTGGTAGCTCCAGAATCATATGCGCTCTTTTTAATGTCCGGTTATAAGGAAAAAATGGGAAGGCCGCTCCAGCACGGAAACCAAGGGCCTCATTATAGCCTAAAGACATATCATATTCAATACCGCTCTCGCGTTGGACATCCCAAGTTTTTTGATAGTCCAACCTGAGATAATGCTGACAAATACCTCCTACTTTATTCTTGATCACTCTTTCAAGCATATTCTTTTCTTCGGACAATTTATCCTTATCAAGATAGCTCTCGTAGCTTCCGTGCAGACCTATTTCCCATCCACGTGCCTTTATTAATTCCATTATCTTAATAATTCTTGAATTATATATCGAATATGTTGGATCATAAAGAATATTGCCCTGGTCAATTAAGGATGCAAAATTAAAAATAGACTTAAATCCGTATTTCCCCTCAAGTTTAATATAATCCTGAAAATTACAATATGGGTCTTTCAACTTAAAAGCTTTGTATATGAAACCCCAGATTATATGCTTGGTAGCCTGCTTTATTCCTTTAAACTTGTGTGCATAACGCTTGAGCATATTAAGGCCTGAGTAAATATCTCCCTTAAATGGCTGATCCACATCATGTATAAGGCAAACTGAGAATTTCTTATTATCTTTATTTAAAGCTGTATAATCAAACTCCGCAGGAAACAATTTATCTAAAAGCTGCTTGAGAAGAAACGCGTAACTATTGACTACTGGAAAATCCAAAACTCCTAATTTTTTTAAAATTGTATAATTTCCAGAAAAACACCCCCAGGTATCGCGCCTTTTGTCTAACCTTTCTTCCTCGCGAGATAATAAATAAAAACTAGCTGCAATGATATCAAATGTCAGATTGATTGCCTCATCTTCATAAAAATAAAGCGAGTCTCGTTTGGGCTTTTCTACGTACATTACAGGTATTCCATCTCGCCAATCTAGGGAAGGTTGATTCTCTAGCCATTTTTGATAATTGTCCGATGGAATTCCGATAGACTTCTCTTTGGCTTTGTAGCCATAACACAGGTGAGCCTTTTCATCGTCTCTTACAATTTTAAAACAAATACCCAGAACATAACCGTAGGTTTGGAAAATATATCTTGCCTCTTTTGCAAATGATAACTCTGGGTTAATTTTTACGTTTATAGTCTTCATGCGTCCTTATACATAAATTTTCTATATACCCTCTTCAATGACTGTACTCCTTTAGATCTTAAGCTCATAGCTTTGCTTATCTGGTAATGCGGGATAAGCCTGACTCCAAACGTACTTTTGTAATCTGCTATGGTCTCTATATCTGCGCCCACGAAGTCTGTAATTGAATAATGCGGGGTTATTTTTTCCAAAATTTCCTTTACTATAAGCTGGTTGCCTCCAGTATTTAACAGTTGTGGATTGGAAGCAGCCATCCAATAAAAAAGCCTGTCATCATCTATTAAAAGAATTGCTCCGGAAATAACTCTATTATCTCTTGTTTTTGCTAAAAGCAGCTTGATGGATGATTTAGCAAAAAGATCTTTAAAAAAATCTAAAAATTTATCTTCGTCAAGATTTATGCATATTTTTTTCTTGCTAAACATTTGCTTCCATAAAATATAAAACTCTTTTATATCTTTGCTGTCTTCAATAAATACCCCATTATCATGGGCATAAGCAGCTCGTCTTTCGATGTCTCTGCTGAGAGGTATTTCGTCGTTTTTGTTTCTGTAGTAAGTATATCGGACCGCGGTAGACCACCTCCTCCATATAAATGGCCTTATGTCCAAAAATCCTGGAGAATTAATAATAGTTACATAATCAAAGTTGTCTTCCAGGTAATCAATAATGCCATTCGATATGTCTTTGACATCGTTTTCAGACTTATAGTTATACTTTAGTGCTTTCAGCTCCACAATCAGGCCATTATATGGCGTAAGAAAAGGAACTTCTGCTATTCTGCCTTCCAGAGATTGCCTTACTCTTAAGCAACATCCCCCTACAATTCTCTCTCCTGAATAACAACACACAATCTTGAGATTTTGATTTGTCGCATGAGCAAATGAATCATTCCATAAAGATGAGTAAAATATTGGGCTTTTCGAATGTTGTTTAATAAAGTCTTCCCATCTGTCTAAGTCTTTACTTTGCAATTCTTTTACTATATATTTATTAGAATTCATAGGACCTTATAGCTCTCAAAAAGCAAGTTATGATCTTGGCATCCAACCAACAATCTATTCTTCTTCATCGATATTATGTCGCCTATCTCTGATTCCTTTTTACCCAAATCACGTTTTATTATCCTGGGTTCTCCGACCAGTATTTTTCTGTTATTCGAGATAATATAGGTTTTAACAAACGGTGTTGATGCCCTGAAACATCTGCAAATATCTGCAGCGGATTTATTCAAGTCAAGAAATTGGTCTTCGACATTTTTATAATATGACTCCCTGTCCTTGCCCTGCGCTATCCGTTTAACACTACCATTGGCAATAGAATTTAAAACTGAGCGTACGTTCCTACCTGCTAATTTGGCACATTTCTCTGCGAGGCTGCCTGCTGTATCATTAATATCTATACTAACCTTATCTTTCAATATAATGTCACCTGTATCTATGCCAAGATCTATATAATGGAATGTAAAACCTGTTTCTTGCTCATCGTTAATTATGATCCAATAAAAGGGGTTGGGACCCCTGAATTTCGGTAGTAATGACGGGTGGCAATTTATGCATCCATAACGCGGAAAGTTTATCAGGGTGCTTGATAATCTTTCTTCCCAGCCTGCAACTAAAATTAAATTCACATGCTTCCTTTCCAGTAAGTGGCGAAATGAAGGACTATTAGTGGACTCAGTAATAATTATAGGAACTTTAAAACGGGTCACAGCTGCATACAACTTATTACTTCTAAAATTAAAGCGTAGTTTTAGAAATAAAGAAATTCGGAATAAGGTTTTGCGAATCACACTAATCTTGAAACGTACAGCATAACTTTTAGGAATGAGAAATGTTATGCCCTTTACATTATGTCCTGAAGTCACGATGGGATCGATTAAATATCTGGCCCATTCAACGCCAAAGAATAAAACAATATTCATCTCACCTTCCTAAATAATAGCACCATCTCTGAAAAATCCTGCCTAAATAATGAATTAAAAGAACTTGGGATTTTATTTGCGGAAATAAAAAGGTTATATCCACAAAATGGGCATATCGTGCGCATTGGCCTTCTCTCTGATCTATTGAAAACAATCTGTTTCAGACGCATTGTCAGATCATGCAATTTAAAACGTGGTGGTTCGCAGTACTTGAAATCCAAAAGTTCAAAATTTGGAAAAATTTCCAATATACTATCCTTGGTAAAACTCCTTGCGTGCCAGTTTAAATGAAATACCTCACCACATCCGGGACACTTTGTGGTGTTTAAGGTTATATCCTCGTTGTTGGGTACATTAATAAGTATATATTTGCTACTTAGTGCCTGCACCTGACTTATGACCCTGGATAAAAGCTCATCGCTTAAATGTTCTAGGATATCGCTCAGTAAAATTAAATCAAATGTGCCCTTCTTGAACGGGAGATTCTCTGCGGCAGCCTGTAATTTCTTTGCTTGTACATGTATCAATGCCTCTATGCTAAAATCGATAGCGACAACATCAAATCGTTTTGCTAATGGATTACATATGATACCGTCACCGCACCCAACATCAAGTACGGTTTTCACATCATCCGGTATAGTAAGGTTAATAGCATTTAACCTGCTTACCTCATGATCACCTATCTCTGCAGCGCTTTTCCCATCGCGAGGCAAGTCATAGTATGTCAGCATAATGATTTCTCTCGATTATTAATTAGATCAAACTGCAATGACTGTTTTAACCTCCAAAAAAACCACATCCTATAAATAGACATCTTCTCTCTCATAGTTTTATCATGCGGAGACCATCTATCTGCAGCACCCTTAAAGGCTTCCTCTCTTGTGATATCGTAAAGGGATAACAATAGGCAAAAATTAAATTTATTATACATTCTATCCGACAATTTTTTTCCAGGATAATACCAACTCCACAAGTTATTAAAATTCCAAATAGATATCTGCCTGGTTAGGGTATTAATGCCTTCATCAAACAAAATTTTTGCTCGGCTGGAATTTGTGTATTTAAATGCATCGTATAAACCCAATAGAGCGACCAAAAAACCGTCTAATATGCGTACTGAATCATTGGTGCCATGATATTCTTCATAAAATACAAGTCCTTCTCTTTTAGACTTCACGCCACCATCTCTTACTTCTGTCTCAAATAAATTTAAGATATTCTCAAAATCCTCAATATATCTTTCATCATTTTTAAGTCTATAAACCCTACTCAATAAACTTAACGCCATGCCATGACCCATAGCTGATATCCAAGGAGGCGTAAGTAAAATTCCGTCTTCCACCCAAGGATAGTCATGAGCCCAAAAACAACCCCTCTTATTATCTCTCGAAACATTTTTTATAAGCCAATCTGCTTGCTTATAGGTTTTTCTAAGCCATTTTTCTGACTTATTTTTCAAATAGCTCTGCAAGCAAAATATTCCCCATATAGCAACAAATAAATAGTTTCGCTGGACTCCAATAGGAGATTTGTATTTTCTTAAAGGAATTTTATCTTCATCGAAAGTCAGGTGAAAATAATCTGCAACATCCATGCCTGTAAAGTCAACATAATAATTTATGTCTCCTGATGCATCTGACACATGTAAGGGAAAATCTAAATTTAGGTAATTTCTGAGCATCTTAAGCACGCCGGGTATACTCCATTTCTTTTTAACTTTTTCCTAAAATCACGGAAATTGCTATTATTCCATATAAATCTAAAGCTTGACTTATGGATATTTCCAAAAACAACATTAAAGCAACGCATTCTAGGGATTACTTCACCTCTTGCTGTAATCTGCGCCATAACCCAAGGAGACTGACACCTACTGCCATCATATAGAACTTTTTCCGGATCGCAATAATAAGTACCTAAAAGATCTCTACTAAGTATCTTAGTATAAATCCTAATTCCTGAGGCCCTCCCCAGTTTCTTAGCATCTTTTAACTGCTGTAAAAGTACGGGGATATCAATTCTGTCCAAATCTTGACCATTAATACCACTCTTAGAAACAGTAATATCAGGGTGCTTTAAGTTATGTTTCTGTGCAACCTCCTCAGTTATAAAGTTTAAATGCGAAAAAGTAATTGAAGATAACCCTTTTTCCTTTATAGCTTCTACTGTTTCTACTAAATTATGAAAATTTGAGTTTGAAATCGTATATATTATGTGCATTTTAGGACTTCGAATGCCGTATTGTTTTTTAAAGTGCTTTATTCTTTCAATGCCATCTAGGATTTGTTCATATATCCCTATTTTTCCGCGAATTTTCTCATGCACGGCCTTTGTGCCATCTAGTGAAATAAAAATATCGTCAAGCTTTAATTTTACAAGTGACTCTGCATGCCTGACCAAAAACACCCCATTTGTCGTCAGGCTGCAATGCAACACATTCTCTTTTACATAACCGACAATTCTGGCTATATCAGGGTGCAAGAGAGGTTCACGAGAAGTCAAAGAGATTGAAGGTTGGAAAAATTTCACGTTATCAACTATATTCTTAAAGTTATCAAATGAAAGAATTGCGTTTTCGCTTACGGTTCCGGCGTTTTTTGTAAAGGTAGAACTTGGCAAATTCTTAGCCGCATCGCACATCTCGCATCTTAAATTGCAAGTGGTATTAACGGCTATGAATAATACTGATGGGGATAAAGCGCGCCCGTTACCAAGATAGTAAAACACTCTTTTATTTAATTCGTACCTAGCTTTGGAATAAAGCTTACCGTAATTGATATTAATGAGTTTACGCATGATATGAGCTAAATAAGTTTGTGCATCTGTAACCAGCTGGAAATAGTTTGTTTTTCCTAAGGCGCTTTCTAAATTCTTTATACGGCTTGCCTAACCATATATCTTTGAAATCTTTTTCATTTACATTGCCCATTTTTAAGCCGAAACACTTAAAGCCTGGCGTCACATCGCCATTGGGTAATAGCCAACAGTATTTCCACGGATAATAACAGCGGTTAAAATGGCTTACCGGCTCTAGGTGCTTTTTATAATAGGTGATGAGGTCATCGCCTTCCAGGTTTGGAACAAAAGTAATAAGTTTGCCGTTATTAACGTATTTTCTTTTAATTTCTTCAACCTGTTTTTTTAAGACTTCGGGGTCTATCAAATCAGGGTCAGCTTCATAAACATGGGCTTCTGTAATGGGGATGTCGTCAAATTTTGCATTGTGCGATTCACACATCTGTTTAGTAATAAATGAATAGTGGGTAAAAATTACAAAATCTATATCCTTCTGTGAAAAGGTCGCAGCAATATTTTCAAGTTTGGAAAAGTTATAATTTGTTATGGCTGCAGTTATTCCGATCATGGGGTGCTTGCTATCTGTATCTTTCTTTATGTGGATTATCTCATCAATTCCTTCGTTAACAGCTTTAAATGTCCCGGGGACTCCGCGGATAAGATCGTGCAGCTCTGCAGTATCGGCATCGATGGAAATATTTATTTGGTCTAGGCCGGCTTCTATAAGGGGTCTGGCAAGACTTTTTAGCAAGACGCCATTGGTTGTCATCTGGACCCTGATCCCCTTTTTGTGCGCATATTCAACAGCCTCTAAAAGGTGGCAGTATATAGAAGGCTCTGTACAGATAAAGAAGACCTCCGGCTTGAACCACGCTACCGAATCTATAAACTTTTTAAATGTATCAATGCCCATCTCCCCTTTGTCCATCAGGTTTCTGTATTCAAATGCGTCTTCCTGCTGAGAACCGAGATCACACATCTTACACTTTAAATTACAGCTACTGTTTACTACTACCGCAATAGTTGATGGCATAAGGGCATATTGAGGCACAACCCAGTAAAAAAAGTTGTTTACAAGGTATCTGGCCCTCTTTCGGAGCCTACTGTTAACCTTTCCAGCCAGCTCTTTGCTTGTTAATGTTTTAAATAATTCCATCCAAACCTCATTCATTCTAATAATGGGAGCTAAAAAGTCCAAAACATCTGTGGCAGGCCGGTAACAAGCCATTTGCCTTGATAAATCTCCTGACCTGCCTGAATTGCCTGCCGCACCAGATGTCTTTAAAGTCTTTCTCTGCGATATTGCCTAAGACTGCATTGTGAAAACATCTAAAATTTAAAATCACATCTCCATTGGGTAAAACCTGGGCAAACTTCCATGGGTAGTAACATGGTGAATATCCTTCAATTTTTTGTTCTGGGTTTTGATAATACCTTTGAAGTTGCCTATTATCCATTTTAGGAAAAAAAGTTACTGGCATTCTAAATGAATTTTCTCCTACGCATTTTAACGATTCGAGCAGTTTGTCAACATCTACCTTCTTAGGGTCGCATTCAAAAACACTGCTGGGAGTAACAGGGAAATCTTTTGATAGCCTGTTATGCATATCTGATAACTCTTGAGTCACAAATGAAAAGTGGTCAAAATTAACGTAGTCAATCTCGAATTGACTGAAAAAAGAAGCAAATTCCTTAATGTATAGACAGTTATGGTTATTTATTATGCTGTGCACGCCTATTCGCGGTCTATGGCTTGTTGAATCTTTCCTGGCTTGGCAAGCTACTTCAAGTCCCTCTAGGGTTTTTTGAAAAGCAGTATTATCGCTACGTATAAAGTTATGCAATTCTTGGTCGGCGGAATCAAATGATATCGTAATTTGGCTAATTCCTGCATCAATAAGTGAGGCGGCCTTTTCTTTCAGTGCTAGTCCATCTGTTGTAATAGTGCATGTCAGATTTTTGGTGTGGGCACACCTAACCATCTCTACTATATCAGGGCATAGCAATGGTTCAGTGCCAATAAAGAGTATATTCGGCTTAAATGATTCAACTGAATCAATAAGCTTCTTAAATAGGTCCAATGACATCATCCCTTTGCCTTTTATAACCTTATTAGCAAAAGAATCATGTTTAAAATTCAAATCACACATCTTGCAAGCCAGTTGGCATCTGTCATTAACAAACACTATAATTGTAGATGGGCAAAAGCTGGCTTCAGGGTTAAGCAAATACATCAGTTTCTGCGCTTTATTTTTTACCTTCAAGTTTATCTTTTTAATAATGCTATTCATCTTTTATGCCTTTTTAAGCGTATTCGGTTCTAGTTCTAAGGTTAAAATCTTTCAGGCGAGGTATGAGGAAATCTTTAAGTCTTATTCTTGTTAATTTAGAAAAATAAATGCAGTATATAGAAATGAATAATATGTAAGCGATCGAGGTGGCAAATGCTGCGCCTGCAATACCATATCTAGGAATCAAAATAATGTTTAAAGAAATATTAACAACTAAGGCAAATGAAATAGCGGCTATTTGCACCAACGAATACCCCCTATCACCAGCAATAAAATATCCTAGCGTCGAACCAGAATTTATTGCAAATATACCCGGGATAAGAAACAGTATGGCAAGGTACGATTTTGCAAATTCATTTCCGAAAAATAACATTATAAGGGATTTTCCAAAAATGACTATTCCAATACTTAAAAAGAATGTGAAAAATATAGCCATCCTATTAATCTTAGCTGCCAAAATTGAACTATATTTTTCTTTGGCTGAGGCCTTTGGAAAAAGAAGTTCCCCGGCAGCCTGCGGGGCTAGCAACATAAGCTCAACGGTTAATACAGCTACCGAATAGAAACCAACATTTTTAACATCATGAAAATAACCTATTAAATACATATCGGATCGTAAAAGCAAAAAGCTCACCACTCCACCTATAAATGCCTTCAATCCCACCCTTAGGCAATTACGAAATCTTGCTGGGTCCAGGGCTATTTTAAACTTATCTACCATAACCGCTACCAGATATATAGAATAAGAAGCTACTATTATGATAGATACAAACCAACCTAGCATAGCTATTTTTATACCTAACTTCAATAACCAAACCAATAGTAGGTTGGATAATAACAGTATCCCTACTCTCGCGACAGATAACGTATTGTAAGCTTTGATAGCCTGCCTTCCCAGCAAAATTGAATGATTGCACTGTTGCAGCAAAATAAATGGCACGGCAATGAAAGAAATTAGCAAAAAAGGTGCTGGTAAAAAACTGATGAAATCTAAATTTTTAATAAAATAATACAGACCTATATTAAAAATACCTACTATAAATACAAAAAGGAGTGAATTTGAAAAAATAGCATTTAATCCTTTCTTGTCTTTGCTGGCCCAATAAACGTTTGAGACCTGAACTCCCAAACCGCAAAAAAGCACCATAACGCTGGAAGTTGCTACAACCAAAGCGAATATACCCTGACTCTCAACGCCAAGTACACGAGCTATGATAATTGTACTCACAACGCCAACTATGGTCACAAAAAGTTTTGTCGCAAATGTATTTAGAAAGTTTTTAAAAAACATATTACCCTTAATTTGCTCTGTTATACTTCTAAAATATGTTGCTTTAAAATATCTACTATCCTCTCTGCCGCGTCACCCAAACCGTATGTTCCCTCCTCAAACTTCACTTTTCGCCTAATGGCTCTGTTGCATACCAGGCTAATATCCCGTCTTCGCTTAGTTAATATCTCATTGGCGCCTTTTTTTATTGTCTCTGTCCATTCGGTCTCTTGCCTTAAAGTTACACAGGGTACTTCCATGATGTATGCCTCTTTTTGCATGCCTCCGGAATCTGTAAAGATTGCCCTTGCGTTCTTTTCCAATGTAAGCATATCTAAATACGGTAGCGGAGGTATCAACAACAGGTTGCGTTTTGGCCTAACAGTATTATTGAAAAATTTTCTGGTCCTGGGGTGAACAGGGAAAATTACAGGCATTTTAAAGTCATCTAGCGCATGCAACATTTCCTTTAAGCGCTCCAGGTCTGTAGTGTTTTCAGCTCTGTGTATAGTAAGCAGGCAATAACTCTGCGGTTCGACCTTTAATTGAAGAAGCACCTTGGATTTTCTCTCGGCAACAGGAAGATGGTAAAGAAGGCTATCATACATTACATCTCCTACTAAAAAAACATTTTTCCTTATCCCTTCAAGTTTAAGATTACAAACAGCTGTTTTTGTAGGGCAAAAAAGCAAATTAGCTATATGGTCTACAACAAGCCTATTTACCTCTTCAGGCATATTGCGATTAAAGCTCCTTAAACCTGCCTCAATGTGAACAACGGGAATCTTTTGTTTTGATGCAGCTAAGGCACCTGCCAAGGTAGAATTAGTATCGCCATATACCAAAACAACTCCTGGCTTCTCTTTTAAAAGTACATCTTCTATTCCCTCAAGCATAAAAGCTATCTGCTTGGAAGGAGCGCGTGATCCTACCTTAAGATTATATTTCGGTTTTGGTATATTAAGATCTTTAAAAAAACCATCTGACATTTCAGCATCATAATGTTGGCCGGTATGCACAATAACTTCTTTAAACTTGTCTTTCATGGCACGTGAAACTGTAACGGCCTTGACAAATTGTGGCCTTGCTCCTACAACCGTCAGAATTTTTACCTTTTTTTTGGTTTTGTTTCCTTTTCGCACTTCAAATTCCCCTTATGCAAAATATATCTTTCATTGCAATGCTTGCATGTTGCTTTATTATTTTTAAGATTTAACTTCACCGCGCACTTACACATCCAACCTGCTACTTTAGCAGGATTTCCGTACACAAGGGCATAGCTAGGTACATCTTTAGTAACAACTGCTCCGGCTCCTATAAAGGCATATTCTCCTATTGTGTGTCCGCATACAATAGTGGCATTGGCACCTATGGTTGCGCCTTTTTTTACCAATGTCTTTTTATATTCTGCCTTCCTTTCAATGTGGCTCCTTGGGTTTATGACATTAGTAAATACAGCAGATGGCCCACAGAAAACATAGTCTTCTAGAATTACCCTATCATATATAGAAACTCCATTTTGAATTTTTACAAAATTGCCCACCTTTGCCTTACTGCCTATAAAAACATTCTGTCCTATATTGCAATTCTTGCCTATCTGGGCATCTTTCATTATATGGCAGAAATACCATATTCTAGTTCCCTCGCCAATCTTGGCCCCTTTTGCAATATGGCTTGAAGGATGTACAAAATATGTTTTTTTCTTCACGAATTATTCTCTCCTGTATTATTTTTTAAAACTTCTAAAAATTTTGGCACGTAGCTCTTAACAGAATACCTCTGCTCAACTGTCTCTCTGCCAGCTGTGCCGATCTTCTGCCGTATTGACTGATCTTTCATAAGTAAAGACAGTTTCTCTTTCCATTCTCCTTCGCTGGCAGCGAAAAACCCATTAAAACCCTCTTTTATAATCATTTTGTTCGCACCAACAGGCGATGCCACAACAGGTATCCCCAGCGACATAAACTGTATCGCCTTGAATCCAGATTTGCCTTCTGACCACTCATTTTTATCCAGTGGATAGACGCCTATTGTTATCCTCTTTAAGGATTCAAGTTCTGTCTTTAGTGACCAATCTAGATTTTCCACATCCACCCCTGGTATCAAAATAGATCTACCTGCACCTATTATCCTCACCCTGAAACTGTGGTCTCTTGATAGACCTTCCAGAATGGGGTAAAGTCGTTTCAGATAGTGCTGGGTTGTGCTGCTGCCTATCCAACCAATCGTTATGTTTGGCCCCTGTTTACCCTCTGCACTCGGTTTGAAGGTTTCAGTATCTATGCAAGTAGGTATGAGCGCTACTGAAGAATTTATTTTCTTTGTATATTCTAACAAATAGGAATTTCCTGCTATAACAATTCTAGCTAGTCTTATTATGGCTTCTATCTTTTTTGGATATTTTAAAAATCTAAAAAGACCACTTTCAATGCTTGAGTTGGGCAAAAATATGGCATCATCAAAATCATAAACAAAACCATTGTGCGTTTTGGAAAAAATCCACTCTATTAAGGGTGGTCCCAACGGATAGGCCTCCCTATGCACAAATATAACATCATAGAAAAACGCCCTAAATATATCAAAGAGCCTTCTAAATGAGGCCAGGATAAAAAAAAGGATTTTTCTAGCTATGCGTCCTTTGTGATAAATGATTGAATAAAACTTCTTTGACATAAAAGGACTAATCCTATAATCCATCCCCTCTTTTTTTAAAAAAGGTAAAAATTGCTCTATACGCAACCTATTGCTTGCCCCTTCAGTCGGATATGGAGTTATAAATAAAATCCTCAATTTTATCCTCACTAAATCTAAATCTTAAGGCATCAAATGCCTCCCAAATAAATTACCTGCATAACCTGATTTTTTCAGCGGCCTCTTTTCCTCAGACATACATCAATGTAATCGACAAGTTCCCCTACGGTCTCGAAAGGATTATCTTCCTGCGACAAAGCTCCCTCGCTCGTTAAAATTATCGGAAGATTAAACACCTTTTCAATCTTCTCTTCCACAGATATAATAAAGGTCATAAAGGCCAGTGAATCTATCTTGCCCGAACTGCCGAATAAAACCATATCTGTAGATTTTTCCAGAGGATCCTCTTTGCATGCATTCTGATTGATTTCATCGATTGCACTGAATACTACCTGAAGTATCTTCTCCTTATCTGCCATAGCAGCTCCTCTTTTTTTTGAAAGACCATTAATCCCTATATTCAAAATTCACCCCATAGTATCTTTTCATAAAATGATGTAATTGGTTATATACCTTATCCCTGCACGGCTGTATCTGCATTAAGACCATATCGATAACCATTGGTTTCTTAATCTCCGGAGTCGCAGCCCAGCCGTTGCGATTCGACATAAAGATGATACGCCTACTTCTGTCAATCCCGCTGATTGCGGGATGCTGCCCGTCAGAAGGAATGAACAATATGGAATATTTATGAAGTCCGCAATCGAAATCCACACGGTTTGTATTATCGCTGCTGAACTCTAAGCGCCACTTTCTCCGCAATATCACCTCGGTAAAATATTTCAACATCTGCCAGCACACAATATCCAGACGCCCTGGCGTCATAGGGCGCTTGAGCATTTCTATGGAACCTACCTGTTTAGCGGGAAATCCTTCTATGATCCGGCCGGAGGGGATATCCTCTTTCACGACAGATTTCGAATTTATAAATACATTATCCCCTATTTTAACGCCCGGATGAACAAACCCTCCGGCGCCAATCCACACATAATTGCCTATTGTCACTTCTTCATATTTTACCCAGTAGCCCTCTGTGTACGGTAAAAATGCACCATGGGTGAAAATCATGGACCTGTGGCCTACTGTCGAACAATCCCCTATTTTAAGCCGCTCGTCCACATTTATTAAACAACATGAACCAATACGTGAATGTTTACCCATTATCAAATCTGAGGATCCGAAAAGCAATGTAAAATTGCTGATTGTCGAATATGCGCCCAATTTGAAGGTCCCATCGCATATCATAAGTGTAAATGAACGGATTTCACTATGATCTCCTATCTCTACGCGCCCTGCTACAACCGATGAAAACCAACCGAGGCGCACACCCTTGCCTATTGTAGCCCTGCAGAACCATCTTAAAATACATTTCTTAAGAAATGGTGGACAGATAAAAACGATAACAAAAATAATATTTTTCATAAAGACATCTCCTCGTATAATGTTCACTTGACAGCGAACGTAATTTTAGCAACAATGTACT
>CAZCCH010000005.1:0-78243 GCA_964497315.1 uncultured Planctomycetia bacterium
TATCTGCCAGGCCGCAATAACTGCCCTGTCATCAATATACATTGAATTAGTCAGAAAAGGCAAGATGCCCCTGTCTGTCTTAGAGGCAAAGTTAAAGGACCCTAATCCGGCTGTCCGCCAGGTCGCAATAACTGCCCTGTCACCAATATATACTGAATTAGTCAGAGAATGCGAGATTATGGACAGACATTATGAAAGATACCTGTCATGGACACGCATGAAGATTCCTTTTCTAGAGGATGAGTTCAGCAGGTATCTTGAGCTAGAAGGCCCTGCAGAGGAATTTTTGACTTCAGCAGCCATAGTAAAACCTTTACTTGAAATGTTAAGGGAAAGGGAAGAAAACGACTTTAACATTGCCATTCAGGCATTTTCTGCCCTGCTTAGGGCCTGCAGTGAAGAGAAAAAGTCCATATATATCCAGGCAATCCAGCAAGCACTACACCCATTATCAGCCGGACTGGTCAAGAGCTTAGATATATGCGACCTGGAAGGAAATGTGGCAATATTAAGTAAACAGATGTCTAAACCAATCTCTGAGTTAGCAGCTGCCTTGATTGCGTTAAAGGCAAAAGAGGCAGGCCTAATAGGAAGCCGTGGGATACAACAAAAATACCTGAGGAACCAGGTGGTTTATTACAGCAACCTAGAGTCATCCTGCAGGCAGCTGCCTACAATTGGCGCCAAGATACATCTTTACAGGAAGGACAATGCTCAGGTCTATGATGAAGATGTAATCAATAAGTTCCAGCAGGAAGCCTTAATTATATTCAGCATGTTAGGTATTACTGCAAGGAGAGCCACACTGCTTGAAGGTATGGAAAATATAGAATTGGAAATCCTGCTGCCTCCCAGCTTCTCGCACGAAGTACTTTCAGAAACACTGTTCTATTTGTTTGACTATGGACTTTTAGACAGACAGAGGTACGATATAGAGGTCCAGCTTACCTTTGAAGGCAACCTCACCGACCAAGCCAAATATATATCTTTCGCAATACTTGCCTCCAGGCCCTACGAGGTTCCTTATCCGGAAAAGCTTACTACGCTTATGGGAGATGAGGCAAGCATCCTTATATCAGGCGGAGGCTTTTTTTCTGACATAAGAAACGGCGCAGCCGCTTCCAAGGCTACTGGAGAGCGCACAGACTATTTAGGGCTTTTAATTCCCCATTATGACACTAGTGCCTCTCAGACATTTAGGATATCCACCAAAAAGCTGATGGAAGGCGATAAAGGTATAGAGAGGATAATCAAGAACACCCAGCTTTTAAGCTTTACGCTCATGGAATATCTAAAAGAAGAAAGCGGACAGCCCGCACATAAGAAAGCAAGCGAAGCATGGCAGGACTTCAAAAAGCGAATAGAGCAAGAGGCTGCAGAGTTCGAGATACCCGAAGGGATATTCGACATAACATGGCTTGGCGAATACAACAGCAATAAAGGTATTAACATATGGCGTGGGCTTTATCCTTACTTGAAAGGCCTGCACGATGTCAAAATGCAGAACCCTAATTTCCATCCGGCCTTCTGCAAATTGTTTAATACAGCCGCAGACACCATTGAAGCCCTGCTTGGAGAAGATACGCGAGACACGTACGCTTCCAGCTTCGCTGAACAGCAGGGGGAGCGTTCCCAGAAAGAGACCCAGGGAAAGATGTCGTATGGAATAGATGTTCCAACTGAAAAGATAAAATTCGCAAAAGGAGCATCTTCCCAGGAAAATCTGGGGCGTGATTATCAGTTGAACAGAGATGTGGAAGAGTATACCGGCCCCTCAGTAGCCGTTTATAGAGGGGTATCAGAAAAAGTGTTCGGAAGAATGAAGAGACGAGGATTTGAGCGTGTTCCAGAAGAGGACCTCAAAAGAAGAACAGAAGAGCACCCTTCTTTTGACTGGCGATATGATGAAATCCTACATAAAGGTAGGACAGCCACAAGTGGCACATTTGCAGGTGCTTTTGAAGCAAGGACACTTCAAGAGGAAGGAAGAATTATTCGCATTGAAATTCCAGCAGACATTTTATTAGAAAATGGCGTGCTCATGTTGGACCTTGATGCCGTACATTATTTTAATAAGATCAAAGGTAAGCATATTTCGGCTTCAGAAGAAATCGTGCAGTTTAATGAAACGATAGAAGAAGCATCCTCTAAAAACAGGCAAGAGCTGAAGCGCCTTCTTGCTGAAGCATCTCCTGAGGCCATTCAGGATTTTATAGTGCACAAAGAAGAAATCATTATACCGCATAACCACTTGAATGCATTTTTAAGCGGCTGTACAGAAATTCCAGTCCACCGCGATTACAATTATTTGCATTTTTTGGTAGACGGTGACGTACCCTTCAGGATAAACCCCTTACATTTCCCATTATTATGGGATGATGTTGCACGGGCCGTTCGTGATAGACAGAAAGCAGTATCTGCAAAACCCGTAGCAGGCTTTTATATTTGGGAAAATGATAGATTTTCTATTTGGTTCTCATGCAGTGAGCAGACAGGTGAAGCATACCTAGATATAAAAGACAAAGCTAACACCATCATATCAATCAAAAGGCCAGCTTCTGATGAGACATGGAACATGACGCGGCTATCGTTATATCCTTACGATAACCTTGCAAATTACACGCAGGCCATAAGAGAGCTTCAATTTTCACTGCAAGCCCACAATAGCTCACTGACACGTCCTATAGAATTTATTGTCAATTTATGGGAAAATAGTGGTGTGCTGGAGCGTCCCCAGAAACGTAGTCGGGTTACTGAGGCAGAGGCAGAGGAACAGATAAGGAGGGTTTTTGAGCAGATAAGAGAAAAGTGGGATGCTATTGGAGAAAAGGAGCTTCCTGACGTGCAGAGGTACGATATTATTCTTAGGCCTCGTGCTTTGGAGAGGTTCACTCGTGATTTGCAGAGAGGCCATGAAGATATTGATGAAATCACAGAGGCTATCGATGAGACGATACGTTTTGAAACAGAAAGCATTGTGTGTCAGGTAGAGGCCACAGATTCGCAAAGAGAGACTGTTCGGGAGGCAGAGGCGAAATTGAGAGAATATCTTAATGACTTAGGATTGCCCTATCAGCCGCATAAGGTTATCTTTGTGCCTTTTGATCGCCTGATTTGGGAGTGCATGGGAATATGTTTCGACTATCACCATGCGGTTGTCTTGCCGGCGGAGTTTGAAGATGAGATAGTGTGGTATTCGCTTTTTCATGAGCTCCTGCATGGGCAGTCGCCCGGTTGCGAATTAAGGAGACTTGATGAGGGGATGACCGAATATCTCACAGTTACTTTAATGATGAGGTTGCAGAAATGTACCGATTTTTCCCCTGAGGCCATCACCAAGTTCTACAAGGAGACCAACTTGCGCTTATACAACAGAGAGGAAGTTCAGGATGTGTTTAGAGCGGGTCCGAGCTATGGACAAGACTTAGAGGCAATAGCTCGGTTGGTGGCGGTAACAGGAGAGGGCCCTTTGCTCAGGGCATACTTTGGAGGTGACTACAGCGAACTTAAGGAGAAGTTGGGAGTGGATGTCTGGAGAGATATAATGGATTTAGCGCAGCGATATGAATCAGACATAGGAAAAGAGCGAGACGGAGAATATCTGGAGAGGGTTAGGGGAGTTCT
The DNA here is from genome assembly GCA_964497315.1 of uncultured Planctomycetia bacterium. Classification (GTDB taxonomy): domain Bacteria; phylum Omnitrophota; class Gorgyraeia; order Taenaricolales; family CAZCCH01; genus CAZCCH01. The sequence continues at coordinate 3,625 of CAZCCH010000005.1, forward strand.
ATCTGCTCGCTTCCCCGAACCCCCACCCACCCAAACCCAGGCGAGGTTTGGGGAGTTTGAGCAAGCATGGGATGCAAGTCAAGAGTTAGTAGCACGAGTTGCACCACAGGCTGTGAATGCACCGGGTTGTATTGTATTTAACATATCTCGGTTTTTTGAAGGAGACGATGAAACTATAATAGCTATTTTAAGAGAACTCCAGGCCGAACTCGCAAAGGCTAACAAATGGTTTGAATTTGAAACGGATAGATATTTTATGGCAGGGAGAGCAGAGAGACTGGCAAGGTATAATGCTATACTGAAGCCATATAGGGATAATCCTACTTATGATGCGGCAGCAGGAAATAGAGTGGGGGTTGTAGGTGATTTAGAGATTAGTCGGCTTCTTGAGAATCCGAATTCAGTAACATTAGACTCTGCAATAGGCATTGAAGGGTTTGATCAGGCTGAATTGACAGCAGAAGATATAGAAGAATTGAGGCCCATTCTTATTTTGACTGCTACATTGATTGACCTGCGTCATGATCCTGAGAACGAGGCTTTGCTGGAATTTTATAAAATCCAGCTAGAAAAACTGGGTGCCAGAGTGCCCAATTTAGAAACTATCAAAGATTTAGCCAAGGATATCGAAACTGCCCTTAGGGCAGCCCGAACTCTAATCTTACCTGCTATAGAAGCTCTCAATGTATGGGAATACTACCAAGATATAATGAAGTCTATTGAGATTATCATGAGAGATGTATAGCGACTGACCTATCTATCCATAACCCCACCCAGTCCATACTGATATATATAAAATCATCAAATTTACTGATTTTGAATCTGCAGCCAGCTGGAATACTCGATGTCTCTTTTTGCAATGGCCAAAATTTTGGCGGGGGAAAATTTTGGCTTGTGTAGAAGGTATTCTTGAATCAGTGCTAAGAATTTTTATCCTTGCAACAGCAAAGAGTATTTGGTAGAATTAAATTCACCGCTACTTAAGGTTTTACTTCAAGGGGACTCTTGAAGTAGGTTCGGATTTCGTCTAACAGGCACAGCCAGTTTAAAAATTTAGTGCGCGGGTGGCGGAATTTGGCAGACGCGCAAGATTAAGGATCTTGTGGGGTAACCCTTGCAGGTTCAACTCCTGTCCCGCGCACCATATAAATGAGTAAGTTATGAAGACCAAAGAAAGACAAATAGCCGTTACCTTAAGAGAGCAAGGATTAACGTACAGGGAAATTCAGAAAGAACTCCCAGTTTCTAGAAGTAGTCTGAGTTATTGGTTGAGAGATATAGAGTTGACACCTGAACAAATTGAGAGAATACAATATAAAAATGAATTGATAAAGAAAAAATTTATCGAATATAATGAGTTTAAAAAGAAAGAGGCAAGAAGACGGCGGGATAGCATTATAGAAATAGCAAAGAAAGAAATAAACAAGATATCAAGACGAGAACTAAAATTATTGGGCATAGCTTTATATTGGGCTGAAGGGAAAAAGGCAAACATGAAGGCAGGCTCCGCAACCTTTACAAATTCAGATCCTTTTATGATTAAATTAATAATGCGGTGGTTTAGGGAAATATGTTATGTCCCAAATCCAAAATTTAGAGCGAGTTTTCAGATTTATAATACGCAAAAGATAGATGAAATAAGAACATATTGGTCAAAGTTAACTAATATTCCATTCTCTCAGTTTATGGCACCTACTTTGAGGGTTAGTAAAACAAGCAAAGGTAAAAGAGGTAAGATCTTACCCTATGGAACACTCCGAATACAAATTAATGATTCTGCACTTCTAACGAGAATATTAGGGTGGATTGAAGGATTAAAAGGCCCCGTCGTCTAGCCTGGTTCAGGACGCGGGATTCTCATTCCCGTGGCACGGGTTCAAATCCCGTCGGGGCTACCAGCACTACGGTAACTGCAATATTTTCAGTTAGTTATGGAAAAGAGGGCAAACTCATATCCCCTCTTTTTTGTTTTTGAAAATAGAGTGAAATAAGAATAATCTTGACATGATTTCTAGATATGTTATAATTACGCATAGTGCGTAACGCATAATGCGTAATGGAGGCGTTTTATGGAAAATCCGTTTATATACGGCAAAGAGGTTTCCGGAGAGAATTTTTGTAACAGAAAGAAAGAAATCGAAGAACTGAGACGTGATATTATCAACAGTCAAAATGTCATTGTGTTTTCTCAAAGAAGATTTGGCAAAACATCCCTGCTTAAAAGAGTGTTCGAGGGCTCAAAAAGAAAAGGGATAATCACTATCCATGCAGATTTATATTCAGTACTAACAGAAGAAGATTTTGTTTCACTTTATGCCAAGGCCATAACAAAATCTATTTTTGGCAACTTCAAAGGGAAACTTAGAAACGTCGCAAAGTTTTTCAAAAAGATTAGGCCTACATTTAAGGTAAGCGAAGCAGGAGATATAGTTTATAGTGTAGATATTGAGAAAAAGGAAATTTTACCTTCACTAGAAGATACTTTAGAAAGCGTAAATCGGTATATAAATAGCAAGAAGAAAAAAGCCGCCGTCTGTTTTGATGAATTTCAGCAAGTTGGCCTGCTTAAAACTGACAGGCTTCAGAAGGTTATGCGCACTTCAATACAGAAACACAAAAACATATCTTATATATTTATGGGCAGTAAAAAACACTTAATATCGGATATGTTTAATAACCCCCACAAACCCTTTTATAAAAGCGCTAAGCCATTTCCTCTTGGTAAGATTGAGACTTCAGAACTCTTAGAATTTATACAGGATAAATTTACACTTACCGATAAATATCTCCCAGATACTTTAGCAAAGCAGATAGTAGGGACGTGTGAAAGGCACCCCTATTATGTACAGTATCTCTGTCATATTATGTGGGAGAGGGCAATAGATAAAAAAAGGATAACAGAAGAAGACTTTTTAAAAAGCCTTGAGCTTTTATTGGAAAGGGAATCTTCCACCTATGAAGCAACATGGAATTTATTGACGCTTAAACAAAAACAAGTCCTTTTGGCATTAAGTAAGATGTTGCTCCAGGAAAAACTGTTCTCCTCAGACTTTTTGCAGAAAAACAATCTTGGCTCAGCGTCAAGCCTCCAGCGTACAGTAAAGAGTCTAATTGATAAAGATCTTATTGATAAAGAAGGAGATGTTTATACCATAATAGATATTTTCTTCAAAAAGTGGCTTTTCAAGTTATAAAAAGATGAAAAAGCACTTCGGATATAAATTATCCGTAGTGAACGGCTCCCGTCGGGGCTACCATCACTACGGTAACTGCAATATTTTCAATGAGTTATGGAAAAGAGGACGCGTGGGTTTGTCCTCTTTTATTATTTAAAACATAACACAGGTCTTTGATTTTTTACTTGACAAAACACGCATTTTGGTGTATATTTGCAATACAATTGCAAAATTGCACATAAGGAGGAATTGGTGACTAAACGATATATAACAAGGGATATAGAAGCCATTATAAGAAAGGCGGAGAGACAATTTCCAGCCATAATAGTAACAGGCCCTCGCCAGTCAGGCAAGACAACGCTTTTAAAGCACCTTTTTTTAAAAACGCATAACTACGTTTCGTTGGACGATCCTGATAACAGGCTCATGGCGAATAGAGAGCCAAGGTTTTTCATGGAAAATTTTCCAGCGCCTGTGATTATAGATGAGATACAATACGCTCCGGAACTTTTTTCTTATATAAAAATGGTAGTAGATAAAGACCGCTCTAAAAAAGGACAGTTTCTTTTAACCGGTTCCCAAAGCTTTCCGCTGATGGCCAAAGTTACAGAATCACTTGCGGGAAGAATTGCCATTTTTAATCTCTTGCCATTTTCTTTTAAAGAAAGGTTGAAGATGCAAAAGTCTTTTAGTTTAGACGTGTTTAAAAAAATGCTGCTTAGGGGCGGATTCCCGGAGCTTGTTGTTAATAAATCCATGGACGCAAAATTATGGTTTAACGGATATTTGCAAACATACCTCGAAAGAGATGTGCGACAACTTCGCAATATCGGAAATTTAACTGATTTTCAGAGATTTCTTGAAATGCTGGCTTCCTATAATGGACAGGTGCTTAATTTATCCGATCTATCGCGCAATCTCGGAGTAGCGGTAAATACAATCAAAGGGTGGATTTCCATTCTTGAGGCATGTAATCAAATAGCGCTTATTAAGCCATACTACAAAAATAAAGGAAAACGCCTTATAAAACGCCCAAAAATATATTTTCTTGATACTGGTTTTTTATGTTATTTAAACGGCATGACAGACCAAAATCAGGTTTTAAAAGGGCCGGCTGCGGGACAGTTATTCGAAGGTGCGGTTTTAACCGAGATCATACATGGTTTTTACGACAAAGGAGATATACCGAGAGTTTTCTGGTGGAGGACATCGCACGGAGAAGAAGTGGATTTTATCGTAGAAAAGAAAGGCAGGCTTGTGCCAATAGAAGTCAAAATTACCTCAAGGTCAAATAAAGTGTTGACGCAGGGCCTGGTAGCCTTTGAGAGACTTTTTTCAACAGAGGTTAAAAAGTCAATCGTAGTCAATTTATCGGATAAAAAGCTGTTAGTAAGCAATAAGATAGAATGCCAACCTTTTAGGGATTTCATAGAAAGCTTTTGACTCGGCTAAACAATTCATTACAGTGACATATACAAAAAACTCCTCATGTGATATAATTACAGGAACAGATGGTTGTAAGGACTACCAAATAGGATAAGTTATTATGAGAGTTAAAGATTGCATGACAAAAGATGTGGTTTGCGTAAAACGCTCTACCACCCTATCTGAAATTCTAGCTACTTTTAGAAGGGTAAGCTTTCACACTTTGCCTGTCATTGAAGAAAAAGACAAGCTCATTGGCGTGGTAACCTTTGAAGACCTCTTAAAAGTATTTCGACCATATGCAGTAGAGGTTACTGATATGCTTAAAACCATTCCTTTTATTGGTGAAGTTACTGAAGATGAGGATATACTGGTAGCTGATATCTCACAAGACTTAGGGTTGTTAGTAGTTGCAGACGATATAATGAGCACAGACTTTGTAACCATAGAGCCACAAGTTGATGTTAGTCAAGCAAGACAGCTTATGAAGCTACACAGCCAGAATAGACTTCTCGTAACAGAGTATGGACGCCTTCAAGGAATTATAAGCCTCTTTGATATAGTGCTGGCTATCTTTAAAGAAAAAGGAATCATAGCAAATAACGGGACTCATTAAATGGAAATTTTAAGCCTTGGTTTTATATTACTTGCAGGTCTTGCCTCAGGAAAGATTATCCGTCGGTTAAAATTTCCTGTTGTGACTGCATATCTTTTGCTTGGCATTTTAGCAGGGCCTTTTGTGTGGAATTTAATATCACCTAGCATACTGCGCGCTTCAGGGCTTATATCCTTTATTGTTTTAGGTTTTGTGGCATTTAGCTTAGGCCAGAATTTTTCTTTTGAATCTTTTAGAAAAATTGGTAAGTCCATTATTTGGATATCTATATTAGGCGCCTGTGGTCCGTGGCTTATTGTTACTTTAGGGCTTTCATTAATTTTCAAGATGCCTTTCTATGAAGCGCTTTTGTATGGTGCTATTGCCTCTGCAACAGCACCTGCAGCAACTGTATTAGTAACTAGGGAATTCAAGGCAAAGGGCACATTCACAGAAACACTCCTTGCTACGGTTGCAATAGACGATGCCTGGTGTCTTATTATATTTGCTTTATCTTTTGCTATAGCCAGGGCGATGGCAAGTTACGGTTTTGTTAATTCCGTATTAATTAAAGCAATTGCCAGTGCTTGTGTAGAGATAGCTGGTTCGTTTGTTTTGGGCTGGCTTATAGCGTGGGTATCAGGCTATCTTATTCGCTTTGCCAGGACACAGGCAGAGTTGCTTGTATTTATCTTAGGGATTATTTTACTCAATACAGGCCTTGCAATATATTTTGGGTTATCCGTACTTTTAGCAAACATGTTTTTAGGGGCAGTACTTGTAAATATCCATCACTTAAGCTTTAAATTCTTCGATACCTTACGAAACATAGACCCACCTTTATATATTATATTTTTTGTCCTTGCCGGGGCTAATCTAGAAGTTAATCTTTTGCCTGCATTAGGAGCACTAGGTATAGCTTATTTTGTTTTACGTTCTTTCGGAAAGATTTTCGGAGCAGGCCTTGGAGGATTTATTGCAGGTGCGCCTGCCCGCATAAGAAACAATATAGGTTTAGCCCTTCTTCCGCAGGCAGGTGTTGCCTTGGGTGTAGCCTTAGTAGCCAAATCAGAATTTCCTCAAATAGGTGGCGTAATATTTTCCACCATTGTGGCCACTACAGTCCTGTATGAAATCATTGGCCCAATCTGCACAAAATTCGCCCTTTCTAAGGCCGGAGAAATTTAGGTGCAATCCCAAAAGATTTTAATTATAAGAACAGATCGCATAGGCGATGTGGTGCTTTCAACGCCTATTATTAAAGCAGCCAGGAAAAAATTTCCCAATGCATATTTGGCTATGATGGTAAGGCCTTATGCAAAAGATATCATTTTAGGAAATCCCTACCTAGATAAGATAATCCTCTATGATAAATACAAAACCCACAAATCAATTTTTGCTACTTTAAAATTTGCATTGAACTTAAAACGTGAACACTTCACTACAGCATTAATACTTCATCCTACAAACAGGGTAAATTGGATAACATTTTTAGCTAGGATACCCGAAAGAATAGGATGGAATAAAAAATGCGGATTTTTACTAACTAAAAAACTACCCTACATAAAACATAAAGGCGAAAAGCACGAATCGGAATACACCATGGATTTAGCAAAGGTAATTGGCATAGATGGTGATAGAAAAGATTTATTTATGCCTATAAGAGAAGATGCTAGAAAATCAGTGACCGACTTTTTAACATCTTGCGATGTTTCCAATGAGGACATATTAATAGGCATACATCCTGGAGCGAGCTGCCCATCAAAACGCTGGCCCATAGAACGCTTTGGACAAATTGCTGATAGGATTATGAAAGAATTTAAATGCAAGGTAATCATCCTTTATGGGCCAGGAGAAAATAACCTAGCAGAAGCAATTAAAGGAGCCATGAAAACTTCCCCCATAATAGCTAAAAATAACTTTAGCGTAGCAGAACTTGCAGTAGCTTTAAAAAGGTGCACTTTATTAGTTACAAATGATAATGGACCTATGCATATAGCTACTAGTGTAGGTACACCTGTTGTAGCTATATTTGGGAGGCTTCAGGCAGGTCTTAGTCCCACAAGATGGGGGTCCTTGGGCGAAAAAGACGTATATCTGCATAAAGATGTAGGTTGTAAGGAGTGCCTTGCTCACAATTGCAGGCTTAATTTTAGATGCCTTGAGGCTATTTCTGTGGATGAGGTACATGAAAAGGCCTCTAATTTGCTTAAAAACTAGGTTTTTTGGCTCTTGACAGCTTAGTTAGCTCATGGTAAAATAAGCCCTTAATATGGTGGTAATATGAGTAAAATAGACCTAGATAAAATAAAGACATATTCTATATATAAAAGGCAAAGCAAGATAAATATGAAAAATTTTGCCAAACCAACGCCCCGTAAGGCTAGTTTTGTCCTCTTTTTAGAGAGCCTACCAGATGTATTAGCTGTGCGTGACTTTAAGACATTAGTTAAGGCAATTGCAAAAGCGCGCGCAGGCAAAAGACCAAAACCTGTTATATTTATGCTAGGTGCCCATGTTATCAAATGCGGGCTTAGTCCTTTAATTATAGATTTGATGAAAAAGGGCATCATAAGTGGCATTGCACTTAATGGTGCTGGTGTTATCCACGATGTAGAGCTGGCATTAACAGGCCGCACATCAGAGGATGTAGCAAAGGCAATAAAGAATGGTTCTTTTGGTATGGCCAAAGAAACCGCGCAGTTTGTAAATAGCGCTATAAATAAAGCATCCGAAAAAAATATTGGCCTAGGTGAGTCTGTAGCAGGGGCCATTGCAAATAAGAAAACAGGTTATAAAAAATATTCAATACTTTATACAGCAAAAAGATTAAAAATTCCTGTAACCGTACATGTAGCTATTGGGACAGATATCATACACCAACATCCTTCTTGTGACGGTGCGGCATTAGGGGAGAGCTCTTTAAAAGACTTCCACACACTCATTGAGCAAGTTTCAAAATTACAGGGTGGCGTATTAGTCAATGTGGGTTCTAGTGTAATTTTACCTGAGGTGTTTTTAAAGGCCTTAACTGTTGCTCGAAACCTAAAATTTAAAGTGAAAAACTTCACTACAGCTAATTTGGATATGATACCTCATTACAGGCCCTATCAAAACGTAGTCGTAAGGCCTAATCTGGGCGGCGGTAGAGGGTATATGATTACAGGGCATCATGAGATAATGATACCTCTCTTACACAGGGCATTAGTAGAAAAATGCAAAATTTAAATAAACTAAAAAAAATAATATCTAAATTTTCAGATACAAAGATTCTGGTTGTAGGGGATCTTATACTGGATGAATTTATCTGGGGTAAGGTAGATAGGATCTCCCCCGAAGCCCCTGTACCTGTTGTGCGGGCGGATAAGGAAACCTATCTTCCTGGTGGAGCAAGCAATGTGGCTAGTAATATAGCAGCCTTGGGTGCAGAGGTTTCAGTGGCAGGTGTCATAGGTAATGACAGAAGAGGGGAGGAGCTTGCAAGCTTAATGCTTGATGGAGGAATTAACACAGAAGGTCTTATAGTAGATGAAGATAGGCCCACCACACAAAAATCGCGCATAGTAGCCCATCACCAGCAGGTAGTCAGGATAGATAGAGAGAAAAGCGAAGACCTATCAAAAGACACTTTAGATCAACTAATAGAGTATGTCAAAGGCAAAATACCAGAAGTAGATGCAGTCGTAATAGAGGATTATGGAAAAGGTGTTATTACAGCATCCCTTCTAAAAGCAATAGTTAAATTTGCAAAGCAAAACAAAAAAATAATTACAGTTGACCCAAAAGAGAACCACTTTAGTTACTACAAAGGCGTTACAGCCATAACGCCAAATCATAAAGAAGCCCAAGATGCTGTAGGTATAAAGATAACAGACCGAGGAAGCCTTAAAAAAACAGGCCTTAAGTTATTAAAAGACCTTAACTGTAGGGCAGTTTTAATAACCCTTGGTGAAGAGGGTATGTGCTTGTTTGAGAAAAGTGGTAAAATTACACATATCCCTACAGCAGCACAGGAGGTCTTTGATGTCTCTGGTGCAGGGGATACAGTTATAGCGTGTTTCACACTTGCCCTAGCAAGTAGAGCAAGCATGGTTGATGCTGCTAGGATTTCAAATGTAGCAGCAGGGATAGTTGTTGAGAAAGTAGGCGTGGCAGCCACAACAGGCGAAGAATTAAAAAAGAGGTTACGCACATGGAAGCAATAGGAATAATTCCAGCAAGATATGGCTCGACGAGGCTCGATGGGAAGGTATTAGCCCCAATCGCCGGTAAGCCTATGATACAGCATGTATGGGAACAGGCGAAGAAGGTAAAAATTTTAGACGATCTTATTATAGCTGCAGATGATGAAAGAATAATTGATGTAGTTAAAAAATTCGGTGGAAAGGCAATCTTTACTGCCAAGGAGCATCGTTCAGGCACAGATAGATTAACAGAGATTGCCAATCCTTTGGAAGTTAAGGTAGTTGTAAATATACAAGCAGATGAGCCGATGATAGACCCAAGCATGGTAGATGGCGTTGTCAGAACACTCCTTGATGATGAAGAGCTTGTTATGGCTACTGTTGCAAAAAAAATTACAGCTGAATCTGAACTTACAGACCCTAACGTGGTTAAGGTAATTGTAGATAAAAATGGTTTCGCGATTTATTTCTCAAGAGCACCGATACCTTATGTAAGAGAATCAGAACCCACCTCCAGTGGACACTCGCTTATGTTTGGGGTAGGAAGCCTTTTTCATTCACCTAAGTATAAAATTTCCGATGCAACATATAAACATATAGGCATGTATGCATATACAAAAGACTTTCTTTTTACCTTCACTAACATGCCTACATCATCTTTGGAAAAAATAGAAAAATTAGAGCAGTTGCGTGTTTTAGAAAACGGTTACAAGATAAAGATTTTAGAAACCACTCATGACAGCATTGGCGTAGATACACCAGAAGATTTAGAGAGGGTAAAAAAGATTTTAGAATAAAGGCTTGAAATGAAACCAAGAGTTATAAAGGTAAGCAATATAAAAATAGGCAGACCAAATCCTTTAATTTTAATAGCAGGTCCGTGCGTAATAGAATCTGAGAAACACGCTTTAATACATGCTGAAAAAATAAAGGCCATTGCTAATAGAGCAGGTGTTGAGTTTATTTATAAATCCAGTTATGATAAGGCAAACAGAAGTTCTATGAACTCATTTAGGGGGCCTGGTTTGAAAAAAGGCCTTAAGATTTTAGAAAAGGTAAAAAAGAAAATAGGTGTTCCAGTTTTAAGCGATGTACACTGCCGTACAGAATTAAATGAAGCAAAGAAAATTTTAGATGTTATTCAAATCCCCGCATTTTTGTCTCGGCAGACTGATTTTATCATTGAAGCAGCAAAGACTGAGAAAGTGCTAAATGTAAAAAAGGGTCAGTTTTTAGCACCCAATGATATGATTAATGTGGTTGAGAAGATATCCCGTTCCGGAAATAAAAATATACTAATTACAGAAAGAGGCACAAGTTTTGGCTATAATAATCTTGTTAGTGATATGCGCTCCCTTGCGATTATGAGGCAGTTTGGATATCCCATTCTTTACGATGCCACACACAGTGTTCAGCTACCAGGCGGGCAAGGACATTGTTCAGGTGGGCAGCGGGAGTTTATCAAAGGGCTTGCGAGGGCTGCTGTTGCAATGGGTTGTGATGGGCTTTTTGTGGAAGTCCATCAAACCCCAGACAAAGCACCCTGTGATGGGCCCAACATGTTAGGATTGGATGAATTAGAGGACTTATTAGGTGAAGTTGTAGAGATAGACACAATTATAAAGGAGGCAGAGTGATGCATTGTTCAATGGAGAAGGTATTAACCAAAAGACCACAATATGTTATCGACAAATTAGGTGCTGACAGTAAGGCTTGCCTTATAAATTCAGCTGATGTCTTCAGCAGCTTGAAGGAAAGCAAGGTAATAGTAATGACTTGCAATACCAGGATAAAGCTTGCAATACCTGGTATTATGCAAGCTGCAGAAGAATTAGATGCTGTAGTAGGTTTTGAATTGGCGAAATCCGAAGGCAACGTTGATGGAGGCTACACAGGCCAAGACCCAAAGACCTATTTTGAAACAGTAACTAGCTATGCAAAAGAAATTAATTTTACGAAACCTTTCTTTATTCATGGCGACCACATTACAGTGAAAAACACCTCAAAGGAAGCCGTTGATGAAGCAAGAGCACTAATTGCAGCTGAACTTGATGCAGGGTATACTTCCTTTGCAATAGATGCCTCTTTCAATGAACTACCTGATAACATAAAGATAACAGCAGAGTTGGTAAAGCCTATCATTGAAAAAGGAATTGGCCTTGAAGTAGAAGTAGGAGAGGTTAAGGCAGCAGGGAAAGAGGCAGTCTTAACTACGGTGGAAGAGGCAGTTGAGTTTATTTCAGGGCTTAACAAGCTAGGTGTACACCCAAATCTTCTTGCTATAAATAATGGTTCTAAGCATGGCAACTATTTAGCAGGAGAGAAGGTTTCAATTGATTTGGAGACAACAGGAAAAATATATGAAGCCATAAAAGGCTTCGGCGTATGTCTTGCCCAGCATGGCATAACAGGTACTCCTCTTAGCATAGTAGGTACATTCGCAGAATATGGCATCAGAAAAGGAAATGTCGGTACTATATGGCAAAATGTAGCGCACCAGGGACTACCGGAAGATTTAATGCAGGAAATGCGTAAATGGGCAGAAGAGAATAAAAAAGATATCAAATTTGCCACCAAACCATTTAAATCCAGAATAGACAATGTTCCAGATGAGAACAAGAAACAAATAACTGAGCTTGCTTATAAAGAAGCGAAGGATTTCATTGAGGCCTTCAGGGCCCAAGGTACGGCAAGTACTATTTGCGAAGCATTATCTAAGTAGACATAAAGATAGGGACTGACTTTAAAAGCTTTTAAAAAACAGTCCCTATTTTATTTCAATAACAATATTCCAGCGCAGAAAAATACAACATTGGCAAGCCATGCACTGCCTAAAGGATCAAGCCAGCCGCCTTTACCAAAGGCCAAAGATACAGCCATAACAGTGTAGTAGATAAAACTTATTACTACACTCATACCTATTCCAAAAAGCACCCCACTCTTTCTAGCCCGCAGGCTTATGGCAGCACCAATAAATACTATAATAAATGTTATAAAAGGAAAAGCCGTTTTATAGTGTAAATCTACACTAAGCCGCATGGCGGTTTTAGGTTCTACCTTTGCAAGGCGCTCTATATATTCTTTTAGCGTTTCATAGCTCATATGTTCTGAGCGGAATTGCCCCCTTAGGAATTCTTTTGGAGTTTCTGTGATACCTAGTGTTGTTTTACTATAAGTTAAGGGTTTAGTTTCAAGATTATTCCCGAGCCCAAAGTCATATATAACACAGTCATAAAACACCCATTTATTTTTAGTCCAAACAGCCTTTTTGGCTGTGATTTTTTTTCTTAATCTATGCAATATATCTTGCTCTAAGATTATTAAATCATATAGTACCTTTTTAACAGGATCAAAGCTTTTTGCATAAAACATACGATTTTGCGCACCATAAAGTGCTACATCTTTTATCAAAGAAGATTTTTTCGCAGATGGGCTCTCAACCCTTTCAATTTTATCTTGTTTTATAATAGTAGCAGTCATAGTAGCCTCAGGTAAAATTCTTTCATTCACCAGCGCTATAACAACACTTGCTAAAAGCCCCATCAGCAAAAATGGCCTGATTATCCTAAATACACCTATACCGCTTGCCTTCATAGCAGTAATTTCATTGTACTTATTTAAGATACCTATTGTATAGACTGTTGCTAAAAGCACCGCTACCGGTGCAACTTGGACAAATATAGAAGGAAGAAGGCACAGGTAATAGTCAAAAAGCATCATCATGCCTACTTTGTTACGGAGTATTTCATCTAAATGGCCAAATATATCAATGATTACATAAAGCATAACAAATACTGTCAGGCAGTACAATAATGGCGGGATAAAAGACCTAAGCAAGTATTTATCTAAAATTCTCATCTTTACCTTTCAAGCGTAAATAAAGCCAAACCAAATCCAAACACAATTAAAAGCGCATCAGGAGCCCACATAACTAAAGCAGGATTTGCTATACCCTTAAGCGATATTGCCTCAGCAGCAACCATTAGTATATAGTATATAATAATTACACCTAGACTTAAACCAAAACCTACTGCATGCTCACCTCTTTTTGTAAGTAAGGCAATAGGTACACCGATAAATATAAATGCCAAGGCAGCAAAGGAGAGGGCAATCTTTTTATGTATTTCAGTAACAAGAGGAAATACATCAATAGATTTTTCCTTAAAATCTTTAATTTCTCTATTTAGTTCATCTATGGTCATATCCTTAGGTTTTTTATCAAGCTGTCGGTTAGCGCCTTTTAGACGTAAGAAAAGCTCATAGCTGTTAAACTTTAACCTAAAAAACCTGCCAGGATATTTAGGATCAGGTTCATCACTCATACCCTTTTCAAGCCTTATTTTTACACCACCTCTTTTTGGCATAGGGATGAATTCACCAGACTCTGCTACTATAGTCCTTGTAGGCTTATCTTGTTGGGGTTGATATATCCTTATACCGGATAGTCTATTACCCCTTACTTCATAGACAAAGATTATATAATTTTTAAAACTTTTTATAAATGTACCTGCCTCTAGAGCTGCAGCAGGTTTTTTCATGCCGATTTCTTCAACGAGTTTTCGTGATTTATAATGGGCTTGAGGTAAAACCCTATCATTTAAAATACAAGAGCCTACGCTCAACATAAGACCAATAAGTATAAGAGAGGAGGTTATTCTAAAAAGACTAATACCGCTTGCCCTCATAGCAGTTATTTCATTATCAGAAGATAAACGGCCGAATGTAATAATAGTTCCGGTTAAAATAGACATAGGAATAGAATAACTCAAAAGATATGGCGTCATATACCCGAATAATAACACACAGGTGTTTAAAGGAATACCCTTTGTTATGACAAGCTCTGCAAGCTTAATCATATTACCCATAAGCAAGACAAAGGTAAATATGCCAAGTGACACAAGAAAAGAAGCTGCAAGCTCACTTAATATGTAATTACGTAAAATCCTCAAAGTTTCCTACCTCTTGCTAAAGTTAAGACTTCAATTTTTTTTGCCCCCGCCTCAATTAAAGCCTTGCTACATTCATTTACAGTAGACCCTGTTGTAAAAACATCATCAACCAATAATAAAGATTTATCTTTGATATTGCATTTATTTAAACAAAAGCCATCTTTTATATTAAGTTGCCTTTGTTGTTTTGTTAAAGTTGACTGCGAGAGAGTTGGCTTTATCTTTTTTAAGGCATTGCAGACAGGCATATTAAATTTATCTGATAAAGCCTTTGCTAAGATATAAGATTGATTAAACCCTCGCTCTTGTAAGGTTGCCCTATTTAGGGGTACCGCAGCAATTAGATCAAATCTTTTAATACCTACATATTTACTAGTAAAATCACACAATAAATTACTTAAGAATTTTGATAAACAAAGTTTCTTTTTATATTTTAGAAGATGAATACATTCTTTTATTACACCTTCATATATACATGCAGACCAAACCTTGTTAAAATGAAATTTTTGACCGTATGACATAAAAGGTAAGGGTTGTGCATATATAATTTGACTAAGGCACTCCTGGCATAAAAAGTCTTTATTACTAAATTTAAGCTTAACATGACATATCTGGCATGTTGCGGGGTATACCAAATCTATTGCAGCCAGTGTTAGGTCTTTTAAACTAATAGTTCCCATTGCATCAAGTATAGCACACACCATGGGTATTTGTTAAGAGAAAATATAGTACTTATTATTATATATTTCGCTTAAATTCCTGAATGACTTTTAACTCTTGAAGTTTCTCTAATGTAGCCTCAAGTATAACATGGGCCTCTGTGACAAATGGCACAAGGAGTGCCTCTTTTGCTTCTTGAGCGGAGGTTGCTATATAACGTACGATTTGTGCACCTTGTGAGTAAAGCCACAACCCGGCATCTCTTGCTGAATCAAATACCTTGATAGTTTCATCATCAGGTAGGGTTTCGTTAAGCTCGGCTATTAGGCCTCTGTAGCGCGTGTCTGAAGAAGGAACAACTGCAGCAACCAACACACCTTCAGCAAAATGATCCCTAATACTAGCTACACCTTCAGCTAAAGAAGATGGACCGAGTATTATGCCTGTAGTTACATCAAGAGAGGTTTGACCGATTATTTCATCAGTTAAGGTTTCGGTTTCAGTGAAACGAGAGGGATCTATCTCAGCTGGAAGATAATAGTTAAATAATATCGGAAAGTAATTTGATTCCTCCCAATCATAAGTTGCGCTATGCAATGTGAAAGGAAACCTGAAGGGTTTCCCGGTATTCCGCAGGGCCATAAAGATGTTGTAGACATTATTTGGAATTAGGCTAAGCGAGGGTTCAGTTGACGATAACTTCAATAAGGCTTCATACATAGCCTCTCTTTTAAATTCCTCAGAAGCAGTTGTCCTATAATCAACCGGCTCCACGTTTGCATAAACAACTCCCCCAACCCTCAATGACTTTCTCAGGCGTTCTAATGTTTTGAATTTATCATGAAAGTATTGCGCTGTCTTACGGCAAACGATAATTACATCAAAGCCCTCACTCAAATCATCCTGTAGTAGTTCATCTTCTTCTA
This sequence comes from uncultured Planctomycetia bacterium, assembly GCA_964497315.1. Taxonomy (GTDB): domain Bacteria; phylum Omnitrophota; class Gorgyraeia; order Taenaricolales; family CAZCCH01; genus CAZCCH01. Next base: position 19,540 of record CAZCCH010000005.1, read on the forward strand.
CATTTACTGGATAACAACGTTGTTTTATTTGTTCTAAATACCCTTCTATTTTACGCGGGGTTACATGAGATAGGCCTGAGACCATTAAACATTGTCTTACAGCCGTATCAAATTCAAAAGTAAGATCCGGTTCTTTATTGTACGAATGGATTTCAACAGAATCTTCAAAGAGATCCATAATGCTTATTGCCGTAAGCCCTCCAGCGTCTCCTACCAATAAAACCCTTACAGGCCTTCCCAATTCTTCATGCTGCAACCTGATTTCATCGGATATGTTGTTACTGAATAACATGTCCATGTTACTAAAAGAATCTGCTAAATTATCATCTGTGCGATATGGATGTCTTCCACGCACTGGTAACAGGTTCAGGGCCAAAAAAGCATCTGCCAATGGTAATGATGCCTCCAATGCGGGTTGTTCTTTATAACGTGAAAAAACTAATTTGGCGTAATCTATAGTATCTAAAGAATTATCTACATTTCCATCAAAAGGTAGGCCAGTTAATTGGCCTATTTTCTCTAGCACAGTTAAAGCCCAAGCATATCTATCGCTAGCGCTTAGTTTAACAATCTTGTTCCCACTCAAAAGGCTTCTGCTTAATGCTGAATCCTGAGCGCCGAGGAGTGGATTTTCCACAAAGCGGGCGGGGCCAAATCCAGTGCCCCTATCTTCTTGCCAGTAGGGATTTTTCACATTAATATACCGGCTGTTAACCTGTCTTATCTGGCCACTGCGCAACAACATTTCAATTACATCCTTTGTTTCTGCTTCGCTATATGCCATACCTAGATTGTCCTCATTCAATAACTCTCCTGTGTCCATGGGGTGATCTGTGGATAGAAGAGATTGCCTTATGTAAAACAGCAAAGCAGTTTTTCTATTCCAGCTTTTAACTGGTCTGGATGCATCAAATTCAGCAAGTCCGACTTTCTCTGCGATAGCCCTGCCTGCGCGACTCATTGGCAAACATTGAAGCAAAGGTTGAGTTAAAGGTGTTTCGTGGGTCAAATACCCAGCTCCTATTGCAAAATCGATAGCTGCCTTATATAGCTCCATTCCAACGCCGCGCAATTCAGGATTGTTTTTATCTCTGTTTTTCGGGGATATTTCAATAGTTTTCATTTTAATAGTACCTGTACCGTCAATTATAATTGTGTAGGAGCCATCGACTATACTATCGTCATTTCTTGTGGCTACAATAATATATTTGCGTCGGTTAGCCTCTAAGGCATAATCGCATCCTTCCCGAATCCCAAGAAATACTTCTTTGTTGCTATAAAGCTCCTCTCGACTCCAACCAAACCTACCCTGCCTTATCTTTTCGAAATTTGGATCAAGACGTGTTAGTTGTTTTATAGTTATTTTTTCAGGCTGGTTCTCGCGTTGATTCAACACCAATACTTCACGAGGCTGTATTGCATCACCTTTTATTTCCGTAAAGCGAGAGGGAACAGCAGTCGAATTTTCAATTGCATCCAGGAAGGCTTCCAGGCCGGTAGGATGGATACCTATAATCTCAATAATTCCGGTCCCCTGATTGCTTACATGTCTTTCGTTGCATAATACAAATGGTAATTCTGTGGGACTCCATTTGGATGCTATATCATCAGTCATTAACTCCCGGACAGTTACAATTCTGGCATTAGGAGGTAGGAAGACAGGTGCGATATTGCCTCCCAAGTTCACTATTTCTTTCAAGGGGTCAATGATAAACCGGCTGCCAGGTTTGGCGAATACCTCAATTAAATTAGAGACAGCTATATAAATTTTAACAAGGTTTTGTATGCGGGATATCAATTCATGCGATAACTCTGTAATTATACCTTTTGTTAAAAGCCCATTTTTAGCTAAATTATTCATCATGTGGGGTGAATAACGATGGACAAGGTAATCGGCTTTTGTACCGAAAACCTTTACTATGTCAACAAGACCTTTTCTGTTGAACGCATTGCCTTCATGGACTTGCATAGATACATCAATGCCATGCTCTTTTTTATAGGACGAGGACGTCTTTTTAAATATCGGTTTTGCATTTTTTAAAACTAGCTCATCTGGATCTATTCCAACAACCTGAATTTGCCATTCTTTTGCAGCTTCAGCCCCAACAACCTCTTTCAGAATTTCAACAGAAGACCTTACAAGTTGCAGTGTTTCTCTGGGAACGAGGCCTAGCCCAACTACGCAATAAGCCAGGTTTTTTTCTTCTCCGGATTCCAATTTTTTATTTATTAGCCTTCTTAAGTCCTCTCGTATTAAATCTAATTGCAGTGCGTTTTGGAGCAGTTTGGATGAGCTGTCAAATGCACGTACCTTGCGGACACTATTAGAGCTTAATGATATTTGACCCAATATCTCAGATTCCCCACCCGAAAATCCCAATTTTCTCAATTCATTCATCAGGGCTTGTCTTTCATCAGCAGGTATGATTTCCATTAATGTTGGGTAAGCGGGGACGGGAGAAATTTCAGCAAAACTTGAGCTATCATCCAGCTTTTTATAGGGATTTACTGAAATATCCCCAAGGAATATATTTATATCTTCAGGACTAAAATCAACAGGGGGTTTTTCAGACATATGCACAAAATATGGGTGCTTAGTTTCTATAGCTGTTGCCTCATCATCAATGTCATCTAAGCTATGTCCAGACTTATCTTTTTGAGCCCATAATGTGGGATATTCATCTTTTCTATCAAGATCAATACCTAATTTTTTTGCAGTTTCTGGTTTGTTTAAGGCAGTCCTTTCAGCAAGTTCAATTGCTAACTTCATAAGATGATATCTTTCTTCTTTTGAAACCTCCATAGATGCAATTTGTTGCATATTTTGTTTTATTGTTTCAGGGTCTTCATAAATTGTATCAGGCCTATCTTGTTTTGTGATTAATTCAGCTTCAAGCCAGCTTTCAACATCTTGTTTTATTAATTCAGCAAACCTGCTAGAACCCTCTTCGACTTTATCAGAAGAACTATCCAAAGGTATATAGAAACTAAAGGTAGTCCAATGGTCATCGAAACTGACTTCCATATCACCATTGCGGTTCTTTGCAAATCTACGCAGAAGAAAAATTCCACCGCCCAGGGCTGATAATTGAAGTGCACCGATTTTCAATACACCTTCTAGCTCGTGGTGTTTTTCTATACCTCCAAACAAACTAAAATCAACTGCTTTTTCTGGATGTTCGAGTAGCCCATCTCCGCTATCTGCAAGTGCTAGTTTTTTTTCTATCTTCGCCTTTAATTCTCCAGGATGACTATTATTACTTACTTCAAGATGTAATGTTCCACCTTCAAGTCTTAAGGCCATCCTCAACCTTGTTTCCCTAATGCCATCCATTATTTGTTTATGTATTGCCTCTAAGGTTACAAGTCCTTGCTCATAACACTCCTCTAATTCATCTATCCGGTATCTACCATCGGTATTTTCTTTGATGAGTTTTGCTATATTAAGATTAGACCGTGCACAAAGGCCATTTTTACCAATTTCTTCAAAGAAATACTTGGCTAGCTGCTCACGATCATCTATTATGACTATATCGTCTCTTACCTGCCTGCATAAATTAAAGAAGGCTTTCATCTCTTTAGCAGTTTTATCTATACCATCAGCAATTGCCAAAGGATTATGACGGTAGGTACTTAAGTTCCATACAAGGCGATTAGGTAAGAATTCTGCAATAGCAGTTTTGTGTTTTGCAAGCTCTTCATTTAATTTATTACTTTCTAGGATATGAGCTAATGCTATAGCTGTTCTTTGTTGTAATTGTTCATCTTCATTTTGCAATAAAGGCACTATGGCAACAATAGTCTTATCTGTTGCATACCAGACTAAGGCGTCAACAAGCTCTGATGCTATTTGTGGGTTGTTTCTTTCTTTTGCTAAAGCGCTATGCAAGCTATTTCCTGCACCTACTAGAAGAATAGGCGCTTCTTCTGAAAGACCATCTATCTGACCCAAATCAGATAGGGCATCTATACAAGTTATTTTATCAATATCTCCAGCTGGCAATGAGACCAGTTCTTTTCTTAGGACAGTAACTGCTGTTTGAAGAGAGCGAAGAGGTATATATCCACTAGTTGTAGTGCTAAATCTTTCTCTGCGAGTTTTATCTGCATAAACAAGTCCTGCAGCTGCATTCATGCAAACAGTATTGTCAGGATCATGTAATAAGCTTATTAAGGTATCTATAGCCTCTTTGGCCATGTCTACATCTTGTTGGTAAGCATGGGGGATTTCCCCATCAACTAATACACTGGTTAGCCATTCTATGGCGAGAATTCTTTCTGGTTTGTATCTTTCATCTCCATGCGGGGTAGTAGCTAAGAAAATAGATGCATTAATATTATCGATTATTCTAAATGGATTTCGTTGGCGAGTCTGAAAATCATCAACTTCACTGAACCTAGCTTCTTCTGTAGTAGAGTCATCTACTGGGGGACCATTTTCAAAACTTTCTCTTGTTAAATTTGGATATAAGCCACCATTAAATGTGCCTCTAAAAATTAAACCAAGCAAGGCCTCGCGTATATCCCAATGCAAGCATTTACCTTGCAGATAGTAGCTTTCAGAGATTTCAGGAAATTTTTCTATAAAGCCCCAATGGTCACTTACGTGCCACTTTGCTTCCTTGTAAGAACGGTCATCCAGCAATGCATCCATTACATCTACTAGTAATAAGATTTCACAAAGACGACGCAATCTTGCATCTTTAATTCTTTCAGGATGATGGTGGTTTCTTATGAGGGTTTTTACATCATCAGAGACATTAATTCCTAATATTTCAAGTAATTCCACAGAGAAACCAGCATGCTTATCTATTAATTGCCTTTCAGGATCATCGGGATCCTCTGATACAACCTTACTTGAGAAAACCAACTTCCATAAGTTTCTTCGATATAGTTTTCCAATATCATGCAAGGCCGCTGCAGCATCTAAAACCTTTCGGTCTGGTTCATCTACTTTTAATTCCTCAGCAAGTGTTGCTGCATCAATTCTTACTCTTTGAATATGATCTAATAATGGAGTGATACTTCCTGAGAGTTTTCGTGAAGAATGAAGCTCTGTGTAAACTGTTTCTATATCAACGTTGCTTACGATTTTAGCAAGTTCATGTCGCAGAGGAGGTCTGATTTCTGAAAAGCGAACAGGGCCATATGAAGCTATATTAGGAAATATAGACTGAAATCTTTTGCTAACATCTGCCATTGAATTACATTCCCCTTGTTTCATATCATATATGAGGCTTGCAAGGTGTGCCATCTGTTGGGCCGAAGGAGTTTTTTTAACTCTAGCATTTTGCAACTCTTCCTCAGCAGTTTCGAGTGTATCTGGTATTTCTGTGTCAGGACCAAGTAATATCTGGTAAGCCACTAATGCTAAATCTTGGATATCGTAAAGAGTTTTTTCAATATTTCTTAATCCGGTATGGCGTACTTGGGTTACATCATTAGCGCTTACAAAAGAACCGTGGCCATAGCCCGGATCAATTATCTTGGGATAACCCTGGCTATCCAATAATATATTTTTTCGCAGCAAGGAGAGATCTCCATGGAATACCTTTTTATCATGAAGGAAAGCTATGCCTTCGAAAACTTGAGCGATAATCCATAGTCGCCTGTTTAGGCCAGGCATTTCTGGAAGTGCCTCAATTAGAGATGGACCGTCTACATATTCCAATTCGTGATATGTTAGCTTTTCACCTGTGCCAGAGGTAGAAATTGTTCCTGCGGTGATAATATTAACCAATGCAGGAGGGGCCCCATTCATTTTAGCAATTAGGCCTTTTGCAATCTGGAGATTTTCTATTTTAGAGTGCCCCTCACCTTTTTCTATCCTAACTGCTACCTGAAAGTTCTCTCCTTTTTTAGGATCAACCGCACGATAGACATACGTATGGCCTCCGAATCCTATCTGTTCTTCGATAATCAATCCACGCCTAGCCAGAGGCAAATAGATCCTTCTCCAGAAATTTACATCTTGAATGCTTTGCGTACCCATATCGCCCTGTTTTTTAGGACACTTTGCATTTTGCATACCAAATTTCCACCTTGATGCTCCATCTTCTGAAAAGCGGGCAGCTTGTTTTTCTATGTCCCAAACTATGCTATCAGATGGCACAAAATACCTAAGTCTAGTTTTAGCGGGTCTTTTTATTTCTAGGCCTTGCGTTTTTAAATTATCCCTTAACGCCTCTATATCGAATACGCCATATCTAACATTCCATTTTGCCCAATCAACAAGCTCTTTGTTGGGATACAAAATAATGAGCCTACCGCCTTCTTTAAGCCTTTTAGATAAACTTGCTAAGAGTTTTTTAATAAAAGTAAATTGCTCATCATATGTATTTGGATCAGTGCCATATATGGGTGTTGGGAAAAGAGGCGGATGACAAAGAATGAAATCAAATTTTTCATCATCAGATAAGCATTCATCAAAATCCCCTTGTCTTACCTCCATTCTATCTTGCAGGCCTGCTTGTTCAACATTATACTTTGCATCTTCACAAGCGGTTTCTTTTATATCTGTAGCAACGACATGCCCACCTTCTCCAGCAGCATACATTCCAAGCACGCCAGAAGCGGTACCTAAATCCCATATGTCTTTACCTGCCAAATCTATTCTGTTTGTTTTTAAGTATGCTATAATTTTGTAACTTCTGGCAAGATAATCGTATGTCCCTTGAGAAATACGCAAGCTGTCACCTGTATACATATGCCTAACAGTTTTTGGTTGTATTTCTGAAAAGCGAGAAGAAGAGGATGCCTTCTTTTTGGCGGTTTTTTTCTTATTTCTTCCATTATCCCTATCGCGGGATATTCGTGCGCTATACCTTCGTATTGCTCTTATATGTTCGCTACTATATACTCTATGACCCTTTCTATTTGTAGGTATGTCTATTAACCCTTCTTCTTCCATTCTATCGGTGAGCTTGTTAACCCAGGTTTTTGTTATGCCTAGTTTTCCTGCAGCTTGACTTGAAGTATATGTTTTTTTAGTTTTCTTGGGTTTTCTACGATACCACAATTCTCTATTAGGGGAAAGATCCCCAGTTTTTTTAAACCTATATTTTCTTAGACGAACATATGCTTGCTCAAGGGTTATCTTCCGTGGCAGGCTATCTTTATATAATGTGAAAGCGTCTGGTTTGTGTTGGTCTAGCATTTTATCAAAATCTTCTAATGCGTCTGCGTTTTCAGCTTCACTAAAACGAGAATGGGTAATATTAGGGGTGGTTTCTTGTATATCAAACTGTAGGGGTACGTCTTGTTCGCTAAATCGCGACAGGAGACCTTCGCGTTTGAGCAAGTCTCTATTAATATCTTCCTCACAACCTAAGGTCTTAAGGAGTTTCTCAATGGCTGTTTGTCTATCCGCATCAGTATATTTATCCATGGTCTTACGAATTGCATCTAAGGAAACCTTAGGATACTCATATTTTTCAAGGAATTCAGGAAACAGATCTGTTACGAAACTCCAGCGTTGTCTATAGCGGTCTATAAAATCCACAACCATCTGAAGAGTTCTTACTCTAGCAAGTGCCCGATCCAAATTTGTCATATGGCCTTTTTTCTCAGCAGTAAAGTGCTCATTTAACTCTTGAAATAGCATCATGGTAATAACTGCTTCATGTTTATGGATATATCCTTTATTAATGGAGATTTTATATATAGCCTCAGAATCCCCCACCGTATCTTTTGAAACAAAACATGCTTCTTCGCTGTCACCATAATGAGGAGCTATAAATCCTGCCGGTATCATTTTTTCCTTTAAATCTAACAGGTAATCATTAAAACCAAAATAATACGCTACAGTATGAACTGCATGTGATCCCTTAGCTGTCCTTACCCTTGACATATCTATATTGACTATCTCACGATCAAGCGTGGGCCTATTAGATGGGATGATTATACCCAGGCGTGGCATAAAGATAATGCCTTCGGGAGTTTGATCTGGACGGCCATCACCATCAAGGTCCATACACCTAAATTGTTCCTCCCTTTCGTGTGGAAATAGATATCTTGGATCTAGCGCCTTACCTCCTTGTGCTATCCAACGGGCTCTATTTTCTGCTACTTTTTCACGCACCCTTTTTTTAATGACTGGCCAAGGTAATTCTTGAGTTATGCCATCAATAATAATCCAGAATGTATCAGGGTCATAATTAGCACTGGTGCTTGTTGTCGTTATAACAAACTGAGCAAGTGGAAACAGCACTTTAGCTGGACCCAAATAAGCCCTGGAGCTATCACAGGAGAGCATGCCTATTATCTGATGGCTGGCTTGTAACATATCTACATCAGGGGCGGTTTCAAGGGCGCGCACGAGGTTACCCCCCATACCAGTATGGCCAGAGTAAAACATCCCATGGACTTTTGGTTTACCGGCATGCTCGAAGATTTCCCCCCTGTAATTATTCGAATCCCCCCTAGGGTCAAAATATACAGTTACCTTTTTACCGTTGAGTGTAGTTTTGTATATAGTAACACCTCCGACTGTTTCTACAGATTTTGCATCTTGCATCTTTTTGTCAAATAACTCAACATAGCACTCAGAATTTAATGGTGCATAAAGCCATAAATTAAACTCTTGTTCTGGGTTTGTATCTTTATCAAAAATAACATCATAGGCAGGATTTGTTTGATTGGCCAAAAGCTTTTCCGCACACTCCATGGCGTGCGGTGCGTGCTCATCGCAATATTGCCTTTCTTTGTCACTAAAACCCTGGACTACACTGGCTATGCTTAAAAGATACAAAGACCTCTTAGTCCTATTTATTCCTTCTCGCGTAGGAATTTTATATAGCTCTCTTAAGTATTCAGCCTTTTGCTGAAGGGGTGTACCAGGTATTGAAAGCACATAAAGGACGATATTAAAATCTGCTGAATCTATAGATTTTGCTTGTCTGATTTGTTCAATAATTTTATTTAGCAAGCCCTTTAGAAGATCTTTCTTTGTTTTTAGTATTGGCCCTAATGCTTCGCGATTACCATAACGGCCAATAAATCCAAACAGCATCCTAAGACGATCCTCTCTCAAAAGATCCTGGTATTTTACAAAGACTTCAGTTAAGCCTCTAGCTGCAGATGCTGCAACATTTTCATCTATATCATTTACACCAGTATCTTCTGCAGTAAGTGCTGCCAGTGCTTGTCTGGCTAGGGTTGGAGTAACAGTACCAATTTTTCCAACAGCGGCTAGCGAACCCTTGCGTACATCTGCGTCTTTAGCTTTTATCTTTTTACTAACCTCTAGCATTGCCTGCTGGGCAAGCCTTGGATGCCTGCAAGCAATATTTCCAATACCCTCTGCTGCAATTTTAGCTATCCATGAATATTTATCGTCTATCCTTGTAAGAAGCATAGGGATGACCCTTGAGGCAAGTTCAGTGTGTGCTTGCCCAATTTCTCTAACAGCGCGCACGAGAAGAGAGTTTCCTTTGTATTCTTCAGTATGCATTGCCCTGTTGAGTGCAGTCAGAGCCATAGAAGCATATTCAGCATGAGCTGTGCCGATAGATCCAATACCCCTAATCGCCTCCCTAGTAGTAGTAACATCTTTTGTGTGAGACAATCTTCCAATAAGCATATGCAGGCTTCTTAATGCAAGTCCAGAGTGAGCCGTACCGATTCTAGCAATGTTGTATATTGTAGTTCTACGAACATATGTTTCTTCATGATTCATTCTTGGGGCAAGCAACTTAAGGGCTTGCTGTGCCATTTTACTATGGCCTCTACCTATAGAGGCAATTGCATCTACCGCATTACGTGCGATATCTACATTTTCAGCATCCAAGCTAGGTGCTATTAGCTCTAAGGCTTGCGGGATAGACTCAGAACAAGTTGAAACTATTACTCCGATTGCAGATATTGCATTTTGACGAATTTTTACATCCTCATCATTTATCGCTGGAACAAGCGCCTCTACAGCCATAAGGGCAATCTCTGACTTTGAATACCTGCTTATTCTTCTAATGGTAGCTATTGCACTTTCACGGATAGAGCGGTCACCATCATTTATTTTTGTACTAAGAAGCGTTAAGATTCGTTTCGCATGAGGGTACTTGGCAATTTTTCCAACCGCAAAGACCGCAGCCCTGCGAACATGTACATCTTCATCATCTAACCTACTGCCAAGTACTTTTAAAGCTTGCAAGATGAGGTTGCGGTGGGTTTTAGCAATATCTCCTGCAGCATCTACTGCGCATCTACGAACGGAGGTATCTGTATCATTTATTACTGTATAAAGACTTGCCAAGGCCTGCCAGGCAAAGTCATAACTTGCGTCTTTAGAAGAAGCCCCCCTACCTAGGCCAATAGCTGCAAACCTACGAACAAATGGATTGCTATCATTTAATCCTATGCCTTGACCAGTAAGGATATCAAAGGCATCTTTCCCTCCTATAATACCAATAAAATAAGCTGCAACAGCACGAATTCCCCTGTTTTCATGATATATTTTAATCATCTGACTTCTTAATATTCTCACAGCCAGGCGACCAAGTTTAGGTTTTGTATTTCGTATATTAAGAATTAAGTCTACGATTTTTTTGTAAGAAAGATAAGGTATGTTTTGTCTGTTTAAAAGTCTTCCAAGACCTAGTAGAGCCCAGTAGGCACGCCTAGGGTTTCTATCTGAGGTTGCTATCATTGCTAGTGTTTCTGCATCCTTTTTATTTATGAGTTCTTGTATTTCAGGGGGGAAGGTTACACCATCTGACGGTGCGGGTATAGCATATTGTAAGACCTCTGGGATTTGCCTGAAGTAATACTCAGTTCGTTTGTGTTCGGCAATAAAATTGGCAGCTACAAGACCAGAGGTAAGTAATAATCTATTTAATAGTCTGTTACGTGTTGTTGCTGGTGGCGTTTCTTCTACAGAAGAAGAAAAGACCGAAGGCTTCTCAGCGTTCCTGTCGATTTGTTCCAGTGCATTTGCTCTTTTCAATCTATCACGCGACATGCGCGTTACAATCTCATCTATTTCGTGTAAAGCGCGCATTTTTCTTCCAGTCATGCGAGAGGGTTTTTGTTGTGTGCTTGCAATTTGTGTGTGTCTGTCTGCAATTGGTCTTGCACTTTCAGTGGATTTTAAGTCAGAAGGAGCTGAGAATATAGACCGTGCTTCTGGATTTACTTGGCTAAGTTCAGCCATTGCCAAGCCTAAGCCTTCTTGGTCTTTTTCAGATTCTTTGCTTGTTTCAGCAAAGCGAGCCGCAGAGCTTAAAAATCCCAGTTTATCCAAATGCGGGCATAAATTATTAAAGCCGTATATTAGAAAATCTGTACCATTTTCAGGGTTGGCTAATTCTTCTGCCAAGCCTTCATTTGATTTTGAAATAATCGCCAGTGAAACAAAACCCTTACCGTCTTTCTTAGAACTTGCCATGTCATTTAGCTGATCAGCCCATAGTTGAATTTCAGAATCTTTTATATCTGCACCTGCCTCATCACTTAATTCTTTTTGAACATGTCTTAATATACTAGCCTTGCCTTCTTTAAAATAAACGGGCCCATTTGTTCCAAATACCCCATCAAAGCAATTTTCTATTCCAAGGATTTTTAAAATTCCCTCTGCAACTCTTTGTGTATTACCAGTTCCAATATACATACGAGATCCCAAAGATTTTCGCAGGCTGGATATATGCTTTATAGCCTCAATAGCACCAGGGAGTCTTTCAGGAAGCTTTCGTTGAAATTCTCTTAAAAGTTCTTCTTCAAAAATTCTAATAAAGGCTTCTGCGAGACTGTCTTGTCTTGCTAGTCTATTTATTTGGGCTTTGGCAGTTGGGTTATATCTTGAAACAAGTTGTAGAATAAGTTTTTGCAACTGCCTTTCTGGGGTGCCTATTTCTTCTAAGAGTGCAGGGATTTGGTCAGTTAATAAATCTCCTGCGGTTTTTTTATGAAGGGCTATGCCCTCTCTGAGGTCCTCACCAGTTTTTGGTTCTTTTGAGGTAAGATTTTTAACCCAGAAGTATAGTTTTCCAAAGTTCCTATCTATTTGCGGTAGGCTATCAATAATAGTACCATCTAAATCAACAACAATGGCCTTTGGTGTAAGGGGGTTAGCATTGGGATTTACTTTTTGGAATACTTCAACAAAGCGAGAAGGCGCTTCATCTTTCCCAGAAAGCCTTTTTCTTAATTCTTCTGAAAATCTAGTTTTTCTGGTTGTATCTGGTCTTAGGGTTTCTTGGGAAAAAGAAGAGGCCAAGGCAAACTCTGGCCCTATGAGTGACATTGAGAATGTCACCAAAAGCATTATTGATATTATTTTGGGAATATAATAGTTTTTAAACTGCATATCAGATTGTAAAGAGTTTTATATTGCCATTGATAGACTTTAATTTAACTAAAAAGTGTCATAAAAAATCAGTTTTAATACTAAAAAATAGCTTACTTTTTAATTTACTAATGAGCTAATTACATCACTTACCATATATAACACATTAATAAGTGCTTTCTTACTTTTTTATTTGCTAACAATATTTTAACTTAAATAAATATATATAGTTATGTATGAAAATTTTTTAAGATTTTTAGGGTTTTTTAGGTTAAATAGAAGTGTATTTTTTGGTTAAAAAAGGTCTTTAAGATTAAGCAAAAAATAGAGATAGGCTTAATAAAGGGATTTTTTATTTTCATGAAAAATTGACTTGACATATCGAATTTACATGGTATAATTAAAACATGGAAATCAAGCGCACTAAAGAACTAAAACTTTTAAGGGAAAGGCTTAAAGGGAATCCAGTCGTTGCCATCCTTGGGCCTAGGCAGTGCGGCAAGACGACACTAGCAAGGCAGTTTGCCCGCACTACTCCTAAGGACAAAGTGCACATTTTTGACCTTGAAGACCCGAGGGATCTTGCACGGCTTGATAACCCTACATTGGTTTTTGAAAACCTGCATGGCTATATCATAATTGATGAAATTCAAAGGAGGTCGGAACTTTTTCCGGTTTTGCGCGTATTTGTAGATAAAAACTCAACAGCAAAATACATAATTTTAGGAAGTGCATCCCGTAACTTAATAGCGCAGAGCTCCGAATCGTTGGCTGGCCGGATTAGCTATATTGAAATGGGCGGTTTTTGCCTGGAGCATGTTGCAAAAAAAGATTTAAAGAAATTATGGATAAGGGGTAGCTTTCCCCGCTCCTTTCTTGCTGCAAATGAACACTCATCTTTTCAATGGAGAGAAGATTTTATAACTACGTTTCTTGAACGGGATATCCCAAATCTTGGAATAAAGATACCTGCCCGCACATTGAGACGTTTTTGGATGATGTTGGCACATTATCACGGCCAGATATTCAATGCATCTGAAATAGGAAGGAGCCTCTCGGTATCCGACCATACCGCAAGGCGGTATCTGGATATACTTTCTGGGACATTCCTTATCCGGCAGTTACAACCATGGTATTACAATACAAAAAAAAGACTTATCAAACGGCCAAAATTATATTTTAGGGACAGCGGTATTTTACATGCACTGCTTTCTGTGGAAAATTATCGCAATATGATTACACATCCTAAACTTGGCACCTCTTGGGAAGGATTTGCCCTTGGGCAAACTGTTGAATTTTTGAATTTGAATGAAGCGGAAACTTTTTTTTGGGCAGTACATACCGGAGCAGAGTTAGATTTACTGTTTTCCCGCAAAGGGAAGATGTGGGGTGTTGAAGTTAAATACACCGAATCTCCAAAATTGACTAAGTCAATGAAGACGGCCCTAGAAGAACTTTCCTTGGCCCACCTTTGGGTGATATATCCAGGGCAGGAAGTTTTTTCTCTGGATGAGCGCGTTACAGCAATTCCCCTCCAAAACCTTCAAAGTATTAAAGTCCAATAAATTACCTAAATTAAGAAAATCAAAAGCTAGATTTTAGTGGAATTTCCTCAAAATTTCTTCATTGACAAGATACTTACCTTATATTATGATATAATATACCACTAAACCCACCATAATAGTCATTAAAACAACCTAATAGCTCATCGCAGAAAGGATTTTCAAAATGGCAGATTATACACCTGATAAGATTCGCAATGTAGCGTTGCTGGCGCATTCCAGCGCTGGAAAAACTTCATTGGCTGAAGCACTGCTTTATGGTGCAAAGACAACGACCAGACTTGGCAGCATTGATGCCGTCAATACGGTTTCAGATTATAACTCAGATGAAATAGAACGAAAGATTTCAATAACCGCATCTGTGTTAAATGCCAAATGGAACGAACATAAAATCAACCTAATAGACACACCCGGTTATTCTGATTTTATCGGAGAGATGCTTGCTTCTTTAAGAGCTGTAGATTCAGCAGTTGTTTTAGTATGCGGCCTAAATGGTGTTGAGGTAGGAACAGAAAAAGTTTGGGATCTCTTAGAGCAGGTTAGTATGCCAAGAATCGTTTTTGTAAACAGACTTGATAAAGAAAATGCTGATTTTTACAAGGTCCTTTCTGAAATCCAAGAAAGACTTGGAAAAAAATGTGTACCCGCTCAGGTACCAATAGGCAAAGAAACCTCCTTTAAAGACGTTGTTAATATAATCAAGTCTGAGGATTTAGAAAAAGCCGGGCTTTCCGAGGAAGAAAAAGAGCAAGCAAATAAATTCAGAGAAGCATTAATTGAGGCCGCTGCAGAAAGCGATGATAAATTATTAGAAAAATATTTAGATGCAGGTGAGCTTTCTCAAGAAGAATTCTTAAGTGGTTTAAAGACAGCTGTGCAAACAGGAAAGGTTGTGCCTGTTTTATGCGGAGCTGCTACAAAAGAAATCGGCACAAAGCCTCTTTTAGACTTTTTAGTAAATTATAGCCCCCCACCTGTTATAAAGGATGAAGTCAAAGGCAAAAAGCCTGATAGCGATGAAGAAGAAACGCGTAAGCTCACAATTGATGAACCATTTAGTGCCTTTGTGTTTAAAACGATTTCAGATCCGTATGTAGGTCAACTAAGTGTATTCAGAGTATTTTCAGGGATACTTAAGTCTGATACGGGATTTTATAATTCTACTAAGCAGACCAAGGAAAGAATAGGCCAGCTATTAATATTAAATGGAAAGGAACAATCCACTATTCAAGAAGCAGTCGCAGGTGATATATGCGCAGTAGCAAAACTAAAGGGGACCGTTACCTCAGATACAATATGCGTGCAATCTAATCCTATTGTATTTAATCCTATAGCATTTCCAGAACCTGCTATTTCCCAGGCTGTAAAACCGCATTCAAGGGCAGATGAAGAAAAAATATCAGATGCCCTGGCAAAACTTTCAGGTGAAGACTTAACCTTTAAAATAAGCAGAGACATACAGACAAAAGAATTAATTATATCAGGACTTGGGGATTTACATCTTGAGATAATGGTAAGCCGCCTGAAGAAGCGCTTTAATGTTTCCGTAGATGTAGGTGTACCAAAGGTTGCATATAAAGAGACAATAACCCAAGGCGCAGATGTACAAGGAAAGTACAAAAGGCAAACTGGCGGAAGAGGTCAATATGGAGATGTATGGATTAAAATAGAGCCATTGCCAAGCGGCGGGGACTTTGAATTTGTAAACCAGATAGTAGGAGGTGCCATCCCCAGAAATTATATACCCTCTGTAGAAAAAGGGATGAGAGCGGCAATGCAAGAGGGTGCTGTGGCAGGTTATCCTTTGGTAGACATAAAAGTAATGCTGTATGATGGTTCATATCATCAGGTTGACTCTTCTGATATGGCATTTCAGATAGCAGGTTCCATGGCCTTAAAGAAGGCCGTGTTAGAGGCAAAACCTGTATTACTTGAACCTGTCATGGATGCGGAGATAGTTGTCCCTGAAGAATTCATGGGTGGCATAACTGGAAATGTAAACTCAAGAAGAGGCCGCATAATGGGAATGGAGGCCAAGGGAAAGGTTCAAGTCGTCAAGGCACAAATACCGCTAGCGGAAATGCTAAAATATGCATCTGAGTTAAAGTCAATTACAGGAGGAAGGGGCTCTTATACTATGAGATTTTCTCACTATGAACAAGTACCCCAAAAAATTGCACAACAGATTATTAGCATGTCTCAAGCAGCGAAGGAAGAAGAAAAGAAATAACTAGGGAGAGGAAACTATGTCAGGACATTCTAAGTGGGCTGGAATAAAACATAAAAAGGCATTAGTGGATGCCAAAAGAGGAAAGCTTTTCAGTAAAATTGCAAAAGAACTTACAGTTGCAGCCAAAACAGGTGGCGGCAATGCTACTACTAACCCTGCTCTAAGGCTCGCGATTTCTAAAGCAAAAAATGCAAATATGCCTTCGGACAATGTAGACAGGGCCATAAAAAAAGGCACAGGGGAATTACCCGGTGTAAATTATGAGTCTATTTCTTATGAAGGGTATGGACCTGCAGGAGTAGCTGTTTTAGTTGAGGCCCTAACAGATAATAAAAACCGCACCACTGCTGAGGTGAGGAGTATTTTTACCAAAAGAAGTGGAAATATGGCAGGGCAAGGTTCTGTATCCTGGATGTTTAATAAAAAAGGATATTTTCTTATTGAGAAGACAAAGATAGACGAAGATACATTGATGGACATAGTTTTAGATGCAGGCGCAGAAGACTTAAAAGTTGATGAGTCAAATTTTGAAGTTACCTGTAATATAAGAGATTTTGACAAGGTGAGGCAGGCATTGAAAGAAAAATCAATAGAGCCACAGGTAGCAGAGCTAACAATGGTCCCCACAAGCACAATTAAAGTAACAGGGGAGCGGGCCAAGCAAGTGTTGGGCCTTGTTGAGTCTTTAGAAGATCACGATGATGTGCAGAACGTATATGCTAACTTTGACATCCCCGATGAGGTATTAGAGCAGGTTGAGTAAAGGTGATATTATTGCTTTGAAGATTTTAGGGATAGACCCCGGATTAAATATAACAGGCTATGGCCTTATTCAAAAAGAAAAGACTTCTTTAAAATTAATAGAAGCAGGCATTATAAAAACTTCAAGTAAAACTCTCTTTGAAGATAGACTTAAAACGATATTTGAAAATATAGCAAAGATTTTAACTGAATATAAACCAGATGTGTGTGTATTGGAAAAATTATATTCACACTATCGTCATCCAACCACGGTAATACTTATGGGGCATGCACGCGGGGTAATTTGTTGTGCAAGTAGCATTCAACGGATAAAACTAGTTGGGTATTCGGTTAAAAGAATAAATAAAGCTGTAATAGGCAGAGGGAATGCTACTAAAACTCAAATTCAGATGATGGTAACAAGTATTTTAAATCTTAAAAAGCCACCAACACCCAACGATGTTACCGATGCCTTGGCATTGGCCATAGGCCATGCCTATATAATTGGAGCGAAGGTATAAGATGATATCTTGTATTTGCGGAAAAGTAGATAAGAAAAAAGAGCATAGCGTGCTTTTAAGCGTAAATGGTATTTCATATGAAGTATTTGTTCCGGTTACGATTATGAAGACACTCGATAGCAATATGGAGGAAGACAGAGAAGTAAAATTTATTACTTACCATTATCATCATGCTGAACCCTCCAAGTCTATCCCAGTTCTAATTGGATTTTCAAACGAAGTGGAAAGAGAGTTCTTTGAGAAATTTATAACCGTCTCTGGTGTAGGACCAAAGGCAGCGGTAAAGGCATTGACTTTGCCTATCTCAAATATCGCAAAGGCCATAGATGAGGCAGATATGGGTCTTCTAACATCCCTGCCTGGAATAGGCAGACAAAGGGCAAAAGAGATAATTGCTAAATTACAGGGCAAGGTTGGAAAATATGGATTAATTCAAGATAAACATACAAGTGAGCTCCCCGCTACTAAGGGAGATTTCCAAGAAGAGGCATTAGAGGTTTTATTGCAACTTCAGTATAAAAGAAATGAAGCAGAGAAGATGCTGGAGAGGGCATTGGAGCGCTCACCAGATGCAAAGAGTGCAGAAGAGCTTTTAAACGAAGTATACAGACAAAGAGAGATTAAATAAAATGGACAAAGAAAAACTCGACTTAGATAAACAAAGACAACGCCTAATAACAAACCAAGAGACTGATGAAGATGTAATCTTATTAATGTCTTTACGGCCCACAAAGCTAGAGGAGTTTATAGGTCAAAAGGACTTGGTTGAAAATTTGAAGATTTCCTTAACTGCTGCAAAAAATAGAAAAGAGTCAGTAGAGCACGTACTTTTTTCAGGACCGCCAGGTTTGGGTAAGACATCCCTAGCGCACATAGTCGCACACGAGATGGGGACTAAGATAACTGCAACAAGTGGGCCTGCTATTGAGCGGGCAGGGGACTTAATAGGGATACTTACAAATTTAGAAAAAGGCGATATCTTATTTATTGATGAGATACACAGGCTCTCTAAGGTGGTGGAGGAATTTTTATACCCCGCCATGGAAAACTTCCAGATAGATTTTGTTATAGATAAAGGCCCGTATGCTAAAACTATAAAGTTTAATCTCAAGCCCTTTACATTAATAGGAGCTACTACACGCTCTGGATTACTTTCAGCACCTTTAAGAAGCAGATTTGGCATATTTTATCACCTGGATTTTTATCAACCCGAGGAGCTTGTTAAGATAATCAAGCGTTCCGCAAAAATATTAAACGTAAAGGTAGATGATACAGGCGCCCTTGAGATAGCACGTCGTTCCAGGGGGACGCCAAGAATAGCCAACAGACTCCTAAGACGCGTAAGAGACTATTCTGAAGTTAAAAAGGCCGGTGAGATTACGAAAGAAGTAGCAGATATATCGTTGTCCAGCCAGGCCATTGATAGTTACGGTTTAGACTATATGGACAGAAAGGTCCTAAAGGCAATGCTGGATTTTTATAACGGTGGGCCTGTTGGTATAGATGCCTTGGCCGCTACTTTAAATGAAGAAACAGATACTATCGCAGATATAGTAGAACCATTTTTGTTAAAAAGCGGATTTATAAAACGTACTCCACGAGGCCGTCAAGCCACAGAACTCGCCTATAAACACCTCAAACAGCCCCTTACCAAAGATAAACAAAAAGACTTATTTTAAATTAAGCCAATGAAAATATTATTGCATATTTGTTGTGCACCCTGTGCTTTATATGCTGTTGAGGCACTCAAAAAACAAGGACATTGCATAGAAGGTCTATTTTATAACCCTAACATACATCCTTATTCGGAATATTCTAATAGATTGGGCTCTGTAAAGAAAATGACCGACGGGTCAGATATTAAGGTTGATTACCAGGAATACGACCTGGATAGGTTTTTTAGAAACACCTCATCAAATATGCGGTCTCCACATCGTTGTTTTACTTGTTGGCAGATGAGATTGCAAAGGACTGCCAAGGTAGCAGGGGAAAAAGGCTTCGATGGATTTACCACAACCCTTCTAATAAGTCCTTATCAAGATCATGAAGCGTTAAAATCAATAGGTGAGTCCATTGAAAAAGAAAGCAAGGTTAAGTTTCATTATGTCGATTTAAGAAAGGGATTTAAACTGTCGCATCAACAGTCAAGACAAAAGGGATTTTATATGCAAAAGTATTGCGGTTGTATTTTTAGTGAGGTAGAGAAATGCACAAAACGCTGATATTTTTTGGAATAATTTTAATAATCGCAGGAGTTTTAATAAATATATTTGGCAAAATCCCAGGCCTTGGTAAATTGCCAGGTGATATACATATCAAAGGGAAGAGCTTTACATTTTTCTTTCCCATAACTACCTGTATCTTAGTAAGCATAATTATTTCTTTAATATTTTTCATCTGGAGAAAGGTGCAATGAAATTTTTCCTTAAGGTTAGCTTAATTTTGTCATTTATACTGCATCCTTTAATTTGCGAAGCCCAAGAAAATACCACCGCACAATACAGTCCACCAATAATTCGAGTAGCGGTAATTAAACAAAAAGAAAAACTCACACTTTCTATAACAAGACCGTTTAAGATATTAGCGTTAAATACCCATCAAGTTTTGCACCAAGCCAGGCGCCTTAGAAATGCAGAAGTTAAACCTGCATCATCAGGTATAAAAGTTGATGATGAAGAATTCATGATTTATGGAATAAAGATAATGCCAACTAAAGATGCGACTATATATATCAACAAACGAAAGTTCCGAGGCAATGTTGATATAATTAGAGAGAAAGATCAAACCCTCCTTGTCGTCAATTATATAAATGTAGAAGATTACCTTAAAGGTGTTTTATATCATGAAGTCTCCCACTGGTGGCCAAAAGAAGCCTTAAGGGCCCAGGCCATAGTTGCCAGGACCTTTGCTTTATATCAAGCAAGTGTTAACAAGGATAAAGACTATGATGTAACCTGCGATATATATTCACAAGTTTACGGAGGAGCCACATCAGAAAAATTCCGTGCCACACGTGCCATAAACCGCACAAGGGGTAAGGTCTTAACATATAAAGGTAAAATCTTTCCTGCTTATTATCATGCCACATGTGGCGGGCATACAGAGGATGCTTCAGTTTTATGGAATACAAACTTACCTGTTTTAAAAGGCACTAAATGTGGTTTTTGTAAACGTTCACCACATTACAATTGGCAGCTTAAGTTACCCCTATCCCAGATACAAGAGACTTTAAGAAAAAAAGGATTCATAATAAGTTCAATTAAATCTATAGAACCAAAGAAAATTGACAACTCAGGTAGGATTTTAAAACTAAAGATTACTTCAAAAGAAAAGCCTCTTTTAATTAGTGCCAAGGAATTCCGTCAGTTTTTAGGACCAAATCTTATTCGCAGCACAAACTTTAAAGTAAAAATAGATGATATAAAAATGCACGCTATCTTTGAAGGTATTGGCTGGGGACATGGTGTGGGGATGTGCCAGTGGGGAGCGCATTTTATGTCAAAGAAAAAATATACCGCAGGAGAAATCCTAGAATATTACTATCCGAAATCAGAAATTACCCAAATAGCAAAATGAAACTTTCAGAATTTGATTATTACTTACCTCGCGAATTAATAGCACAAAGACCAATCGAAAAAAGAGATAACTGTAGGCTTATGGTAGTTGATAGAAAAAACAATTCCATAAGCCACAAGCGTTTTGGAAAGTTAAGAAATTATTTAAACGCAGGCGATTGTGTAATGTTTAATGATGCAAAGGTAATCCCGGCTAGGTTTATTGGAAGAAAATCCACCGGGGGCAAGATAGATGTTTTACTTACCGAGCAAAAAACAAAGCTAGAATACCTTTGCCTTGTTAGTTCAAACCGCCCGATAAAAAGAAAAACACAAGTCTTTTTTAAAAATGGAATTTGCGCTTCTTTAAAAAGTCAAAAAGGAAAATTTAAAGTCATAGAATTTTCAAAAAATTTAGACTTAAAAGATTTATTTAGCCTTTGTGGTGTTATGCCGCTTCCCCCTTATATAAAAAGATCTCCTGATAAAAAAGATAATATTGATTATCAAACCGTTTATGCTAACAAGCCAGGGGCTATAGCCTCGCCTACGGCAGGCCTGCATTTTACAAAAGAATTTTTAAGACAAATACAAACCCAAAGTGTGAGTTTAGCATATTTAACCTTGCATGTAGGATTAGGGACTTTTGAGCCAGTAAAGAAAGAAGACATTAAGAAACATAAGATGCACAAAGAAAGGTTTTCTATATCTCGCAAAGCAGCCAAATTGGCTAATGAGGCAAAGCTAAAAGGGAAGGTATTGGCAGTAGGTACAACAGCACTAAGGACCCTTGAGAGTTGTGCCGTTTCTAACGGTAAGAATATATATGAAATAAAAAGCCGAGAAGGACAAACAGATTTATTTATCTATCCAGGGTATAAATTTAAATTCGTTGATAGCCTCCTTACGAATTTTCATCTTCCAAAGACAACACTTTTGATGCTTGTAAGTGCATTTTGCGGCAGAGAACTTTTGTTTAAAGCCTATCGAGAGGCAGTAGAGGAAGAATATCGCTTTTACAGCTACGGCGATGCAATGTTGATTATTTAAAATGTTTAAAATCACACACAAAGATAAAGATACAAATGCAAGATGCGGAAAACTTACCACCGCACACGGCGTAGTAGAAACACCCCTCTTTATGCCCGTAGGTACCCAAGGTAGCGTAAAAGCATTATCAGTAAAAAGCCTTAAAGACTGTCAGGTTCAAATGATTTTATCTAACGCGTATCATCTTTATTTAAGGCCAGGTACGGAGGTAATAAAAAATGCAGGTGGCTTACATAAATTTATGGGATGGAATGGCCCTTTATTGACCGATAGCGGAGGCTACCAAGTCTTTAGCCTAAGTGCACTAACAAAGATAACCCAAGAAGGAGTGCATTTTCAATCTCACATAGATGGTTCAGGGCATTTCCTAACACCTGAAGGGACCATCGACTTGCAAAGGGCGCTAGGAAGTGATATAATGATGCCACTTGATGAATGCGTCAAATATCCTTGCAAGCATAGTTGTGCCAAGCTTGCAATGGAACGGACCTTAGATTGGGCAAATAGATCAAAAGCAGAGCATACAAAAGTTCCAAACAGCAAGCAACAATTGTTATTTGGCATTGTTCAAGGGAGCACCTACCAGGATTTACGTCGAGAATGCAGCGAAAAACTTATAGATTTAGACTTTGATGGATATGCTATAGGCGGCGTAAGCGTTGGTGAGCTTGGAAGTTTAATAACTGATGTAGTCAAGTTTACCGCTACTCTCCTGCCAGAAGAACGCCCCAGGTACTTAATGGGGATGGGTGAGCCACTTGATATAATATCAGCGGTTGAAGAGGGAGTGGACTTATTTGATTGCGTAGTCCCTACAAGGACAGGCAGGAATGGGTCTGCCTTTACAAAAAGGGGCAAGCTAAATCTTAAGAACGCAAAATACAAAAATGACTTAACCCCTCTTGATGAAAATTGTAATTGCTATTGTTGTAAAAATTTTACGAAAAGTTATATAAGACATCTTTTTAACGCTAGAGAAATACTGGGATTGATGCTTTTGACAGAACACAATGTATGTTTTTACATGAATCTTTTACAACAAATTCGTGATGCGATAGCCAAGGAGAAATTTTTAGAATTCAAAAACAAATTTAAGGAGGAATATCATGATGCTTAATACACTTGCGATATTAAGTAATATTCAGACACAAGCCCCCCAGGCGAGCCCACCACCAATGTTTAACTTTTTGCCCATAATAATGATATTTGGTATATTCTACTTTTTGCTTATACGCCCCCAGCAGAAACGACAAAAAGAACATGCTGCGACTTTATCTAAACTAAAGAAAAATGATGAAGTTGTCACCTCAGGCGGCATCCATGGTACGATTGTAAATGTAAAAGACAAAAGTGTTGTATTGCGAGTAGACGATAATGTAAAGATAGAGGTTCAGAAAAGTGCTATCGGACATCTGAAGAAAGCACAGTAAGGAGGCATCATGTATAAGAATCTCAAATGGAAGCTACTTATAATAGTTGTTGTTATTGGCACGTGCATTGTTTTATCATACCCGCCTACAGAAAAGATTAATCTAGGACTTGATCTTCAGGGCGGCATGCATCTTGTGCTCAAGGTTGATACATCCCAGGTCCCTGAAGAGGCAAGGAGCGATGCTACAGAACGTGCGCTTGAAATCATACGAAACCGCATAGATGAATTTGGAGTAGGAGAGCCTTCAATACAAAGACAGGGCAAGGATAACATAGTCGTCCAGCTACCAGGTGTTACAGACAGGCAAAGAGCTCTAGACCTAATAGGTAAGACAGCGCTTTTGGAATTAAAATTTATATCAGATGATGCTGAAAAGTTAAAGCGGGCCTTAGAGGGAAATACCCCAGCAGGTTATGAACTGAAATACCTTGATAAAGAACCCATGCTTGTAGCAAAAAAGGCAGTTTTAACAGGAGAGTACCTTGTTGATGCCAGAGTGGATTATGACCAATCGGCATTTGGTCAAGCATATGTAGCATTTAGCTTAAATAGCAAGGGCGCTAGAATTTTTGCAAGAGTGACACGAGAGAATGTAGGCAGACGCCTGGCCATTGTTTTAGATGATAAAATTCATTCAGCTCCTGTAATCCAAACCGAAATCCCTTCAGGGGAGGGAAGGATAACAGGTAATTTTACACCAGATGTAGCTAGTGATTTAGCTATAGTTTTAAGAGCTGGTGCGTTACCTGCTCCTATATATGTAGAAGAGGAGCGTACGGTAGGTCCACTGCTGGGGCAAGATTCAATAAAAAGTGGTATCCGTGCAACCTTAATTGGCGGTGGCATTGTTGTGGTGTTTATGTGTGTCTATTACATGTTGGCCGGTGTGGTTGCCAATATAGCGCTTATATTAAACCTAGTGATAATCTTAGGGGCACTTTCTTATTTTAGGGCAACGCTTACCCTTCCTGGTATAGCAGGTATGATATTGACGATGGGTATGGCTGTAGATGCCAATGTACTTATATATGAAAGGATAAAAGAAGAGCTGAAAATAGGAAGACCCATACGAACTGCTATTTCTAATGGATACAAAAAGGCCTCAACCGCAATCCTTGATTCAAATATAACAACCCTTATTGCGGCAGTACTTTTATTTCATTTTGGCACAGGACCAATACGTGGATTTGCTGTTACATTAACAGTTGGTATATTGGCCAGTATGTTTACTGCCCTTGTAGTTACCAGGGCGATCTTTGAAACATTTTGCCTATCGAGTAAATTCAAGAGCTTGCCTATGCTAAGCTTGATAAAGGGAAAGAATTTTGATTTTATCGGAAAAAGAAAAATTTGGTTTTTGCTTTCTACAATTTTAGTTATTGTAGGACTAGTTTTTTTCATTGGAAGGGGCAAGGCCTCATATGGCATTGATTTTACAGGTGGCCAACTCCAACAGTATTCATTTGATAAATCTGTCAAAATAGATTTCATAAGAGACGCATTGCGCCAGGCAGGTTTGACAGATGCTGTTATACAACAATTCGGCAAACGTAATGATATTATTATAAAAACCCCGGAAGATTCCGTAACCCAAGTTCAGCAAGTTTTTAAAGCGCAATACCCCAATAATCCATTTCAGGTAATGAGGGTTGAAAGGGTGGGGCCTTCCGTCGGAAAAGAACTCAAGCAAAAGGCTATCAAAGCACTTCTCTTTGCCCTTGCTGGCATACTGATTTATGTAGCATTCAGGTTTAAACATCTAAATTATGCAGCAGCAGGTATTATTGCGTTATTCCACGATTGCTTTATAGCTTTGGGGTTTTTAGCATTTACGCATAGAGAGATGTCTTTGACTTTGGTAGCGGCAATACTTACTATTGCTGGTTATTCGATAAACGATACAATAGTAATCTATGACCGTGTAAGAGAGTTGTCTCGTACAATGCATAAGGCAACCCTTAAAGAAATCATAAACGCAAGCATAAATCAAACCCTGAGCCGGACTTTACTGACGACAATTACTACCTTAATGGTAGTGCTGGCAATATTTTTATTCGGTGGAGAGGTTTTAAATGATTTTGCCTTTTTACTTTTAGTTGGGTTTATTGCTGGAATTTATTCAACCATTTATATAGCTTCGCCGCTTGTTATCGCCTGGCAAAAAAGAAGGTTTTAATATGCAAAAAAATTGGCGGATAGCCAAACCCAATCCAACCTTACAGAAAGAACTTTCTAAAGCATTGGATGTCTCTGAGTTAATAGCCCAGGTTTTAATAAACCGTAACATAAAAGACCAAGAGCAGGCTGAAATATTTTTGGATTGCAATATAAGAACCCTACATGATCCATTCCTCTTAAAAGACATGGATAAAGCTGTAAGTCGAATAGAGACGGCTGTAAAAAAGGGAGAGAAGATTACCATTTGGGGAGATTATGATGTTGATGGCATTACATCTGTAGCTCTGCTCAAAAATATTTTACAAGAGATAGGTGCTTATGTTACATGTTACATTCCACACAGGATAGATGAAGGATTTGGCCTTAACCTTGCTGGTGTGAGTGCTATACATCGCAGCAAGACAAATCTTGTTTTGACTGTAGATTGTGG
Source organism: uncultured Planctomycetia bacterium (assembly GCA_964497315.1). GTDB lineage: Bacteria > Omnitrophota > Gorgyraeia > Taenaricolales > CAZCCH01 > CAZCCH01. The sequence goes on from CAZCCH010000005.1 coordinate 45,515, forward strand.
TATTACTAATTTTACCGAGGTAGATTACTTAAAAAAACATAATATAGACACCATTATAACTGATCATCATCAGCCTCAAGCAGGAAGCGTACCTGATGCATATGCGGTAATTAACCCCTTACAGAAAGACTGTGCGTATCCTTTTAAGCATTTAGCAGGGGTTGGACTTGCTTTTAAACTAGCTTGTGCTCTTTGTGCTAAGATTAAAGGTCTCCAAAAGCAACTTGCCTTTGAACACCTAGATTTAGTAAGCCTCGGGATTATCTCAGATATTGCCCCCATGTTAGGTGAAAACCGTATATTGGCAAAACATGGCTTAAGCAAACTTTCAGATACAAAAAAAGAAGGCCTTAAGGCATTAAAGAGAATGACCGGCATAGAAAATAAGTCCCTAAGTGCAATGCACGCAGGATACATACTAGGTCCAAGGATTAATGCCTGCGGTAGAATAGGTTCTGCCGAAGATTCATTAAAGTTGATATTAAGCAATTCACCAGGGGAAGCTGAGCAGTTTGCAAAAAGATTAAATGAAGATAATAAAGCTAGGCAAAAATTAGAAAGACAAACTTTAAATGAAGCCTTAGCGAGGGTAGATAGGGAAGTTAACTTCAAGTCTCACAGGGTAATAGTCTTATATCAAGATGATTGGCATCCAGGTGTAATTGGTATTGTTGCTTCTAAAATAGTAGACCGTTTTTATAGACCAGTTATAATGCTTTCATTTAAAGAACACGTAGGTAAAGGTTCTGGGCGCTCCATTGAAAACTTCCATCTTTTTCATGCCCTTCGTGAATGCAGTGATTTTTTAGAGAAATTCGGCGGCCATAGCAAGGCTTGTGGTCTTAGTATACGTAAGGAAAATTTAGAGAGGTTTAAAGAGGCCATTAATAGCCAGGCAAAAGAAGTGCTTACCTCAGATGACTTGCGACCTACTTTAAATATAGATGCAGAGGTTTCATTAAAAGAGTTAACTCAAAAATCAATTGCTCAGCTTCAGAAACTCCAGCCTTTCGGTTTAGGTAATCGCGAACCTGTATTTTGTACAGAGGCTGTAACAATCAAGTCACAACCTAGAGTAGTTGGTAGGGATACTGCTAAGATGTGGGTTTATAAAGATAATCTTTGCTATGAGGCAATTGGGTTTAGGATGGGGCAAGAATTAGTTTCCTTAAAGGCAGGAGAGACAATAGATATAGCGTATACGCCATCAATAAACCAGTGGCAGGGAGAGAGTTTTATACAGCTTGAATTGAAAGGCACGAAGGCCTAACTGGCTTTTTTTACTCTGCCAGTTTTTATGCATTTAACACAAGCTTTTATAGTCTTAACAGAATTACCAACTTTAGCTTTAACTTTTTTTAGATTGGGATAGAATACCCTAGCAGTGATTCCAGTAACCTTTCGGCCTACACCGCCTTTTTTCTTTGCAAGACCACGGCGTTTTATCGTGCGTCCCGCAACGGGCCCTTTTCCACAAACTTGACAACGCTTTGACATAGTAACCTCCAAGTATAATAGTGGCAAATATGATAACATAGACACCACTTAAAACGCAAGGGAAAAGTTTTCACAAAAAACGGAGATTAGATATGGAGAAAAAATCAGATAAAAAGACCTCCAGAAGCAAAAATCTCATAAGGACCATGGCGTTAGCCTTTATATTGACTTCCGTCATACCTATACTTGTGGCCTTAGCTATGATATTTTCTATCAGCGCTGCAGATTTTAAAGTCACAATAACAAAGATACGTCCCTTTATGTTATGGATACTCATATCAAGCATAGCCGGATATTTCATAATAAGACGCATTGCTACTTTAGTATCACATTTTACCCACCAAGCCAAAATAATAACTACCCAAGACTTCTCAAAGAGGGTTTCAATAGAAGAAGACAGCGAGATAGGTGAGCTGGCAAAGTCATTCAACCGCATAACCCAAGATTTAGAACTAAAGATAAAGCAATTAGAAGAATCAAGAGGCCTCCTGCAGGATGTATTTCATAGAATTGGGGAGGCCATGACTTCTGCTTCAGGCCTTGAGAATCTTTTAAAATTAGTACTTAAGAATATAAATATCGCCTTGGGTTCGACGGGAAGTTTTATTATGCTTTTAGATGAAGGTTCAAAAAAACTAAAGGTAAGTATTGCATCTCCAGAATTAACAAAACCTGCAAAGAAAAATGAAATTGCCCTTGGTCAAGGTATTATTGGGCTAGTAGCAAAAGATCATAAACCTATGGTTGTTTCCCGACCAAAACAAAATGGTCAAAATCAACAAACAGATCAATTAGAAGGTTCTTTTACATCCTTAGCATGTGTGCCGCTTATTTATAAAGAAGAATGCATTGGTGTAATTACGGTTTATGATAAAAAGACCGGTCGTTTCACAGATGAAAATCTTAAGCTTTTAAGTGATATATCATCCCAGTGTGCAATTGCTATAGCAAACTTTAGACTTAACGCAGACATTGAAGAGACATACCTTGAGACTATAACGGCCTTGGCTATGACCGTTGAAGCAAAAGATGCCTATAGTGGCGGTCACCTAGAAAGGGTGACCAAATATTCCGTAGAAATGGGCAAAAGGCTAGACTTGGATGATGGGACATTGAAGACCTTAAGAGATGGTGCATACCTTCACGACCTTGGAAAAATTGGAATAAGGGATGACGTTTTGCTAAAAAATAAGCCTTTAACGAAAGAAGAATTTGAAGAGATAAAAAAACATCCCGTTATAGGTGAGAGCATTATAAGACCAGTGCATTCTCTTACAGGTTTATGCGAATTGATTAGACATCATCAGGAAAAAGTAGACGGTTCAGGGTATCCCGATGGTTTAAAAGGAGACGAAATTCCTTTAACCGCTAGAATTATTGCAGTGGTAGATGTCTACGATGCCTTAACTACCAAGCGGCCCTACAGAAAAACCCTAACTAAAGAAGGAGCCAAGAAAGAACTAAAGAAAATGGCCGGTGTAAAACTAGATGCAAAACTCGTTGATATCTTTTTAGACTTGGTCTAACACAAAGACCTTATGTCCTTCCCTAATCCCCTTAAATCCTCAGCACAATATATAAAAGGCGTTGGCCCGAAAAGAATTCAGTTATTGAATAAACTTAATATTCAAACTGTTGAAGACCTTCTTTATTATTTTCCCCGACGACACGAAGACCGTTCAAGGCTTTTATCCATAAACAAACTTCAAGCCGACCAACCCTATACTATAAAAGGAGAAATTTTAACATTTGGTATCTTCAAGACGAAGACCAAGAGAATGCTTGTTTTTGAGATGGCAGTAGGAGATAAAACCGGAGTTATATACTGCGTTTGGTTTAATCAGCCATTTTTGAGAAAATTCTTTAAGGTCGGGCAAAAAATAATCATCTATGGAAAAGTACAGAAAAAGGGTGCTAAGCTCCAAATAATTAATCCAGAGTACGAAATTCTCCCAGGAGAAGATGAGGAGGGCGAAAGTATTCATACCGGTAGGATTGTCCCCATCTATCCGCTTACTCAAGATATAAGGCAGAAGAATATACGCCTGATAGCAAAAAGCGGCCTTGAAGGTTTCCTGCAGTATATAAAAGACCCCTTGCCTAGATACTTAAAAAATAAATTAAAACTTATAGATTTAACACCTGCTATAGGAAATTATCATTTTCCAAAGACTCTAATAACTTTAGAAAATGCAAAAAGGAGGCTTATCTTTGATGAATTTTTCTATCTGCAGATAGCCCTTGCCCTAAGAAGGAGTAAACTAAAATTTAAAACCAAAGGAATCATCCATAAGATTGATGGCGCCTTGCTTAATCGTTTTATAACTAGCTTACCGTTTGAATTGACCAATAGCCAAAAAAAGGTAATAGCGCATATAAAAACAGATATGGCAGCCGCAAGACCCATGTATAGACTCTTGCAAGGGGAGGTGGGCAGCGGCAAGACCGTTGTGGCATGTTCCGGGTTAGTAATTGCAGTGCAAGGAGGGTATCAAGCTGCGGTTATGGCACCAACAGAGATTTTGGCAGAACAACATTATAGGACTTTCACCGAATTATTAACACCTCTGGGTATAAAAGTTGTTTTTATATCTAGCAGTCTCTCTTCCCATGCCAGGCTCAAAGTGCAAAACGAAATCAAATCAGGCACAGCAAACCTAATAATAGGCACACATAGCCTAATTCAAAAAGATGTAAAATTTAAGAATTTAGGTTTGGCTATTGTAGATGAACAACACAGATTTGGCGTTGCGCAAAGACAGACCTTAACTAATAAAGGCCTAAATCCAGATGTGTTAGTAATGACCGCAACACCAATACCAAGGACCTTGGCATTAACTGCCTATGGAGATTTGGATATATCAATTATAGATGAATTACCACCTGGTAGAGGCACATTGCAAACTGTGTGGGTGGAAGAGGATAAAAGGGCTGAAATTTATGAACTAATAAAGGACCAGGTTAAAAAGGGGAGACAGGTTTTTGTAATTTATCCTTTAGTGGAAGAATCCCTTCGCCAGGACTTAAAAGATGCAACAAAGATGCATGGAAAGTTTCAGAAAGAAATCTTTCCAGATTTAAAAGTTGGGCTTGTGCATGGCAGGTTATCGGCAGATAAAAAACAACAGGCTATGAAAGGCTTTAGGACAGGAGAAATAGATATATTGGTTTCTACAATAGTTGTTGAGGTAGGCATAGATATGCCCAATGCTACCTGCATAGTAATTGAACATGCAGATAGGTTCGGTCTTGCACAATTACATCAGTTGCGTGGCCGCATAGCCAGGTCAAAACACGCCTCTTATTGCGTGTTAATTGCTGATGCCATTACTGAAGCGGCAGAAAAAAGACTAAAGACGATGGTTACTACACAAAATGGTTTTAAAATTGCTCAGGCTGATTTAGAGATACGTGGACCAGGCGATTTTTTTGGTACAAGACAGCACGGTATCCCAGAGCTTAAGATAGGCAACCTTTCATTGGATGTAAAAATATTAGAACAGGCCAAACAAGAAGCCTTTGGATTGGTAAAGAGCGACCTAGGCCTATCCAAACAAGAACATAGATTTATAAAATCTGAAATCTTAAAGAAATACGCTACTATGGGGCCATTTGGAATATGAGGGTAATAGCTGGTAAATTTAAAGGCAGGCGCCTTAAGATGCCTAAAGGCATAAAGGTTAGAGTGACTAAAGATCGTATAAAGGAATCATTATTTCAAATATTAGACAAGAAAATAGAAGGCAAAGACATCTTAGATCTTTTTGCAGGAAGCGGAAGCCTTGGTATAGAAGCGCTATCAAGAGGGGCAAAATCAGTCACCTTTGTAGAAACCAACCCCAAGTGCATTAAGGCTATAAGAGAAACTCTGACCCAACTGGATATTAAAGGCTCTAACCTCTTAAGGATGGATGCATTTGATTCTATAAGGTATTTTGCTGGTAATAATATTAAATTTGATATAATATTACTAGATCCCCCATATTATAAGAAATTAGGTAAAAAAGTCTTGAATAAACTTGAGAGATATGATATACTTAAAAACCTCGCTTTTGTGGTCATTGAACATTCCAAGGGCGATTTACTGCCTTCGGAGACAGCAAATATGACCATTATAGGAAATTACAAGTACTCTGATATAGTGATATCTATTTACAAGAGAGGCAAATGATGAAAAAACGGGCAATTTATCCTGGAAGTTTTGACCCAGTTACATATGGCCATATAGATGTAATAAAAAGGGCTTCCCAAATATTTAAAGAGGTAATAGTGGCAGTTGCTGCTAACACCCAAAAGAACCCTTTGTTTTCAGCAAGAGAAAGAGTTGCTATGTTAAAGGAGGCCACAAAGGATATTGAGGGTATCAGTGTGGATAGCTTTGATGGATTGGCCGTAGAATATGTTAAGGCAAAACAGGCCAAGGTTATGATAAGAGGCCTAAGGATGATTTCCGATTTTGAATATGAATTTCAGATGGCCCTAACAAATAGAAAACTGGACGATTCCATAGAGACGATTTTCATGATGCCTAGCCCGGAATACTCCTTTATATCTTCCAAGCTGATAAAAGAGGCAGCGTCCCTCGGTGCTGATACGAGTGGTTTTGTACCTAAATTTGTAGAAAAGGCCTTGCACTCCCGCCTGAAAGATAAATGACTAATAGCAAAATTTAACCTTTTGGAAAACAATGGATAAACGGTTAGAAAAAATTTATAAAAAGGCAAAAGCAAATAAGCGCCGCATAGTTTTACCCGAAGGTAATGACCCTAGAATAATACAGGCTGCAGGCAAAATTGCCCAAGAGGCTCTTGCTGAACCAATTATTTTAGGAGAAAAGAAGTTTATCTTAAAAGAACTGGCCAAATTTTCTCTTAAACCAAAGGGAATTAATATCATTGATTATAAAAAACACCTATGGTTTAAAAAATTTAGTCAAGAATATTTTACCCTTAGAAAACACAAGGGCATAAATTTAACCCAGGCAAAAGAAATTTTAATATCTAATCCGGCTTGTTTTGCAGCCATGATGGTCAGAAACAAAAAGGCCGATGGTTTTGTTGCAGGGGCTAGACTTACCACAAGAAACGTTGCCAAGGCAGCCATTCAGTGTATCGGGGTAGATAAAAAAATAGGAATAATATCCAGTTCTTTTCTGATGCTTTTTTCAAATACGACTTTTGGCAAAGACGGCCTTATGGTATTTTCTGACTGCGCTATACTGCCAAATCCGTCGGCAAAACAACTTGCAAAAATCGCTATTTGTTCAGCAGAGCTTTTTTATAAACTATTTTCTCACCGCCCGAGGGTTGCCATGCTTAGTTACTCAAGCCGTGGCAGTGGGGTTGGGCCATTGGTTGAAAAGGTAAGAGAGGCAACAAAACTAGCAAAAAAAGAAGTACCAAAACTTTTGATAGAAGGAGAAATCCAAGCCGATACTGCGATAGTTCCAGAAATAGCAAAGCTAAAATGGCCCAATAGCAAGATTAAAGGCAGGGCGAATGTATTGGTATTTCCAGATTTGAATTCTGGTAACATTGCATATAAATTATCCCAGAGGTTATCCAATGCCTTAGCTTTAGGACCCTTACTTCAGGGATTAAATAACCCATGTAGTGATTTATCGCGTGGCTGTAGTGTTAAAGAAATAGTTAATACAGTGGCTATAACAGCTGTTAGGTGTTAGAATGCGCATACTAGTTATAAATTCAGGAAGTTCGTCTATAAAATATCAAGTTTTCAATATGCCCAAGACTCAACTTTTGTGTAAGGGCATGATTGAAAGAATTGGCTCAAACGCACGTCTTTCTCATAAAGAGGGTGATAAAAAAGCTCTAGAGAAAAGGGTTGAAGCCAAGACTCACAAAACTGCCACAAGGATATTGCTTGAGGTGCTTACTGATTCTAATTATGGAGTTATGCGCTCCATTGAGGATATCGGTGCAATAGGCCATAGGGTTGTGCATGGGGGTGAAGACTTTACAGAATCAACAATAATTGATACTACGGTTTTTAAGTACATTAAAAAACATAACGAACTTGCTCCATTACACAATCCACCCGCACTTTCTGTAATAAAGGCCTGCAAGGAACTCCTGCCGGATATTAAGCAGGTGGCGGTGTTTGATACAGCGTTCTATCAGACGATGCCGGCCCATGCTTATCTGTATGCCTTGCCGCTTAAATTTTACAAAAAATATAAGATTAGAAAATACGGGTTTCATGGTACAAGCCATCGCTATGTAGCATTGCAGGCCAGCAAGCGCCTTAAAAAACCACTTGAGGAATTGAAACTTATTACTTGCCACCTTGGCAATGGATGTAGCATTACAGCTACTGATGAAGGCAATGCAGTTGATACCTCTATGGGTTTTACGCCTCTTGAAGGGTTGGTTATGGGTACAAGGGCTGGAGACATAGACCCGGCTATTGTGTTTTTTTTAATGGAAAAAGAAAAATTAGGCAGTAAGGCCATAAGCGAACTTTTAAATAAAGAAAGCGGACTCCTGGGGCTTTCAGGAGTAAGCAATGATATGCGGGATATAAAAAAAGAGGCAAGGCGTTCAAACGATAGGGCGAAATTAGCTATAGACGTGTTCATTTACAGAATTAAAAAATATATAGGTGCATACATTGCTGCTATGAATGGAGCAGATGCAATCATTTTAACAGCAGGCATCGGAGAAAACCACCCGTTTATTAAAAAAACAATTGCAACTGAGCTTTCAGTTTTGATTAAAAAACTTGGTATTAAACTTTTGATCATCCCCACCGACGAAGAATTGCTGATCGCGCATGATACATACGGCATTATAAAGACCAAGAAGTAAGAAATAAAAAGTTCTAGAATTTCAAGGAGGCACCAAAGATGTCATTACCAAAAAGAAGACATTCAAACACAAGGCAGGCAAAAAGAAGGACTCATTGGAAGTTGAAAGATCCAAACCTTGGAAAATGCACAGAGTGCGGAAACCTGAGGCTACCACATAAGATTTGTCCATATTGCGGCTATTATAAAGGCAAGAAGATTTTGACTATTAAAGAAAAAAAGAAAAAGCAGAAATAAGAGGAAATTAGTATATGAGGATAGCTATTGATGGCATGGGTGGAGATCACGCACCTTCTGTAGTAGTTGAGGGAGCCATAGCCGCATGCAAAGAATATGGTTTTGAAATAGTTATAGTAGGCCAGCAAGAAAAGATAGAGGCAGAGCTTGGGAAAATTAAATATAGAGGTTCAAAGGTTGAAATCTGCCATGCTTCAGAAGTGATAGATATGCATGAGCTGCCTGTTGCAAGCGTAAGAAAGAAAAAAGACTCATCCATAAATAAATTAGTTGAACTTGCCAAAAACAAAAAGGTAGATGCTATATTGTCAGCTGGTAATACCGGGGCTGTGGTTTGCGCAACGACCTTAGGACTAAGACTCCTAGAGGGCGTTGAAAGACCCGGCATAGCCATTGTCTATAGAGGTCTTGAAGGCATATCTATGATAATTGATATAGGTGCAAACGTAAATGCAAAACCCTCACACCTCTTGCAATATGCACTTATGGGTGATGCATATTCTAGGTATATATTAAAGAAAGAAAATCCCAAGATAGGACTTTTAAATGTAGGAGAAGAAGCTGCAAAAGGACCTGAGTTTATAAAAGAAACACACAGACTCCTAAGTTCAACTAACTTGAATTTTATCGGTAACACAGAAGGCGATGAATTATTTAATGGTAAGATAGATGTAATCGTATGCGATGGTTTTATAGGAAATGCCGTGCTGAAGGTTTCAGAGGGAATTGCTGAAGCGTTCTCTGAATTATTGCACAGAAAACTTTCTGAGAATTTATTAACTAAATTTGGAGCCCTCCTTTCTATGCCAGCCTTTAAGGCATTAAAAAAAGAAGTAGATTATGCAGAGTACGGAGGTGCACCACTATTAGGAGTTGACGGTATCTGTATAATTGGCCATGGCCGCTCTAATTCTAAAGCCATAAAAAATGCCATTAGGGCAGCCGGAGAATCTGCAACTCAACATGTAAATCAACATATTATAGAGGCAATAGCATGCAAAAAAGAATTGGCGTAATAGGTGTAGGTGCATACCTGCCAGAGAAAATTCTCACAAATGCTGACCTAGAGAAGATGGTAGACACATCCGATGAGTGGATTATGACCAGGACAGGCATAAAACAGCGCAGGATTGCAGCAAGTGATGTGGCTACCAGTGATTTAGCTGCTGAGGCTGCTAAGCGAGCACTGGAAAATGCCAATATTAAGCCTGAAGATATAGATTTGATTTTGGTAGCCACCATAACAGGTGATATGCCTTTTCCTTCAACCGCCTGCCTTGTACAATCCAAGATAGGAGCAAAGAACGCAGCATGTTTTGATGTATCGGCTGCCTGCGCAGGTTATATATACGCATTGTCAATTGCCAAGGAGTTTATATCTTCAGGACAGTACAAAAATGCATTGGTTATAGGCGCTGAGAAGTTGTCTTCCATAACAGACTGGTCAGACAGGGGTACCTGTGTGCTTTTTGGAGATGGTGCTGGCGCTTCTCTTGTGGCGCCGGTTGAGTCGGGCGGCATTATATCTACGTATTTAGGTAGCGATGGAAACCAGGCAGAACTTTTAAAGGTCCCAGCAGGTGGTTCGCGTATGCCTGCCAGTGCCAAGACAGTAAAAGAAGGCCTTCATTATCTTAAAATGAGCGGCAATGAGGTATTTAAGCATGCAGTAAAGATTATGGTAAATTCTGCCAAGAAGGCCATAGAGCAGGCAGGCATTGAATATAATGAGGTGAGTTTATTTATCCCGCATCAAGCGAATATAAGGATATTGAATGCGATTGCCAAAAGGCTTGAGATACCCGATGAAAAATTATACCTTAATATAGAAAGATACGGCAATATGTCAAGCGCCTCTACCGCAGTGGCCTTTAGCGAAGCAGTAAAAGAAGGCAGGATTAAAGAAAAGGACTATGTGGTATTAGTTGCCTTTGGTTCAGGCCTTACTTGGGGTGCAAACGTTATACAATGGTGAAATTATGGAAAAAATAGGTTATATATTTCCAGGACAAGGAGTCCAGTATGTAGGCATGGGCAAGGATTTGTATGAAAATTTTGAATCCGCTAGATCAGTTTTTGATAAAGCGAACAAGATTTTGGATATAGACATAAAGAAGTTTTGCTTTGAAGGCCCACAAGAGCAACTCGGCCGGACAGACATAAGTCAGCCTGCAATATTAACAACTAGTATTGCAGCCTTGAGAGTTCTAGAAAAAGAAATTCCTAATTTTACCGCTATACCGCCAAGGACATCTGGCAATGGAGATCTGGCTCAGTCAGATGTTGCTGCAGTTGCTGGTTTGAGCCTGGGTGAGTATACGGCTTTAGTGGCAGTAGGCTCAATTAGTTTTGAAGACGCCATTAGTTTAGTCAGAAAGCGCGGTCAATTCATGGAAGAGGCCTCCAGAAAAAAACCCGGGGGCATGCTTTCAATAATCGGACTTCCCAAAGATGAGGTAGAGAATCTTTGCCGACAGACCGGCACTCAGATAGCTAATTTGAATTGCCCTGGTCAAATTGTTATATCCGGGATGTTAGGAGGTATATCTACGGTTTATGAACTTATTAGGTTAAAAGGAGCTAAGCGCGTTGTAAGATTAGGGGTTAGCGGTCCCTTTCATTCTAGATTTATGGATTACGCCAGTAAAAAATTGAGAATTGAATTAGAGGCTGTTGAGATTCTACCTCCCAGCCTTCCAGTGATAGCAAATGTTACGGCAAAGGCTCAGGCAGAACCTCAGATTATACGAGAGAACCTCATAAACCAGGTAAATCACTCTGTGTTGTGGGAGGAAGCTGTGCGGTTAATGGCTTCAGATGGTATTATAACATTTTTAGAAATCGGACCTGGAAAGGTTTTAAAGGGACTCTTGCGCAAAATTGACCCGAACTTGAAAGTCTTAAATATCGGCACTGTAGCTGATGTTGAAAAATTAAAGACGCAGATGAGTCAAGGAGGGAGCTAAATGTTAGTAAAGGATAAGCTGGTCTTTATAACAGGCGGTGCAAGGGGCATAGGCAGAGAAATCGCCCTAGCCTTTGCAAAAGAAGGGGCTGATGTGGCAGTTTGCGATGTGAATGAAGAGGCCCTAAGTGAAGTTCAAAATCAAATAGAGGAGTTTAGTCGTAAAGCGCTTATATTAAAGGTAGACGTGACAGATTTAGGACAAGTCGAGGCTTGTACCAATAAAATTCTTGACAAATTCGGAAAAATTGATATACTAATCAACAATGCGGGCATAACTAGGGATTCATTGCTGCTTAAAATGAGTCCGCAGGATTGGGATGCGGTTTTAGATGTAAATCTAAAAGGCACATTTAATTGTACAAAGAGCGTTTCTAAACACATGATTAAGCAACGTGCCGGAAGGATTGTAAATATCGCATCTATTATAGGCCTTATGGGTAACCCCGGGCAGGCCAATTATGCCGCTAGTAAGGCCGGTATAATAGGTTTTACAAAGACAATAGCTAAAGAACTGGCCAGAAGAAATATAAACGTAAACGCCATCGCACCAGGATTTATACAGACAGATATGACAGCAGCTCTTCCAGAGGGCGTGAAGCAAAAGATGTTAGAAAGTATCCCGCTTGGAAGATTTGGAGAGGTTGCAGAAGTTGCAAAAATCGCCCTATTTTTATCATCAGGGCCTTCAGATTATATAACTGGCCAGGTTATACAAGTAGATGGCGGATTGCTTATGTGAAAGAAGGAGGAATGAAATATGGCAGCTGAAGAGAAGATTAAATCTATAATATCTGAACAGCTTGGCGTAAAACCAGAAGAAGTTACACCTAATGCATCTTTTATTGATGATTTGGGTGCAGATTCCCTAGATACTGTAGAGCTGGTTATGGCGCTTGAAGAAGAATTTGGCATTGAGATACCAGATGAAGATGCAGAGAAGATGACCAGCGTTGGGGATGCTATCAAGTACATAGAAGAAAAGTCAGCAAGCAAGTAAGGGCTGACCATTCCTTCCTTTTTGTAAGCTCTTAATTTGATTTAAATAGAATAAATATACATCGCCCCAAAAGTTTGGGGCGATGCTGTCTTATCGCGAGGATAGTTTAGTTATTATGAAAAAACGTGTAGTTATTACAGGAATTGGGGTTATATCCCCAATCGGAAACAGCAAGGATGCGTTTTGGAAGTCTCTTCTTGAAGGAAAAAGTGGAGTAGACAAGCTTACCTGCTTTGATGCCAGTGAATTTAGCTCTCAGATAGCAGCAGAGGTTAGAGATTTCGATCCAAGCTTATTTATAGCCCCTAAGCAAATAAGAAGAATGGATAGATTTGTGCAGTTTGCAGTAAGTGCTGCAAAGATGGCTGCACAAGATAGCGGGATTGATATATCAAAGGAAGACCCATATAGGGTAGGAACCGTACTTGGTTCAGGGATAGGTGGTTTACATACTATTGAAAACCAGGTAAATGTATATCGCGACAAAGGTCCTTCTAGATTATCTCCATTTTTAATCCCGATGCTTATTGTAAATATGGCGCCAGGGCAGGTCTCAATAGATTTAGGCCTTAAAGGGCCAAATAGCTGTGTTGCAACAGCATGTGCCTCAGGAAACCATGCTATAGGAGATGCCTTTAGAATAATCCAGAGAGGCCAAGCAGATGCGATGGTGACAGGAGGTACGGAAGGCTGTATTACCCCTGTAGGTTTTGGTGGGTTTTGTGCAGCCAAGGCATTATCAACACGCAACGATGACCCACAGCATGCCAGCAGGCCATTTGACAGAGATAGGGATGGTTTTGTAATGGGCGAAGGTGCGGGATTAATTATATTAGAGGAATTAGAACACGCAAAGAAAAGAGGTGCCAATATCTATGCTGAGATAATAGGCTATGGCATGACATCAGATGCATATCACATGACAGCGCCCCACCCAGATGGAGAAGGTGCTACTAAGGCCATGCAATATGCCCTAGAAGATGCTGCCATAAACCCAGAAGATGTGGACTATGTAAATGCCCATGGAACCTCAACTAAACTTAATGACAAAATTGAGACGATGGCAATAAAGAAAGTGTTTGGCGATCATGCCTATAAACTTGCCATTAGTTCTACTAAGTCTATGACAGGACACCTGTTAGGTGCAGCTGGAGGTGTTGAGGCAATAGCTAGTTGTTTAACTATAAAAGAGGGATTAATAGCCCCTACAGTAAATTACGAAAATAAAGATCCTGACTGTGATTTGGACTATGTGCCAAATAAGACAAGGGAAGCCAAGGTAAATATAGCTATTTCAAACTCCCTGGGTTTTGGCGGTCACAACGCAACAATTGTCCTACAAAGGAGTTAGAAATTTCCTCTTGACAAGCCAATGTCATTATAGTATATTATAATTCAGCACAAATCTATTTTGAAAGGAGGAAGTGGGTATTTAATACCCATTTTTTTTTGGACTAGATGGTCAATGAGGAATTGAGCCAGAAGATAAGGCAGTTAATAGACCCCATCCTTAAAGAATACTCCGTTGAAGTGGTTGAATTTATCTATAGAAGAGAAGGTAGCAAGATGGCCTTGCGGCTTCTTGCAGATAAACTTGGTGGTATTACCTTAGAAGATTGCAGCCAGCTAAATCAAAGAATAGGAACTTTATTAGATGAGGCTGATTTAATACAGGAAAGATATTTCTTGGAGGTTTCCTCTCCAGGATTAGATAGACCTCTTGCAACAAAGCGGGATTTTCAACGTAACATAGGACGATTGGTTAGAATGACTGTAGTTGGTCCCTCAGAGAAAAACATTACCCTTGCAGGGAAGATAAAGAACGTAGATATTGATAGCGTTGAAGTAGAAACCAAAAAGGGTTTGCTAAAGGTCGTAAAATTAGACCAAATTATGAAAGCTAAGCTGGAGATTAAGCCATGAACGGAGAATTATTAAGCGTATTAGATCACATAGAAAGAGAAAAAGGCATTAAGCGGGAGATTTTAATAGCCGCTGTCGAGTCAGCCCTTATATCAGCTGCCAGGAAGGCTTCTAATGCCAATGTAGAAGACATTTCCGTGAAGATAGACCCAAAGACCGGAGACATCAAGGTCTTGTCCGGAGAAAAGGAGGTTCCTTCTGGAGATTTTGGCAGGATTGCTGCTCAAACTGCTAAACAGGTAATAATCCAAAAGATAAGAGAGGCTGAAAGGGATGTTATATATACAGACTTCCAGCAGAGGATGGGTCACCTTGTAACTGGCACAGTGCACAGATTTGAAAGGGGTAATATTGTTATAGACTTAGGAAAATCTGAAGCCATTATTCCTAAAAAAGAACAGGTGGCAAAAGAAAAATACAAACAAGGTGAAAGAGTTAGAGGTTATGTGATAGATGTGAAAAAGGGCGGCAAAGAACCACAGGTAATACTTTCCAGAGTGCATCCAGGTCTTGTAAAAAGACTGTTTGAGTTGGAGGTTCCAGAGATATCTGAGGGAATCGTTGAAATTAAGGCTATCGCAAGAGAAGCTGGGGACAGAACGAAAATAGCTGTTTGGTCAAAAGATGAAAAGGTAGACTGCGTAGGTGCTTGTGTAGGTATGAGGGGCACACGCGTTAAGGATATAGTTAGAGAAATGCACAATGAAAAAATAGACATAGTTAAATGGAGCGAGGATATTACAGAATACGTTACCGCTGCTTTAAGTCCGGCTAAGATCAGCAAGACAAAAACCGATAAAGAAAACAAAAAGGTTCAAGTTTTAGTAGATGAAGATCAATTGTCTCTAGCCATTGGGAAGAGGGGGCAGAATGTGCGGCTTGCAGTGAAACTGACGGGTTGGGATATAGACATAAAGCCAAAGTCAGCTTTAGTGGAAAAGGTTGAGGTTTCCGTAGCCCAGTTGCCCAGAATAGGCCCTAAGACATACGAGGCGTTAGTCAAGGCAGGTTTTGCTACCGTAGAAAAAATTGCAAAGGCAGATGCAAAAGAACTAACACAGATACCGGGTGTTGGCAAGAAAAGTGCGCAAAATCTTATTGAGGCGGCCAAGGAAAAATTAAAAGAACCTCCAACCAAGAAAGAAAAGAAATCCAAATCGGAAAAAACCAAGGAGGCAAATTAAAAAATGTCTGTTCGCGTTCATCAACTAGCCAAAGAATTGAACTTAAACAGCAAGGATTTGATAGCACGCCTTCATGAGCTGAAGATCAAAGTAAAAGGACATATGTCTGTTTTGGATGAAGACGCACTAAAGATTATTAAACAAAAACTTAAAGGTAAAAAGAAGAAAGAGACCTCAAAGCTAAAGAAGCAAGATAAACCTAAGGCAAAACCAAAAACGAAAAAGACTACAACGCTTAAGAAAAAAACAACGCCCAAGAAAAAGACAGCTAAAAAAGTAGTTACAAAAAAAACAGCAGTCAAAGAACCGGTTTTGGAAAGAAAAGTTGAAGAACATATTGAAGAAGCAGTTGATAAAAAAATAGTTGAGCAGCCTGTTGAGGTAGCAACTGAAGTAATCCCAGCAAAGACACTTACAGGGGTAATGGTAAGCTTTCCAATAACTGTTAAAGACCTAGGGGCGAAACTACAGGTAAAACCAAATGATTTGATAAAAAAGTTAATGGGCAAAAATATTTTTGCCACTATAAATCAAGCCCTCACTGAGGAAGTGGCTAATGAGATAGCTTCGGAATTTGATTATCAACTTCAGAAGGCACCAAGCTTGGAAGAAAAACTTTTAGAAGAACATAAAAAACAGGCCAGTGCAGATTTAGTACCGCGTCCACCCGTAATAACCTTAATGGGGCATGTGGACCATGGCAAGACATCCCTTTTAGATGTCATACAGGAAAGCAATATTACCAAAAGAGAGGCCGGCGGTATAACACAACATATAGGTGCCTATAGGGTAGAATTAAAAAAGGGTAAGATTACTTTTTTGGATACGCCTGGTCATGAGGCCTTTACTGCAATGCGGGCAAGAGGTGCAAATGCTACCGATATCGTCATTTTAGTAGTAGCTGCAGATGATGGTATTATGCCTCAGACACAAGAGGCCATTGATCATGCCCGAGCAGCAGGCGTACCTATTGTTGTGGCAATAAATAAGATTGATAAACAAAATGCAGATATAGATAAGGTAAAAAAACAACTCGCAGCCATAGATTTACAGCCTGAAGATTGGGGTGGGAAGACCATAACCGTAGGCGTTTCAGCGAAGACAAAAGAAGGCATAGACCATCTTTTGGAAATGGTATTATTAGAAGCAGAGATGCTTGAGCTGAAGGCCAATTCCAGTAAATCAGCTGATGGGGTAGTTATTGAAGGCAGGCTTTCACGCGGTAAGGGACCTGTGGCTACTATATTAGTTCAAAATGGAACCCTAAGAGAACAAGATTTAATAGTGATTGGCAAGCATTATGGCAAGGTTAGGGCGATGGTTGATGACAGGGGTAAAAAATTAAAGGAAGTTCCACCTTCTGTCCCTGTTGAAATTCTAGGCCTATCGGGTGTTCCCGAGGCAGGCGAATGTTTTTTTGCAGTTCCTGATGAAAAAACAGCAAAAGAAATTTCTTCTCAGAAATTAAATGAACTAAGGCAAAAAGATGTTACCTTTGCAAAAAGGATTACACTGGAAGATTTATACAACCAGATAAAAGAAGGAAAAGTAAAAGGCCTTAAGATAATCTTAAAAGCAGATGTGCAGGGTTCTTGCGAAGCACTGCGCGATAACACGCTTAAATTATCTACTGATGAGGTAAAATTAGATTTCATACATACAGGTGTTGGTCTTATAAATGATGCCGACATTATCCTAGCAGCAGCATCCAATGCCATAGTTATAGGATTTAATGTAGGTATGACCCCAGAGGCTCAGACAAGGGCAAAGCAAGAGAGGGTAGATACAAGGTTCTACAGGGTTATATATGATGCCATAAGCGATGTGAAATCTGCCATGGAAGGTCTTCTTGAGCCAAAGGTAGAAGAAGTGACAACTGGAAAGGCAAAAGTCTTGCGTGCATTTAGGGTATCAAAGGTCGGCCTTGTGGCTGGTTGCATGATAAGTAAGGGTAAGATTAACCGTGCATCCATGGGAAGGGTCTTAAGAGATGGAGAAGAGATTCATAAGGGTAGGATAACTTCCTTAAAAAGGTTTAAAGATGATGTAAAAGAAGTTCAAGAGGGATTTGAGTGTGGCATTGGATTCCAAGGATTTAATGATATAAAACCAGGTGATATTATAGAAGCATTTGAGATACAAAAGACAGCGAGGACGTTATAAAAATGAAACGGATATTAAGTGGGATGAGACCAACAGGGCCATTGCATCTGGGGCATTTAATCGGGGCATTGAGTAACTGGATAAGCTTACAGAAAAAATATGAATGTTTTTTTATGGTTGCTGACTGGCATGCCTTGATGAGCGAATATGAGAATCCCAAAGAAATTCAAAAGAACATATTTGGCTGTGTCTTAGATTGGCTGGCTTGTGGCATTGATCCTAAGAAATCCGTAATGTTTGTTCAGTCTGAGATCCCACAGCATCTAGAGCTTTTTATGATGCTTTCGGACATTACGCCCTTGCCTTGGCTTGAGCGATGTCCTACCTATAAGGAACAACTCAGGGAGCAGAAGTCAAGGAACCTAGCGACCTTTGGATTTCTAGGATATCCGGTTTTGCAGGCTGCAGATATATTGCTTTATAAAGCCAACGTTGTACCTGTAGGTGAAGATCAGCTACCGCATCTAGAGCTAACACGTGAAATTGTCCGAAGGTTCAATACTTTATATAAAAAGAATGCATTTCCAGAGCCAGAGGCATTACTTACTAAAACAGCACGGCTTTTAGGTGTAGACAACAGAAAGATGAGCAAGACATATGAAAATTACATAGCCTTAAGCGATACGCCAGAAGTTATAAAAAGAAAAGTAAACAGCATGATAACGGACCCCGAGCGCATAAAAAAGACTGACACGGGGCATCCTGATGTATGCAATGTTTATTCTTACTATAAGGTGTTTAAAAAAGAGCTTACCCCAAAACTAAATACAGAATGCACCACAGCAAAGATTGGCTGCACTGATGACAAGAAGCGCCTCGCAGAGATTATCATTGAAATTTTAAGACCTATACAGAAAAAACGAAATGCCTTAATCAAGGACAAGGGTGAGATTTCCAAAATTCTCAAGATAGGCAGAAAAAAGGCATCTGATATCGCCTCAGATACAATGAAAGAAGTAAAAAGACTTGTGGGATTGGCATGACATACAAAGTAAAATTAGAAGTTTTCGAAGGACCCCTAGATCTACTTCTGCATTTAATCAAGAAAGAAGAGGTAGAGATATATGATATTCCTATTGCCAAGATAACCGACCAGTATGTGCAGTATCTCGAATTAATGGAAATGCTGGATTTGAATATAGCAGGTGATTTTTTGGTTATGGCAGCAACATTAATGCATATTAAATCTAAAATGCTTCTTCCGCCAGATGAAACATCCCTTGAGGAGGAAGAGGAGGAAGATCCACGTGCTGAATTAGTAAGGAGGCTCTTAGAATATAAGAAATTCAAAGAAGCCGCCTCCCAATTACAAAGAAAAGAAGATACGCAAAGAAAGGTATTCCGTAGGGTAGGTTCAGTAGATGCCCAGGAACAGCTAGAAGGTGAGACTTATTTTGAAGCATCGCTTTTTGATTTAATATCTGCTTTCTCGCAGACAATGAAAGACATCCCCAAGGAAGTCTTTCTTGAGATAATGAAGGATGAAGTGACCGTTGAAGAGAAGATTCACGATATCTTACATCTTATGGTAAAAAAAGAAATAATACCTTTATCAGAAGTCTTTAGCGCAGCAAAGAACAAAGTGGAAATCGTTGTTACCTTTTTAGCTATTTTAGAACTCATAAGAATAAAGGCCATAACAGCAATACAGAAAGGTCTTTTTGGTCAGATAGAGATAGTCAGAAATCCTGAGGCGGTGATGTAATGCTAGATTTAAACAAAAAACAAATTATAGAAGCATTAATTTTTGTTAGTGACAAACCTCTCGCTTTAGGTGAAATAAAGCAAGTCTTAGAAGATGCAACAGATGAAGAAATAAACACTTTAATAGAGACTTTAAATAAAGAATATCAAGATACACAAAGGAGTTTTAAGATAACGCAAATTGCCGGCGGTTATCAGATGGTAACCACACCCGAATGCGGCCCATATCTTAAGAAACTTTATAAATCACGCATGAAGGAAAAACTTACAAGGCCTTCTCTTGAAACCTTAGCCATTATAGCATATAAACAACCCGCAACAAGAGCAGAGATTGAGGCAATTAGAGGGGTTAATGTAGATGGGGTGGTAAAGACCCTTCTAGAGAAAGGATTAATAAAAATATGTGGCCGCAAAGAAGTGGTCGGTAGGCCATTACTTTATAGTACTACTGAAGAATTCCTACAACACTTTGGCCTGGGTAATATTTCCGATTTACCAAGATTGGAAGAATTGCAAGTACAAGAAGGAGTAGAAAATGACACTGTCCCAGCTCCGCAAGAAAATCAATGAGATAGATGAGAAAATAGTATCGCTGTTGAATCAGAGGGCGAAGCTTTGCCTGGGAATAGGAAAATTAAAAGCGAAGAAAAAAGCAAGTGTGTATGTCCCTGACAGGGAGAAGTCTATCTATGACAGGATCCTTAAATCAAGCAAAGGACCTTTATCAAAAAAGGCACTGGCAGCCATATACAGAGAGATTATGTCAGGCTCGTTGGCGTTAGAGAAGGCGATAAGAATTGCCTACCTAGGGCCTCCTGCCACCTTCACGCATATTGCTGCATTAAAGAAATTTGGTTCACAGGTAAG
This sequence comes from uncultured Planctomycetia bacterium, assembly GCA_964497315.1. Classification (GTDB taxonomy): domain Bacteria; phylum Omnitrophota; class Gorgyraeia; order Taenaricolales; family CAZCCH01; genus CAZCCH01. Next base: position 65,881 of record CAZCCH010000005.1, read on the forward strand.
GTATCAGCCGGTTAATAATATCTCTGATATCTTCACCGAGGTAGAACGCGGTCGCTGTGATTATGGGGTGGTACCAATAGAAAACTCTGTCGAGGGGGCCGTTAATCATACGCTCGATATGTTCACGGAAAGCGATTTAAAAATCTGCTCTGAGATAAGCCTTGAGATATCACATAATCTGTTGGCAAAATCAAAAAAACCAATGAAGATTAAACGCATATACTCAAATCCGCAGGTTTTTGGGCAGTGCCGCCTATGGCTTGAGGCAAATGTTCCAAATGCAGAGTTAATAGAGGTTTCAAGTACTACAAAGGCAGCTGAAGAAGCAGCGAAACGAAAGGATTCTGCCGCTATTGCTTCTAAGTTGGCAGCAGAGTGCTACGGTTTAAGGATTATCGCAAGATCCATAGAAGACAGTGCCCACAACGTGACACGTTTCTTAATAATAGGAAAGACAGAGAGTCAACCAACAAAGACCGATAAGACATCTATTATGTTTTCTGTAAAGGATAAAGTAGGTGCATTACACGATATGTTAGTACCTTTTAAAAAACGCAGGATAAACCTAACAAAGATAGAATCCAGACCTTCAAAGAAAAGGGCCTGGCAGTATTACTTCTTTGTTGATATGGAAGGCCACAATAAATCTAAAAAGGTACAACAAGCCCTCAATGAATTAAGTAAAAAGTGTGCTTATCTTAAAGTACTAGGTTCATATCCAAAGGCATGAAAAACTTAGCCAACAGACACATAGAGAAGATTACACCTTATCAGCCAGGAAAGCCTATAGAAGAGGTAAAGAGAGAACTTCGCTTAAAAGAGGTTATAAAGCTTGCCTCAAATGAGAATTTCTTAGGCCCTTCACCCAAGGCACTTTTGGCAATAAGGCAGATGCTAAAGTCTGTCAACCGTTATCCAGATGGAGGTTGCTTTTATTTAAAGAAGAAACTAGCTAAGAAGTTGAGCTTGACTCCAAAAAATATTATTTTAGGAAATGGTTCTGATGAAGTGATAGATTTAATCGTTAAGGCATTTGCAAAAAAAGGTGAATACGCCTTAACTTCTAAGTGCACATTTCTTGAATATAAGATAACTGCCCAAATTCATGCAATGAAGGTAGGGGAAATTCCTCTTAAAGATTTTACCTATGACCTAAAGGCAATAAGAAAAGCAATAACAAAAAAGGTAAAGCTAATCTTTATAGCAAATCCCAATAACCCAACAGGGACGTATCTTACAGATAAAGAGATTAAGAGCTTTTTAAGGACGTTGCCTAAAGATGTAATTGTTGTGTTTGATGAGGCCTATAAAGAGTATGTAGGTGTTAAAGATTTTCCAAACACAATTAAGCATCTTAACAAAAACATTGTAATCCTTAGGACTTTCGCTAAGGCATACGGGTTGGCGGGTTTAAGGATTGGATATGCGCTTGCAAGGCCGGAATTGATTGATGCAATGAACAAAGTGCGCCAGCCATTTAATGTCAGTAAAATTGCTCAAGCAGCAGCATTGGCTGCCTTAGGAGATAGCAAATACATAAAAAAGAATAAAAGATTAACAGATAAAGGCAGGCAATATCTGTGTGGTGCTTTTTTACGACTCGGTCTTAATTTTATCCCTAGTGTCTGCAATTTTGTTTTAGTGGATGTTAATTGCAACGGAAGCAAGGTTTTTGGAAGGCTTCTTAAAAAGGGTGTTATCGTAAGACCAATGCAGATTTACGGATTGAAAAATTTCATCAGGGTTACTGTAGGTTCAATGGGAGAAAATAGAAAATTTATAAAGGCGCTTAAGGAGGTATTATAAATGATAATCGTCTTAAAGCCAGGGACTACCGAAGCGCAGATAAATCATATAGTAAAAAAGGTTAAATCCTTAGGCTTGCGCCCTATGATATCCAAGGGCGTTGAGAGGACTATTATAGGTGTAATAGGTGAAGAGGATATATTAAGGGTTCAACCCTTGGAGGTATTTCCAGGCGTTGATAAGGTAATGCCTGTAATGTCTCCGTATAAACTGGTTTCAAGAGAATTTAAGAGGGATGATACAGTAGTAGATGTGGGCGGAGTAAAGATAGGTAGTAAAAAAATTGCTGTAATGGCAGGCCCATGCTCTGTAGAGAATCATCAGGTTTTATTAAAGGTAGGCAAGCTTGTAAAAAAGGCAGGTGCAACTGTTTTACGCGGAGGGGCATTTAAGCCCAGAACCTCACCATATTCTTTTCAAGGGCTAGGAGAAGAGGGCCTAAAATACTTAAAAGATGTTTCCGAAAAGACAGGCTTAAAAGTAGTTACTGAGGTGATGGATGTCGCACAAATTGCCCTAGTAGATAAATATGCAGATATGTATCAAATTGGCGCAAGAAATATGCAAAACTATAACCTTTTAAAAGAAGTTGGGCAGACAAAAAAACCCGTATTGTTAAAAAGGGGCATGATGTCAACCATAAAAGAGTGGTTGATGTCTGCAGAGTATGTGCTTGCAAACGGAAATTTCAATGTAGTTTTATGTGAGCGCGGGATTAGAACATTTGAAGATGCAACAAGGTTTACACTGGATTTAAATGCAGTTCCGGTAGTAAAAAACTTGAGTCATTTACCGGTTGTTGTTGACCCAAGCCATGGTACTGGAAAGTGGGGTCTTGTAACCCCCATGGCAAAGGCAGCTATAGCTGCCGGTGCAGATGGCTTAATTATAGAAGTCCACCCAAACCCAGAAGAGGCGTTTTCCGATGGAGTGCAGTCATTACTGCCGGAGAATTTCTCTGAACTCATGGCTGAGTTGAAGAAAATAGCAAAGGCAGTTGGAAGGGAAGTATGATGTTTAAAAAAGTTACGATAATAGGAGTAGGACTTATAGGTGGTTCAATAGGACTTGCCCTTAAAAAAAAGAAATTAGCAAAGAATGTTTGGGGCGTGGGTCGGCGTACATCTTCAATTAAGAAAGCCATTAAAAAGAGAGCAATTGATAAAGGCACTTTAAATTTAAAAACAGGCATAAAGGATGCTGACCTTATTATAATTGCAACCTCTGTTAGTTTAATAATGAAATATTTAAATAAGTTGAAAAAAATTGCCAACCCAGGGTGTGTAATAACTGATGTAGGAAGCACAAAGGGTAAAATTGTGCTATATGCAGATAAGGTTTTGGGTGAGTCATTAAGTTTTGTAGGTGGGCATCCTTTGTCTGGTTCTGAGAAAGGAAGCGTTGAATTCGCAAGTGTAGATCTTTTTAAAAACAGCAAAACTATTTTAACAAAGACAAAAAAGACAAATCAGTCAAGCCTGAAAAAGGTAAGACGTATGTGGGAGAAAATAGGAGCAAAATGTTTTGTGCTTAGCCCAACCCAGCATGATAAAGTTGTTGCTCAAATAAGCCATCTTCCACATATCGTGGCAGCTTGTTTAGTAAATAGTACAAGCTCCACGCAACTTATGTTTGCTGCAGGTGGCTTTAAGGATGCAACGCGAATTGCATCCAGTGATTTCGCTATGTGGCGTGACATAATCCTAACCAATAAAGGGCCTATAAAGGCAGCCTTAAAAGGGTTTGATGGCTGCTTAAAAGAGCTGCTTGGTTTGGATGCAAAAGGGATGTCAGCCAAGCTAAACAAGGCCAAGGCAAAAAGAGATAATCTTTAACAATGCCAAATAAAAGATTCATAGTTGCCATAGATGGCCCTGCTGGAAGCGGGAAATCTACAGTGGCCAGGCTTGTTGCCAAAAGACTAGGGTTTGTTTATGTTGATACAGGAGCGATGTACAGGGCCCTTACGCTTAAGGCAATAAGAGAAGATACAAACCTTAAAGACGCAAAGGCATTAATAGATTTAGCACATAAGGCAAAGATAAAATTAAAGCCTACGACGACCACTAAGCCAAGAGTTTTCTTGGATTCTAAAGATGTAACAAAGCAAATACGGGATTTTAAGGTAACCAATGCTATTTCTCATATTGCCAAGGTTTCTGGAGTAAGAAAAGAAATGGTTCGCTTACAACGCGCGATAGGTAAATCCAAAAAAGCAGTTTTTGAAGGCAGGGACATTGGTACCGTGGTATTTCCTAAGGCTGATAAAAAATTCTATCTTGATGCTGATTTTAAAGAAAGGGTGCGTAGAAGACATAAAGAGCTAATACAAGAAGGCGCCCCAGTGAGCTTTGAAAAGCTAAAAGTAAATCTTAAAATAAGAGATAAAAAAGACATCACAAGAAGAGTAGCTCCTTTAAGAAAAGCCAAGGATGCTATTTTGATAGATACTACCAATATGAGCATCAATAAGGTGGTAGCAGAAATAGTCAGGAATATAGGAAACAGGTAACTAATGATATATGCCATATTCCGCAACATTTTTTGGATAATATTTAAACTGTTCTTTGGTTTTAAAGTTTATGGAAGAGAAAACATACCTTCTGAGGGTGGAATGATTATTGCCAGCAACCATGTCAGCTACTTGGATCCAATTATGCTGGGTATTGCTTTCCTAAGACCGGTTCACTTTATGGCACGTGAGAGTCTATTTAGTAATTCTATCTTTGGTAAGATGCTACCTTTTCTAAATACATTTGCGGTTAGACGTGAATATGCAGATTTCCGAGCACTTAGAGAGGCAACTAGGAGATTGCATCATGGGAATGCAGTAGTTGTATTTCCAGAGGGAACAAGAAGCCTGGATGGTAAAATCCAAAAAGGACAGCCAGGCCTAGCTATAATAACAAGTGTGGCTAAAGCAAAGGTAATACCAGCCTACATCAAAGGAAGCATGGATGTTTTACCCAGAGGTGCTAAATTTTTAAAGCGCGGTAAGGTATCAATACATTTTGGTAAAGAGATTGAATTTAATCAAGACTTCATGCGAGAAAATGGTAAACCGAATTACCATTTGTTTACTCAAGCAGTAATGACTAAAATTTCAGAGCTTAAAGATGCAGCAGAAAAATAGACGACAAAGAATAATATTAGCTGACAGGATAGGATTTTGTTTTGGGGTAAAGCGAGCTGTAGAAATGGCTGAGACTGCCATAAAGATAAAAAAGGGAAAAATATTTTCTATAGGCCCCATCATCCACAGCCCCCAGGTAGTTGAAAAGCTTACAAAGTGCGGGCTTAAAGTCTGCAAAGATTTAGGTGGGGTCAAGAAAAAAGATACAATAATAATACGATCCCATGGTCTTTTACCTAATTTGGTAAAGAAAGCTAAAGATTGCGGTATAAATTTAATCGATGCTACTTGTCCTTTTGTCAAAAAGGCCCAGAAGCTTGCTGGGCAGCTATCCAAAAAAGGCTACTTGGTAGTTATAGTAGGAGATAAAAAACACCCAGAGGTAAAGGCATTAGTAGGATTTACAGATAGTAAAGCAGTAGTTTTAGAAGATGAAAAGCAGGCAGCAAGATTTAAATTTTCACAAAAAAAGATTGGCGTAATTGCACAGACGACACAGTCTCAGGTAAATTTCGCAAAGGTTATTACGAAGTTAATACAAAAAAACATTGCGCAAATAGGTGCAAACCCAAGTGAAGTGAGGATCTTTGATACTATATGCAAGGATACTCTAAGAAGGCAGTCTTCAGCTAAGAAAACAGCAAAGATTAGCGACGTAATACTAGTATTAGGTGGCAGGATGAGTGCTAATAGCAAAAGGCTTGCGCAAACCTGCTGTGAGATTCAACCAAAGGCTTATCACATAGAACAAGCAAAAGATATAAAATCTGAATGGCTTAAAGGCGCTAATACTATTGGCGTAGCCAGTGGCGCCTCCACTCCTGATTGGATTATCAGTGAGGTGGTAAAAAGCCTAAAAAGGAGGTAACACAATAAAATGAAACTGGAAGAGATCTATGAACAGACTATGAAGGAGTTCCGCGAGGGACAAATTGTAAAAGGAAAAATTTTACAGATTAAGTCAAAGGAAGTGGTAATTGATATTGGGTATAAATCCGAAGGAGCTATATCTCTTGAGGAATTTTCCAATCCCGATACCCTTAAAGTGGCAGATGAAGTAGAGGTATTTCTTGTAGCATTAGAAGATGAAGATGGAAGGGTAGTAATCTCAAAAGAGAGGGCAGATAGACTGCAAGGTTGGGAAAAGATAGTCAATAACCAAAAAAATGGCGATGTTATACAAGGAAAGGTTACCGGCAAGGTGAAAGGTGGTTTTGTTGTGGATATAGGCGTAGATGCCTTTTTACCTGCTTCACTGGCGTCTTTAAGAGGTTTTATTAATCTAAACCAACTACTCGGTCAAACATTAGATTTTATGATTGTCAAGATAAACAAGGCGCGCAAGAATGTGGTCTTATCCCGCCGCGATATTCTGATGAAAGAAAAGGAAGGCCAAAAAAATAAATTCTTCGATGAATTGCAAGTCGGCCAGGTTTCCCAAGGAGTGGTTAAAAATATTACAGACTTTGGAGCTTTTGTTAGCCTTGGTTCTGTAGATGGACTGCTTCATATAACTGATATGAGCTGGGGCAGGATTAGCCACCCATCAGAAATGTTGGCTGTGGGGGATAAGATAGAAATTGTTATACTTGATTTTAATAAAGAGCAGAACAAGGTTTCCTTAGGCCTGAAACAAAGGACTAAGAATCCATGGGAAGAAGTTGGAGAAAAATACCCTGTTGGCTCTAAAGTAAAGGGAAAGGTTACTAATATTGTTCCTTATGGTGCATTCGTAGAATTGGAGAAGGGAGTAGAAGGTTTAGTTCATATCTCAGAGGTTTCCTGGACCAAGAGGATTAGCCATGCCAATGAAGTATTAGCCATAGGTGATGTGGTAGAGGCAGTAGTCTTAAGCATCAATAAGGACGATCAGAAGATCTCACTTGGTATAAAGCAGACAGAGGTAAACCCCTGGCTTGAGATACAAACCAAGTATCCACCAGGAACAAAGGTCAAGGCAAAGGTCAGAAGCTTTGTTGATTATGGTGCATTCTTAGAGCTAGAAGAAGGCATTGATGGCCTATTGCATATTTCCGATATGAGCTGGACGAAAAGGATTAACCACCCGTCTGAGGTTTTAAAGAAGGCCCAGAAAGCGGAAGTGGTTGTTTTAAATGTGGATGTAGATAGCAAAAAGATTTCTTTAGGCCTAAAACAGGCAAACCCTGACCCGTGGCCAGAGATAACCAAGAAGTATCCTGCAGGCACACAACTGGAAGGCCAGGTCGTAAAGGTGACTAACTTCGGTATTTTTGTGGAATTAGAAAAAGACTTAGAGGGGCTTGTTCATGTATCTGAGGTTGATCCCTCAACGCCTGACTTGACTGCTAAGTTTAAACCAGAAGATAAAATTAAGGTAAGAGTTGTAAAGGTAGATGAGCAGCAGCGTAGGATTGCACTAAGCATGAAAGAGCTAAGCTAGAGCTTTCTATCGAAAAATATATTCTTGCCTGTAGCACTCAGTGGAATACCCATTGCAACTTTGACATTCTTTGGGAAGAACCCCAATTCCATTGCTGCCTTTCCTATTGAATACATAATTCTATTATCTACGTGATATCTTGAGGCTACACTAACAGCAGAACCAACAGCTATTCCCAAATCCAGAGAGTTATACACACACGTCCCGCCTGATTTTTCCAATTTAGCGCATGTTTTAAACCCGCAAAAACCGCAATTTAAACCAACAGGTTTGACTTTGGTGCCTATTAAGACTATCACATCAAGGTCTTTAATTGTTTCTGCATCTCTCCTGCAGCTGGGACGCTTCTCCCTTGTGGCTATTTTTTTCATTTGAGAGACAAATTTCGGTATTTGCTTTTTTTGCAGAATTACAGTTTGGATATTATCAATGCCTCTTGCCTTAGGTGCCGTCCTGGCAGCTACACACATAAAGCCTGCTACGTCTAAAAGTGCTTTTTTCTCTATTGTTTTATTCATGTCTATATTACCTCCCTAATAAGCCAATCATATCATAAATATCTGTATATAGTCAAGCATAGTAGGCTATTTTCATTGACATCTTTATTAGTTATGATATTATTATAAGACAAGGAGTAAGATGATAAAGCCACAACTAAAATCTGAAAAAGGCATTATTTTTTTATAGTCCTCGTTATTGTTATGGCCTCTGTAAGTATCTTGATATATTGCGGGCTTAAATTTTGCCCCAGACACTTTGGCCAAGTTTATACTATTGTCAAGAAGGATGTTGCTTTTTATCTAGCTGAAGCAGGTGTTCAGCGCGCACGATACAGAATTGCACAGGGGTTACTTGCTGCTAATCCTGATGTGGAAGATTTCCCCTTTCCAGAAACTGCCGGCACCCAAACCGTTCATATTGAAACCACAGTGATTACACCAGGTTCAGACTGGGATGTTACCTCAAGTGCAACATATGAAAACAAAACAATAACAATTTCTGCCAGCATAGAATATAATGCTCCAGACTATAAAATAACCTCATGGTCATATTAGAAGTGCATAAATTAAAAAAATCTAAACTATCAGGCTTTAGTCTACTTGAGCTTGTAATAACAACGCTTATAATAGGTATTTTTGTAGCAGGTGGCATGGGTGGGTTTTCTTATATCAGGCAACTTACAGGCAGGGATGCCGATAGATTAGAGGCCCTTGGATTTGCCCGCATGACCATGGAAAACGTTCTTACTTCAGATTTTACAGCTCTCACTGATACCCCTACTGCCCCACCTCCATCTGATACAAATGAAAATGCTGCATTACCAGCAGGTAGTGATTTGGCAAACCATGCAAATGGCAAGAGATGGTATATTATTGAAGATTACATAGACCAGGGAGGCGCAACTGTTGGGAAAAAGATTTCTGTAATCGTACAATGGGATGAATCTCCAAGCACAAAACAAATTACCCTCGCTACATTAAAAACAGACACTCAGTAATTTAAAATATTACTTAAATGCCTAAATTTGCAAAAAACAAAAAAGCCACAACCCTAATAGAGTTAATTTTTGCCTCAATAGCAGTAGTCTTCATCCTATTAGCAATATACCCTCTAATCATATCAGGCCATAAGTTCCTTGCCCAATCCCTCCAGTATGCAGGTCTCCAAGATGATGCAACAATAGCTATACAGCATATCACAAAAAGAGCTAACAATGCCAACTCTATTGAGTGGTATTCAACAGATGCCTCCCGGGTAGATATCCACTATGTAAATCCCCCAACAAACACAACGGTTTCCTACCACCATGATGTAGCAAATAGCACTGTTGTATTCACAGATGAAAACTCACAGACTCACATAATAGCTGAAAACATTACAGCCTTAACCTTCACAGCAGATGCCTCTGATGAGATAACCGCAAATTCAGATCAATACAAACTGATAAATATAAGCTTGACTGCAAGCAAAGAAGACTCAAGCCCCTTTACAATGCAGACAAAGACAAGGGTGAGGGTGGCTAAGCGTTTGTCAATAGGTGGTGTGCTTAACCTAAACACAGGAGTGTTCTTTAGTTCTATAGATGGTGCGGTTAATGACATTTTAACAACAAGTGGCCATAACATCCTTGTTCAAGAAGACACATACACCGAAAACCTTACTATGAAAGATGGTGTTTCTATATGGGGTGGATATCCCATAGGTTTTCCAGGCCTTCCCCTAAATTACAATCCCAATGACTATGACTATCCTAATGATCCTGATCCTTCGTATCCCAATAATGATGGAGATCCGCTAAAACCAGATGATGACCCATATAGAGATCCAGAAAATCACCCTGCTATTATTGATGGTGGTAATGGTTCTGGCCCAGTGATTTATTGCAGGGATATTGCAAATACATCTACTATAGATGGTTTTACTATTACAAATGGGAGAAATTCAGGTGGCAAAGGGATTATATGTGTGGATTCTTCTCTTACCGTACAAAACAATATTATAACTGGAAATATAGAGGGACAAGGTTTTCATGGGCCAGTAGGTGTAATGATAAAGGGCGGCGGGTTTGCCATCTGTGGCGGTTCTCCTACTATACAGCATAATATTATAAGTAATAACAGTGGTTCTCTAGGCGCTGGAATCTGGATTGGAAACGGGGCCACGCCCATTGGAGAAGCACCGCGGAGAGCATCCCCTACTATTCAGCATAATACTATAATTGAAAATGTTGTTAGTTATTCCGCAGGAGATACTGGCCGCGGTGGGGGTATCTGCATCTGGGGAGAACAATCACCCGTTATTTTAGGTAACACAATAACTGGCAACAAGGCTCCTAGTACAAATGAGGGAGCAGGCTGTGGAGGTGGAATTTATTGCATCAATTCTTCTTCTTTTGCTATTACTAATAACATAATAACAGAGAATGAAAGCGCGAGGAATGGAGGTGGAATTTGTTGCGATAATTCTTCTCCTACCATTTCAAATAACAAAATAATCGAAAATACTACGGGTAGTGGTTATGCTGGCGGAGGGATTCATTGTGTAAATAACTCTTCCCCCACTATTTCAAACAATAGAATAACTAAAAATGAAAGTAGCTCAGGCGGCGGTATTTCTTGCATGAACTCCTCTTCTACTACAATAACAGACAATACAATAGCCAAAAATAAAGCCTCTCATTCAGGCGCAGGTATTGACTGCCACCAATGCACATCACCCATTACCATTTCTGGCAATAGAATAGTCGAGAATAGCTTTATTGGTGGGGGTGGTTACAACGGAGGAGGCATTGATTTTAGCGGCTGCTCTGGTACGATATCAAACAATATAATAGCTAGCAATGAAGTGGCAAATAGAGGCGCTGGAATTAACTGTTTTAGTTCATCTGTGACAATTTCAAATAACATAATAATGGGAAATATAGCTAGTGTATTTCCACATATTCACAACCTCTGCCAAGGCGGTGGTATTTATTCTGGTTGGGGACCTGCTACTATTTCAGGTAACACGATAGTCGGAAACGAAGCTGATGATTATGGTGGCGGCATTTTTTGCACAGGGACATTCGCTGACATTACCAGTCCTTTAATAACATCCAATCTGATAGCAGGTAATACTGGCCACAACGAAGGTAGCGGTATTGCCTGTAATTATTCTTCCCCTACTCTTTTAAACAACACAATAGTTAACAATTCTATAAGCGAAGGCATTTATTTCTTTACTGACACGCCCCCAACTGCGAAAAACTGCATAATATGGGATAACAGTGGTGCCAATCAGATAAAGGGAGTTACATCAGGGTTTACATATTGTGATATAGAAGATGGATTTACTGGTACTGGCAACATCGATGCTGATCCTCTTTTTGTAGATAATTCGTTATATACAGGCAATTGGGCTTATACGGATTATTACTACTATAATCCAGAGACTTTTCAAACCACATTAACAGACCCTGATGCCTCATGGGGACCCAATTCTTTGGTTGGTCTTATAATTGAAGCTCGAGAGAATATGGAGAAAACTCAACGGGTTATCGCAGCCAATACTGCCACTACCATAACCTTTTGGGGAAATATACCCGCAGGACTTGTTCGCCCTCACGAAAGATATGTAATCTACGACTACAACCTTCAATCCACTTCACTCTGCATAGACACAGGAGATCCTGATACAAATGGGGATACTATACCTTGGGATGATCCAGACAATCCCGATACAGATGACCAGGATCCAGATGAATCAAGGAAGGACATGGGTGCCTTGCCATTTAAGCACCCTCTCTATGCATATGTGACTGATCAGTATCAAGGTCTACGGATAATAGATGTAAGCGATCCAGCAAATGCTATAGAAGTTGGTTATTACATTGTATCAGAATTGCCAGTAGGAGAAGCTAAGAGAGTTTATGTAAGGAGAAATCATGCATATGTAGCTTATTATGATAAGGGCCTCCGGGTAATAGATGTAAGCACCCCGGATAGCCCTTCGGAAGTTGGTCATAGCAACGCAATCTTATCTAATAACCTTTATCTAAATGGGGATTACGCATATCTAACTTTAGGGCTTGATGGTTTACGAATAATAGATATAAGCACTCCGAGCAGTCCTACGCAAGTCGGCCAGTATGATACACAGGGAAGGTCTCAAGATGTTTATGTAAGCGGAAATTATGCATACGTGGTTGATCACATCCAAGGTCTACGTATAATAGATGTAAGCGATCCAGCGAATCCTACGGAAACAGGCTATTATGATACTCAAGGATATGCTATTGGTGTTTATGTAAGCGGGGATTATGCATACGTGGCTGAGTCCGAGGATGGTTTAAGAATAATAAATATAAGCAACCCAATAAATCCTGCGGAAGATGGTTATTATGATACAGCGGGACTTGCCGCAGACGTTTATGTCAAAGATAATTATGCCTATGTAGCTGATCATGACGAGGGTTTACGGATAATAGATGTAAGCGATCCAATAAATCCTACGGAAGTGGGTT
>CAZCCH010000005.1:78343-81271 GCA_964497315.1 uncultured Planctomycetia bacterium
GAGGGTTTACGGATAATAGATGTAAGCGATCCAATAAATCCTACGGAAGTGGGTTATTATGATACGCCTGGATGTGCCTTTGGTGTTTATGTCAGCTATTAATGAAAGAAGAGGAGATGTTTTTCAAGTTGGCAAAAGTGTTCCAGGCAAAAGAAGGAAAATCTACACCCAAAGATATGCTAAAACAAAAACAGGCCACAACCCTAATAGAGTTAATTTTTGCCTCAATAGCAGTAGTCTTTGTCCTTTTTACAATATACAGGTAGAGATACAATAATGAGCATAGGCTTGAGTTAGGCAGTAAATTAGTCAGTGTAGCGATTACAGGAAAGGAGAAATGCACAAGATGACAGAAGAAAACAAACAAGAGAAAGCAAAGTCAGAGGAAAATAAGGAAACCCAAGATGTAAAAGAACAAAAGCCCCAAGATGTAGCGCAAGAGAAAAAGCCTGAAACAAAAAAAGAAGAACCACCCGCAGAAAAACCAGCTAAAACAAAAACAGAAATCCCTCCTAAAAAACCAGCTGAAGAAGATAAAAAAGAACAAAAGCTTCAAGCTGAGGCAGGTAGTGCAAAGAAACGCATAAAGATAAACAAGATGTCTCTTGAGCAAATTGAGGCCAAGATTAATGAAGCAAAAGAAAAAATGGGGGGTTTAGCTTCAGACTATATAAAGCAACTCATTAAACAGAAAGATATCTTGTTAAACAAGAACAAAGAATAATCAGTGCTCTTATTGCTTGACCGCAGGAAGGGCCTGTAGTATACTAAATTTACTATGAATATGGAAAAGGATATACAAAAGCAATTAGATATAATAAAAAGAGGCACAGTTGAGATAATTTCAGAGGCAGAACTAAAGAGCAAGCTAAAATCTGCAATTTCTAAAAAAAGATCTCTTAGGATAAAGGCAGGTTTTGACCCAAGTACTCCAGATATTCATTTAGGCCATACCGTGCTTTTACGTAAACTCAGACATTTCCAGGAGTTAGGGCATAAGGTTGTATTTTTAATAGGTGATTGTACGGCTATGATAGGGGATCCGAGTGGACAATCTGAGATACGAAAATCTTTAAGTAGAAAAGAAGTCGAACAAAACTCAGCTACCTATGTTAAGCAAATTTCCAAAATTTTAGATACAAAAGACAAAAAAGTTTTTGAACTTACCTTTAATAGTGAATGGTTTGGCTCACCTGGTAAAAATATTTTTGGGTTAGATTCGATTTTAGAGCTTACATCAAAATATACTGTTGCAAGGCTCTTAGAAAGAGATGACTTTTTTAAAAGATACAAGGCAGGAAAGCCAATAAGCGTTGTTGAATTTTTATATCCACTGATGCAAGGATACGACTCTGTAAAGTTAAAGGCAGACATAGAGATAGGTGGCACAGATCAAAAATTCAATTTGTTAGTTGGAAGAAGCCTCCAGGAAACATATAAGAAACCTCCCCAGACAGTAATTACCTTGCCACTTCTTGAAGGTACCGACGGAGTTAAGAAGATGAGCAAGTCTTTGAAAAATCATATCGGCATAGATGAAAAACCAGATCAGATGTTTGGTAAGCTTATGTCTATATCAGATGAATTGATGTTTAAATTTTATGAATTACTTACAGATATAGATATGTCAGAAGTTAAAAGAAAACATCCCATGGAAGCAAAGAAAGATTTAGCTAGAGAAATCATTCAACAATACCACAGCAAGATAAAAGCAGATAAGGCACAAGAAGATTTTGAGAAAAAATTTCAAAAAAGAGATCCGTTCACTAGTTTAAAAACTAAAGCTTGCGAAGTTGATTCTTTGCTTTTAAAAAATATTTTATGTAACACTCAGCCCTGCAGATTAAGTAGTGGTGAATTTAAACGCTTGATAAAACAAGGTGCAATAACCGTAAATGGCAAGAAAATAACAGATATAAATTACAAATTAGAGCCCAATAAAGAGCAGTGCATCAAGGTAGGAAAGCTCAAATTCCTTAAACTTAAGCTTAATATTTAAAAGAAGTTACGTAAATTTGCCTAATTTTGCCCAATTTCAGGCAATTTTTTTGCAAAAAAACCCCTTGACAATATACATATATATATGATATATATAGTGCTTACCCGCAACTAAATTTTACCTATCCAAGGGTGAAAATTATTGAAAAGACACATTGATAAATTTGGGTAGTTTTTAAAACTGAGGATGTAGCATAAGGAAACTCTAAAAAGCATCGTCATGATGCTTTTTTTGTGTCTATAGACACTAAGCATGAGAGTTCTTTGAAAATAAAATAACTAAGTAACTAGCGTAGAATTAAATTAGCCCTGAGTCTATTAAAAATTTTCAAACTGGAGAGTTTGATCCTGGCTCAGAGTGAACGCTGGCGGCGTGGTTTAGGCATGCAAGTCGTACGGTGTTGAATTGTGAACTAAGTCTAACCGTAAGGAAGGATTTAGGGAACGGCTCAACATAGTGGCAAACGGGTGAGTAACGCGTGAGTAATTTACCTTCGAGTTGGGGATAACTATGCGAAAGTGTGGTTAATACCGAATAATACCCTTAAGACTTATGTTTTGATGGTTAAAGGCGGGGACCTTAGCAATTTCAAGGCCTGTCGCTTGTTGATGAGCTCGCGTCCTATCAGCTTGTTGGTAGGGTAATGGCCTACCAAGGCATTTGACGGGTAGCTGGTCTGAGAGGATGGTCAGCCACACTGGGACTGAGACACTGCCCAGACTCCTACGGGAGGCTGCAGTCGAGAATCTTTAGCAATGGGCGAAAGCCTGACTATGCGACGCCGCGTGAGCGATGAAGGTCTTCGGATCGTAAAGCTCTGTCACACCGGATGAAAGTTCAGCATTTGAATAAGGTGCTGGATTGACAGTACGGTGAGAGGAAGCCACGGCTAACTCCGTGCCAGCAGCCGCGGTAATACGGAGGTGGCA
>CAZCCH010000006.1:0-80126 GCA_964497315.1 uncultured Planctomycetia bacterium
GTTACAATAATCAAAGAACCTAAATACAAAAGTGTACAATTTTCTTGACATCACTAAAAGAAATTACTTCTTGACATATATATCCAATATGATATAATCTATCTTAAATAAGAGAACTAACTATAACTCCCCGATCCAAAGGCAGTAAACTGTTGAATCGGGGTTATTTTATGTTAACCTCGAGGGAGGTTAAAAATGAAGTTATTATATGGAATCATTGTTTGCTTATTTTTTACAGCAGTATTAGTACAACCTTGCCTAGCTGAAACCGTCGGAAACCCAGGAGATGTAGTCATGCATCGTGAGGGACCGAGTGTCTATAGTTCTGAATTAGCGGATTTTTTGAAGGTTAATGTAGGTTTTGATGCTGAATACATCATAGGCAAGGAGTTTAATGCAGTAGGGCAGTCCAGTGAAGTAGAGCTGGAAGGGACTTACTATATGGTATCGCTATCCGCTGTCTTATTTGATAGACTACAGCCTTATATTAAGCTTGGGATGTCTGATTTGGAAATGTCATGGATGAATGGCTCAGAGGCTACAACCGCAGAAGCAGATGAAGATGCTTTTGCCTGGGCTATTGGATTAAAGGCTTTGTTGTGGGAATATGAAGACTGGGGACTGAAGTTGTTTACCACAGGTTCCTTCAGATATACAGACCCAAATATCAAGTCAGCTGGCAACAAGGATGCTACAAAGAGCAAATTTAATATCATAGAAAAACAGGCGACTATTGGCATTAGCAAAAAGTTTGAAGTTCCTTCATACGAGGATATTTCAATAATTCCCTATGCAGGCCTGGCATATTCTGAAACAACGGCCCATGTCCGCTTTAGCAGCGGGACAGAAGTTTTTAATGCAGGTGCAGATGGCCAGAAAGACAACATAGGAATATTTATCGGTACAGATTTTCTGTACAGGGACAATTTTTCCTTCAACTTAGAAGGTCGCTTACTTGACCAAGAAGCTATAAGTAGTGGCTGCACAGTTATGTTTTAGAGGTAAGTTTTTTAAAACAGCCAGTTATTAACCTCATTTTTATTTTCCTACCAGTTAAAACTCTTTATGACTACCGAAAGAGCAATTTTAGTAACAGCCCAACTTTATAAAGAAAAACATTCTTCCTGGAACCTAGAGGATTTACAGGAAGAACTAAGACGCCTTAGCCTTTCTTGCGGAGGGCATGTAGTAAGCGAGATACACTGTAATATATCTAGCATTACCTCTAAGCTATATGTGGGCAAAGGAAAGACTGAGGAAATAGCAAGGCTTTGCTCAGAAAAGAACGCCCAGGTAGTTATTTTTAATAATGATTTATCGCCAATCCAACAAAAAAACCTTGAAGATATAATAGATGTTAAGGTTATAGATAGAACACAGCTCATCCTTGATATTTTTGCCCAAAGGGCAAAATCCAATGAAGGCAAGATGCAAGTAGAGCTAGCTCAATTGGTATATCTATTGCCGAGGTTAACAGGAAGAGGAATATTGCTATCACGTTTAGGTGGAGGTATTGGGACCAGGGGTCCTGGAGAGCAAAAGCTGGAAGTCGACAGACGCCGAATAAGAAAAAGGATTGATAAGCTTTCCCGTGACCTTGATAGGTTAAAAAGGCATAGGCAGAACTTACGCCAAATTAGAGAAAAACACGACCTACCAACTATTGCCATTGTTGGTTATACAAATGCTGGTAAATCAACATTACTAAATGCCTTAACAAATGCTGAAATTGTAGTAAGAAATAAACTTTTTACGACACTTGACCCTACGGTGCGCAGATGTGTTTTAGCGAATAATAAGAAAATAGCTTTTGTTGATACCGTCGGGTTTTTATACAAATTACCACATGGGTTAATTGAGGCATTTAAGGCTACATTAGAAGAAGTCATAAATGCAGACATATTGCTACATGTTACAGATATAACTCATCCAAGGGCACGGGAACATCGTGAAGCAGTATTTAAGGTTTTAAAAGAATTAAATTCTTTAGAAAAAACTACTATTTCAGTTTTAAATAAGATTGACAAATTAGAGTCTCATGAAGTTGCAACAAGATTGCTTAAGGAAATCCCTGACAGTGTGGCTATATCTGCTTTAGAAAAAAAAGGCTTAACGCAACTTTTAAAGAAGATATCTTTGCAACTGGCTGAGTCAATGCCTTATGCAGAACTTGCTATTCCTCAACAAGAAATGAAGCTAGTACATAAAATTTACAATGAAGGAAAGGTAGAGCAAAAAATATACCGCAATGGTTTCATTCATCTCAATGTCCAGATCCCTTTAAGATTAAAAGCAGAATTAGAAAAAAGAGGGTTTCTGCGTAACTAAAAACCACCCTTGTTTTTAAGCTTGACAGCAAAAAATAATATGTTATAATACCCGTTAGCACTCAAAGCTAGAGAGTGCTAATAAGAGGTGTAAAAATGGTCTTAACTGATTTAGAATCAAGAAGAAAAAAGATTTTAGAAATAGTAATAAATACCTATATAGAAACCGTTCTTCCTGTAGGTTCTAGTACTGTTGCAAGTAAATCGCGACTTGGTTTAAGCCCTGCCACAATTCGTAATATAATGTCAGATTTAGAAGAAGAAGGGTATTTGTTCCAACCGCATACCTCTGCTGGTAGAGTTCCCACAGATAAGGGTTACCGCTATTATGTCGAAAACATTATGGGGCAACCAAGCCTGACTCAACAGGAGGCAGAATTATTAGATGCTAGCTGGTCTAATCAACCTGAGGATTTCAATGAACTGGCTATGTTTTTATCAAGACTTTTGTCAGAGACGACAGGCCAGGTAGGATTACTTTTATTACCCAGAATGAAGAAGGGCATATTGAAGCGGATTAAGATTTTTTCCGTTAGTCCTAATAAGATAATTGTAGTGTTGATGACAGAATCGGATATTGTAAAAGAAAGAATTGTAAAGACAGTCGAGGCAATGGATGAAGTTTGGCTTGAGAAGATATGCAAATATATAAATTCTGAGTGCCCAGGTAAACCCTTGGGACTACTTAGAGAATTTTTAGAAAACAAGCTTTTATTTGAAAAGGATAGCCTCCATCTTCTATGCGGGGATGCCCTTAAGATATTCAAGATGAGCGGATTAATTGAAGAAAAACAACGTATTTGCCTTGAAGGTACAAGTTATCTCCTGCGACAACCAGAGTTTAGGGATGCCCAAAGGAGTAGGAGTTTGCTTGAATTTTTAGAGAAGAAAAATGAGCTTTTAGAATTGGCACAGGAAGATTTGGATTGCGAGGGCATTAGAATAAAAATAGGCAAGGAAATTCCTTTTGAAGAGATGCAGAGTTGCAGTTTTGTTACTTCGATGTACAAGGTAAAAAACAATATCTGCGGCATGCTAGGAATAATAGGTCCCACCAGAATGGAATACCCCAAGGCAATAAGCATAGTGGATTACATAACCAGAAAAATCGGACAGTTTTATGAAAGATAAAAAGCACCCCAAGGCAAAACAATCTTCAGAAAACCAAGAAAAACTATCCAGTAAAATTATTCTTTCTGCACAAGAGTACAAGCAACTGAAAGAAAAATCAGATACTTCAGAGCAACATTTTGACAGACTACTAAGATTACAGGCAGAGATAGAAAATATTAAAAAACGATTAGATAAAGAAAGAGTAGAGTTTATCAAATTTGCCAATGTGGAGTTAATCTCAGAACTCATTGATATTATAGATGATTTTCACCTTGCAATTGAATCAGTTAGAAAAAACCATGACTTAAAACTTCTTATGCAGGGCGTTGATATGATAACGAAAAAACTAGAGGATTCATTGAAGCACAGAGGGTTAAGTGAAATATCAGAAGTTAAAGTTGCATTTGACCATGATAAACATGAGGCGGTAGCAACGGAAGCTACAAATAAATATCCAGAGAATACAGTTGTGGAGGTTTTAAGGAAAGGCTATAAATTAAACGATAAAGTAATCAGACCTGCTATGGTCAAGGTTAGCAAAAATAAGGAGGATGAAAAAAATGGCTAAGGTAATCGGAATTGATTTAGGAACTTCTAATTCAGCAGCAGCACACATGGAGGCAGGCAGACCTTCAATAATACCATCTGCAGAGGGTGCAGGTGTTGCAAGCGGTAAAGCTTTCCCATCATATGTTGCCTTTACAAAAGAAGACCAAAGACTCGTCGGCGAACCGGCAAGAAGACAAGCAGCCGTAAATCCGGAAGGTACTATTATGGCAGCAAAAAGAAAGATGGGGAGTGACTTTAAATTCAATGTTTATCAAAAAGAATACACACCACAACAGATATCAGCTTTTATCTTGCAAAAGATAAAGCAAGATGCAGAGGCCTATCTCGGAGATAAGGTGGAAGAGGTTGTAATTACATGTCCTGCATATTTCAACGATAACCAAAGACAAGCAACGAAAGATGCCGGGGAAATAGCAGGGCTTAAGGTTTTGCGTGTTATCAATGAGCCGACAGCGGCCTGTCTTGCATACGGTCTAGACAAGGTTGGCAAGGAACTTAAGATAATGGTATTTGATTTTGGAGGTGGCACACTAGATGTTACAACGCTTGAGATGGGATGGGACCAGGAGCATAATGCCGGGACATTCCAGGTTCTTTCAACAAGCGGAGACACTGAGCTGGGCGGTACAGACATGGACAATGTCTTGATAGATTATATCGCTGAGACTTTCAATAAAGACACAGGCATAGATTTGCGCAACGACAAAATGGCAATGCAGCGTCTGCGTGAAGCCGCAGAGAGGGCAAAGGTTGAGCTTTCCAGTACACTTACCACAGATATAAATTTACCATTTATAACAGCAGATTCAAGCGGACCGAAACATTTAACTATGCCTGTTACACGCGCAAAGTTAGAAGATTTGGTAAAACCAATTATAGAACGCTGCCAACATCCAATGGAACAGGCTTTGACTGATGCAGGCCTAAAGCCAGAGGATATAAGCAAGGCTATTATGGTTGGTGGTCCTACAAGGATGCCAGCTGTTCAAAAGTTTCTTGAAGATTATATAGGCAAAAAGATAGAGCGTGGTATTGATCCCATGGAGTGTGTTGCTATGGGTGCTGCTACCCAGGCAGCAATCATAAAGGGAGATGCAAAAGAAGTTCTTTTGCTAGATGTTACGCCTTTATCATTGGGCATTGAAACCTTAGGAGGGGTCTTTACAAAGTTGATTGAGCGAAATACTACTATACCAGCTAAGAAAAGCCAAACTTTCTCAACAGCTGCAGATAATCAAGCTGCAGTTACAGTAAGAGTTCTTCAGGGAGAAAGAGAGATGGCAGGCGATAACGTTGAATTAGGTCGCTTTGATTTAATAGGTATCCCTCCAGCCCCTCGAGGCGTTCCTCAAATAGAAGTTACCTTTGATATTGACTCAAACGGTATAGTTCATGTGAGCGCAAAAGACCTCGGTACAAATAAAGAGCAATCTATGAAGATAACTGCACCTAAGAAACTATCCAAGGAAGAAATTGAGAAAATGGTAAAAGAGGCAGAGCAATTTGCTGAGACAGATAAAAAGCAAAAAGAGGAAGTTGAGCTTGCAAATCAGGCAGATACTTTAGTTTATAGTACTGAGAAGGCCTTGAAGGACTATGGTGATAAAGTTAGCCAGGAAGATAGGCAAAATATAGAAACCAAGCTCAATGATTTAAAAGATGCTTTAAAGTCAAAAGATACAGAAAGAACAAAGAAGGCAATGGAGGAATTGGGCAAGGCTTCGCATAAACTAGCTGAGGAAGTGTACAAGGCCACTGCTGCAAAACAACAGGCATCTCAGCAGGGACAGCAAGGACCACAGCAAGCTACTCAGGAAGATCCACAAAAACCTCAAGAAGGTAAGAAAGAGAAAAAAGACGATGTCGTCGATGCAGAATACAAAGTAGAAGAGGAAAATAAAGACAAAGAAAATAAATAATGACTACTAAACGTGACTACTACGAAATACTTGGCCTTAAAAAGGGTGCCTCAAAGGATGAGATAAAACGCGCTTATCGTAATTTAGCCTTAAAACATCATCCAGATAGAGTTTCTGCTGATAAGAAGGCAGAGGCAGAAGAGAGATTTAAAGAGATTTCAGAGGCATATGCAATTTTATCCGACGATCAAAAGAGAAGTCAGTATGATCAATTCGGTCATGCTGGTATAGACTCCAAGTATTCATCTGAAGATATCTTCAGGAGTGCAGATTTTAGTAGCATTTTTGAGGACCTTGGTTTTGGAGGGAGCATCTTTGAAGATCTTTTTGGTGTATTCGGTGGGGGCGGACGCCGCCGCAGAGGTCCCAGAAGAGGTTCAGACCTTCAGTATGATTTAGAGATTAGTTTTGAAGAGGCAGCCTTTGGAATAGAACGAACGGTTAGGATACCTAGGCATGAGACATGCACTAATTGCAAAGGTGATGGAGTTAAACCTGGGACTAAAAAACAAACCTGTCCAACATGTAAAGGCGCAGGACAAATAAAAACTGCCCATGCATTTGGATTTTACATCTCCAGTGCTTGTAATAAATGCCATGGGGAAGGTGCTATAATTAAAAACCCATGCCCTAAATGCAATGGTACCGGACGCATCCCAGTAGAGAGAAAGATTCAAGTTAAGGTCCCTGCAGGCATTGAGAGTGGTAACCGTCTTAGGATAAGCGGCGAAGGAGAAGCAGGGCTTAAAGGAGGACCAAGGGGTGACTTATATGTTTTGATATATGTTAAGCCTCATCCCATATTCACAAGAGACTACAATAACATCATTTGTGAGGTGCCTGTAAGTTTTACACAGGCTGCATTGGGTGCAGAGATAGAGGTTCCAACCTTAAATGGAAAAGCAAAGATGAAAGTACCTATCGGCACGCAAAGCGGTAAGGTATTTAGACTACGTGGTAAGGGAATTGTAGATTTACGTGGAGGCGCACGAGGAGATGAATTTATCAAGGTTATCGTTGAGACACCAACTAACATTAATACTCGCCAGAGGCAACTTCTTGAAGAATTCGCTGAGATAAGCACAGAAGAGAGTCCTTTAAAAAAATCATTTAAAGAAAAATTGAAGAAATTTTTTAGTAAATGAGGTAGGCAATGCCAACATATGAATATGAATGTAAATTTTGCACACACACATTTGAAGCCTTTCAGAAGATAACCGCTGTGCCCTTAGATAAATGCCCTAAATGTGGCAAAGGAGTGCGCAGGTTAATAAGTGCGGGGGGTGGTATTATATTCAAAGGCCCAGGATTTTATGCTACAGATTATAAGAAAAACCCGCCTAAACCCGAGCCTTTAGAAGGGTGTAAGTCCGATGCTAAGGAATGTGCAAATTGCCCAGCTAACACCAAGAATAAAAAGGAAAAATAAGTGAAGACCGGTTTTATTAAATTTTGGTTGCCGGTCTATTTTTATGCAGGGGTAATTTTTATTCTTTCGTCTATCCCCCAGCCTGCTCCAGCTGTAGAGATCCCACATTTAGATAAACTCTTGCATGTTTTTGAATATGCGATACTAGGTTTTTTATTAATTCGTGCTTTAAGGAATTCGGATTTTCAGCTAACCAAAATAGCCTGCCAAATATTAGCTATCACTTTTACTGCTATTTATGGTATAATTGACGAAATACATCAATATTATGTGCCTAGTAGAGCCGCTTGCATATATGATGTTTTTTTTGATACCATAGGTGCGTGTGTAGGTGTGGTTTTTTACAGCCTAAAAGTAAGGAATTGAGCGCAAATGCTAGTATATCCATTTAAAGGGGTATTCTATAATTTAGACAAAATTAAAGACGCCTCAAAAGTTCTGACCCCTCCTTATGATGTTATCTCCCCAAAGATGCAAGATGAATTTTACAGTTTACATCCATATAATATTGCCCGTATAATATTAAATAAGCACAGCTCTTCTGACACCAAAGACAACAACACATACACCAGGGCTGCAAAGACTCTTAGAGAATGGCTTAAAAAAGAAATACTCACTGAAGAGAAGGAACCATGTTTTTATATTTACGCACAGCAATTCCAGCACAAGAATGAGACAAAAGAAAGGCTTGGATTTATAGGCTTAGGTAAGATAGATGAGTCTCCCAAGAATGCTGTTTTGCCTCATGAGAAGACATTTGATGCACCTAAGCTAGACAGAGAAAAACTCCTTGAGACTGCCAAGATTAATACTAGTTGTATATTTTGTCTTTTTCAAGATGAACAGCACAAAATAGATGAAATATTAAAACAGAATTCAAAACAAACACCTTTACTAGATGCAAAAATCGATGGAGTTAGAAACCGTCTCTGGAGAGTATCTGATAGTGATGCAATTAAAAAAATTCAAGAGGTTATGGATTCTAAGAATATCTTTATAGCCGACGGTCACCACAGATATGAAGCTGCCCTTAATTACAGAAACAGGAAGAAGTGCGAGGATAAAAACTATACAGACGATAGCCCCTGCAACTCCATTATGATATATTTTGCAAGCCTTGAAGATAAGGGACTTACCATACTTTCAACACATAGGTTAATCAAGGATTTTAAAGGCGCATCGCAAGAAGAGTTCTTAGGGCAAATAGAGAAGTTTTTTGAAGTATCTAAGCTAGAATCTAAAGAGGCTTGCTTTGCCGTTATGGAAGCCTGTGCAGAAACAGAACATGCGTTTGGGATGTATATGGATGGAAAATTTACAGTCCTTAAGCTTAAAAGTAAGAATTTCATTAAAGAAAAATCAAACGGTAAGGTTTCTGAAGAATACCTAAAGCTAGATGCCGCTTTGTTTCAACTTGTGATTTTAAATGAAATCTTAAATGTAGACCCAAGTAAAGACCCAGAATTTATATCTTACAAAAGAGAAGAGGATGTAGCTATAGAGTTAGTGGACAAGAAAGAGTTCATGTGTGCCTTTTTCCTAAATCCCACAAAGGTGCATCAAGTTAGAGATATAAGTTTGGCGCTAGATAGGATGCCACAGAAATCAACTTATTTTTACCCTAAATTGATGACAGGTGTTGTAATGAGAAGCCTAAAATAACTTACTAAAGGAGCAATAAATGGAGCAAATACACCAAAAGTTATTCCAAGGAGATATACAAGGAGTGTCAAAATTAGTCCAGGAGGAATTGGATAAAGGCACATCCGTTAAAGAAATCCTTGAAGAAGGACTTATAGCAGGTATGAAAAGGGTAGGCGAAGATTTTAAAGAAAATAAGATATTTGTACCTGAGGTGATGATTGCTGCAAAGGCAATGCAGACCGGAGTAAAAATCTTAGAGCCGCTTTTGGTAAGTGCTGGGATAAAACCTGTTGGAAAAGTAGCCATTGGAACGGTTCAGGGCGATTTACACGATATAGGCAAGAATCTAGTAGCAATGATGTTTAAGGGTGCCGGCTTTGAGGTAATTGACTTTGGCATTGATGTTGCTCCGGAAAAATTTGTGAATGCAGTAGCTAATGATGGAGCTCAAATTGTAGCAATGTCAGCGCTTTTGACTACATCGATGCCTTCAATGAAAAAGACAATAGATGCATTGAAGGAGGCGGGTGTAGCAGATAAGTCGAAGACAATAATAGGAGGCGCACCAGTTACTCAGGAATACGCAAACCAGATAGGTGCTGATGGATATGCATCTGATGCAGCAAGCGGTGTAGATAAAATTAAGCAGTTACTTGGAGTATAAAAATGGCATTATTTGGCAAGCCAAAGTATACGATAGTAAAGGTAGCAAAAAAGAAAAAGAATGTACCTGCAAATCTTTGGACTAAATGTCCAGATTGCCAAGAGCTAGTATACAATAAAGGCCTAAAAGAGAACTTTAAGGTATGCCCCAAATGCAACTATCACTTTACTATGAGTGCTAAAGAAAGATTGTCCCTTCTTTTAGATAGAGGCAGTTTTGAAGAAATAGATGAAGGTATGACTTCAGTAGACATTTTAGAGTTTAAGGCAGTCAAGGCCTATAAGAAAAAATTAGAAGAAGACAAGGCATCTACAGGCTTAAAAGAAGCCATTGTTACAGGGTACGGCAAGATAAGCAAAAGAAAAATAATTATAGGCATCACAGATTCTAATTTTATAATGGGTTCTATGGGTTCTGTAGTTGGAGAAAAGATTGCCAGGGCCACAGAAATTGCCACCGAGGAGGAACTACCACTTATAATAGTTTCTGGTTCTGGTGGAGGGGCTAGGATGTATGAAGGGATGTTTAGCCTCATGCAGATGGCAAAGACGAGTGCGGCCATAAGCAAGCATCACAAGGCAGAATTATTATATATTTCAGTATTAACAAATCCTACCATGGCCGGAGTAATGGCAAGCTTTGCTTCTTTAGGAGACGTCATCATAGCTGAACCAAGGGCCCTAATAGGTTTTACAGGGCCTAGGGTAATTGAGCAAACCATAGGGCAAAAGTTACCCGATAATTTTCAAAAGTCCGAATTCATGCTTGAGCATGGACATATAGATATGATAATAAACAGAAAACAACTAAAGGATACATTAAGTCTACTATTGGATTATTTTGAATAACGGAGGTCTTAAAAATGGCGCAGGTAACCTTAAAAGATGTTACAAAAATTTATCCAAAAGACATATTAGCAGCATCCAATGTAAACCTGAAGATAGGTGATAAGGAATTTTTAGTAATGGTAGGTCCTTCTGGGTGCGGAAAATCTACCACCTTGCGTGCAATTGCTGGTTTGGAGGATGTTACAGAAGGTGAGATTTATATTGGAGACAAACTTGTTAACAATGTGGCTCCGAAAGACAGAAACATCGCCATGGTTTTCCAAAATTATGCCTTGTATCCTCACATGACAGTTTATGAAAACATGGGGTTTGGCCTGAAGCTACGCAAATACCCAAAAACCGAAATTGACAAAAGGGTCAAAGAGGGCGCACAGATGCTGGGAATTGAAAAGTTGTTGGAGCGTCGTCCCAAGGCACTTTCAGGCGGCCAGAGACAAAGGGTAGCCGTCGGCAGGGCCATTGTCAGAAAGCCCGATGTATTTTTGTTCGATGAACCATTAAGTAATTTAGATGCCAAGTTTAGAGTTCAAATGCGCACGGAAATTAAAAAACTTCACATAAGACTTCAATCAACCATGGTTTATGTAACCCACGATCAGGTAGAAGCAATGACGATGGGGGACAGGATTGCAGTAATGAAAGATGGCATTATTCAACAGGTTGCTGATCCTATAACACTTTATGATAAACCAATAAATAAATTCGTAGCCGGATTTATTGGGATGCCACCTATGAATTTTATGGATGGAAAGATTATAAAAGAAGATGGAAGGTTCTATTTTGACGATGGGGCATTTCAGGTTAAGGTAATTGATGAAATGGTTTCCAAGTTAGCCAATTATGAAGGAAAACCGATAACGTTTGGCATAAGATCTGAGGATATATACGATAAATTGTTTGTTTCAGAAGCACCGCCTGAGAATGTAATAACTGCTACGGTTGAAGTGGTAGAGCCTATGGGTGCGGAGGTTTACGTTCACCTAAATAGCGGAAAGAATCAATTCATAGCCAAAGCAGGAGGACACAACAGACCCCAGATTAACGCAGATATAGAGCTTGTCTTTGATATGGGGAAGGTGCACTTCTTCGACAAACAGAGCGAGGAGGCGATTGTTTAATATGCCGGAACTTTCGGCAATTTTACAAGTTTTATTTTCTTACCTTGCCTTTCTTATACTCATATGCTGGATTTTTATCAGTCAAGCCTGTGGGATAGCGTTGGTGGCGTTATTGTCCCTTTTGGTATTTTCTGCAGCATGGAGCCTTCAAGAATTTAAGCTATTGTTTAATATATTTTTGTTTTTTGCCTTTGGGGCTACTTCTATGTTTCTAAAGGGTAAGCTGATAGAAGAATCAAGCAGGGAAGTTGTTGGGCTTGAGCAGATACAGAAAGATAGGAACATAATAGAAAACGGAATAAAAACCCATAGCCAGGTAAAAGAGGCCTTGGTAAAAAAGCTTAACAGATTTTCTGAATTAAAAGATATGATTGGCCACTTGAGCTCCAATTTGGATTTTCAAAAAATTGGCCAGATCATCGTCAAGAATGCCTACAAAACAATCGGCAAATCAAGCGAGACGCTTTTATACCTGGTTGATCCCCAAAAACAAGAACTGGCATTAATAGCCTCTGAGAAAGATGAGGATTTTGTTTCCATCAAGGCAAAAAAAGGCGATATTTTTGACTCGTGGGTATTAAAACAAAGACAACCCTTAATAATTGAAGATGTCAAGAAAGATTATAGATTTGATGTAGCAAAGACAGACATTGATACTGAAAAGCTAGGCTCTCTTATTTGTGCACCATTAATAAGCAAAGAAAAAGTTTTAGGTATCCTGCGTTTAAATAGCCAAGCTACCGCTAGTTATTTACAAGAGGACTTAAGACTTTTGTACATTATGTCAAATCTAGCAGCTGTAGCTGTTGAGAATACCACGCTCTATCGCAGAACAGAAGAGTTGTCTATAATAGACGATCTTACAGGTACGTATGTACAGAGGTATTTCAAAGAACGCTTGGCTTTTGATGTTACCAGGTGCATGAGGTCAGACTCTTACTTATCCGTTTTAATGTTAGACATAGATTATTTCAAGGCATATAACGACAAATACGGACATAGTGCAGGGGATATTGTTTTAAGAAAAGTTGCTGATATACTTTCTGAGACAGTGGCTGATACCGGGGATATGGTAGCTAGGTATGGCGGAGAAGAATTTGCTATTGTCTTAATTGAAAAGAACAAACAACAAGCGCTCGAGTTTGCCCAAGAAGTTAGAAAGAAAATTGAGCAAGAATCAATTGTTTTGCGTAGAGAAAAAACAAAAGTTACTGTCTCTATGGGTATAGCTAGTTTGCCTGAAGATGCAAAGGTTGGCGAAGATCTTATAAAGATAGCAGATGATATGTTGTATAAGGCAAAAAAAGAAGGCAGAAACAAGGTATGCTTATTGTCTTGATGTTTTGTACAGTTCCAATAATTCTTACGGCAGCCCTTCATGGTTTGCGTTGGGGGTTTTTAACAAGCGGCTTATTTACAGCCCTTGTTATTTTTTTGATTAAAACAGGACATAATGCTATATTGATGATTTTATTTGTAGTTCTTTTTAATCTTGCACCCATCGCGGGGTTTATGGTATATGGGGTTTTTAAAAAACACAAAAAAACACATGAGAAAAAAATTACTGAAGCAGAAAATTCATACCAACAATTAGTAAATAAAGATGAGCAAATAAGAAATCAGAATGAAAAATTAGAAAAGGAAGTACTTGACATGGCACGTCTGTATGAAATAACCAAGGCCATGTCTCTTAGTATGGATTTTGCAGGAATCTTTGAGATTTTTAGCGGTTACCTACAAAAACTTTTTTCTTTCGCACAGGCTAGATTAATTCTAACTCAAAGTGGAGCCGCACAGGAAAAGCCAGTTATCCAAAAAATTTACCCCATAGAGACACAAACTTCTGAAAAAACGCGCAAGACTATTAAGTCCACCCAGCTTGATGAAAAATTGCTAGATGTATGTTTGGAAAAAATGTCACCTACTATTACGGAAGATGCAAATGTAGCAGCACCTTTAATATCACAAAATAGGCTAGTGGGAATAGTCTATGCAGAAAATATTAATCCGAGGGAAGTGGATAGATTTCTTATAGTATGCGGTCAGTTCGGCCTGGAATTAGAGAAGGTAAGACTTTATGAAATGGTTCAGGAGCTGGCTATAATAGACGGGCTTACGGGACTTTTTGTACGCAGGCATTTATTGGAAAGATTCCAGGATGAACTACGCCGTTCCATCCGACATAAGTTGAATCTATCTACACTGATGGTGGATATAGATTATTTTAAGAATTGCAATGATAGATATGGGCATTTAGTCGGAGATGTTATACTTAAAACAATTGCCCAGATAATTAAAGAAAACGTGCGTGAAGTAGATTTAGTGGGTCGTTATGGGGGAGAAGAGTTTTATATCATACTGCCGGACACAGACAAAGCAGGTGGTGTGCATGTTGCAGAGAGATTACGTAAATCAGTAGAGAGGCATACTTTTCTAGCCTATGATGAGAAAGTAAAGGTTACTGTTTCTGTGGGTGTATCCATATTTCCTGAAGATGCCAGTAGTTTGGAGCAGCTTATAGACTATGCAGATAGGGCTATGTACCGTGCTAAAAACCAGGGGAGAAATGAAGTAATAGCCCATAGTGCATAGCATAAAAATAGGATATGAAAATGAAGAAGAAATATATTGTAGCGTTGGATTTAGGGGGCACTAATACAAAGGTTGCTTTAGTTAAGGGTGAAAAGATCATTAAGAGTGTTAATATTCCTACGAGAGATTACAGACGGAAAGAAGTCTTGCTCAATGCTATTATAGCAAGCATAAATAAATTACTTAGAGATACCAGATTGCAAAAACAACAAATCCTAGGCATAGGCATAGGTACAGCAGGCCTTGTTGATTCAAGGAAAGGCATTATATATAATTTGGTAAATATATCAGGCTGGAGAAATGTAAGAATTAAAAAGATTTTTCAACAAAGATTAAATATATCTACTTTTGTAGATAATGATGTAAATGTTATGGCCCTAGCTGAGTTAAAATTTGGTGCAGGGAGGGGCTTAAAAAATATTTTATGCATAACAGTAGGTACAGGCGTAGGCGGAGGGGTTATTATAGATGGAAAACTCTATCGAGGAAGCAGTCTTTGTGCAGGAGAAGTGGGACATACGCCTATATCTATAAAAGGGCTAAGGTGTAATTGCGGTGGCATAGGGTGCGTTGAAACATTTACGGGAAATAGCTATGTTGTAAACAGGGTAAAAAACACTTTAAAAAGCAAGAAGAAGAAATCTTTAATATTAAAATTGGCTAATGGTAAGCTTTCTAATATAACACCTGAATTGCTTACTAAAGCAGCCACACTCGGTGATAAACTTGCCATTGATACATGGAAAGAAACAGGACAGTTTTTAGGAATTGGCCTTGTTGGCGTTGTAAATCTCCTAAATCCTGAGGCAATAGTAATAGGTGGTGGTATGGCCGGTGCAGGTAAATTTTTATTTAATCCTGTAAGGAAAACTATACACAAGAGAGCCATGGATTTACCAGCGAAGTCAGTTAAGATATTAAAGGCGAAATTGGGTAATAAAGCAGGTTTAATTGGAGCAGCCGAGTTGGTGAGGATGGAGGATGCAAGATGAAGATATTTATAGATACTGCAAATGTAGAAGAAATAAAAACAGCGAATAGCTGGGGTGTGGTAGATGGGGTTACTACTAATCCATCCCTCATTGCAAAAGAAGGAAGAGATTTTTTAGAAGTAGTAGGAGAAATTTGCTCCATAGTAGATGGGCCCATCAGTGCTGAAGCTGTAAGTATGGAATGCGAAGGTATCTTAGATGAAGGGCGTAAGCTTTCGAAGATTCACAAGAATATAAATGTTAAAGTTCCCTTGATGACAGAAGGCCTGAAGGCAGTTAAGATTCTTTCAAAAGAAGGCATTAAGACGAATGTAACGTTGTGTTTTTCAGCGACGCAAGCGCTTTTGGCAGCCAAAGCAGGAGCAACCTTTATCAGCCCATTCGTAGGAAGGCTAGATGATATAAGTCAAGAGGGAATGGATTTAGTAAAAGACATCAAGCTTATATATTCAAATTATGGATTTAAGACAGAAATTATAGTTGCCAGCATACGTAATCCACTGCATGTTTTAGAAACCGCTAAAGTTGGTGCAGATATTGCAACAATACCCTTTAAGGTGTTAGAGCAATTAGTCAAACACCCGCTTACTGATATCGGTATTAAAAGGTTTTTGGATGATTGGCAAAAGGTGCCTAAAAAATGAATTCTATAATAGCTTATAGGCTAAAGCAACAGAGAAAGTTTCTATTTTTCTATACAGTCTTTCTATTTTTTATTTGCTGTTTTCCTTCCATTGCTTTTGCTACAGAGTTAGAAGATTCAAAGCCGCCCATTATCTGCGACGGAGATAGGGTAGAGTATTTAGATGCAGAAAAGAAGGTTATAGGTACAGGTAACGTAGTTATTCAATATGAAGAGATGAAGCTAACCGCACAGAAAGTTACTGTGGATATGCAAACCCGAAAGGCACAGGCAAGCGGCAATGTAACGTTACATCAAGGCGAAAATGTGTTTAGGGCTGAGAATATTTCATATGACTTTGAAGCTAAAAAAGGCACACTTATTAATGCTCAGGTTACTTCTTCACCCTGGCATGGAAAATGCAAAGAGGCTGAGCAGGTATCGGAAAATGAGATTATTTTAAAAAATGGCTATATAACTACCTGCGATAAAACACCGCCCCACTATAGCCTTAAGACTAAAAGAATAAAAATTTATTTGGGAGACAAGATAGAGGCGAAAAATGTAAGTCTTTGCGCTGGTCCAGCACCTGTTATGTTTATCCCGTTTTATACCCATCCTATACATGATAAAAAACCTGAAGTAACATTTTTACCAGGGCATAAAAAAGATTGGGGTGCATATCTTTTGACTGCCTGGAGATACTATTTGAACAAAGACCAACAAGGAAAGATTCACTTAGATCAAAGGCAAAAGAAAGGTTTTGCTGGTGGATTAACACACAATTATAATTTTGATAAGTTCGGAAAAGGCCTAATAAATGGCTATTATATGCAGGAGAGAGATAGAGAGAAAAACGAAGGTATGCATGCAGAAAGACAAAGATATAGATTTCAACTGAGACATAAATGGGATATAGATGAAAAAACACAGGCCTTAGCAGAATACCATGAGTTTACAGACGCAAGTTTTACGAAAGATTATTTTTACAGAGAAGAATACGAAGAAGACCCCCAACCTAAAACGTATCTTTCTTTGATTAGGGCAAACCCGAATTATAGCCTAACACTCCTAACACAAAAACGCGCAAATAGATTTTTTGACCAGACAGAATATTTACCTCAGGCTAGTTTCAACGCAAAAAATTTAAAACTAGGTACAATGCCTTTATATTATAAAGGCGAAGTTAATATAGCGAGCCTTGCAAAAAAGAATGCTTCAAGTGGTATAGACGATGATGTCCTGAGATTGGATACCTATGATGAACTTTCATATGCACTTAATACATTGGATGTCGTAAGCTTAAAGCCATATTTAGGCACACGCCAAACTTGGTATTCCAGAGATTCTTTCGGAGAAGAAGATATCAACAGGGGTGCCTTTTACACTGGTTTAGATTTAAGCACAAGGTTTTACAAAGTTTATGAGGTGGAGTCTAAATTTTTGGATATACCAATACATAGTTTGAGACATATACTGAACCCGATAATAAATTATGAGTATATTCATGATCCCACAGTGTCCAGTTCAAATTTGGCAGAGTTCGACGATATAGATACCATTTCTGGGGAAAGCAAGATGAAATTCAGCATAGAAAATAAATTGCAGACAAAACCAGACCCAGATGAAATTTTGGATTTAGCGACCTTAATCTTTGGCACTGAGTATCTATTTAAGCCAGAGCAAGGTAGCGAGCTTTCTGATATAACCGCAGATTTAGAAATAAATCCTTCAGATAGATTTTTGCTTGAATCAGATGCAAGTTTTGACCCGCATGCTTCAAAGATAAAACTTGCCAATATCGATTTTGTTACCAAAAAGGGCGAAGATTGGAAGCTAGGCATTGGCCACAGGTATCAAAGAGGTGAAAGTAACGAGCTTACCTTCGACGGCCTACATCCAGTTACAGACAAAATAAAACTTCATTGTTACCAGCGTTATCAATTTCAGACAAAGGATTTAAAAGAGCAGGAATACGGGCTTTCTTTTGACCTTCATTGCTGGGTGGCTGATCTGAATTATAATGAAAGCGATGGAAGTAGTTTTTGGTTGACCTTTAAACTTAAGGCATTCCCTGAGACACCTTTCAAAATAGGAACAACCTACCATAAACCAAAACCAACCGTAGAGACCAGGTAAATAATGAATATTTTAGGTATTTCAGCATTTTATCATGACAGTGCTGCTTGTTTAGTAAGGAATGGCAAAATAGTCTTTGCTGCTCAGGAGGAACGTTTTACCAG
Organism: uncultured Planctomycetia bacterium; assembly: GCA_964497315.1. GTDB lineage: Bacteria > Omnitrophota > Gorgyraeia > Taenaricolales > CAZCCH01 > CAZCCH01. The sequence goes on from CAZCCH010000006.1 coordinate 18,082, forward strand.
AAAAAAGCACGATTTCTCTTTTCCTAGAAATGCCATAAATTGGTGTCTTAAAGAAAATAGCTTAGAAGGAAAGGATTTGGATTTTGTTGCCTTTTATGATAAGCCATTTATAAAGTTTGAGAGAATTCTGCAAACCTATCTTGCATATGCACCATTAGGGGTCCGTTCTTTCCTAAAGGCGATTCCTCTGTGGATAAAACAAAAACTTTGGATAAAGGAATTAATCAAAACCGAACTTGAGTTTGAAGGGAAGATTATTTTTCCAGAGCATCATGAATCTCATGCTGCTTCGGCATTTTTTGCATCACCTTTTCAAGAAGCAACCTTTCTTACTGCAGATGGTGTAGGGGAATGGGCGACAACAAGTTTTGGTGCAGGTAAAGATAATAAAATAGATATTCAAGCAGAAGTTCATTTCCCTCATTCTTTGGGACTTTTATATTCTGCATTTACATATTATACAGGTTTCAAGGTAAATTCCGGTGAATACAAACTGATGGGTTTAGCACCGCATGGTGAGCCAAAATATAAAGACTTGATACTTTCAGAACTTTTGGATTTAAAAAAAGACGGTTCTTTTAGATTGAATATGAAATATTTCAATTATTGCGCTGGTTTGACTATGACCAATGATAGGTTTAATAGGTTATTTGAAGGTCCCCCAAGAAAACCAGAGTCTCGCCTGACCCAGCGCGATATGGATTTAGCGCGTTCAATTCAGGAGGTAACTGAGGAGGTAATGCTTCGTGCAGTGAGATATGTTCATAAAAAGACCGGTCAAAAAAATCTTTGCCTGGCTGGCGGTGTAGCATTAAATTGTGTGGCAAACGGCAGAATTTTACGCGAGGGCCCTTTTGAGAATTTATGGATACAGCCTGCTGCAGGAGATGCCGGTGGAGCATTAGGGGCAGCCTTGTTTACCTGGTATCAGTACCTTGGAAATGAAAGGGTTGCCGATGGTAAGAAGGATTTTCAGTGTGGTTCATATCTTGGTCCTGAGTTTAAAGATAGCTGTATTCAGGATTATCTTGAAAAGAACAACATACCTTATACCAAGTTGAGAAAAGAAGAAATTCCGGAAAAAATTGCTGATTTGATTGATGCTCAAAAGGTGATAGGGTGGTTTCAAGGTAGGATGGAATTTGGGCCTCGTGCCTTAGGTGCACGATCCATTATTGGAGATGCCCGCTCCCCCAAGATGCAAGAAACCATGAACCTTAAGATAAAATTCAGGGAAAGCTTTAGGCCCTTTGCACCTTCTGTGATAAGAGAAAAAGCAAGAGATTTTTTCGAGATAGATGATGAAAGCCCGTATATGCTTCTTGTTACACCAGTAAAAAAAGAAATACAGCGCGAGATGACAAAAGAGGAGCAAAGGTTTTTCGGACTTGATAAACTGCATGTTGTAAGGTCAAGTATCCCTGCGGTTACTCACGTGGATTACTCTGCCAGGGTTCAAACTGTTGATAAAGATACTAACCCGTTGTATTATGAAATGATAAAAAAACTTGATGAGAAGTATGGATGCCCTGTGATTATCAATACTTCCTTCAATGTCCGCGGTGAGCCAATTGTCTACGCGCCTGAAGATGCTTACCTTTGTTTTATGCGAACCAATATGGATTATCTTTTAATGGGTGAGTTTTTAATAGAGAAAAAAGAGCAAAAGCCATTAGATAAAGACATCAACTGGCTTAAAGAATTCGAATTGGATTAACAAAATGATTATTGGAGAGATCGGAAATATCAAAGCCGGTAAGCGAGAAATCAAACAATTTGCTATTACGCTTGGCATTATTTTAGTTGTTTTGGGCGGATTATCTTTATGGCGTGGCAAAGAATGGTTTTTTTGCCTCTTTATCATTTTAGCTATGCTGTTTTTGTTTGGCTTAATTCAGCCTTTGCTACTAAAACCTGTTTACAAGTTATGGATGGTGGTAGCACGTATTACAGGCTGGTTTATGACAAGGATTATTTTGGGTATTCTGTTCTATTTAGTGGTTACTCCAATTAGCTTAATAGCAAGATTAGCTGGCAAGGATTTTTTGGATGAAAAACTTGATAAAAACGCCACCAGTTATTGGATTCCAACACCTTTAAAGAAAAGAAGTTACGAAAATCAATTTTAGGCGCAAGGGGACATTTTATGAGTAAATTATCTATTATAAAGGAATTCTGGCAATTTCTGAAAATTCGCAAAAAATGGTGGTTATTACCTATTGTTATAATGCTTCTTTTATTGGGTGCCTTGATCATATTTACAGAAAGCTCCGCAGTAGCCCCTTTTATTTACACGCTCTTCTAACGAAAAATCTTCCCATAACACCTTCCTTTTAGACCAAATTAGACCAAAATATTGTAATTTTTGCTTGACATTTTGGCCAAAATATAATAATATATCTCATAATAATGCCTAATAGGAGGCAACCTCTAGAAGTAGTTCCGCCATAAGCTATTTTCGGACTATCACTAATGTAATATATAAATATCTCTTTAGCATATTATATTTATATATAGCATATAAACAGCTCTAAGTTAAGGAGAAGATATAATGAATATAACCATCATAGGGGCAGGACATGTAGGTTTAGTTACAGGAGCCTGTTTTGCAGATTTGGGCAATAGAGTAATTTGTGTGGATAATGACATAAATAAAATTCAAGGGCTTAAAAAGGGCAAGATGCCCATTTTTGAACCTGGCCTTGAAGAAATGACGCAGCGCAATGCAAGGACTGGAAGGCTTAAATTTACCAATAGCATAGCCAAGGGCACAAGGGAGTCAGAAGTCATCTTTATAGCTGTAGGCACTCCATCTAAATCAGATGGAGAAGCCGATCTTTCATCTGTAGAAAATGTAACCCGCCAAATTGCTAAATACACGAACTCCTATAAGATTGTTGTTGAAAAATCTACTGTCCCGGTACAGACAGGAGAATGGCTTAAACATACATTAACTATCTATAATCGCAAAAAGACAAAGATTGATGTAGCATCAAACCCGGAATTTTTAAGAGAGGGTTCAGCAATATGGGACTTTTTACACCCAGACCGCGTGGTTTTAGGTGTTGAGTCAAAAAGAGCAAAAAAGATTCTTTTAGAATTGTATAAACCCTTAAATGCAAAAATAGTAATTACAGATATAAAAAGTGCAGAGCTTATAAAGCATGCCTGTAACTGCTTCCTTGCAATGAAGATATCTTTTATAAATTCCATATCAAATATATGCGACAAGGTCGGTGGAGATGTAAAGCAGGTTGCCGATGGCATGGGTTTTGATAAGAGGATTACAAGATCTTTCTTGGATGCGGGAGCAGGCTGGGGTGGCGCATGCTTCCCAAAGGACTTGGCAGCCTTTATTCACATATCAGAAAAATTAGGATATGATTTTCAACTGTTAAAAGCAGTTGGAACAGTCAACTGGCAGCAGAAGATAAATGTTGTAAAAAAGGTACAAAGTGCCCTTTGGATTCTAAAAGGCAAAAAGATAGGTGTGCTGGGACTCTCTTTTAAGCCAAATACAGATGATATGAGAGAGGCACCTTCTATAGATATAATAAAAATGTTAAAAGAGGAAGGGGCGCAGATAAAGGTTTATGATCCTCAAGCCATGAAGGAGGCCAGGAGGATCTTAAAAGGCATAAGATTTTGCAAGGGGCCGTATGAAGTTGCTAAGGAAAGTGACTGCCTTTTAGTCTTGACAGAATGGGATGAATTTAAAGAATTAGATCTAAAGAAAATAAAAAAACTCCTTAGACAACCACTAATAATAGATGGTAGGAATATATACGATCCTAAGGAAATTAAAAAACTAGGCTTTAAATATATTGGAATAGGAAGAAGTTAATTTATAGAAAGGTTTCCCCGACAAATGATAGAAGGTGTAAAGGTAAAGAAATTAAGGCTAATCCCTGATGATAGGGGGAAGCTTGTTGAAATCTTACGTAGTGATGATGAGCTCTTCGAAAAGTTTGGCCAAGTCTATATAACTACTGCCTACCCAGGCGTTGTAAAGGCTTGGCATTATCATAAACTACAATGTGATCATTTTGCCTGCGTTGCAGGCAAAGTAAAAGTTGGTCTGTATGATTCAAGGCCGAATTCCCCAACCTATGAACAAACCCAGGAAGTTACCTTAAGTTTTGATGATCCTTACCTTGTTAAAATTCCAGCATTAGTCTACCATGGTTTTAAATGTATAGCTGACCATGAATCAGCTGTTATGAATGTCCCAACTCAACTTTATAATTATAATGACCCGGATGAGTATAGGGTTGATGCATTTGACAATGATATTCCTTTTGATTGGAAAAAATAGGAGATATAGATGAGTGATTTAAAAGGCGTTATATTAGCAGGCGGTTTGGGCAAAAGGCTAAACCCGCTAACTCAAATAACCAACAAACATCTCTTGCCTGTTTATAACAAACCTATGATTTACTATCCTATTCAGACTTTGGTGGATGCTGGGATAAAAGACATACTTATTGTTACAGGTGGGAGCCACGCTGGAGATTTCTTACGGCTTTTAGGCAATGGCCAAGAGTTTGGGCTTAAGCATATAAATTACACCTACCAAAAAGGTGAAGGTGGAATTGCAGAGGCCTTAGGATTAGCTGAGCACTTTGCTGATAATTCCAAAATTGTAGTTATATTAGGAGATAATGTGTTTGAAAGGAATTTACAAGAGTCAATTCAGGCCTTCGAAGAACAGCCAAAGGGAGCTAGACTTATCTTAAAAGAAGTAGAGGACCCAGAAAGATTCGGTGTAGCCAACATTAAAGATGACAAAATAGTTAGCATTGAAGAAAAGCCAAAAAACCCAAAGTCAAAATATATTGTAACTGGTATTTATATGTATGACAACCATGTCTTTGAGATAATAAAAGGACTTAAGCCATCTGATAGAGGTGAGCTTGAAATAACCGATGTGAATAATGCCTATATAAAATGGCATGGTATAGAGTATGATGTTTTAGATGGTTGGTGGACTGATTGCGGTACATTTGAGTCATTATTGCAATCCAATATTCTAGTTGCAGAAAGAAAAAAGAAAGGTAAATCATGAAACTTTTAATAACTGGCGGGGCAGGGTTTATTGGATCTAATTTTATAAGGCATATTTTAAAGAAATATCCTGAGTACGAAATTACGAACCTCGATAATCTTAGCTATGCTGGCAATCTAATGAACCTTAAAGACATAGAGTCGAATTCAAACTACAATTTTCAAAAAGGCGATATCTGCGATCCTAAGATTTTAGATGAGTTGGCCAAAGCTGCCGATATAATAGTTAATTTCGCAGCAGAGAGCCACGTGGATCGTTCCATTCAGGATGCCTCAGGTTTTATCCAGACAAACGTAGTTGGGACTCAAGTGTTGTTAGAAGCGGCAAAAAAATACAAGACAAAATTATTCTTACAGATATCTACGGATGAAGTTTACGGCTCTGTTGTAGAGGGTTTTTCTAAAGAAGCAGATTCCCTAGAGCCAAATAGCCCTTATTCTGCCAGTAAGGCAGCCGCAGATTTGCTGGTGCGTTCTTACCATATTACCCATGGTCTTCCTACAGTTACTACAAGAAGCAGCAATAATTTTGGGCCATATCAATATCCTGAAAAGATCATTCCTTTGTTCATAACGAATCTGCTCGAAGGAAAGAAGGTTCCAGTATATGGAGATGGCATGAATATCAGGGATTGGATTTATGTCTTAGATAATTGCGAGGCCATAGATTTTGTACTGCATAGGGGCAAGGTTGGAGAAATTTACAATATAGCAAGTGGAGATTTATTGTCAAATATAGAATTAACAAAGAAACTTCTTGATGTTATGGGTAAGACAGAATCAATGATTACCTATGTTAAAGACAGGCCAGGTCATGACAAAAGATACTCCTTGGACACAAGTAAACTTTTTCAACTTGGATGGCAGCCGCAATATAATTTTGCAGAAGCCCTAGAGGATACAATAAGATGGTATGAATCTCACATAGATTGGTGGAGGGATATAAAACAGAAACGCAAAGATTTTCAGGATTATTATACTAAGCAGTACAGCTAGCAAAATAAGGGTAAAGATTGAAGATATTCATAACCGGTATTGCTGGGATGCTGGGTCAAGCTCTAAGTGCAAATCTTAGAAGTGGACATTTAGTAGCAGGACTTGACAAAAGACAGGATAGCAAAGATTCCACAACCGAAGCTGCAGCATTTCATTATTGCGATATTATAGATAAAGAAAAAGTTAAAGATGCAATATCAGGATTTAAGCCTGATGTAGTGGTTCACGCTGCGGCATATACAGATGTTGATGGCTGTGAGCGCAATCCCAACAAGGCCGCGGAGATAAATGTTGATGGAACTAAAAACGTAGCAGAGGTTGTAAGCCAATGCGGGGCCGCCATAATTTATATAAGCACCGATTACGTATTTGATGGAAAGAAAACCCACTCTTACACCGAAGATGACTTACCGAGTCCTATTAACGTATATGGCACTACTAAATTAAAAGGCGAAGAGATCATTCAATCTACGTGCAGTAAATTTGTTATTGTCAGGACAAGCTGGGTGTTTGGGGCTGGTGGTGAAAATTTTCCTGATAAAATAGCAAAACTTGCCAAAAAAGAAAAGTTGCTAAAGTTGGTATACGATAAAGTTGCTTCACCTACTTATACTAAAGATCTCTCTTCGGCTATAGCTGAAATATTAGTCTTATTTCCCAAGAAATTTCTTCCGGGGATTTACAATGTTACAAACAGCGGTTTTTGCTCCTGGTTTGAACTTGGCAAGGAAGTTTTAAGACTAAAACAGATAGAGGGTGTTGATTTAGCACCGATAAAACTAGAAGATTTTTTAAGGGATGCCAAGGTGCCGAAGATGTCAGCACTAGATAATACTCGTTTTAAAGAGACATTTGGTGAATTACGCCTTTGGCAGGAAGCCTTGAAAGATTACATGGTAAAGGAGAAAGATTAGATATGAAAGTATTAATTACCGGGATAACAGGTTTTGTTGGCAGTCATTTGGCTGAATTTTTACTTACAAAGGGTGGGGTTGAACTTCATGGTATTGAGAGATGGAGGAGCAAGACCGAGAACATTGACCATGTTGTAGATAAGCTTATCTTGCATGAGTGCGATATAAGAGATGCATCAAGTGTAAGAGAAGTCATAGAAAAGGTGAGGCCAGAGAGCATATTTCATTTGGCAGCACAGTCTTTTGTTCTTAGTTCATGGCGTGCTCCAGCAGAAACGCTTACTACAAATATTATAGGCCAGCTTAATATATTTGAGGCTGTTAGGCAAATAGGAATAAATCCTCTTATACAGATAGCAGGAAGTTCAGAAGAATATGGGTTAGTTCATGAAGATGAGTTACCTATCAAAGAAACAAACCCCTTAAGACCTTTAAGTCCATATGCAGTGTCCAAAGTAGGTCAGGACCTGTTGGCATACCAGTACTACCAGAGTTATAAACTTAATGTTGTAAGGACGCGCGGTTTTAATCATACAGGTCCCAAGAGAGGAGTAGTATTTGCATGTTCAAATTTTGCAAAGCAAATTGCCATGATTGAAAAAAATCTACAGGAGCCTGTAATACATGTAGGCAATTTGGATGCAAAAAGGGATTTTACAGATGTTAGAGATATGATAAGGGGGTATTGTTTGTCTTTGGAAAAAGGGCAACCAGGTGAGGTATATAACATATGCTCAGGTAAGATTTATTCAATAAAAGAAGTTCTGAATATGTTACTAGGATTTACAAAAGCAAAAGTTGAAGTCAAGCAGGACCCGGGGAGAATGAGGCCTTCGGATGTTCCAGTTTTATTTGGTGATAATTCCAAGTTTGTAAAACAGACGGGATGGAGTCCAACCATACCCTTTGAACAAACATTAAAAGATTTACTCGATTATTGGAGAGATAAAATAGGAGCATAGCGCATGAATTTAAAAAATAAGATTCTTAATGGCAAAGCAAAGATAGCAGTAGTAGGCCTGGGGTATGTAGGGCTACCTATTGCGTTTGAGTTTATTAAAAAAGGTTTTTTTGTTTACGGTCTAGATAAAGATGCAGAAAGGGTAAGTAGTCTTAAAAAAGGCAACTCCTATATCACAGATATTTCTTCACAAGAAGCAAAAAACGCCATAAAAAGCAATAGATTTTTTACAACCACAAAAGAATCTGTATTAAAAGAGGCTGATGTTGTAATTATCTGCGTGCCTACCCCCCTTCGCAAAACAAGAATACCTAATATGTCTTACATTATAAAAGCAAGTCGCACAATGGCAAGATATTTACGCCCTGGTCAGCTTATCATACTAGAAAGCACCACCTATCCAGGGACAACTAAGGATGTAGTGTTACCCATTTTAGAAAGAAAGGGCCCAAGAGAAGGCGAGGATTTCTTTTTATCTTTTTCTCCTGAGAGGATAAATCCCGGAGATAAAATATATACATTTGCCAAGATTCCCAAGATTGTAGGTGGGGTAAGCAAAGGGGCAACAGAACTAACAAAAGCACTTTATTCAAGGATAATAAATAAAGTTATTCCCGTATCATCTGCAGAGGCGGCAGAGGTAGTAAAACTTCTCGAGAATACATTCAGGATTGTAAACATAGGTCTTATAAATGAATTTGCCATGTTATGTAATAAGTTAAAGATAGATGTTTGGGAAGTGGTTGAGGCTGCAAAGACGAAGCCGTTTGGCTTTATGCCATTTTATCCAGGGCCAGGCATAGGGGGACATTGTATCCCGGCAGACCCAATATATCTTTCCTGGAAGGCACGGAAGGTAGGTTTTAAAACCAACATGATAGACTCAGCTGCTAAAACAAATATCTTTATGCCCACTTATGTTGTTAGCAGGGCAGAGTCATTGTTGAATGCAGCAGGCAAAAATATATCCGGTTCAAAAGTGCTAATATTGGGCGTTACATACAAGAGGGATGTTAAAGATTTGCGAGAGTCACCAGCACTAGAGATAATTGAGCTACTTCAGAAAAGAGGTGCAAAGGTTAGCTATTCAGATCCTTATATCCCCTATCTTAATATAAACAATATTAGCCTTAAAGATGTCCCGATTGCACAAAATAGTATTAAAAGGCATGACTTAATAATCTTAGTCACTGACCATAAGGTATTCAACTATAAATTGATAACCAAGGCTGCACAGTTAATTTTGGATAGCCGCAATGCATTCAAGAAGGCGCGGATAGAAAAAGGACATATTATAAAACTGTAGGTATTAGGTATAAAGCTAAAATTAAAAAAGGAGTTAGGATGAGTTTTTATCTTGTGACAGGTGGTGCAGGTTTTATAGGTTCTCATATTGTAGATGCATTGGTAAAGCAAGGTGAGAAGGTTAGGGTATTGGATAATTTTTGCGAGGGTACAAAGGAAAACCTAGCAGAATCCATAGAAAAAATAGAGCTCATAGAAGGTGACATAAGGGATGTGGATACCCTGAAGAAATGGTGCGAAAATGTAGATTTTATACTGCATCAGGCAGCGTTAAGGTCTGTTGCCAGATCTGTAGAGGAACCTGCCCTATATAATGAGGTAAATGTTACAGGCACTATGAATGTACTTTTAGCTGCAAGGCAAGCAGGTGTTAAGAGAGTTGTATTTGCATCTTCTAGCTCAGTCTTTGGTGATACTACAAAATTTCCAAACAGAGAAGATGATTTCCCAAGGCCAATATCTCCGTATGCTGCTTCTAAAATGGCAGGAGAGATATATTGCAGGGTATTTTCCTGTCTATATGGCTTAGAGACAGTCGCGTTGCGATATTTTAATGTGTACGGACCAAGACAAAATCCTGCCTCTGAATATGCTGCGGTAATCCCTCGTTTTGTAACGCGCATGCTAAAAGATGAACCTCCTGTAATAGACGGCAATGGTAAGCAATCCAGGGATTTTACCTATGTGAGTAATGTAGTAGATGCTAACTTGCTTTCAGCTGTAACAGAGGGGGTATCCCCTGAGGTATTCAATATTTCCTGCGGTAAAGATTATTCAGTTTTGCAGATAGTTAAATACCTAAATAAGATCATGGGCAAAAAGATTAAACCAGAGTTTGGCCCTGCACGGTCGGGTGATGTAAAAAGGACGCTTTCGGATATTTCAAAGGCAAAAAGATTAATGCATTATACACCAGCAGTAGATTTTAATACAGGTCTTAAAAAGTGTGTTGAGTGGTTTAGCGAAAACTATAAATCATAAGGATATCTGCGCTATGGAAGAGACTAAATTAACACCAAGACAAAAGGAAGTATGCGAATGCATAAGGAGATACATGCTTGAGAATAAAAGGCCTCCTTATATTCGTGAAATCCAAGACGCATGCAGTATTTCTTCGTACAAAGGGACCGTAGACAGACTTCTTGCGCTTGAGAAAAAAGGCTACATTGTTAGAAAACTAAACAAGCATAGGGGTATTGTCTTAAACAGTGTTTTCTCTGAATAATATGCACGGCATATTTTAAGAGGATCGAGGAGACTCAAGATGAAGATACTGATTACCGGCGGAGCTGGGTTTATAGGTTCCCATCTATGTGAATCATTGGTCAATAAGGGTCACAAGATAATTTGCCTAGATAATTTAATAACGGGAAATATATCTAACATAGAGAAGCTACGCGATTATAAAAATTTTAAATTTATAACACATGATGTAAGCACATACATAGATGTAAAAGGCAAGGTTGACTGCGTGCTCCATTTTGCATCACCGGCAAGTCCTATAGATTATTTGAACTTTCCAATTCAGACCTTAAAGGTAGGCTCTTTGGGTACTCACAATACATTGGGCGTGGCCAAGGCGAAAGGTGCTAAATTTTTGCTGGCCTCAACAAGCGAGGTCTACGGAGACCCATTAGTACATCCTCAGCCTGAGTCTTACTGGGGTAATGTAAATTGTGTAGGTCCGCGTGGTGTATATGATGAGGCAAAGAGATTTGCCGAGGCCATTACAATGGCTTATCACAAAGTTCATAAAGTTGATACCAAGATAGTTCGCATATTCAACACATATGGGGAGAGGATGCGAAAAGATGATGGTAGGGCCATACCCGCATTCATAAGTCAGGCATTGACGGGAAAGAACATTACCGTATTTGGAGATGGCTTGCAGACCCGCTCCTTTTGTTATATATCAGATATGGTGGATGGATTGTTGCGGCTTATTGATAGTGAGCTAAACGAACCGGTTAATATAGGCAATCCACACGAGATGTCTGTTTTAGATTTGGCTAAGAAGATAATAGAGATAACCAATTCAAAAAGCAAGATTGTATTTGAGCCTTTGCCTGTAGATGACCCCAAGGTTAGGCAACCGGACATTACAAAGGCAAGGGATTTATTAGGTTGGTCTGCACAGGTAGATTTAGATAAAGGGCTTAGGAAGACGATAGAGTGGTTTAGAGATAATATATGAAAAAACTTTATGTGTATTTAATACTGTTGTTTGTATTTGCCTATTTGCCAAATAGTAGTTATGCCGAGGTCTCTGTCAATGTGCCCATACACCATTGGTCCTACAATGCATTAGAACATCTAGTACTTAGCGGAATGGTAGGTAACGATGGTTTGAATACAAGACCCATGACTAGGATGCAAATAGCACGTAAGGTTGCCTCAGGCATAGAATATACACAAAGACAACGATTTCTTTCTGTCTATGATAATCAAAAGCTAGATCGTTGTCAGGAATTTCTATATAAACTTATGGATGAATTTAAACCTGAGCTTATGCGATTAGGAGTGAGTCAATTAGATACGGGTGAGCCGTTTAACAAAAATATCCATTTTAAACTAGCAGACCCTATAAAAACTGAAAAGGTATATACCCGCCTAGAAGAAGATGAACAGGTATTACTTGAGAACAAAAATGGCTGGAAGTTAAAAGATGGATTAAACCTAAGGACAAAGATAAGAGGATGGGTCGAAATAGGAGATATGTTGGCATTAAGCATTGAGCCTGCAATGAGAGCTTCGGAAGATGAAATGGATCTGGATCTAGAAGAGATTTGTTTTAAGGTAGGTATTGGAAATTTAGAGATGGGATTTGGCAGGGATACCCTGTGGTGGGGACCCGGATATCATGGTTCCATGCTTTTATCTAATAACGCATACCCATTGCCCATGTTGAAACTTAGCAACCAACGTCCGTACAAATTGCCTTGGTTGCTTAAAGAAATGGGAGATTGGAACAGCGTATTTTTCATAAGCAGACTTGAAGAAAAGAGGGTGATATCAGAGCCATATCTGGTAGGTATGAGGACAGAATATAATCCGTTTTCTTATTTTACCTTTGGTATGTCCAGGACAATAATATTAGGTGGTGAAGGTAGACCACATCTTTCCTTGAGTGATTATGTAAGGATTTTCAGGGCAGCAGGAAGGACAGAATTTAAAGAAGGCAAGCTTAATACAGATCAACTTGCGGCCTTTGATTTTACATTAAGACTACCCAGAAGCCAACAAGAATTCTTTAAATGGCTTAGCAATATAGAACTATATTGGGAGTATGCAGGTGAAGATAGGTTTGCCCCTTGGGAAAATGAAGCCCCAGGTTACCTACTGGGTATTTATACACCGGACTTATTTAGATTTAATGGGTTAGATTTTAGGGCTGAGTATGCAAAGACAGGTTCTAGCTGGTACACCCATGGTACATATGGAACGGGATACAGATATAAAGGTTCCATATTAGGCCATCATATGGCAACGGATGCGCAGGATATATTTCTTATGTTATCAAAAGATTTTGAAAATAATATAAAGGCAAACTTTACCTTGGATGTCGAAAGACAGGGTGTTTCTTTATCGAATGTACAAAGGAAATTGGAGCTTGGAATTAATTTTGCCTTGGCTCCTTTTGAAGATAAAGATTTGAATATAGAAGCTGGTTATGAACTGGAGCATTTTGATAATTATGAAAATGTAGCGAATAAAAAGGTGAAAAATCATATTTTAGAATTTGCTACCCACTTGAAATTTTAAACAAGGAGTCTTCCATGAAAAAGATAAGCATATTGATTATAGCTGTATTTTTAGTAGAATTGATAGGCACCGATATCCTCCTGGCCCAACAACAAGATCCTCTACTGCTGATTGAGGAAGCCAAAGAGGTCTTAGGGAGGAAAAAGGCAGAGGTAGACACGCTCAAGCAATATGGGAAGTCCGAAGATGCCATGCTGGGAAAGGGAGACTGGACTGCCTTTTCCTGTCCCTCCTGCAACCAAACGTTTCAGGTCAACGTTGGCATTGATACAGAGCTTGAAAAGGGTTTGAAAAAGATTATCTGTCCCTACGATGGAACAGAATTTTTCCCTAGGCAAGAAGCCATACGCGAGGCATTGGAGCAGCCATCTAAGCCCATAACTATAAAATCGCCATTTACGGGAAGGGAGTTTAAAACAACTACCAGTATTAATGATGTTATATACGGAGACGCAATAGTTGATCCGTTTACAGGTAAAACCTTTCGTTTTAGGCCAGAGGAGATAAAACCCAAAGCTGGACTAGCAAAAGGGTGGCAGAGTGTAATAGGTCCTGATGGAAGGATGTTCAAGGTACGCGTTGGTACTGAGGATAAGTTAGAAGAGATAATTTCTCCTTATGACGGTTCAGTTATTCAATTGGGGTTTGGGGGTATAGGTTATGGTGGAGCTATGCCTTTCGGGCAAAAGAAGCCCTCTTCAATAGAAAAGATGTTTTCAAGGGGCATACGGCCGCATGTATCAAGGGCCATAAGGCAATTTGGCTATGACATATTCCCTGAACCAACCATAAGACGTGTTATGCAAGATGCAGGCAAGAGAGATAGAATGGATGCTGGCAGGTCTTATGAAAATAAACTTTTTGATGATGCTAGAACGTCTATTACAGAAATGATAAGTCCGAGTATTAACACAAGGAGTGCTGCTTTTGAGAAGGCTATGTTTTACCCAACAGGGAATGTACCGGTAGGTTCAGATTATATACTAGGGCCAGACGATACGCTTATAATAAATATATGGGGCGCAATGCAACAAACCCTACCTGTTACCATAGATAGGGAAGGGAAGATAATGCTTCCTAAGGTGGGACCGCTGTATCTTTGGGGAACTAAATTCGGTGATGCAGAAAATCTTATAAGGGAAAAATTAGAAGAGTCCTATACAAACATTAATGTAAGTGTCACGATGGGCCAACTTAGGACCATAAGGGTTTTTGTCTTAGGCCAGGTTAAACGGCCAGGTGCATACATATTAAGTTCTCAGGCAACAGCGTTCCATGCATTATATGAAGCCAACGGGCCAACAAAACTAGGTACACTAAGAAAGATTAAATTGATACGTGAAGATAAAACAGAAGAGACCATAGACCTTTACAAGCTCCTTTTAAATGGGGATAAATCACAAGATTACAGGTTATCTGCCAATGATACCATATTTGTTCCATCTATAGGGGATGTAATAGGTGTTGCAGGTAATGTGAAGAGGCCTGCCATATACGAAACCCTTAGTCAGGTAAGTCTATTAGACCTTCTTAATATTGCAGGAGGTGTGGGTTCTGCGGGTTACTTGCAACGCATGCAGGTTGAGAGGATTGAAAGGCACCAGAAAAGAATAGTGCTTGACCTTGAATTTAAAGATACGGAAAACTTAGAGGTTAAAGCAAAGGATACTAAACTACAAGACGGTGATCTTGTCATTATTTATCCTGTGTCTGCTGTAAGACGAAACTATGTCTCAATTAATGGAAATGTATATCACTCCGGGGATTATCAGCTGAAGGTAGGTATGACAGTAAAAGATATAGTAGATAAGGCCGGGGGTGTGTTGCCGGATACATATATGACTCGCGCTGATCTCGTCCGCATAGATAAAGGAGGCGGTAGGAAGGTCATATCCATAGATTTAAATGAGGTCTTAAAGGCTGATAAGAAGGAAAACATCTTACTTGAAGAATGGGACCAGTTGAGGATATATACCAATTCAGAGGTTATCCCCATGAGGGTTGTAGAGATAGAGGGGGCTGTGAATAAACCCGGGCGCTATGAGTTGACCAATGACATGATGGTATCTGATCTTATATTTAGGGCAGGGGGGACTAAGGAAACAGCCGTTTTAGAAAATGCAGAACTCTTCAGAATAATACCTGAGGGTACCTCTACCGTTATGAATATAGATTTATTTAAGATCATTCACAGAAAGATGGGGTCAGCTGACTTCATCCTACAAGAGGGGGATCATTTATACGTTAGGGAAAAGGCAGCCTCAACACAAAAAACGATTATAACCTTATCAGGTGAAGTTAGATACCCTGGAGAATACGTAGCGCAAAGAGATGATAAACTGAGTTCTATAATTGAACGCGCAGGGGGTTTTACTAAAAAAGCCTTTTTGCACGGAGCAGTTTTTAAACGCCAATCCCTAAAGAAGATTCAGCAAGACATGTTAAAGCGGCATCTTGAAAGTGAGCGCAATGCCCTCCTGCAGGAACAGTCGTCTCTGGCTGGAATTAGCAGTAGTTCTGCACAGTCTGATGCCAGGATGGAGCTTTTGCGATTTAGAGAGAAGATGCTTGAGTCCCTTGATAATATTGAGGTGCCAGGTAGGATGATAATAAAGTTGGATGAACTGGAGTTTTTCAAAGGCAGTGAATATGATATTTTCTTAGAAAATGGAGATTCATTGTATATACCTACTGCCCCTTCCTCAGCACAAGTTGTAGGAAACGTATATACGCCTACCGCCATCACATTTAAAGAGGGGGCCGGAGTTGATTATTATCTATCCAAGGCAGGGGGTGTGACCAAGAGTGCTGATGTAAAAAAGATTTATGTAATCAGGGCAAATGGAGAAACAGTATCTAAGTTTGCCAGGGCTTTAAAGGTAGGAAGGGGAGATACGATAGTTGTGCCAGAAGCATTTAAGTATAAAACACCTACAGGTTTAATAGTCAGGGATACGGTAGGGGTTTTATATCAGATTACACTCGGTGCGATTGCCGTAGCAGCATTAGATTAGGAATAATGAAGAAGTTTTTAAATAGAGATATTTCTTTCGGGCTAGCTATTTTTATCTGTGCGCTTATTTTGAGATCTTTAATTATTGTTACAACTTACGTAGAACCTCAAAGTGATGGTGAGTACGATAATAATATAGCCCTGAATATACTTGCTGGCAATGGTTTTGACCTGGAGGATTCTTCATATTCAAGACCGCCTCTTTATCCCTTGTTAATCGCTGGCATATATAAGCTCTTTGGAAATAATAACTATTTAGGATTAAGGTTGGCGCAATCAGTAGTGAGTTCATTTATGTGCCTACTTATTTATCTTATTGGATTGCGCCTTATGGGTAGATCTATAGGGGTTATCGCAGGGAGCATCGCCTCAATCTACCCGGTTTTTATCACAAGCTGTAGCATCTATAGGATCGAATGCCTTTCCAGTTTTCTGCTTACCTTGGTTACCTGGTGGATCATCAAGATACGCGAAGACTTAAGTTATCTGCGGGTGTGCTTGCTTGGTATATTATTAGGTATCATGGCCTTGGTTTCAGGAATGATGGTGCTTTATATAATATTTTTGCTAGCCGCAATGGCATGGACAGGATATTTTAGGCAGTGGCCGTTAAAGAAAACAATAGCGTTTATCCTAATCTTATTTCTATGTTTTGCGCTTCCCATTGCCCCATGGGCTATCCGCAATTGGAAGGTATACAACGCATTTGTCCCTATTTCTACCCAAGGCGGATATATGTTGTATTTATCTTATAAGCCGCCAGGGGGTAAGCTATTCGGGTTTAATACGATAGATGAAACAGTCCTATATGCGAAGGCGTTAAATTCTAAGATAGAAACCAGCAAATATCTCACAAGAGCTACTTTAAGGTTTATAAGACAAAATCCCCTTAAGGTGGCAAAACTTGAGGCCTTGAAATTCTTCTTTTTATGGTCACCGTTTGACTGGGAGGTATTAGGTATTAATACAAAGGGAGTTTATAACTTTATGTATAGCTTTATATTTCCGTTTTTTCTTATAGCCTTCATACGCCTCAAGAGGGGATTTGAAAAATTTTTACCTATCTATTTGCCTATAATCTATCTGCAGGTTGTGACGCTTTTGTTTTATGGATCAGCGCGCTTCAGGATACCGATGGAACCATTCTTAATAATCTTTGCATCTTTTGGGATATATCAAGGATACCAGAATTTCCGAAATAAATACGTATTTAAAGTTCTGCTATCTATTTGGTTGCTTGGAAACGTATGGTTTTATTTTTATTCTGATCAAACCAAGGTATTTGCCAGGTCACTATTTGAATTGGTGGGCTTATGGTGAAAAAGAATTTTCAAATATACATAGTTTTGATATTTGCAATTTTAGTAGGGCTTATATATGTGGCCCCGGATGTTGCATTCCGCCATGAATTAGGCAGTGGTTTTAAAGGCATGTACCTTACAGGCATGCTTGATGAGACTTATTACTTAAGCAGGATAAATGCAGTTTATAAGGGAGATTATAGATTAGGCAACTGGGGTATATACGAACACAGAAATGACCCAATTGTACACCCGGCACCTTTAGAAATTATAGAAGCATCAACAGGTAAATTATTAGGTCTGACAGTAGGGGGCGTGGATACACTGTTTACCTTTGTTCTGCCGATTTGTCTTTTTCTTTTGATGTTTCTTTTTATATCTAAGGTGTCCGGTTCTTTTAGAACGAGTCTTGTAGGTGCATGTGCAATTTTACTTGGATATTCCATGCTTGTTAAAGGGTTACCCATTTTGCATGGAGAACTTATTGATATGAGGTATTTTAGAAACCTCACCTTTATGAGACCGATAAGTCCGCAATTTACATATGTGCCTCTTTTTGCAAGTATTATTTTTGCCTGGTGTGCGATCAAAAAGGAACAAAGGGCTTTTATATTATCTGTTGCCAGTGGGATTTTCTTGGGAAGCCTTTTTTATATAAGCTTGTATTTTTGGTCCTATATGTATGCAGGACTGGCAGTATTTACTGTTTTTTGCCTGTTAAAAAAAGATAAAGACTCTATTAAAAAGATAGCGTTGATATATTTTGTTTCTTTAATAGTCTCCATTCCTTACTGGTTAGAATTTATAAAGGTGGCATCTTCGCCTAATTTTAATGATTTAGGTTTACGATTTGCATTAATAAATACAAGAAGACCTACATTGCCTTTGATGCATATTGGAGCATTGCTGTTATTTGTAACTGTAAGGCCGGGTAATAAGACACAGTCTTTTTGGTTCATGCTTTCACTTTTAATGGGTGGTTTCATATGTTTGAACCAACACGTAGTTACTGGCAGGGTTATGGAACCTGTACACTGGCAGGCCTATACCAACAAGACCTTCTTAATTATTGCTGTGGTATTATCTTTTGCTAAGCTGGGTCGCAGGCTGCCTAGTTTTGTAAAGATTGCTATAAGTATTTTTTTAATAGGCATATTTTTGGAGCATGCAGTCTTAGCGCAGGTTATATATTATGATTCCAGAGCGTCTTACTATGCAAACATGCAACCTTTATCTGGTCCAATAGAATGGCTTAAGTCTAATACCGAAAAAGACGATGTAGTTTTGGCGAATCCACTAGATAGAAAACTTACAGAGCTTTTGGCAAGCTATACAAATAATTATCTATATTTTGTAAGGGCATCAAGTATAACCTCGTTGCTATCTAAAGATGAGATAGAAAACAGGTTTATAGCTAGCTTAAGACTTTTTAATTATCCTCTTACCGAAGCTAGGCATTTTTTAAGAGAACACAACGGTGCTTTTCAGGGGATGAGTGTTAACAATAGTTATGGTGGTAAGGATGCAACAGAGCAGTACTTATCGAAGCTAGTTGAGAAGTACAAGGCTTGCCTTGCTCAACCTGCAAAGAAGGTACTTAAAAAATACAAGGTTGATTACATTTTGATATTGGCTGAAGATAAAATAGACATAAAAGACAGACATGTAAGCAAGGTCTATGATGACGGAAAATATAAAATATATAAACTCCCCTAGCGTGGATACTAATAAAGCACACAAACTTAGCAGTTTGACCATATTTTTCCCATGCTATAATGACGGCGGGACTATAGGCAGCATGGTTACCTTAGCACATGAAACTGCATCTAAACTGACAGATGACTTTGAGATTATAGTCATAGATGATGGCAGTGCTGATAGCAGCAAAGAAGTATTAAACAGCCTCCTTGATGTATATCCTAATTTTAGGGCTATCTTTCACCAGAAGAACCAGGGATATGGCGGTGCGTTAACAGAAGGTTTTAAGCAGGCCGGAAAGGAATTTGTATTTTATACAGATGGAGATGCACAATATGACGTTAGAGAGCTTACGAAACTTGCTGAGCGCATGAATAATGGTGTAGACGTAGTTAATGGTTTTAAAGTTGTTCGTTCCGATCCATGGTATAGAATCTTGATAGGCAAAACATACCAAAACCTCATGAAATGGGTTTTTTCGCTGAAGATAAAAGACGTAGACTGTGACTTCAGGCTTATGCGAAGAAAGATATTCAATAATATAGAGCTAACCCAAAAAAGCGGAGCTATATGCGTTGAAATGATAAGGAAGATTCAGGATGCAGGGTTTAAGTTTACAGAAGTAGGTGTACGGCATCACTTTAGATCTTATGGTACATCACAGGTTTTTAACATACGCAGGATATTAAGGGCCCTTAAAGATTTGACTGTGCTTTGGTGGAGGTTGGTGGGAAGTAAATTTTTGGTACAGCGCAAAAAAAGTGGAAGAATCAGAATATAAAGCAGTATTTAATCTAGAAGATAGCCATTGGCGGTATATATGGCTTAGGCAGCTGATATGCAGTTATATAGCACGTTTTGGGAATGCCAATAGTGATTTTGCTATATTGGATGCCGGATGTGGAACAGGTGGCTTTTGTAAATTTACTTTAGGACATACACCCTGTAGCATGTTCGGAATTGACATATCCGAGACGGGTATTAATTTTTGTAAAAAGAGAGGCTTAAACAAACTTTCGATTGCCAGTGTAGATGATGCACCATTTTCTAATGGCAGTTTTGATTTTATAGTTTCAACTGATGTTATTTACCACAAAAGGGTTGAAGAAATATCCAGGGCGCTGAAAGAATTCCATAGGACATTGAAGGATGGTGGGCATTTGATATTAACGGTACCGGCATATAATTTTATAAAGGGTCCTCACGATATAACCGTGCACACAAAAAGACGCTTTAGGAAAAAAGAGATTGCAACTGTTTTAGAAAATGCCGGGTTTAAGATAAAGAAACTAAGTTATATATTTTTCTTTATCTTTCCCCTTGTACTGACAATACGATTTTACCAGAGGTTGTTTACCAGTAGCAAGAAGGTAGCCTCAGATCTAAAACCTCCTTCGAAATTAGAAAATGCACTAATGACAAGTTTATTAAAACTAGAACAAATACTGTTATATAGAACGAATTTCCCCTTTGGGGTATCGATTTTTTGCGTGGCAGGAAAATGATATGGAAATGCTCAAATGTAACATATGCCAATCAGAGAAAGATAAACAGGTCTTAAGAAATGGAGAACGCATTATTTTGAAAAAATGCAGGGGTTGTAATACCATCTCACTTGAATCGTTTCCAGATGCAAACAGGATTGAAGAGATGTATTCTGATGAGTATTACCGGAAACTAATAAATGCCGATCCTATAACCGAACTGCGATACAGGCAATTACTTAAGAGAATTTCCAACTACAGACCTTACGGTAGGTTGCTTGAGGTTGGCTGCGGCACAGGTCTATTTTTGAAAACCGCCCAAAGTGCAGGATGGGAGGTAACAGGGGTAGATATATCAGAGAGCGCTGTTTGTTGGTGTAAAGAAAACCTTGGATTGGATGTAACTTGCGCAGAACTACCAGAACTTAAGTTTCCAGATGAAAGCTTTGATGTAATAACTGTATTAGAAGTCATAGAGCATGTAAAAAGACCTATAGAGTACCTACAGGATGTGCATCGTATATTACGCAAAGAAGGTATTCTTGTGATATCAACACCTAATTTCAATAGTCTCTCAAGAATTATTTTAAAAGAGCAGTGGAGCGGTTTGAATCCTTCGCACCTTTTTTATTTTACTCCCAGTACGATTCATACTGTTTTAAAGAAATCCGGGTTTGCAAATATAGAAATTGAGACAAGAAACATAGCCATATCTGAAATAAGGGCAAAACTTAAACAAGGAAGTTCTGCCAATAGAGGTAAAATCGCACAGGCTGGGAAAGATTTACGCAGGAGAATAGAAAAATCCAAGTCTTTATCTGTTTTAAAAAAGACGTCTAATTCAGTGTTAAACCTCTTAGGTTGCGGAGATTCCATATGGATTTTTGCAAGGAAGGCATAAAAGATTATGCTTAGAGTTTTATATATTTCCTACACTAGTTCAGGTGAACCATTATTTTATTCGCAGGTTCTAGCTTATCTAGAAAGGCTTGCTAAAAAAGATGTGCGAATTACCTTGCTTACTTTTGAAAAAGGTTTGCGTAGCAAACAAAAGCTAGGTCAGTTAAAACAACGCATGCACTCATATGACATAGAGTGGAGACGCTTAAGATATCACAAGAGGCCTCATTGTATATCCACTTTCTTTGACATAGCAATAGGGGTTATATACTCGAGTTATCTTGCGATTACAAGGAGAATAGATGTAATACATGCAAGAAGCTATGTGCCAGCCTGTATTGCCTTGTTTGTTTCTAAGGTATTCAGGCGAAAATTTATATTTGATATGAGAGGTATGATGGCAGATGAATATAAGGACGCAGGTCTATTTAGAGAAAATGGGTTTATTTACAAAGTGGTGAAGTTATTTGAGAGGATTATGATAAAAAAGGCAGATTCAGTAATTGTTCTTACAAAAAAAATTGCAAAACAACTTCCAGGAAGACAAGTAGGGCTGATACCTTGTTGTATAGATGTAGATATATTCAAACCAAGGCACGATGCGAGGGCTGTGTTAGATAGCTATAGTATAAATGGTAAGCTTGTATTTTTGTATAGTGGTTCATTGGGCACATGGTATATGCTGCAGGAACTAATCGACTTTTTTAAAGTCGCGCACGATAAAATTGAAAACAGCCATTTTTTAATATTAACACACACAGATCAAAATATGATTTACAGGGCCATCTCTTCTCAAGGGCTGCCAAAGGAATGCGTGACAGTAAAGAGAGTAGACTACCAGTCTGTGCCTCGTTATATAGCGGCAGCAGATGTGGGAGTTTTATTTTATAAACCCACCTTTTCTAAACAGGCAACAAGTCCTGTAAAATTTGGAGAATATTTGGCATGTGGTTTACCGGTTATAGTAAATTCAGGGGTTGGGGATACAGAAGAGATTGTTAGCGAAAACCGGATAGGGAGCGTAATAAAAGATTTTAAAAGAAGAGAGTATGTAGAAGCCCTAGATGAAATAGACAGACTTTTAAATGAAGGAGACTCTTTACGCCAAAGATGCCGTCAGATATCTCAAAGATATCTATCCTTAAATGATGGTGTAGAAAAATATTGGCAGATATACAGAGAGCTAAAAAAATGACAAAAGAAGAATATAAAGAATGTTTTGATGGAAAGAATATTTTAATAACAGGTGGCCTGGGTTTTATAGGCAGTAATCTTGCATGCAGGCTTGTTGATTTTGGTGCTAATGTAGTTTTGCTGGATTCTCTAATACCTCAGTATGGAGGTAACCTTTTTAATATAGACGGCATTAAGGAGAAGGTGGCAGTCAATATAGCTGATGTGAGGGATGAGTTTAGCATGAACTATCTTGTGCGAGGCAAGGATTATTTATTTAATTTAGCAGGAACCTTGAGTCATATAGATAGCATGTTAGATCCATATGCAGACCTTGATATAAATTGTAGAAGCCAGCTGACAATATTGGAGGCATGCCGTAAAAACAATAGGGGTGTTAAGATAGTTTTTGCTGGCACCAGGGGTCAATATGGCAGGGCAAATTATTTGCCGGTTGATGAAAAGCACCCTATGTGCCCTGTAGATGTAAATGGGATAAATAACATGGCAGGTGAATGGTATCATATCTTATATAACGATACTTATGGAATTAAGACGATGTCTCTTAGACTGACCAATACCTATGGTCCCAGGCACCAGATGCGACATAGTAAACAGGGATTTTTGAATTGGTTTATAAGATTGGCCATGGAGGGTGAACAAATACAGATATACGGTGATGGTAAACAACTAAGAGATTTCAATTATGTAGACGACGTTGTAGAGGCAATGCTTTTGGCAGCAGCATCTAACAATACAAATGGAGAGGTGTTTAACCTCGGTAGCGGCAAGCCAATTAGCGTGCTGGATGTTACAAAAGAGATTCTAGATACCGTAAAGAATGGAAGCTATAAACTAATAGAATTCCCTAAAGATAAAAAGAAGATAGAAGTAGGTGACTATTCTGCAAGTTTTGAGAAGTTTAGCGAAGTCACAGGCTGGCAGCCAAAAACATCTCTAAAGGAAGGACTAGTTAAGACATTTGAGTTTTATAAAACAACTAAACAACATTACTGGTAATGGATAAGCTTGTAGAAAAAAAATTATTTATTGTCATTTTTGCTTTAGCACTAGGGGTTCTTTGTGGCATAACCCCTATAGAAGTCTTAGCTCCAGTGACTATAATTTTAGTTGGTCTTGGAATAGGAGCACTTTTTATTTCACTCCTTAGCCCAGAGAGCTTTCGTTTTTTGTATATACTATATGCAGTAGCGTTTTTACTTAGGGTATTTACAGCATCGCTATTATATTTTATATATTCATTTTCAGAATGGTTTGAAGGTTTTTTTATGCGCGATGGACTTGGTTATAGCATAAATGGATGGTGGATAGCGCAACGTTGGCTAGTTGGTATATTTCCTAGCAGTGGAGAAGTTGTTACTACTACGGGAACTATAGGTCCTTATGATTTTTGGAATGCAGCTGTATACTACATAACAGGCAGAAGCCCTTTGTCTATTTTATTTATTAATTGCCTGGCTGGAGCGTTAACTATTATTTTTGTCTACCTTATAACAAGCCAGCTCTTCAACAAGAAAGCAGCCAGGATAGCTTCTTTTTTAACTGCTATTTGGCCATCCACGTTTTTGTGGTCTACGCAAAACTTGAAAGAACCAATAGTAACACTTTGTGTAATTGTTATTATATGGGCTTTTGTCAGCATGAGGAATAACCGCCTTGGATTCCTTGGTCTACTTTTAACATTTGGAGCATTTATCCCTCTCTATAATTTTAGAAACATATGGGCTTACATGCTAGTTGTAGCGGTAGCACTATCGTTATTATTGCCAAATCTAAAGCCAATAAGATGGTTAATTGTCATTTTGCTTATATCGCTGGCAGGTTCAGCTGTTATAAATGCAATAGAGAGTTTTGGTATAGTGAGGCTTGTACGGATGTACCTACTTAAAGATATAACACTTTTAACTTCCGATATTTCCATATTTGAGGAAATAGAATATTTAAGAAATGTGCGGACTATGGCAAGTCGTTCTGCTTTTATGCGTGGAGCTGAACTTTCGTCATTGAAAGGATGCTTGACGTTTTTGCCCATAGGACTTTTCTATACATTTTTTGCTCCGTTTCCATGGCAGATGGGAACTACGATGCAACTTTTTGCATTTCCTGAAAGCATAGCGTGGTATTGCATGGTTCCATTTTTAGTGCGGGGCATGCGGTTATCATTTGTTAAACAGTGGCGACAGATATCTGTAATGATCTTTTTTGCAGGCATAGTCAGTGTTTTGCTGGCTTTGATAGAAGGTAATGTCGGTACCATATTCAGGCATAGGTGTGTGTTATGGCCTATAATTTTTATATTTGCAAGTTTAGGTATAACTAAGTGGAGACAGGATTCCAAGAAAAGAGTAAATATCTAAATTAACAAACAAGAGAGGATGAGAAGATGAAAAGACCATATAATATTTTTCATATATTGATCACATTGAACAAGCGCAAGTGGGTGATAATTACTACAGTTCTAATTACTTCTTTTACCGGAATGCTTGTTGGATATTGCACCGAGAGGATATACAAAACCTCAGTAGTTTTTCTACTGCCGCTTGAAGGAGCAGCGCCTGCATCCATAGGCAGCACTTTTGGAATTGTACCTTTGCGTCTATTTAATCCCCATAAGGATACAATACTTGCTATGCTTAGAAGTAGGAGGATGGCTGAGGACGTGGTGCGAGAGTTTGATTTGGTTAAAGGATTTGGGACAATGAGAGGTGCCATAAAGGCTGTTAGACACATGGTAACAATTTCCCCTACGCAGTTAGAAATAGAATTAGTGACAACTGGAAAGGATCCCGAACTTATTACAGATATAGCAAATTTCTATGTCACTAACCTAGAAAAAATAAATGATGAACTAGATATTACTGCAGTAAAACGGCTGGCTAAGGTATTGGACCCTGCCTTGAAGCCAGAAACCCCAGAAAGCAGGCAGATTATTAAAAAGACTTTTATGGCTAGCATGCTCGGTGCAGCACTCGGTTTATTGCTTGCTTTTATTCCAGAGTTTTTACAGCGCCTGCGCAAAGAATATGAATTTATCAACAGACATAGCCATAAATAATAGAGAGTTATATCATGGATATTAATATTTTTGGATTTTGGAAACTTATTAAACGCATAGTAAGGAAATTTTTGGATTTTTTACTTCATCCACTCCCTGGTATTTGCCGGGTACACAGGTGGCAGTATTTTTGTTACCAGAAGATTTTACGTATAAACTACCATGTCCCGTGGCCGGTCCACCTTAGTTCCAGGGTCATGTATCCAGAGAGGGTCGTCTGCGGAGAAGGAACTTATCCAGGTTTTTCAAATGCATGTTACATCCAGGCCTACAATGGGATAGAGCTAGGCAAAGATGTACGCATAGCACCAGGAGTAGGCATTATAAGTGCAAATCATTCTTCAAAAGATTACAATAAATCACTTAAGGCAGATCCTATAAAAATTGGAGATCATTGCTGGATAGGGATGAATGTTATTATTTTACCAGGGGTTTGCCTTGGTGATAACGTTATAGTAGGAGGAGGTGCAGTAGTAACCAAAAGCTTTCCTTCGAATGTGGTGGTTGCAGGTAACCCCGCAAGGATTATAAAAGAAAATCAAGCAGAGGAAGGCAAGGATTAGGTGAGTAATACGTTGAGCAAAGATAATAAGAAGCTAAAGATATCCGAAGGCATATCCATGGTGCTAGTGGGCAGGTTTATATCTACTGTCTGTACACTTGCAACCGCTGTGGTATTGGCAAGACTTTTAATACCCAAAGAATTAGGTACTTTCAGGCAAACCCAACTGGTATTAGTTCACCTTTGCCTTATCTTTGCAATGGAATTGGGCCAGGCCATATCTTATTTTGTACCCAAGCTGAAAGAAAAGGCAAAGGCCGATTCTTTGATCATGCAGACATTTTTCTATTCGTTTCTTATGGGGCTTTTGGCTGCAGGTGTTATATTCTTTGCGGCAGATCAGATAGCTGCGCGCTTCAATAATCCTGCCTTGGTAGGATTATTAAGGTTGTTTAGT
This sequence comes from uncultured Planctomycetia bacterium, assembly GCA_964497315.1. Taxonomy (GTDB): domain Bacteria; phylum Omnitrophota; class Gorgyraeia; order Taenaricolales; family CAZCCH01; genus CAZCCH01. The sequence goes on from CAZCCH010000006.1 coordinate 44,688, forward strand.
CTATATCCTGCCCTGGCCTTGCCGGCATTGTGCCTTAACCCTTTACTGTATACCTTAGACAGACAAAAGAATGCCATGGTTATAGATATAGTATTTGCCCTAGGCTTGGCAAGCTTTACCATTATACCGGTAATATTTAATGCCGGAGTAGAGGTAATATTAATAAGCCTGCTGATATTTTCAGGCATTAAGCTTATCTTTAGCATATTGTATGCGATAAAGATTTTGGAGATAAAGAAACTTAGCTGGCAGTCGTCTCTTACATGGGCCCAGGTTAAGTATTGCATTCCGCTTGGTTCTTCAAGGATACTGCCAAGGTTAACCCAGCAGCTTGATAAGATCATAGTATCTATATTTTACTTACCGCATAAATTCGCTATTTATTCAGTAGGTGCAATTGCCTTGCCGTTTATAAATGACCTGTCGACAATTATAGCAGATGTGTTGTTTCCGAAAGTTACGCAGATGTATCATGAGAAAAAGACAGATGATGCCATGGAGGTTTGGCATAAATCCATAAAGAAGGTAACGCTGATTATAGCCCCGCTTGCGGTTTTTATGTTTATATTTGCCAGAGAGATTGTTACATTTATCTTTTCGAAAAATTATGAAATGAGTGCTGTGCCATTTCAGATATTTTTGCTTCTTTTGCCTGTAAGATGCACCAATTTTAACCTATTGCTTAAGGCCTCCGGGCATACAGGTTCTATTTTTAAAATAGGCTGCAAGGTATTTTTAGTAAATATAGCACTTAGCCTTTTATTTGTAAAACTAATCGGGTATACAGGACCTGCCTTTGCCATGGTTGCATCGGTTTATTACGCAGCCATATCAAGGCTCATCAAGATAAAAAAGGTTTTTAATACGAGTTTTTCGAAGGTATTTCCATGGTCGAGCCTTGTAAAAAGATGGGCTATGGCATTAATCCCAGCCTGTCTTAGCCTACCGGTTTTATACATGGGACTGGCAGATGGCTTGAAGATACTTTTTGGTTTTATTATATTTAGTTGTTCGTATGTTGCGCTCCTTCTTAAATTTAACCTTATTACAAAGCAGGATAGGCTAATAATAAAGAAGTGGGTAACTTTAGAAACCATTACCGGATAATAGAAATAGGAGGTTTTTAGTGGGTGTTAATATAGCTGTTGTAGGTGCGGGTTATTGGGGTCCCAATCTAATTAGGACGTTTAATTCTTTAGATACGGCCCGTGTAGTTACTATATGTGATACTAATAAACAAAGGCTTAAGCACATAAAAGAACAGTATGGCGATGTTTCTACTACCCTGGATTATAATGAGGTACTCAAAGATACAAATATAGACGCTGTAGTTGTTGCCACTCCCGCGGATAATCACTACAAGCTAACGAAAGAATGTCTCTTGGCAGATAAAGATGTTTTTGTTGAAAAACCATTAGCACTTAGCGTAATAAAGGCAGAGGAATTAGTTAAGCTTGCCAGGAAAAAATCAAAAATAATATTTATAGGCCACATATTTTTATATAACGCAGCTGTAGTAAAAATAAAAGAATACATTAAGCAAGACGAACTAGGAGACATCTATTATATTTATTCTCAGCGTTTAAACTTAGGAAGGGTAAGGCAGGATATCAATGCCATGTGGAATTTGGCACCACATGACATCTCCATACTCCTTTACTGGTTTGATGAAATGCCTATAAAGACTTCTGCTAAGGGCATAACATATCTTCAGGATGGCCTAGAAGATGTAGTGTTTATGAATTTGGATTTTGCAAATGGGAAATGCGCACATATACATACAAGTTGGCTGGATCCAAACAAGGTAAGAAAGATGACCATTGTCGGAAGCAAGAAGATGATAGTATATGACGATGTAAGCAATGATGCCAAGATACAAATATATGACAAGGGTATTACAAAAAAGACCATATCGGATGACTTGGGAAGTTATGATAATTTTGGTAAATTCCAACTTATACATCGAGCAGGAGATCTTTTAATACCCAAGATAGATTTTATAGAGCCCTTAAGTGCAGAGTGCAAGCATTTTATAGAGTGCATCAATACCAAAAGAAGACCACTAACTGATGGAGAGAATGGTCTTGAGGTAGTGAGAATTTTAGAAGCTGCCCAGAAGTCACTAAAAAGCGGTGGCTTACCAGTAGATATATAAATTAAAAAATATGAAGAAGTCGAAGATTTTAATGATAGACCCGGAAGGATCAATGCTGGGTCTTAATACGGGTATCGCTTACTGCACTTCAGAGCTGCTTAATAACGGTTTTGCTGTAAGCGTACTTGATATGAACAATTTCAGAGATGGTGACGCAAGAGAAAGAATAAAGAATGCCATATTTTTTGCTGAACCTGACTTAATAGGTATCTCTGTGCATTGTCTTTCTTACTACACTACACAAGAATGCATAGATACGATAAGAGATTTTTGGTCTGGACCTATAGTAGTGGGAGGAGCAGAGGCTGCTATACAAGCAGAACAGTTTTTAGAGGATAACCCCAAGGTAGATATAGTTGTATTAGGAGAAGGTGAGAGGGCAATTCGTGAACTAGTCGAATGCATAGAGCGAGATCAACCCATATCATCAGCTTCAGGCATCGTATATAGACAAGACGGATGCATAAAAAGAAGTCCTCCTAGGATGTTCGAAAAAGACTTAAATTCAGTGGCCTTTCCGAACTACGATGTCTTTGGGGTTAAGCATATAGATGACTATGTGTTAATGACAAGTCGCGGCTGTCCCATGAATTGCTCTTTTTGTTTTTCATATACAGGTAAGACATGGCGCGCAAGAAGACCTGCAAACTGCATAGAAGAGATAAAACAAGCGAGAGAGAAATACTCAATAGATTCTTTCAGGATTTCAGATCCTTTTTTTAATGCCAGGACAGACAGGGTTGAGGAATTTTGCGAGCTTTACCTCGCTGAAGGCATAAACTTGCCATGGCGCATAATGGGCTTTAGGGCAGATAAGGCCCCGATATCAATGCTTAAGAAAATGAAACAGGCAGGTTGCATAAGGGTGTGTTTGGGTGTGGAGACGCTGGATCCTTATGTATTTGAACAGATAGATAAAGGTGAATCAATAGAGACTATAAAAGAAGGCATAAAGAAATTACAGCAATGCGGCATTGAGATAGGTGCTTTTATGATTATAGGTTTACCTGGCGATACCTATGAAAAGTCATTAAGGTCTTTTGAACAGCTACAGAGGTTAAGGTTGGATAGTCTGCAGTATTCCATGGCCGTGCCTTATCTGGGTAGCAAACTTTATGATTGGGCAAGAAAGGATGCCAATGTCTTTGGTGACTACAAGAAAACCTCTTCCCGCAATGATTTTACTGATGTAGTGTTTGATACGAAGGATTTTAAAAAGAATGATAGGATAAAGGCGTATAAGGCAATTTCGATTAAGGCTAAGAGGTATCCGATAAACCGATACGACCCGCTTATAAAAAGAAATGTAGAAAAGTTTAAATTGGTTTTTCAGTATGACAGCATGCATCTTCCATCGCATATATTCTATCTTTTAAAGAATACGACCCAGCGGTTATTTCCAAAAAAGGATGCCATTAATATTGGCGAGAATGTTGAGTTTAGTAAGGTCCCGGATGGGACATGGGCCTTAAAGTTATAGACAACTAATATGACATTATGAAGATACTCTATGTGTCAAATACATTTGTGTGGAATACCGGATTAAAATCCAAAGGCGCGCCTTCGCGCTATGTACCTATGCAACGATTAGTGGAGAGAGACCATGAGGTACATTTTTGTTTTCCGAGCTTAAATCCTGAGATACATGGTGCGGATTATGAAGGTATTCATCTACATCCTTTTAGACTTCCCCTTGGATTGGACTATCATAAGATCTTTGGTGTTTCAGGAGACACCTTTTTGTTGAAGTTGCGACATAAAGTCCTTGGAAATTTAGAATGGTTTTTCTATCAGATTTGGGGGGTATTATACGGATTTAAGATAGGTAGAAAGATGAAACCGGATATAGTCTATGCTGAAACAGAAAAGGCTGCATTTATAGGGTACCTACTTAGTAAATGCTTAAATGCCAAATTTATAGTACGTAGTTATGCAGGTACAGGTGATTATTATAAATCGGATAGTATAATCTGGCGCATTAAGAACATAAGAAACATAGGTGCTTATTGGTTGCCTGCTGACCGTTTTATCATAGCGCGTGATGGTACCAATATGAACCTTATGGCTGAAAGACTTGGCGTGCCATCTGGGCGCATTGCACACTGGAGAAACGGAGTTGATTTCGATATATACAACCCTGATGGGGATATCAGACGCAAGGTGCGTGCAAGGTTTGGACTAAATGAAGACGTTAAAATTATTCTGTCTATAGCCAGGTTGCATGGCATAAAAAGGGTAGATAGATTGATCTTTGCCTTGCCAGAGGTATTTGCACATGAATCAAAATCAGTGTGTATTGTAGTTGGCGATGGACGTCAAAGACAATACCTTCAGGATTATTGCAAAGAGAGGCAAATAGACAAAAGAGTTATATTTACAGGATTGATAGACCATCAGTCAGTAATGGATATATTAAATGCTGCGGATATATTTGTTGCATTGGCAGACTATTCCAATTGCGGGAACAACCTATGGGAAGCCATGGCATGCGGTAAGTGTATAGTAACATTAAACAATTGCCAGGAGATAACACAGATATTACAACCCAATGTTAACGCAGTCTTACTTCCAGAGGATAAATTGGCTAAATTACCAGAGGTGCTCTTAGAACTTATCTCTGATGATGAAAGACGCATGAAGATAGAGCATAAAGCAAGAGAGGCTGCCCTTAATAGCTTAGAAACATGGCAGCAGAGAGCTGATAGAGAGGTTGGATTACTTGAAAGTCTTATTAATTAGACCACCATATTCGCCTACCAAGGTAGGCCTTGCTGGTAACAGGACTAAGGGCAAGATTAGTGACATGTTTTTGCCTATCGGTGTCCCACTAGGGCTTCTTTATATAGGTGCGATGCTTTTGGAGAAAAAAGTTGACGTTGAAATCTATGATGCACTGTATGATGTGGATTTGGATTTTCTAGAGAGAAACGAAGAAATAGATTTTCTCAATTTTACATTTGGCAGTTCTAGAGACATAGTAGCGAAAAGGATAAAAGAGGTTTCCCCAGATATTATAGGTATCAGTAACCAATATACAGAATTTTTGGATTCAACGATTGAAGTTGCTAATATTGCAAGAGAAGTCTGCCGAGATGCAACCATAATAGTAGGCGGTGCTCATGCTACTACATTTCCTGAGGACTTTTTAAAAAATACTGATGCCGTAGATATAGTTGTCATAGGGGAAGGTGAATATACAATAGCTGAAATAATTGACTATAAGCGTGGTGAGAAAGCACTAAGCGAAATAAAGGGGATTGCCTTTAAAAACGACTCCACCATTTGCATAAACAAACCGCGTGATTTTATAACCAATCTTGATGTATTACCACTTCCTGCTTATGAGCTTATAGATATGGAGAGGTATTTTCAGATAGAGTTGCGGGGACCTAAGTCACGAGATAGATTTAGATATCCTGGTTCGGAAAGGGCAGTGTCAATGATTACCAGCAGGGGCTGTCCATATAACTGTGTTTTTTGCACTATAGCGCTGCATATGGGCAAGAAATGCAGGTGTCACTCTGCAGACTATCTAATCAGGCATATAAAGTTTTTGAAGGAAAATTACCATATAAACCACATACACTTTGAGGATGACAACATATCGTTTTACAAATCAAACTTTGAATCTATTTTAGATGGTCTTATTGAGTCTGATCTTAATATAACCTGGGATGTCCCAAACGGCATACATGTAAACCACCTTGATGAAGCCTTGCTTTCTAAATGCAAAAGGAGCGGATGTGTATATTTAATTGTGGGTGTAGAGTCAGGCGATCAGGAAGTTTCCGATAAAGTAGTAAAAAAGTCCATCAGACTCGACAAGGTAGAGAAGGTCGCAAATATTGCAAAGAGAATAGGTATTGATATGAGGGCATTTTACCTTATAGGTTTTCCAGGTGAGAGGAAGAGCAATATAGTGCAGACAGAAAATTTCGCATTGAGACTTTTTAGGAGGTTTAATGTGTTCCCGAATCTGTCTATTGTCGAACCGCGCAGGGGTACAGAACTTAATATGTTTTGCAAAGAAAGAGGTTTTTTAAGACAATCTAAGAATCCCAGTCGGTTTGGTATGGACATGATAGAGACGCAGGATTTTAGTGAAGCTAGCCTTGAGCGCGAGTTGGTTAGATTCAATGAAAAAAAACGCAGCATGCAATTTCAAAAATATATGTTTTTTTGTATGCAGCATCCGCTGTTTATAACACGTACATTATTCAACTATAAAAAGCTCTGCAAAGAAAACGGCACTTGCAATCATTCAATAGATATAAAAACATTTCTCAAGGATATTTTAAAATACAGAAACTTTTCTATCAGCAAGCATGTAGGTGCATATTTAGAAAAAGAAGGGGGCAAAGAATAAATAATGGGGTTTTTGCGTAATATATGGACCAATGATAGGAAATTGCTTGCGGTGTTATTTCTGATAGCGCTTTGCTTTAGAATAGGCTCATATGTGGTGTTGGGTGATACGTATTTTTCATGGGAAGAGCCAGCGAATAAAGATGCTGCGAAATGGATGGCACAGGGGAAAGGTTATGTAAATTTTAAGGGAGGACCTACATCATGGCGGCCACCAGGATATGTCTTTTGCCTGTCTGTTATATACAGGTTATTCGGATATGGTCCTGTAGCACCAAGAATTTTTGGAGCAGTTTTAGGGGCAGGTTTATGTGTAGTGCTTTATTCTTTGTCATTGAAGATTTTCAACCAGAAACCACTGGCGGTATTTACAAGTCTATATGCAAGTTGTTACTACCACCTAGTGTGGTATAGCAATTGTATTGAGACTGAGATGTTGTTTATGTTCGGACATGCTTTGATAATACTATTTTTATTAAAGACGCTTGAGGTTAATTCAATCTGGCCAGCTGTTGTATCTGGTATTTTATTAGGTATCTGGTCTATGGTAAAACCGATACTTTTAGTTTACCCAGCACTTATATTCCTTTGGCTTTTTTGGGTATATCGCCTTAAAAGACATGAGGTTCCCAAGGAGAGGTATTCCTTAAGACATGTATTGTATACAACTGCGATTATTGGCATATTTATGTCGCTGGTACTTGCTCCATGGACTATAAGAAACTATAAGGTTCACAAAGCACTCGTACCCGTAGCTACAGAAGGCGGTGCTGCAGTATATACTGGGAATAATCCTTACGCAAAGGGTAGCCATGGATTTCAGCCAATAGAGTTTACACACGTTGAGAAAGAATTTGGGGTTTCCGATAGGTGGAGTGAGATAGAAATATCCAGACGCCTTTATAGATCAGGGTTTTCTTATATCCGAAATAATCTGGATAAATACCCACAGATTTTGGCTAAGAGGATTATGATATTCTGGAGCCCCTTTATGAATTACCACAAGGATAGGCTCAATTATGATTTTACCTATGCCTTTATACTTCTATTTGTGCCGTTGGGAATCTATTTTGGGTTCAGGAAGCCTCAATGGAAGCAAAAGCTTATTTTGGTTATCATAACCGTATTGTTTATAGCAGGAATAATGGAGATAGTATTTTTTAGCTCACTTCGCTTCAGGGTTTTAATAGAGCCCTATATCATTTTATTGGGTAGCTGTGGTCTTTATTTTCTAATAAGGCAGGCTAAGTCAAGGAAAAGGATGATTTTGATCTTGAGTTTAATCTATTTGCTGAATGTGGGTATCTACATCTATTCAGATTCAATAGTTGAGTGTATAAGATATGTACTCTCCGCAGTTAATCTAAGAGATTGTCAACTTTAAAATTACTTAGGATAAGATATGAAAAAATCATTAGTTATCATACCGACATACAATGAGAAGGAAAATGTAGCGTCTGTTTCTGAAAAGGCACTACAGGTTGATTCAGATCTTGAAATACTTTTTATCGATGACAACTCCCCAGATGGCACGGGTAAGATTTTGGATGATCTAAGCCAGAAAGAACCCAGGATACATGTGATACATAGATCCTGCCGCATGGGCTTAGGCACTGCATATGTAGAAGGTTTTAAGTATGCCATAGATAAGGGTTTTGAATATGTTTTAGAGATGGATGCTGATGGTCAGCATGACCCAAAGTATATTACTGAACTGATATCAAACTGCGATGAAAATGATCTTGTAATTGGCTCTAGATATAAAGGGGGAATAAGATTTTTTAATATAACCTTAGCCAGGATAATACTGGCAACGCTGGCCAATAAATACATAAGATTTATAACCGGAATGGATATTGCAGATAGTACTAGTGGATTAAGATGCTACAAGAGAAAAGTCTTAGAGGCTATTGATTTAGATGCTGTATGTTCCAAGGGGTTTGCTTTTCAGATAGAGATGGCATATAGGACATGGAAGAAAGGGTTTAAGATATTTGAATTACCAATAATATTTTACAACAGAGATAAGGGTACCTCTAAGATGTCAAGGCATATTGTATTTGAAGCGTTTTTTATGGTATTGCGACTGAAACTTAAGGTTAGGTAGATATATGGCAGAATTTGTATTCCTTTACCCCAAGACCGGGTTAGATGTGGGTGGAGCCGTAGCACCTCCTTTTTCATCTATGTATGCATCGGCCCTTTTGCACAAAAAGGGACATAAAGTTCGTATTATAGATCAACGTAAAGAAGGAGACTGGAAGGAGGCATTGAAGGTTGCCTTAAAGAGCAAGCCAGTCTTTGTGGGTATAACTACTATGACAGGCCCACAGATAAAATTTGCAATAGAGATGGCTTTGTATACAAAAGAACACAGCTCAGTTCCGATAGTATGGGGCGGACCTCACCCTACCATACTACCCCGGCAGACCTTAGAAAGCAAATATTGCGATATAGTAGTAATCAATGAAGGCGAAGAGACGGTGTTTGAGCTTGGGGAGGCCATGATAAAGAATGAATCCTTGGATGCAATAAGGGGAATCTATTACAAAGATAAAGCTAATGTCCAAATCCATGCAAACCCACCAAGGGGTTTTGTGGATGTTAACACGCTGCCTGATACACCATGGGAACTCATAGATGTGGAGAAATATATTTTTAAGTCGTTTTACATCAAGAAGAAATTAAACAGGGTTTTGGATATAGGTGAGACATCCAGGGGGTGTCCTTTTAAGTGCGGGTATTGCTCAAATAGTCAGATAAAGAAGAGTACGTGGCGTCCCATGACTCCAGAGAAATCTCTTAAAAAGATAATATCTGATGTGAAAAGGTTTAACCTGGATGGCATATGGATTAGGGATGATAATTTCTTCGTAGATCTAAAAAGAGTCAGGTATATATGTGAAGGTATTTTAGGGCATAATCTGAATATTGGCTGGTACACAGCTGGTACTAGGGCCAATGACATAAATCGTATGGATGATGAACTATTAAGACTTATAAAGAAAAGCGGCTGTGAGACATTTAAGATCGGTGCTGAATCAGGAAGCAATAGGGTGCTTAAGTATATAAAAAAGGTGCAGACAAAAGAAGATATACTCAATGCCAACAGAAAGGTTATTAAGTTTGACATAGACCCTATATATACTTTTATAATAGGTTTTCCCGCTGAGACCAAAGAAGATATGATAGAGACTATAGAGACAATGAAGCAGGTGCAGAAAGAAAACAGGCATGCAATGATTGATGCGCTGAATATGTTTACACCCCATAAGGCCACAGCGCTTTATAACGATGCCCTGGGAATGGGACTAAAAGAGCCAAAGCGACTTGAAGAGTGGCAGACATGGTTTTTTAGAGGAGCAAACAACACCCCCTGGTTTTCTAAGAAAGAACAAACATTTATAACGAATGCCTGTGATGCAAGTGTTTACTATGAGAATGTAAGGAGATTTTTCGACTCTATCAATAATTCGTTTATCAGAGTAACTCTAAAGATTTTGATGTATCTTCCGGAAAAGTACTTCAGGTTTAAATGGAAGCACAACCTTTTTGGTCCTGATCCAGCATTCTCCATTATGCGTTTTGCCAGGAATATGTTTCTTAAGGAGCGTTAGATGAAGATCTTGCTTTTAGTACCAGCGTATACCGCAGAAAAAAGGTATGGTAAGCAAATAACTAGGATAGGCAGTGTCATGTCCTTGCCGCCTCTGGGGTTAGGATATATTGCTGCCAATTTGGAGAAACATGGACATACAGTCAAAATATTTGATTTAGCAGCAGCAGCTATATCAGATGAAGACTTGATTCGCAATATAAGAAACTCATCATATGATGCTGTAGGTATCTATGTTATGACACCTATGTATCCGTATTTTGTAGAGTTAGTAAAAATACTAAAGGAGAAATTTAAGGCTATACCAATAATAGCCGGCGGACCACATCCTACGGTATTACCAGAGCAGGCATTGAATGAAAATCCTGGACTTGACTATATAGTAGTCGGCGAAGGAGAGATCACTATATTAGAATTACTAGATGGTATATCTGGTAAAAAAGATTTAGCGCAGATAGAGGGCATTGCCTATAGAGAGGAAGGTCAGATTAAAGTTACCCTTAGAAGACCATTAATAGAGGATTTAGATTCCCTGCCTAGAATTGCCTATCATTTGTTTGATATGGAAAAATATATCCCAGCCCCGGATTCTTACAGAAGATTTCCTGCAACGCATATGATGCGAAGCCGAGGCTGCCCGTTTAATTGTATTTACTGTTCCAATAAAACTATGTTTGGCAGAAAGGTAAGGACGCATTCGGTTGAGAGAGTTGTATCAGATATAAGCTTTTTGAAAGAACACTACAACATAAAAGAGATTTTTTTCTGGGATGATATTTTTACAGTAAACAGAAAGTGGGTTGAAGAATTTTGCGAGAAGATAAAAAAAGAAGCACCCATAAGCTGGTCTTGCAATACAAGGGTAGATATGGTAGATGAGGTCTTACTTAAAAAGATGAAACAAGCAAGTTGTTGGCAGATACATTTTGGCATAGAATCAGGAAACCAAAGATTACTTGATTTAATAAAAAAGCAGATTACCTTAGATCAGGTTGAGCAGGCAATGAGGCTTACGCGAAAGGTAGGTATACAGACTAGGGCGTATTATATGCTAGGTCTACCAACAGAGACGCCCCAGGAGAGCCTTGAATCTATAAGGTTTATAAAGAGAATAAGACCATCTTATAGTATGGTTGGTTTAGCATCGCCATATCCTGGAACAGAATTCGCCCAGATGGTTAAAGATGAAATAGAAGATATCTCTTGGGATAATTATGCAGTTATAGGTGGATTTACCGGAAAACAACGTCCTTATGTGCCAAAGGGGCGAAGTTCCGAAGAATTAAACAGACTTCAGGTAAAGGCCTTCAGGAGTTTTTATCTAGACCCCAGGACTATGCTTCGACATCTATGGAATATGAAGACCCCCAGTGAATTCAAGCGTCACCTAAGAGGTTTTTTTGCGTTACTTGCAGCTGGACCTAGAAAGGATGACAAGTGAGTCAAGGCCTTTCTTTTTCTGTAATTGTACCTGCATACAACAGCGAGCGTACAATAGAAGTGGCACTGAATAGCATATTTAAATCTGAATATAAGGCCTTTGAGGTAATCGTAGTAGATGATGCCTCATCAGATAGGACTGCAAGGATAGCGAGCGAATTTGATTGCAAGCTCATAAGCCTAGATGAGACAAAAGGAGCCGCTACCGCCAGAAATACAGGTGCCGCGCAAGCAAATGCCGAGATACTTGTATTTATAGATTCAGATGTTATTGTAGAAGGGGATTTTTTGGCTCGCTTTAAGGAAACATTTGATAAGACTAATGCCGATTCAGTAGTAGGAATGTATAGCAGAGAGATAATTTTTTCTAACCCGCTATCAGTATACAAAAACCTTTTTTTACACTTTAACCAAGATAACGATAGCATGAGGTTCTGGAGTGGGTGTGCGGCTATAAAAAAGGATGTATTTTTTAAACTGGAGGGTTTTAACGAGAAGAAAAAAGGTTCATTGGCCTCAGAAGATACAGAACTTGGTTATGCCTTGAGTGCTTCGGGCTACAAGATAGAAATAGACCGCAAGATATGTGTAAGACATAATCACAAATATACATTTAAGAAATTACTAAAGAATGATTTTCTTAAGACAGCTGAGTGGTTAAAGATACTCTTTCAGAGCAGAAAAAGAAAATCTTGTAAGAAAGGTTATTACCTTAATTTAAGAAATTTATTATCTTTGTTGTGTGTATTCTTTGGTTTGGTATCTATGATTTTATTGCCAACAGCAGGAGAAGTGAGGTTTATGCATTTGACATTAGTGAGTTGCCTTTTAGTATTTCTTGCTGTCAATATTAGGTTCTATGCACTGCTTGCAAGAAAGGGAGGGGTTATATTTTTGCTCCTAGGACCGTTGTTTCATATAGCAAGCAGCATAGCTGCCATTTTTGGAATAGGATATGCAATACTTAACTTATCTAAAACATAGCAAGAAACTTCTTTTTAAAAACAATGCCTTGCCTGAACAGGTAACATTTTTTGTTACACCAAAGTGCAATGCAAGGTGCAAACACTGTTTTGCCTGGCAGAGCCTGAATGATACAACCAAGGCAGAGTTATCCTTAGAAGAAATAGAAAAGATATCAAAGACTATGGGACATTTTACTTATCTTTTGCTTGGAGGTGGAGAGCCTTTTATAAGAGAGGACTTAGCAGAGATAGTAAAGATATTCTACCGCAATAACAATGTATTGAATGTTTCTATTTCAACAAATGGCTTCTTTACTGAGCGTACGGCCACATTAGTAAAAGAGGTCCTGAAGGATTTTAAAAATAGCCTGACCATAAATGTTTCATTAGATGAAGTGGGCGATGACCATGATGAGTTTAGGCAGTTACCTGGTTTGTTTAAAAAGGCAACAGATACCTACCGGCTCCTAAAGGAGTTAAAGAAGGAATATCCAAAACTTAATGCCGGTATTATAATGACATGCACTCCCTTTAATCAAGAGAGATTGAATCGGACGTACAATTGGCTAAAGGAGAATCTAAAACCATATTCTGTTGTTCTAAACTATATGCGCGGTGAGATAAAGGGCAAAGAGGAACTACCTGAAACAGACTTATCGGCATATGAAGATATAATGCGTATAATAGAAAAAGATAACCTCTCTGGGCAATTACCAGGCCATGGCAATTTTTGTTTTTCTAATTTTAATATCGCATCCAAGATACTTATGCGCAAGATGATAAGTAACACTGTAAGGACGAATACATTTCAGGCACCTTGTTTTGCAGGGATATTGAATTGTGTGCTATGGTATAACGGGGATTTGTATCCATGCGAGATGCTTGATATGAAAATAGGTTCATTAAGACAGAACGGTTACGATTTTATGAAGGCATGGAATTCTAATGAGGCAAAGAAAATCAGGCGCTTTATAAAAGAGACTAAGTGTTTTTGCACAGAAGAATGCAATATCAATATGAATATATTATTTAATATGCAGTTTTTGCCAAAACTTTTGGGGGGTGTGGCCAAGGTACGTGCGAATAGATTGCTTAAGAAGGTAAAGAGATGGCAAAGATAAAGGCAACCCTCACATTTCCCAGGTTTAAGTATGTTTCAGGTGACCCGCCTTTAGGGATTTGCTATATTGCATCGTATTTAAGGCAACACGAGGACGCAGAGGTATCCATATTAGATACTACCTTTAATCATTCCATGCGTTATTGCAAGGAGTTTTTAGAGGAGAAATCACCTGATATAGTAGGCGTGTTTGTTGATACGCTTATGTTTAATGATGCGCTTGAGGTCATTAACCTAGCTAAACAGATGGGTGCTTTTACAGTAGCGGGGGGACCACATGCTACTATCTTACCCTGCACCCTTGTAGATGCAGCGGATGTGGTAGTCACAGGAGAAGGTGAACGTACATTCACACATATAGCAAGGGCACTCAATCATGGTTGGGACATGTCAGATATACCAGGTATTTGCTATAAGAAAAATGGCAAGATTATTGAGAATGACCCTGCTTGTTCGCAAGAGCCACTGGATTCATTGCCATTTCCAGCAATTGACTTGCTTGATATGAAAGACTATTTGAAATATTGGTATTACCTTGATTGTGTGGATATGGGTCTAAAGGGTACTACCATGATAACCTCAAGGGGTTGTCCTTTTGGATGCACGTATTGCCAGCCAACGCTGAATAATATATTTGGAAGAAAACTAAGACACCGCAGTCCATTAAACGTTGTTTCAGAGATGAAATTTTTAAACAAAAATTATGGCATAAACGCCATCTTTTTCCATGATGATACTATGACGGTTAATAAGGAATGGATTTTAGAATTTTGCAATTTACTGGAAGATGCAAGGCTAGATATGCTCTGGGGATGCAACAGCAGGATGAACACAATAGATTCACAAGTACTAGAGAGGATGCATAAAGTGGGCTTGCGCAATATACACTTTGGCATTGAATCAGGTTCTCAGAAGACACTGGATGAGGTATATAAAAAAGGCATTAAGCTTGAAGATGTCTCAGAGAAACTTAAACTTACAAAGCATATGGGCATACATACCTTTGGATTCTTTATGCTGGGGGCACCCGAAGAAACAAGAGAAGACATAAAGAGGACAATTGATTTTGCAGTTTCGCTAGATTTAGATGAAGCCTCGTTTTCTATTACAAACCCACTCCCCGGGACGCATCTATATGACATGGTAGCCCAAGATGAAAGGTACAGCATAAGTGAGGATTATTCGGATTTTGATTACTACAGGAATAGGGCGTGGACAAATGGCTTTTTGAGTCCTCAAAAACTTAAGGATTACCAGAGGAAAGCATTATTGCGGTTTTATCTACATCCCAAGCGGTTTGGATATATGCGCAGGCACTTTACATCCAAGGCCGGTGCTGTCAAATTATGTAATAAACTTAGGAGGTTTTTCTAGAAAATGCATATAAGTTTTATAAATTCTCTTTTAGGTGGAGATTTTAGTGCGCTAGATATTGCCATTACAGCCTTAGCTACATACATAAATGAAAAAACTGAACATTCTGCTAGCATTATAGACCTTACTTTTCACCATAGACATTGGCAGAAGACTCTAGCCGAAGGTATAGAAAAGCATAGACCAGACATTATAGGTGTTTCATCCAACACTATGTATATGAAGTATGTAACAACGATAATAAAAGAGGTTAAAGAAAAGTTTAATCTCCCTGTAATACTTGGAGGACATCACGCATCGATATATCCACAGCAGACCCTTGATATACCGGAATGCGACTATGTAATTGTAGGAGACGCCGAGAGGGCATTGACGCAGCTTTTAGATAAGTTATCTAAAAATGAACCATTGGAGGATATTGAAGGCCTTTGGGCTAAACACAACGGCAGTCTCATAAAGAATCCAGGGGGTCACTTTAGACAGAACCTGGATGATCTACCTATACCCAATTGGGATTTATGGGAAGACCTTGATAAGTATTTTTATCACTTAGGGATGCTTTACATAATAGGCAGCAGGGGTTGCCCCTATAGGTGCACATACTGCGATGCGCATGGTATAGCAAAGGCTGTTGGCGGGAGATATTTTCGTATGCGTGATCCAATAGCATACGCAAGAGAAATAGCATATCAATGGAAGAAGTACAAAGGAAGAAATTTACGCCTTGCCCAGCTGTTCGACCCGGTATTTACTATGGATTCAGCTTGGATAGATGCATTTTCTGATGAATACAGGGCGCAGGGTATAGAAAAGGAGTTTAGATACAGCGCATTCTCAAGAATAGATCACCTTGATGAGCACAAGATAAAGACCATGGCAAAATCAGGATGTGCCCTTTTAAGAGTAGGCATTGAAGCGGGTGATTCTTATATACGAAATGAGGTTTACAAAAAGAAAATTTCTGGTGATGCCATAAAAAATATCTTTAAGCTTGCAGGGGAAAACGGTATAGGCTTTACAGCATTTTATATGTTAGGAGGCCCTGCAGAAACGCCCAAGACAGTAGAAAAGACCATAAATCTGGCATACGAATTAGATGCCAATAGATCTGCCTTCTTTATTTTTAAACCTTTTACCAAAGAGGCAGCAAAGCAGCTTATGGAGTATGGTGGTTGGATAGACCAGGATCGATGGGGCAAGGCAGATAATATAACATTTGATGCGGTTGTACATACAAAGGAGCTTACGCCAAAACAGGTACAACTATACCAGATGAAGGCATATTTTCTTACATTTGGCAGGCGTCTTTTGAGGATGATTCGCAAACAGAAGTTAAGATATTTTACGAGGTTAATTGTGTATATGTTTAGGGGTTTAAGGGCAGGGTTAAACTTCTCATACCTTATAACTTATTACCACATTTATGGCTATGACAATGTTGATAAATAATCAATACAAGAAGGTGTTTATTGTTCTGTTTATATTTCTTGTGGCCTTTGGCATAAGAGGGTTTTACATTGTCCAGACTGCCGACTATGTCGTTACTGCTGATGCCAAGGAATATGACAGTCTTGCGATGTCCATTGCAAGGGGCGAAGGCTTGGGTTACAGTCCTGAGGCTGCAAAGGCCATGCGTTTTCACCCGGGACCTACTGCCCGGCGTGTGCCAGGATATCCCGTATTTATGTCGTTGATATACCTGATATTCGGACATTCTGTGGCTGCGGCTAGGATTGCGAATGCCCTCCTCGGTGCGGCGTCATGCGTCCTGATTTATTATCTGGCAGAACAGATAAAAGACAAAAGGGCCGGCCTTTTAGCCGGATATCTTGCGGCCGTTTATCCAGCATTTATTCTTATAAGATCGGGCGGAAGCGGAGACTTGGTTACGGAGACGCTTTTTATATTTGTTCTTTTATGCTTCATGTTTTTGTTTTTAAGGTTTATAAGAAGACCCCGCATCGTGACTTCGCTCTTGGCAAGCATTGTACTCGGCGTTTTAATGCTTATAAAAAGCGCCGCAGCTTTATTCGGGCCATTTATATTTATCTGGTTTTTGTTTATCAAGGGATGGAGGCTGAAAGACCGTCTCATACGCGCCGCATTCATTTTAGCAGTAGCCATGTTTGTAGTCATGCCGTGGGTGGTTAGAAATTATTTGATATTTGGACAACCAATTTATTCCACACAAGGAGGCTTAACTTTTTACCTGAGCAACAATGCCGATGCAAAAGGGGCATGGGCGATTCCGCAAGGCGAGTATGACTATTATGAAGGTCTTAAGGGTAGAACCGATGAGCCGTTTGCCAATAAGGAATTGTTTTTAAGAGGTTTGGATTATGTGGGCAGCAATCTCAAGCAGATGCCTAAATTGGTGTTTATGAAAATCCTTGTGCTGTGGAATCCCTTTAATCCCGGCTACAGCATGTTTTACGGGATAATGCTATTTCTGTTTATCTTGGGATTTTTTATGCGCAAGGGGGTTTTTCAGGCCCAGGATTGGCGCTTTTTGCTTTTGCCGGTTTTATACTTTACTTTTATAGCAGCTGTGTTTCATGGCAAACCGAGGTTCAGGTTGCCGCTTGAGCCATTTCTGATAATAGCCGCATCGGCCGTGTTGATATATCTTAAAGACAGATTAAAACGTCATGCCTTTGGGATATCTTTGGCAGTTTTGTTGGTTGTAAATGTAATTTTAAAAATTTATTCATCGCCTATTAGTGGGTTTTTGGGGCACATTCTGGATAAATAAACAATGGCATACAAGCACAAAAAGAAGGTTTACTACACTATTGTTTTCTGCATCATATTGATTATTGCGGTTGCCTTGAGGCTGTACGGCCTGGTGGATAGAGGGATATTCTCTTCCGAAGAAGCCAGAACGGTTCTAAAGGCCAGGGTCGGTCTTTTTGTGCCGTGGTTTTTTCAAAGACACACCTCATTTACCGAATTCGCAACTTCAAGGGGCGGAGGCATTTATTGGATTATTAACAAACCGATGGATACGTTTTTATCTATACCATTTTCTTTGATGTTTGGGTTTTACGACTATAGCGTATTTTTTATGTCTTTCTTTTTTGGCATTGCTACTATTTTACTGCTTTATCGTTTTGCCAGAGAGCTCTTTGATAAAAGGATAGCGATCCTTTCGACAAGCATACTGGCTGTTTCAAGTATGCATGTATTTTACAGCAGGACTGCGTTTCCCGTATCGACCACAGCATTTTTTTCATTGCTGGGATTTTATCTATATTACAAGAGCAGGGCAACAGATTCCATCAGGCAGATTTTTCTTTCAGGGCTTTGTCTGGGTGCTGCGTTTATGTGCTATCCGGTTTTTGCATATGGCGTTGTTGCCGCTTTTTTTCTTGAGGTGGATAGGTATATTTCAAGCATTGGGCGGAACCTGAAGATGCCGAAATGGAAATACCCAGTGACATTCTTTGGTGCGCAGATTTTGATACCCTTCTTGTATGAATTCTTGTTGCGGGCTGTTAATTTTGCAAGCGGAGTCGCGAGAATGACGTTTTTAGAGAGAAATTTAGGTGCTTGGTTTTCTACTTCTACGGGAAAAGTGGGGCAGAGCGGTTTTATGTTGCCGTTGGAATGCATATTCCATTCTGAAGGTACAATAGTCAGCCTGCTTTTGATTGTGGGCGTAGCTTATTTTGTTGTCAAATATATTCTAACTCGGGAGCAACGGTATTGCCTGCCGCTTTTTGCCTTTTTGGTACCTATGGCGCTGTTTGTCTTTGCAGCGATGAAGGGAACGGTTTATCCGCGTAACTTTAACTTTCTTTTGCCTTTTATAGCGCTTATTGCAGCAAAGGCAACCTTTGTGCTGCACGACGGATTTTTAAAATCAATGCCTCGCGGTTTACTCAATATGGCCTTTTCGGTTCTTGTGATATTTTTACTGGGACTGGGGATTTCTAATTGCCTCCCAATGATCCAGCTTAAATCCGGATATAAAGATGCAGCCGCTTATATGAAAAAGCACGGAAACGGCAAGGTTATGGAAGATGGCATAAACGAGGTAATGAACATCTACACCGATTCTAAAACTGACTGCGTAATTCCCAAAGATGTAAAGGATTTGAAAAGGATATACAGGCAAAAAGGCATATATTATCTTGCTACGGGTGTTGTGCAGCCTGTGGCATACAGGTTTACGTATGGTTGTGACACGCGTTTTGAAAAGTTACTCAAAGGGCATTCTCCTGTAGCTGAGTTCGAGAACGAGATTTTTACTACTTTTATCACCATCTTTGAAACATTTAACACGCAGAAGACAGACATCAGAGATTTTTATAAAAGGATCAAGACGGATCCGCATTTCCGAAAGACGCAAAAGATCAGGATATACGATCTGCGCGGGATTTTGTAAGGTTAATTATGAAGGTGTTATTTATCATTAACGACACAGACAAAGTAGAGCGTTTCGGTATCATGTATCTGGCAGCCATGCTTAAAAAAGGTGGCCATAACCCTAAGTTGTTGCGGACTGCCTTTAAAAGACTACCGGACATTATAGAAGAGGTTAGAAAATACAGACCATCTATTTTGTGTTACAGTGTTATGACAGGTGAGCAGGGTTATTATACTCATCTTAATGAATCCATCAAAAAAGAATACGATGCATTTTCTTTATTTGGAGGGCCACACCCCACGTTTTTCCCAGAGATGATAGAAGGGGAGGGCGTTGATGCAGTTTGCATAGGTGAAGGTGAATACCCGATGTTAGAATTAGCGGATACCCTAGAATCTGCTAGGTCTATAGATAATATAGAAAATCTATGGATTAAGAAAGAGGGGAAAATAATAAGGAATAGGCTTAGGCTTCTAATAAATGATTTGAATGACATACCATTTTCAGACAGGGGTTTTCTTTATGAGGGAGACTTAGAGCACGCAAGATCTTCGTATAAGATATTCTTAGCCAGCCGTGGATGTCCACACAGGTGCGCCTATTGTTTTAATCATAGCTATAATGGTCTTTATTCAGGAAAGGGGCAGGTGGTAAGACGTCGTAGCCCTGATAATATAATTTCAGAGATTGAGGAAGTAAAATGCAACTATCCACTTGAAACCGTGCATTTTGTAGATGATGCGTTTTTGCTTACCAGGCAAGATTGGCTTAATGAGTTTACAACCAAATATAAAGAGAGAATAAACTTGCCATTTTCATGCAACTTTAGACCTAATTATATAAATGAAGAAACCGTCAAGAAGATAAAGGATGCAGGATGCCAGTGGGGTTGGATAGGCATAGAATGCGGCAATGAACAGGTAAGTGAAGAGGTATTAAAGCGGGGTTTGAAAAACCAGCAACTCCTTGATGCATGTAATATTTTAAAGAATCATGGTATACGCCTAGCAACACAAAATTTAAATGGTTTGCCTGTAGATAACCCGCTGAATGTTGATATGGAAACATTGCGACTTAATCTAAAGATAAAACCAGATTTTGCTTGGTCGAGTGTACTATATCCATATCCAGGTACTCAAATTGCAGAATATGCCAACTCCAATGGTTATTTTAACAATATCTACGACAGTAAGATTACCAATAATAAAAGCTTATCATTGCTAGATTGGAAAGATAATGACACCAAGACAAAGGTTGAAAATTTACATAAGATATTTGGGGTTTTGGTTGAGTATCCTTTTCTAATACCCATTGGAAAATTTTTAATACGCTTTAAATGCTTAAGGGGAATCTTTACATTTGTTTATTACAGCTGGTATGGATACTGTCATACCTTTAGGCTTAAAAGGCTCAAAACCTCCTTTAAAGATAAATTAAAACTTGTAGGAGAACTTTTTAGATACCTAAAAAAGCTAAAGGTTACATAAAACTGCTGGAGCGAATATCGTCACACAAAGAGGTGAGCTATGGAAAAAATATTATTAACAGGTGGTGCAGGTTTTATAGGATCGCACATTGCCAGGAAATTAATAGAGAGGGGCTGTGAAGTTATAATCTTCGATGCCTTTGTGCAATATATTTCCCCATTTGAAAGCAAATATCAAAAATATCTTGACCTGCGTTTTAAAGGTATTAAAGATAAAATTACCTTTATAAGAGGAGACACCAGACATAAGTCCCATATAGCGAATGTAATAAAAGAACACAGGCCAGACAGAGTTATTCATATGGCAGCGTTGCCTATAGCAGATTTGTCCTTTATTCACTATGAGGAGACAATAAATACCATAGTATTGGGAACGACAAACCTACTTACCTGCATCAAAGATGCAGGGTTTGTGAAGCGGTTTGTCTATACATCATCAAGCATGGTATATGGTGATTTTGAATATGAACCAGCAGACGAGACTCATCCAACAAGACCCAAGGATGTTTACGGGGGAACAAAGTTGGCCGGTGAGGTACTTACAGAATCCTTTGGGCGTAGATATGGCGTTAAGTATACCATTATAAGACCATCAGCAGTCTATGGACCAGGCGATGTTAACAGACGCGTAACGCAGATATTTTTGGAAAATGCCCTGGGAGACAAGGGGCTGGTTGTACGCGGCGGAGGAGAGAACAAGCTAGATTTTAGCTTTGTAGAAGATGTAGCAGATGGATTTGTTCGCGCAACTATGTCTGAGAAAGGAGAAAACGAGATTTTTAACATAACCAGGGGAGAATCGAGATCACTGACGGAATATGCCAATGAATTGAAAAAGTATTTTCCCAGCCTCAAGGTTTCGTTAGAACCCATGCCTTCCCATAGGCCAAAGAGAGGGACGCTTGATATCACGAAGGCAAAGACCTTGCTTGGTTACAACCCAAGGTACAACCTCGAGGATGGAATAAAAAGATACGTAGAATGGTTTCAGCAGATCTATCAGGACCTTAAGTAGGAATGGAGATGTAGTATGGACAAAATACCTTTATGCAAGGTTTCTATAGCGGATAGCGAGATAAATTTAGTAACCGAAGTCTTAAAAAGCGGATGGCTGACACACGGGCCGAAGAATACCGAATTTGAAAATTCCTTTGCAGAATATATAGGGGTAAAGCATGCAATTTCTGTAAATTCCTGTACTTCTGCTTTGTTTTTGGCGTTGATTGCCAATGAAATCAAAGGAGAGGTTATATTACCCAGCTTTACCTTTGTAGCCTCTGCCAATGCCGTTGTAACTGCTGGGGCAACTCCTGTTTTTGCAGATATTGAATATGATACATGCAATATCGACCCGGCTGACATAAAGAAAAAAATCACTGCAAACACAAAAGCGATAATGGTTGTGCACTATGCGGGGCAATGCTGTAATATGCCTGAAATCAAACAGATTGCTAAAGAATACAACCTGTTTCTAATAGAAGACTCCGCTGAGACGATAGGTGGTGAATGTAAAGGAAAAAAGAGTGGTAGCTGGGGCATGGGATGTTTTTCCTTTTTCCCTACTAAAAATATAACTACGGGTGAAGGCGGGATGTTTACTACAAATGAAGACAATTTAGCGCAAAAGGTTAGAGGTCTGATAGGCCATGGTATATTGAAATCTACAAGCCAAAGACAGGTATTAGATAGGCCATGGTATAGAGAGGCTGCCTATGCAGGGTACAACTTCAGGATGAGTAATTTACTAGCTGCAATAGGTGTGGAACAGATGAAAAAACTTGATAGTATGAATGAAGCTAGGAGAAAAAATAGCCAGATGCTTAAAGGATTTTTATCTGATATACCTAACATTGACCTACCTGTGGAAAGACAAGATTGTAAACATGTCTACCAGATGTTTGCTATAAAGGTAAAAGGCATAAACCGAGATGAAACAGTTATAAAATTGAAGTCAAAAGGATTAGATGCCTCTGTCCATTTTGACCCCCCCGTGCATAAACAAGCTGCCTATAGGAATTACGCAACAGGACACCTAAAAATAACCGAAGATGTAGCTAGAACGACTATTACTCTACCTATGTTTCCGGACTTAACGCAAGAACAAGTCCATTTTATCGCTGAGACAGTGCGGAAATGCGTATAAGTTAGTTTTATCCCAAGGAGGGATTTACAAATGAAGAAGGTAGTTGTTTTTATACCGTGTTTTAACGAAGAAGAAACCATTGAGGAAGCTATAACCAAAACCAAGGAAATTTACCGGGATTCTACAGCAAAAGGGTTCAAGGTGGAGATTTTAGTAGTAGATGACGGCTCGACAGATAAAACCTTGAAAAAGGCAAAGGCCCTGGGTGTAGATAAAATAGTATCTCACCCTACCAATCTAGGCCTCGGGGCTGCAACAAGGACAGGTATGCAGACTGCCTTTGAAATGGATGCCGATGTCCTTGTGAAACTGGACGCAGATTTACAGCATGACCCAAAAGATATAGAGAATGTGGCAAAGCCCTTACTGGAAGATAAGGCAGATATTTGTTGGGGTACGCGTTTTAAAGGGGGAATGCGATATAAAATGCCCCTCGTCCGGATGTTGGGAAACCATTTTTTTACATTCCTGATGAATTGGTTAACAGACTATCAGATATCAGATGGCCAGACTGGCATGATTGCTTTTAATAGGAGATATCTAGGTATTTTTGAAATTATGGGAAATTACAATTGCCCCCAGCAGCTTTTAATAGATGCTAGCTTTAAACACATGAGATACACAGAGGTCCCCACTGTTTTTCACCAAAGGACAACCGGGTCTTCGTTTGTAACATTTAAATATCCATTTAAGGCAATGTCTTATATAGCATGGGTATTAATTTATGCAAACCCTTTGAAAAGCTTTAGCCTCATAGGATTAACCCTTATAAGTGTTTCCCTTGCAATATTTCTAGCGTGGATTATTGCAACATCATTCAGGCTTTATGACATTACAAGCTATTTGCCTACCAATACCTGCCTTCTCTTATTTTTAAGCGGAGTACAGGCAATATTTTTTGGGTTGCTTGCAGATATGATTATGAGGAAGAGGAATAAATAATGGCAATAAAGCCTAAAATAGTTTTGATATATCCCCCGCTGGGTTTCGTAGGTTCCTTTGAGGTGAACATACCCGTGAGCCTGCTCTATCTTTCTGCTGATGTGTGCAAGATGGGCATGGATGTTGAAATAATAGATTATCGCATAGAAAAAGATCCACAGGGGTTACTGGAGAGAGCAATAGAGGATAATCCCTTGCTTGTGGGCATATCCGTAATGTCCGGATATCCGGTGAAGAAGGCGCTTGAGATAACCAGACAGATAAAGGCTAAAATGCCAAACGTTCCCATTGTCTGGGGTGGTCCTCATCCGACAGTTTTACCAGAAGATGTATTGAAATATAAAGAAGTAGATTATCTCGTGAGGGGTTGGGGTCGCAAACCCCTAGCACTTCTAACCAGGATGCTTAAGGAAGAAGATGTGGATCCTGGCAGCATACCAGGCCTGTGTTACAGAAAAGACGGAAACACAAAAATTACCAGCATAAATGCAGAATTTGAGCCATCGTCTTATACAGATATACCATATCAATTGATTGAGGGGCGAATAGATAAATATTACAGCAGGATGAACGAGAAGGTCCTGCCCGTGTTTACGGCTTGGGGGTGTCCATACAACTGTAATTTCTGCATCGGACCTATATGGTACAAAGACCTGAAGACGAAATGGGTTCCCTTTGAAGTAGGCGATGTTGTCGGACACATAAGACATTTAAAACAAAGGTACAATCCTGACATGATATATTTTTTTGATGACACCATACCCTCAAAGAGACATTTTATAGATATTATAAACCGGATAAAGCAAGATGGTATACAGGTAAAGATAGGCGTTCGCGGCATGAGGGTAAACGATATACTTAAATTATCCGGGCAAGACCTTCGGCTGCTTCGAAGCGCTGGCGTTGAGACCCTGCATGTGGGTGTTGAATCCGGTTCGCAAAGGATGCTTGATTTTATGCAAAAGGGCATTACTGTAGAGCAGTCTTTAGAGGCCAACAGGTTGCTGGCAGCTTCCTGCGATATAAGACCTTTATATAATCTACTTACAGGATTTCCCTATGAAACCATAGAAGACCTGCACAAGACAAAAGATTTTATGCAGACCTTGGTAAAGGAGAATAAAAATTGCATCTTGATTGGCCCATCACGGTACATACCATATCCTGGCTCGGCGCTGTACGATGAAGCGCTAAAGAACGGTTTCATGCCACCTGGCGATGCTGAGGGCTGGGCTAGGCTCGATCAAGAGAATGAATTTACCATGCCCTGGTATAGCCGGGGTTACCTCTCTTATATAAAGATGCTATATATGGCAGGGTTGGTTATAGATGATAAAGAAAGGTTTTTTGGAAGGTATAGAAGGGTTTTGAGGATATCGTACAAGATTGCAAAAGCATTGTATGCACCATTTTTAAGGTTTAGATTGAGATATGACCTGCACAATTTTATGTTTGAATATAACATAATGAGATTTCTGGCACAGACTATTGCGAGGTTTTAATAAGGTATATGTGTGGAATAAGCGGATTTCTATCATTCAATGGCCAAGTTAAAGAAAATGCCCTGAGGCAAATGTCAGAGGCAGTCAAGCACAGGGGTCCGGATGATGAAGGCATTTACCTGGGGAGGGCTAACCCAGAGGTTGCTATCGGTCTTGCACACAGAAGACTGAGCATCATTGACTTGTCTGAGAAGGGTCATCAGCCCATGGAGGCGGGCAATACCGTTTTAGTCTACAACGGAGAGATATATAACTACCAGCAGTTAAAAGAAGAGCTGGTAAGGGCTGGGTATGAATTTAAATCTCAAACGGATACTGAGGTTATAGCATTGGGTTACCGGCACTGGGGTGAAAGCCTATGGGGAAAACTTGAGGGTATGTTTGCCTTCGCTCTGTGGGATAAAAAGAAAAACCTGCTTTTTCTTGTCAGGGATAGCTTTGGCATAAAACCGCTTTATTATTATAAAGGCGCTGGATATTTTTTGTTTTCCTCGGAAATAAAAGGCCTGTTGGCATCCGGGATGGTGCCAAGGCAAATGAATAAGAGGACCCTGTATCACTTTTTAAGCTATTTTTATACTCCTGGGCCGGAGACTATTATTGAGGGAGTAAGGCATGTCAGACCAGGAACAAGGCTCTTAGTGGATTTAAGGGGAAACCTCCGCGAAGATAAGTTTACTTATGCTGGAGCTAACAGGATAGATACGACGGATAACTTGAGGGAAGCGGATTTTTTCAATATGCTGCGCGCAGAGACAGGCAATGCCGTTAAGTCTTCAATGGTAGCAGATGTGCCTGTTGGCTTGGTATTAAGCGGTGGCATGGATTCAAATGTTGTGCTCCATGAGATGAAAAATGCCTGCAAGGAGAGGATACAGACCTTTACAGTAGGTTTTGATGACCTGAGTTTTGATGAATCCCAGCAGGCAAGATTTGTGTCAGAGTTTTTTGCAGTAGAGAATATACAGTCTAGGTTTAAAAAAGACGAACTACCGAAGTATTACGATGAGGTAGTATACTACCATGATTCATTAAGTGCCAACCCGGCAGCCATACCGGTGTATTTATTTTTTAAGCTGGCCTCGGACCACGTTAAGGTTGTGCTTTCAGGGACAGGTGGCGATGAATTACTGGGTGGCTATTTTACTTATATAGCCGATGTGTTTAATAGGTATTATCAGAGGCTGCCGCTTTTTTTGCGCAAGGCAATTCATGGTGCAGTTAACATGTTACCGGTCAGCCATGGTCTATACAGCTTTGATTATCTATCTAAAAAATTTACCGAAGGCGCATTGTTTAAAAACCCGGATAAAGGGCATTACTGGTGGAGGACCATCTTTACAGATATGGAAAAGGAAGCACTCCTATCGCGTGATTTCATAAATGAACTGGGTAAAGATGACCTGGATAGCTTCTTGTTTTATGAAAGAGAGCTCAAGGATATTCCGCGGGAAGGCATTTCACTGCAGGAGAGATACATGCGTTCTGATTTTAACCTATTCCTGATAGAGAATGCTGTTAGGATGTTTGATAACCTGAGCATGGCGCATTCGATTGAATGCAGACCTCCCTTTTTACACCAGAGGTACGTACAGTTCTGTAGGTCGGTGTCCACCAAACATAAGATTAAAGGGTTTAGCACGAAATATTGCCTAAGGGAGAGCTATAGGGCGCATCTTCCAAAAGGTGTGTCAAAAAGACGCAAGAGAGGCCTGCTGTCTCCTTTGGCAGATGCCTTTTGCAGCAGTCTGAAGCCGTTTTTGGAAGAAAACCTTTCTGAAAAGCACTTAAAGGATATAGGATATTTTAACTATCCATACGTGAGAAAACTGATGGACGATCACTATGAAAAACGATCAGACAATTCATTCAGGCTGAATGTGCTTTTGTCGTTTATGAGATGGCATGGTATGTTCATAAAGGGGAACAGATGAAAAATATTATTTATGATGAATGGCTATCGGATATATTGAAATATGAAGCTTATAATATTTTAGTGGACGAAAATCTTATTAAAGGCAATGCCGCTTCCACGCTTGATGATTTATGTTCAAAGAAGGCATTTCTTTATTCCAAGGTTCCGGTTGCTGCATTGACCGAAGCCAACTTTTTGGTAAAGAAAAAATTTAACTTAGTGGATACACAGGTTGTTTTAGATAAACCTGTTTTTAAAGACCATGAATTTAGTGGAAATACCGTTTTGCGCCTTGCCAAACCCGAAGATGAAGAGCGCGTAATCGAAATTGCTAGGGAAACTTTTGTATTTTCAAGATTTCATGCAGATAAAAACTTTCCACCACAACTTGCTAATACCATAAAGGCCGAATGGGCAAGAGGTTTTTTCACCGGCAAGAGAGGAAAGTGTATGGTGGTAGTTTTATGCGATGGAATAGTTGTTGGATTTTTGCAGTTAGTGCAAAAGAAACAAGGACTTTTTTCTATAGACCTGATTGCCGTTGATAAGAAATTCCAGCAGAAGGGAATAGCCGGCGATATGATGAGTTATTGTGAAAAACACTGTTGCGGGAGTACTGGTAGGATGCAGGTTGCGACGCAACTTGCTAATATACCTTCGCTACAAACGTATCAAAAGTTTGGTTTTAGAATAACGCAGGCGCATTACGTTTTCCATTACCATTCTGATATAGATTAATATGATAGATAAGAGATTTCTGGCTTATAGCTATAGTTGTGCCTTCAGGGAATTTTCTGTTTTCCTGAAAAAGCAGAAAGAGAAATTTTTTGAATGTGGCCCCGTTATTGACCTGGGGTCGGGTACGGGGGTCCATGCTAATCTTTTTAATGTGACATACGTTGCCGTAGACAGCTCATTCTCACTTTTAAAATCAGGCACTACAGGTAAAAAAGAATTTTTTGTGGCGGCAGATATAACAAGATTACCTTTTAAGGATAATGCCTTTAGTTCGTTTGTATGCCGTAGCGTGCTGGAACATCTAAAAAACCCTGATGCCGCAATTAGGGAGGCACATCGTGTATGCCAAAAAGGAGGCATAATCGAAGTCCCCGAGAGAGATAAAGTACCATTTTTATATGACCCAGTAAATTTTTTCAGGCGTAATAAAAATATGCAATTGGCAAAGTTTGGGATAGGTGCATACGGGCACATAAATGTGCTTAAATCAAACCAGTGGAGGGAACTTTTTGAAGGTACGGGCTTTAACGTAGGAGATTTTCGTCCAATCGGCCGGCGGGTTATAGCCCAGATTGAGATGCTACTTGTTAACATTGTCTTTGCTGGCAAGGAATATGAAGAGTTACCACACGGTCATACATCGGTTAAGCTTTGGAAATTGGCAAGTTTTTTTCATCGCCTGGCAGATATGTTCCCGCTGCAGAGCAAAGGCCATGTAACCTGTGCTTATTTATTGAAGAAGAGATAATAATGAAGATATTGCATATCGTTACACATCTTGATATCGGGGGAGTTGAAGAGCTGCTTGTCATGACTGCAAAAGAACTTAAAAATAAAGGCCATGACGTGAAGGTGGTATGTATTCAGAACCCAGGTATCTGTGCAGATGAGATTAGAAATTACGGTATAGACCTCAAGGCCCTAAATAGAAAAGGAGGCATGTTTGATATTATCACCACGCTGAAGCTTACCAGCTATATACGTACCCAGAAACCCGATGTAATTCATACGCATACATTTTATGCCAACTTGCATGGCAGGATAGCAGCTATATTAGCAGGGGTATCTACAATATTTTCCTCAGAGCATGGGGTTTATACTTGGAAGAAGGCACGCCATATATTGCTTGATAGGATTCTTGCTAAGAAGACACATAAGATAATAGCCGTTTCAAATGCAGTCAGGGATTTTTTGACATCGCAAGAATCAATAGATGCCTCCAAGATAACAGTAATGCACAATGCAGTTGATTTTAATAGGTTTAATGGCACTATTACAAAGGAGGTTGCCAGGCAGAGGCTTGGGTTTGACAAAGAAAACATTGTCATAGGAAGTATCGGTCGCTTTGACCCGCGCAAGGGATATGAATATTTAATTGATGCAGTGTCATTACTGGAGGAGGAGTTTCCAGAGATAAGGTTATTAATAACAGGCAGGGACCCGCTTGGCATAAAAGAAGGGTTTTTAAAAAGAGCCAGGGGACTTGGCATAGATAAAAAGGTTATCTTGATGAATGCCCAAAGGGATGTAGCATATCTTTATAAGGCCATGGATGTATTTGCCATGCCGTCTATATGTGAAGGATTTGGCATGGCACTCATAGAGGCCATGGCATGTGGAATTCCAGTTGTTGCTGCAAATACAGGCGGTATGCCAGAGTTAGTTGAAGATGGTGAGAATGGAATACTTTTTACTGCAGCTGATTCTGCATCATTGGCAAGAGCAATTAGAGGACTTCTGAACGATTCCAATAAGTCCTCCAGGATTGCCTCAGAAGGCCACAATAGGGTCTTTAAAGAATTTTCTCCAGAGACTTACTTTAAAACACTTGAAGACCTTTATATGGAATTAGCCAGAAAATGACTATACCAAAATTAATAGTAACCATAGATACAGAAGGTGACAACCAGTGGGATTACCAAAGTAGAAAACAGGTAAACCTGGATAATATTAAGAAAATACCTTATCTGCAGAAATTATTTGATAAATACAACGTGCGGCCTGTTTATCTGGTAAGCTACCCCGTAGCAAGGGATGCAGAGAGCACTGGGATTATAAAGCAGATCTTAAAAGATAAAAAGTGTGAAGTAGGTGGACATTTTCACCCCTGGTCTACTCCACCAATTAAAGAAGAACATGTACGCGATACTACACCTCCGCATCATTTAGGCACAGAAGAGGTTAAGGAAAAGCTTAAACTATTAACAAAAACAATAGAAGATACCTTTCAGCTAAAACCTATTTCATACAGGGCAGGCCGCTGGGGGTTTGATAATAGGTCAGTAGGTATTTTAGAGGAATTAGGCTATCTTGTAGATAGCTCTATAACACCATTAGTTTCTTGGGAGCATGTGGGTGGCCTCGATTTTAGAAGGGCTCCACGACTACCATATTATTTGGATTATGACGACGTTTGCTCTGAAGGTAAAAGCAAGGTTCTTGAAGTCCCTGTTTCAATTAATTTCTCAAAAAAAGCAAGGGAATTCTTTAAAGAGTATTATTTTGCAAGCAGGGGGCACACCCTGCCTTATCAGATATTAAGTAAGTTGAATCTATTGAAGATTTTATGGTTGAGGCCTTCGGTTTCTTCGCTTCCAGAGATGATGCAATTGGTAGATTCATTGGTTGCCGAAGGAGTTCCGGTACTTACTATGATGTTTCACTCAAGCGATATGATCTTAGATGGAAACCCGAACTACCAAAAAGAAAAGCATATCCAGGACTTTTTCAAAAGACTAGAAGGCATTTTGGATTATTTAAGGAATAGCAAAAAACTAAAAAGTCTAACTTTTGCAGAATACAGGATGCAGTCATAATGAGCAAAAGGATTGCAATATTAACTAGATATGGTTTTTCCGGCCCATATGTTGCAAATAAAATCTTAGAAAACAAAAAAGATCTTGTGGGCATTGTCATAGAATCCGCAAAAAACTCCACTTGCAACAAAGCTAAACCAGAAAAAAAGAAAATGTCCTTTTTGCAAAAGGTAAAGGCTTGGGGAATTAGCTATTTGGTCAATGCGGTATTTACTAAAGCGTTCCGTTCAAAATATGAATTAAGGCATATATTGGGATGGTTTTTAGAACGAATAACAAGTAGGTCTAAAGAAAGAAAGTTTTTCTTTTTCCGGGATATCGTTAAACGATACAAAACGCCAGTATATTTAATGGATGATTTAAATTCACAAGACAGCGTAGACTTATTAAAAAATTTAAGTCCGGACATAATCATTATCTGCGGGACTTCTATTTTACAAAGACATGTTTTAGAGACCGCACGGCTAGCAGCAATTAATATCCATTCAAGTATGCTTCCTAAATACAGGGGTTCTAAGGCAGAATTCTGGACTATTTACAACAATGATTTAGACCATCTCGGGGTTACTATACATTTTGCAACAAAGGCACTTGATGCTGGAGATATTATTTTACAAGAGAAGGTTTACATAGAACCAAAGGACAATTTTACATCTATTCGCTATAAGACAGTACGCGTAGGCGCCAGGAAGACAGTAGAGGCAATTTCTCTATTTGAAGAAGGCAAGGTGATTGGCATACCCCAGGATTCATCCTGTGCTTCTAGCTTCGGAGAGCCTTCTTTTGAGGAAATATTACGTGCGAAGACAGTATTTAGAAAACTAAAGAAAAAGGTAAGAGTATGAACAATAGAGAAAGAGTAGTTGTAGTTATCCCTGCTTATAATGAAGAAGGAAAGATAGGTAGAGTAGTTTCAAAGATAAAGATGTTGGAAAATGGTGATATAAATGAGGTATTGGTTGTCAATGATTTCTCCAGGGATAACACAGAGCTTGAAGCCAAGCAAGTAGGTGCAAAGGTTATAACACATGACCACAATAAAGGAGCTGGTGCGGCTATCAGGACAGGAATAGATTATGCCCTTGAGAATAAATTTGACATTATTGTTGTAATGGGCGGCGACGACCAAGATGAATCCTTCCAGATAAAGAGGCTCTTGGCCCCTATTATCAGTGATCATTTTGATTTTGTGCAGGGTTCTCGCTATATAGCAGGGGGCGAACGCGTCAACATACCTATTTTCAGGTGGATAACCACAGGGATCTATTCTCTGATATTTAAGGTCTTTATAAGATTTCCAGTTTCTGACGGGACAAACGGGTTTCGCGCCTTCAGGGCCTCTATTTTTAAAGATAAACGTATCAACCTATGGCAAAGATGGCTTGACCGCTATGAGCTTGAACCATATCTGTTTTACAAGGCCGTAGAATACGGTTATAAGGTTACAGAAGTGCCGGTTACCAAAAAATACCCTGACGAGAAGATAGGTTATACCAAGATGGTGCCCATAATAGACTGGTGGAGTATTTTGAGCCCGCTTATCTATCTGCGCTTAGGTATAAAAAAGTGAAAGGACCATGCAAATGAGAGTACTACTGATAAATCCTAACCGAAATTTCAACAAGGGTAATATCTGGAAGCTTATAAAAAGAAGCATCATGCCCATGGGGTTGGGTTATATTGCTGCCTGCCTAGAAAAAGAACAGATAGAGGTAAAGGCGATGGACCTCCAGGCAGAAGTCAGCAGCAGAGAAGAGCTGATTAATACAGCAAAGGGTTTTATGCCGGATTATATTGGGCTAACCTCCACTACCACTGAGATTCAGTCTGCATGCGATATAGCCGGTTTACTTAAGCAATCTTTACCGAACGCCAAAACCGTTATGGGTGGCGCGCACCCTACAATCATGCCGGAAGAAGTGCTCAGGAACGAGTTTGTTGATTATGTTGTCAGGGGTGAGGGCGAGAAGACATTTACGGAGTTAGTACTCGGTAAAGAGGATGTCTCGATAAAAGGACTTTCCTATAAAGATAACGGTAGAATAATAAATAACCCTACAAGAGAACCGATAGATGATATTGATTCTATCCCGTTTCCAGCTTATCATCTGTTTCCCATGAAGAAATATATACCGTCCTTAGGGAATTATAAACGCTTGCCCGCAGCCAGCCTTATTACAACACGAGGCTGCCCCGGCCGGTGTACGTTTTGTTATAGATTTTTCGGGAAAAAGATAAAGACTCGTTCTGCTAGGAACATAGCAGATGAGATGAAGCTGCTCAAGAGAAATCACGGGATTAGAGAGATAACATTTTATGATGATACCTTCACCGTTTACAAGGAGAACGTAAAGGAGTTATGCCGTATCCTGATTGAGGAAAAAATAAACATTACATGGAGCTGTATGTCACGTATGGACTGCGTAAATAAAGAAGTTCTTGAGTTGATGAAAAAGGCCGGCTGTCACCAGATTGGCTATGGCATAGAGTCGGCAGACGAGGACATCTTAAAGAGAATGCAAAAATTTATTCCATCACAGAAAGTCAGAGAGGTGGTGGATGTGACAAAAAAAACAGGCATAGACGTGCGGGGCATGTTCATGTTTGGTTCTCCGGGCGAAACGCCTCAAACATTAGAAAAGACGCTTAGGTTTGCGTTGGAATTAAATTTGGATATAGCACTTTTTAACATCACCACCCCTTATCCCGGCACAGCTATGTTTAAATGGGCAAAGGATACGGGTGTTTTGAAGACCGAGGATTGGTCGTTGTACCACGCCGCTTATCCAGTGATGAATCTGGCAGGCCTGGATACAGAGACATTAATGTCTTATTACAAGAAGGCCTACAGAAGATTTTATATGCGGCCTTCATATCTTTTGAGGCGCTTTCTTAAGATAAGGTCACGCGAAGAACTGAAAGCCTCTGCTTCGACTTTTTTAAAATTAACAGGTTTTGTAAAGTGATTAAGAAAAACGATACTAGAAGATTAAAGATCGCCATAGGCCCTTGGCTTAGAAATAAGTACGGCCCTGAAATTTATTGGACTTGGCGGATGCTACTCTCAACTATAGGCTTACCATGGGAGGAGACTTCTGTTAACGATCCTGATTGTGATATTGCCTATGTGGTTGAGGGAGAGTCTCGCGGCAATAGCAAATTATGCATTAAGGGCAATAAAGATTATTGGGAGCATGCATCAGAGCATCAATTTGAAAAAATGGAGAATTTTAATGGATGGCTCTACCCTGTTTTTCAACATAAAGATGTCCCATCGCAACCCTTCTGTTCTACTGACGGATGTCTTATATTTAAATTGGATATCATTTTCTATGTTTTTTGGTTAGCCACTGGCAAGCAGGAAACCCATCTAAACAGAAACAAGCATGGTCACTTTCATTTAGATAAATATTTACCTTATAAAAATACTTTGTGTGAAGCACTTGCTTCTAGTATTAGTTTAAATTTAGAAACTATGTTGGTGGATTTAGGTTTTGAGCCTCAAATTAGGCGTTGGCCAAATGGAAAACAAGCGGCTGCATGCGTTAGCCACGATGTAGATTATCCAGAAGTTATTAGATGGTTGGAACCATTACGGATTCTTCATCGTAATAGACTGAAAGGATTCAAAGCTGCTATGTCAGTCTTCACGGAAAGAAGAAATCATTGGCACTTCGAGTCTTGGATTTCATTAGAAAAGAGATTGAATACTAGATCTGCATTTTACTTTTCGGCCAAACAGGGTTCACTGTTTAAATATATTGCCGGCACTCCAGATACTTTTTACAATATCAGGTCTAAGCGGTATAAGGATTTGTTGAAATATTTAGTTGCAGAGGGGTTTGAGGTAGGTCTTCATGCTAGCTATAAAGCTTTCGAAAGCCAAGAGAAGATTATCGCTGAAAAGAGTTTACTCGAAGAAGTTGTTGGCCAGGACATACACGGAAATCGCCATCACTATTGGCACCTGAATCCTGAATGCCCAGAGAGTACGTTATTATTGCATGAGCAGGCAGGTCTTAAGTATGACGCATCATTGAGTCATGAACGGTATCTTGGTTGGAGGCGCGGACTATCATGGCCCTTCTTCCCGTTTCATCAAAAGCAGAGACGCCAGTTAGGGGTATTACAGCTTCCCACTGCCTGGATGGATAATCATTTATTTGGATATCGTAATTATAATCCCGGCAATGCTAGCACAATATTGCAGAACGTTACTGAAAAGACGATTGAACAAGGTGGATGTCTATTAATAAATATACACGACTATGCATTCGATGGAATTTTATTCCCCGGTTGGTCAAAAACATACTTTCAGTTATGGGAGCATATCGTATCACGTTCAGATTTCTGGATTGAAACCCCAGAGCGCATAGCGTCTTACTGGATAGAACGATATCAGTCTATTCTGCAGAATAGTAAGGGCTTAGATCAGTAATAAAGACATACTATAAGAAGTAAAGATAAATTTTCAAAGAACTATTGACAATTAA
>CAZCCH010000007.1:0-69026 GCA_964497315.1 uncultured Planctomycetia bacterium
ATCCATTTCAATAAGTTATGCAAAATAGGAATTTCTGAACCGGACACTAGTGGGGGGTATATACTAATATTTTGTTAATAAATACAATATTAAGGCCGTTTTTTGCATAATTTAGGAGAAAAGTATGCCGCGAATAAAGAATGGAATTAAAAGATATTTTCTAATATTTAACATATTAATAGCTGCTAATATATTTGTTTTTTCTACTTGTTATGGCCAGGAAGAAGGAGATTTTGTGCCTGTAAGATTGGCTAAAAAGGCAGCCCTGCATTATGCCCAAGAGGTATTTGGCCAGCTAAAGTTTTGGCAAATCCGGACATGTTATAACGTAGATGATGATCCTTCAGCTTATGTAGTTACTTTTTATTCAGGTAGCGGCCAGCGGCCAAATTTAAATGATGTAATTCGTAAAACTGCTGCTGAAAGGACCAAAAGAATAGAGCTTGAAGAGCAGTTGGCGCAAGAGAATCAGACTACCCCTGCCCAGCGAGCTGTTATTGCAGGTAAGATTAGTAAGGCATGGACCAGGATGCGCCAAGAGCAGGATTTTGTTACAGTGATAACTTCAGCTACATCTGGTAGACCTCCTATCATGCAGATGTACAGAGGTCTCCCACCCCATATCGTAGGATTAGAAGATGCCAGAGAAGTAGCACGGAAACAACTTAAGTCTCAGAACATCCGCTTGAAAAAACTTATCCATTACGGTCTGTTTGATTTTACATTTGAGTTTGAAGAGGTAGTAGAGTCAGAGCTATCGGCCGTACCACCTGTTAGCAAGGGTAGGAAAACCCTTCGCAGAAAAAAGGTGACTGCTGAGAAAAAGAGTATTTTAGTGGACCCCTTGAGATTTAAAAAGACAACGCGAAAAGGATTAAAAAGGAAGAAAAGACTCAAGTTCAAACGGAAAAAAACTCAGAAAAAATGGGATTTCATAAAAGACCTACCATCAGAATAATATTTTACCTTTTAGCCGCAGGCATAATTATGGCAGGTTGGCAGGGGAGTGTTTTAGCTGCCCCTGATGCCTATGAGCCTGATGGTAGTATTGGGCAAGAAACAATAATTCCAACTAACCATACTTACCAACTGCATAATTTTCATAATTCTAATGATGAAGATTGGGTTCAATTTGATGCGACAGAAGGTACCAGATATGTTATAGAGACTGCGGATTTGCAAGGTAGCTGTGATACGCAGATGATTTTGTTTGATAGTGAGTACCAACCTTTGTATGTGGATGATGATTCCGGCACCGGCTTGGGTTCAAAGATATGTTGGCTATGCAGAAGTAGCGAAACATATTATGTTGCATTAGGTGAGAAAGAAGGGCGTTCTGGAAATGATGTAACTTATAATTTAACAGTCTATACACAATCTTCGCAGAGTGGGAGTATTTCCGGAGTTCCGGATTACAATCAGATAGATACTGACTGTGCTGCTGTTTCTGCTGCGGATGTAATGGGGTACTGGGATAATCATAGTTACGATGGAAGCTCTCCATACTGGAATCTCATAGACCATGGAGATAGCACCGCAGGCGCCATTGGTCCGACATCATATCATTCAGAGAGCGATGGTATAGTGGCGGACTTGCGCCAGGCCATGGGGTGGACCCCGGGGTCAGAGGGCGTTACTGCCACTGAGCAAAGAGATGGCATTGTTTTGTTTTGTAATCATTCTAGTTATGGAAACAATTTGGGATTTGAGGTAAATACCCTTATTGAGGATGAGGGTGACTTATTTTCTCCGTCTTTTGTAGCTTTGAAAAATGAGATAGACGCTGGCCGGCCGACACTCTTTCTTGTCTATAATTATCCGAACTGGTTTGATGGTTCAGAGGTTAGCCATGGCTTAGCTGCTGTTGGCTATCTTGAAACCGCAAGTGCAGATTATGTTAAGGCGCATGATAACTGGTCTGTTACAGGTACAGAAGTTCTAGTAGATTGGGATATTACTGTTTGCGGAGAAGACGGGGGATTTCTTCTACAGCAGGTAATCCCAGGCGGAGTTCCTATTGACCATTACGAAGATGATAATACTTTCTCATCTGCTACAGAAATCACTCCTAATGACTGGCTTCAAACACATAATTTCTTCCAGAGCGGAGATGTTGACTGGCTTGAATTTTCTGCAGAGATAGGTTACAAATATACAATTACTACATCGAATCTTGGAGACTCCTGTAGTACTGAGTTGTATCTTTATGGTTCAGATGGGGCTACCCTCTTAAGAAGTGACACTGATGGAGACGAAGCACTAATAGAGTGGCTCTTCATAGAAAATGGGACCTATTTTATCAAGATAGAAGAGTCACAAGATAGGTCAGGCCCATTGACTAACTATGACCTTACAGTAACATCAGAGAGTGACCATACACCTCCAATTCCCACGCTGCAAGACCCAGGCGAAGAGGTTCCTTCCCCAGACTCATATACCATAAACTGGAATAGCGTACCTTATGCCTCCAGGTATAGATTGCAAGAATCCACAAGTTCCTCATTCAGCACTTATACTGACTATGAAGTTGATACCAACAGCAGCCCCATTCAGCATGCAGTGAGCTCTGATACTATCTACTATTATCGAGTAAGAGGCGAAAATGTATCAGAAGGTTTCAACGGTGACTGGAGTAATGTGGTTGACGTAAGTATCATTTCTAATAGTGCGCCTGTGCTTTCTGGTGGTTCGCTTGCACCTGCTTCAGGTGTTACTACTGCATTGTTTAAGTACGAGATAACATATACTGATGCAGATAACGATGAACCTGCTGATGGGACGCCAACGGTTTCCATAGATGGTGGTTCGGCTCAAACAATGAATAAACAAAATTTCGGGGATACAACTTACACCGATGGGTGTATATACGAATATACACTGCCAGCAGGGACTTTAGCCAAGAGCGTTACACACACCTATCAGTTTGCCGCTTCAGATGATACTGATGCAGCAACAGGCCAGGTTGGGTTATATACAGGGCCGACAGTTGTTAACTCACCACCATCCATAGATTCTGTTTCTGTGTCTCCGGCTACGCCATTTGAGGGTGCCACGCTTACTGCAGAGCCTGTTGGGTGGCTCGATGCAGATAGTGATGCAGAATTGTATTTTTATCAGTGGTATAAGAATGACTCTGCCGCTGGGATGCCCACAACACAAACTTGTAATTCGAGCAACTTTCAAGCAGGGGATCAGTTATATTGTGAGATTACACCTTCTGACTCCACGGATTCCGGGACAGCTGTAAATTCCAGTACTGTAACTATACAAAATAGCGCAGATGTATACGGAGATGTTGTTATAAATGAATTCCTTCCCAATATAGGATTGCAGTTGACCGAATGGGTTGAGCTCTATAATAAGGGAGCCTTACCAGTTGATATAAATGGTTGTTGGATAGATGATGTTAGAGGTGCCGGGAGAAATGCTGTTGTTATTTCTGCTGATGAGCCAATTGCTCCAACCGATGACGACGATGAAAATAATGATGAATATTTTGTGATAAATCTTCCTGGGACCTTTTTGAATAATAGCGGAGATACAGTAAACTTCCTGTGTCCCGATAAAATGACTGTAATAGAGGCTAGATCATATTCTGTTACCCAAGCAGATGAGTCTATCTACCGGTTTCCTGATGGCGAAGATTGGTCTGATGAAAATGATGATGTTGAAGATTTTGACGACAGTCCCACCCCTGGGGCACCAAACGATGGCCTAAATACACCACCGGTTCTTTTAGGACCTTCAGTAACTCCTTCTTCAGGTGATAACATGACTGATTTTACATTTAGCGTGGACTATGTTGATCAGCAATTAAACTTACCAACCACTAAGAAGGTAGTCATAGATGGTTTTGAATATCAGATGAGTTTTAGTTCAGGTGAGGCGTATAATGGTACCTATACCTTTACAACGCAACTCTGGGAGTTAGCAAACCATAGGTACTATTTTGTGTTTTCAGATGGTGAATATGAAGTCAGATTGCCAATAGCAGGCGATTATCAAGGTCCGGATGTAACCTTACCAAATGATTCTGTAATGCTGTATTCACCGAAGGTCACGCCAAGGATTTCAGGGGTTGATGAGACGTATGAATTCAGCGTTTATTATTACGACGCCGCGGGTAATGCACCTTCTGCAAAGGATGTCTTTGTAGATGGCGTTGCTTATCCTTTAAGCCTGATTAGCGGGTCAGCTGATAAAGGGACCTATAGCTATTCGAGGACTTTTGCAGAAGGCAGTATTCACAACTATTATTTTATGTTTACAAGTAACGGTGGTGAGAATGTGCGTTATCCTTCAGTAGGCGTTTGTAATGAGCCGATTGTTAGAAGTGCTAATTTGGTGGTAGATGATTTTGAGGATGACCAGCAATTCTCCAACAGCATGGGGTTTTATACAGATGATGACGCAACCTGTGAAGAAGAAGACATAGATGGCACGCATAGGTTGACGTGGGATAGCGAAAATGATTATTGGTATAGTTGTTTTGCAAATGGTAAACCCAATTTCTTGAATGCTAGAAAATACAATGTCTTTTCTCTAAGAATAAAATCTGAGCAGGTCAATCCAGATATCGTTTTAAAATTGGAAGACAATGATGAGGTGCCAGCGCGAAGAATGAGCGTTAACCTGACAGATTATTCTACTGTGGATGGTACTTGGAGGACTATTGACATACCCCTGTCAGATTTTACATATAAAGACTACAGTATTAATGATTTATATTCTGTTGCGTTAATATTTATGAACGCATCAGGGACTATCTATATTGATGACATCATGTTTAAATACGATCCTTCACTTGAGCCTGTGGACAGCGCGCATCTTCCAACCGTAAAACCGCCAAGTGAGGGAATGGTGCAAATAATAGGTAATAAACTTTGTATTAATGGCCAGCCATTTTTTGCTAAATCCGTCGGCTATCAGCCGACACCAGTAGGCCAACATGGGGGCAGTTGGGATAAGACGCAATCGGCAATATTCCAAAGGGATTTTCCTCTTATTAAAGCAATGGGTGTGAATACTATAAAAACTTGGTCAGAGGTAAGTTCTGAAATGATGTATGAGGCAACACAGCATGGTCTTATGGTTGTGGCAGGATTTTACATAGATGGCTCGGAAGATTTTACAGACTCTGGCGTTAAGGATAGAATAAAGACAGCCTTCAGGGAATATGTAAACGATTTTAAAGATAGCCCAAATCTTCTAATATGGTCTGTAGGAAATGAACAGAATAGGGTATATGCTGGAGATGACCTCAGTGACTGGTATTCTTTTGCAAATGAACTTGCCCAAATAGCATATGAAGAAGAAGGAGGGAGCTATCATCCTGTCTTAATAGACAATGCAGGTATTGGATATGTTGGATATGCTCAAAAGGCAGCAGATGATGATTCTTTGACATATGTAGATGTCTGGGGACTTAGTTTTTATAGGCCTCGGGGTGAGAATATTAACTTTGCCTTTGCTGATGTGTTTGAGAAAACCCATAAGCCGGTATTCATAACAGAGTTTGGCGTGGATGCTTATGATGATGATACTGGTACTGAGGACCAGAGTGCTCAGGCAGCGTGGGATGGGGACCTATGGAACGATTTATCTGTTGCAGAGAATTGCATAGGATGTAGTGTTTTTGAGTATTCAGATGAGTGGTGGAAGTTTTCCAGTGGTTCAGTATCGGAGCATGATGCAGGTGGTTGGGCGGTTTCCGTTGATGGTGTGGCACCGGATAATTACTCTAATGAAGAATTCTACGGCCTGGTGTTTATTGAAGATAATGGAGATAGTGTGGATAATGTGCATACGCGACTTGCCTATAATACATTACAGGAAAGATATTACCGTACTGGCCGCTTATTTCTTGAAATTACACGGCCTGCTACGCCAACAAATATCAGTGCCTCCATCCTATCTGGCAATGACGTTACTTTGACATGGGATGTGGTGAGCGGAGATATCGCCGGTTATAATATTTACCGCAGTCAAGAATCAGGCGGTGGATTTATCAGATTAAACAGCTCATCAATAGCTTCCACAAGTTACATTGATACAGGAGTACAAGAAGGTAATACATACTATTATTTGGTGACTGCTGTTAATTCAGATCATATTCCTGTTGAGGGAGCGGCTTCTGAAGAAATAGAAATAGATGCAAACCCGAACGAAGCTCCGACAATAATAGGGTTGCCTGATAGGGATTTAGACGAAGATACAACCGCTAATGATATAACAGACCTGTGGACATATGCACAAGATGACAATGACACTGATGCGCAGATGGTATTTAGCATTACCGCAAACACAGAGCCAGACTGTGGCGTGACCATTGATTCAAACCGCTATATAGACATAGCGCCTACGGGAAATTGGTTTGGCACAAGCGAGGTTACTATCCGCGTTACTGACAGAGGTGGCCTTTATGATGAGGATATATTTACCATAACCGTGGATTCCGTTAATGACGCACCCACCATTTCATCAGTCTCAATAACTCCAGATCCGGCCTATACTAACTCTACGCTGACTACCGTAGTTTCCGGCTGGAATGACGCAGAGGGAGCATCTGAAGATTATATATATCAGTGGTGGGAATATGATGGTGATGAATGGGAAGAGATAGATGACCAAACTTCCAACACCCTGACTGGTTCCTTCTTCCAAAAAGATGACCAGATAAAGATAATCTGCACACCAACAGACGGAGAAGATGAGGGAACTTCTCAAGAAGATATAATTACCATATCAAATGCAGTACCAACACCACCAACAGTAGATATAACACCAAGTTCACCTACAACAGA
This sequence comes from uncultured Planctomycetia bacterium, assembly GCA_964497315.1. Taxonomy (GTDB): domain Bacteria; phylum Omnitrophota; class Gorgyraeia; order Taenaricolales; family CAZCCH01; genus CAZCCH01. The sequence goes on from CAZCCH010000007.1 coordinate 6,804, forward strand.
TGATAACCTAATCTGTGCTATAACAGGTCACAGCACAGACTCAGACAGCGACCCAATCTCATACTCCTATGCCTGGTACAAAGATGGTGAATTACAGGCAGGCCTTACTACTAATACAGTCTTAGCAACTTTTACATCAAGAAATGAAATCTGGAGATGTGAAGTAAGAGGTGATGATGGGACAGCTTATAGTACAGCTGGTACAGTTCAGGTCCAGATAGATAACTTTATACCAACGGCATCTAATTTATCCATTACACCATCAAATCCAAAGACAACCGATACCATAAGAGCTGACTACACCTACTCTGACCCAGATAGTGACCCAGAAAGCGGTAGCCGAATAAGATGGTATAGAGATGAAGAAGTTCAAGCAGGCTGCAATGACCAGACGACAGTTCCATCAACTGCTACACAAAAAGGCGAATCTTGGTATTTCACAGTCGAACCCAGTGATGGCGCAAGCTTTGGAACCATGGTTACTTCTAGTACTGTTACAATACTTAACTCGACTCCCAATATCACCTCAGTTTCCATCATACCAGTTTTAGCCTTCACAGAAACAGACTTAATTGCTATACCAGCTGGTTGGTATGATGCAGATGGTGATGATGAAGCTTATTTATACCAATGGCAGGAGAACCAAGGCGGCAGCTGGTATGATATAGAAAGTGCTACATCGAGTACCCTAGACCACGCAAACTTCCAAAAAGATAACCAGATAAAGATAATCTGCACACCAACAGATGGAGAAGATGAGGGTACACCAAAAGAAAGTACAATCACAATCTCTAATTCACCGCCATCGGTAACATCCGTTTCCATAACTCCAGACCCATCCTATATAGACGATATCTTAACAGCCACCCCCGCAGGCTGGAATGATGTAGATGGAGATGATGAAGGTTATTTATATCAGTGGCATAATCAAGATGGAGCTATGGCAGGAGAGACTAATTCAACCTTAACCAATGCAAATTTTGATACCGCAGACCTGATACATTGCATAGTAACTCCTACCGATGGAATTGATACAGGTGAGCCTGAGAGCAGTGATGAGGTATTGATATATGATGTATATATCAGCCAGGGTGCGCAGTTGCACGACACCGCAGAATGGGAATTGGCTTTGGCCTGGTCGCTTGATAGTACAGAAATTGCATTCATACAACAATTTGCAGAAGGAAGCGAAGCTTTTAATGTCTTCATAAAGACCGCTGATGGTTCTGGCCAGCCCGTTCAGGTTACGACTGACTCGGATAATGTAGTTTGGTCTTCTCAATTAAGCTGGGCGTATGACGCAAGCAAGGTTGCATTTGTATCCAGGCCTGCAGATAAAGAAAAAATAATGCTGGCAAATGTTGACGGCTCAGGCGTCGAAACACTTTTGAGTGATGATGCAATAGATTACAACAATCCATTTTTTGCCTGGATGCAACCTGATGAACAACGCAGGTTATTCTATGCAAAGGATTATGATATATACTGCGTTGCCGTCGATACCAACGGCAGTATTGTTGGTGAAGAACTCCGGATAAGTGATTTAAGAGGTACGCATGATCGTTGTGTGGGTATTTCAGTTTCTCCTGATGGAGCAAAGCTCGCCTTCATAAATGATAGATCAGGCCAGCCAGGGGGGCATCGCGGCGTATATGCAATAGACAATCTCGAAAGTATTATTGATGGTTCAAGAGGAACAGTTGAACAATGGTCGGATTCTGATTTGATTAAGCTAGCAGACTTTTCTAATGGAAAGCTGGAGACCTCCTGGTCCCGCAGTGGCTCAATGGTCTATTTCAGCGTAGATTCTAACGATGTCTATGATCCATCTGGATATCCTAATTTGAATACAGTGTATACAGGATGCGATTTTGATGTATATAAGGTAAGCTCAGAAGGCGGCACAGCTTCTAAGGTTGACGATCAAGATTACAGTCAATGCCATATGCAATATTCGCCTGATGGCAATAGGATTTCCTATTGGAGTGATTTAGACGGAGACGGTGACATATATATAGTAACGCTTGCTGCGGGCAGTCCGAGTATTGTCCTTAAAGATGTGGTTACCGGTTCAGTTGAATACACCAATTCTCAGACGGTGAATGTCGAGCTGAGTGTTTTCAATGGAAGTTACTACATGAAAAGCGAAGACTCCAATTTCACAGATGCGGAATGGGTTGCCTCAACATTTCCCACAACCGTTACACATACCTTCCTTACAGACACTGATGAAACCAAGACTGTCTATGCTAAGTTTAAAAACGACCTTGATGTTGAAAGTGCCGTAGTCAGTGATACTATAGAACTGATTACAGAAATGCCAATTTTAGTTAGTATATCGTTATCTGATCAAAACACAGACTCGACTACAAAGACAAATGACCCTGTAGTAGATGTAGCTGTAAATGTAAGCGGTTCAGTGGCAGATATGATTTTGTCAGAAAATCCTGATTTTGCCGGCTCAGATTGGCAATTCTTCTTGGAAACAACTACCTTTACCTTATCCAGCGGCGATAGAGAAAAGACAGTTTATTGCAAGGTAAGAAATATCGTTCAGAATGAAAGCAATACGGCAAGCGATGCAATCGCTTTAGATAGGCTAGGGCCCTCAGCAGTGTCTAACCTAATAGCTAACTGTCCTGTTGACAGCCGTGTTGTTAGCCTGGCATGGGAAAACCCGTCAGAGTCAGATTTCGAAATGACAATGATAAGAAGGAAAACAGACAGTTATCCATCTGATAGAAATGATGGTACGCAAGTGTATTACGGTTCTGGTACCTCAGTTACAGATACTGTACCTGAAGAGAAAACCCAGTATTACTATAGGGCCTGGTCTCATGATGATATACAGAATTGGTCAGATGATTATGCCCAAAAAGAGGTAACCAGTGGCGACACACAAGACCCGGACCAAATTGTAAACTTTACTGCCACTGCCAGCGATACGGAACTTAGCATAACCCTCAGTTGGGAAAGACCTGTATCTGATGATTATGCAGGTGTGGTGATTAGAAGAAGCACTGATTCTGCGCCTACGAACATTACTGATGGGGAACTCGTGGTTGATTCATCCCTTACATCTTATGAGGATGAGAGCCTAAAAGAATATACCCATTACTATTATTCAGCCTTTTCCTATGATGACATCGGCAGATATAGCCCTTCTGTGTCGGCAAATACCAGAACAGGCGATTTTTCTCTGCCATTTGTTGAAGACTTAAAGCCACAGAACGGGACAGCACAAATACCCTGCGATACAAATATCTTACTGCATATAAAAGATACCCTTAGCGGCGTAGATAGAGATTCCATTGTTTTAGAGGTAAACGGTGAGGATATCAACCTGATAAATCCTGAAGTTGTTTTAGAGGAACAACGGGAAGATTTTCAGCCCTATGCCTTTATAGCAGGAACGCCGCAGGATTATCTGATAGCTTATGACTCACAAGAAGATTTTAATTCTGAGCAAGAAGTAAATGTATCCATTCAGGCAAATGACCTTTACTCAATAACCAACCGACTAAGCTATGAATATTCTTTCATAACGCAAATGATGGATATCGGGGGAAATGTTAGGGTTAATGATCCTGCGATTGCAACCCCTGATTTAACTACTCAACCTCAGTCCTCAATTGCGATTGGAGGAGGCAATGCCAAAAACATCTATGTTGCATGGGAGGTCAAAGGCGGGACAGGGAATGACTGGGATATCTATTTTGCTAAGTCTATAGATTCAGGTAGCAGTTTTAGTGAGAGTAAAAAGGTATACGAAGACTTGGGAGGGTTTAATCAGAGAAGGCCTCAGATTGCAATCGACAGTAGAGGCAATATTTTTATAGCGTATCAAGGTCAGGATGAAGGAGGCAATACCAATATTTACCTTACAGCCTCAAGTGATGGCGGAGAGACATTTGACTCCCCCAGGCTGATAAATGAAAATCTGCTTTTGGCAGAGTCGCCTTCTATAGCCATATCAAACAACAATCGTATACATCTGGCCTGGACGGAGCACACAGAAGCAGGTAATTGGGTAGTATACTATACTCTGTTAAGAAATTTTTCAGCCAATGCCGGTGAGATAATCAGGGTCGACGATGGAACATTTACTAGTTTTAGAGGTACGCCTTTACTTAAACTTACTCAAAGCGGAGATCCGCATGTTGTTTTCTGTGGCAATAAAGGCGCAGGCTTTCATATATACCTTTCAAAACAAGAAGGAAGTGATTTTACTAGCCCTGTGCAAATAGATGCAAGCACAGCAGTCGCTGACTCACCAACCTTTGACATTTCTGCGAATGGAAGAAATATCTATGTAGCATGGGTGGACACAAGAAGTAGCAAGAAAGATATATGTTTTGCAAAATCCACAGATTCCGGAGCAAACTTTACAGAGACAACCCAAATTACTGATGATTCACTGCAGTTGGATAAAATATCGCCGCGTCTTTGTATAGACTCTCAACAGAAGGTGTACCTGGCTTGGTCTGACATGAGAAACGATGACGGTGATATTTACTTTGCGCAGTCTTTGGACGGCGGTACATCTTTTGGCACCAACATATTAATAAACGATGATGCAGGCAGTGCCTGGCAGGGAAATCCAGTTCTGGCAATAGATAATTCAGCAAAACATGTATATTTTATCTGGTCAGATGCCAGAAACGAAAAAATCGAGGTATGCTTTAGCAAGAATTCAACAGCCGAAGTCCATTCTTCTAACTTAATAGAGCCTGAAGAAGGTGGTTCAGTTACAGTTGAAGAAGGTTCGGATATTGAAGGGACCACTGTAACCATACCGCAGGGTGCCCTGGAGGTAGATACGAATATTTCTATTGGCCAAGTGGATAGTCCGCCGGAATTCACGACATTGGCCAACATTGCATTCGTCGGTAAAGCAATAAGCCTGGGGCCAGGAGGTACAACATTTGGAGCTCCAATAACGATAAGGATTCCATATACGCAGGCAGATTTGGATACAGTTGGTGTACCTGCGGCAAATTTAGCGATATATTACTATAACGAGACGACGACAATTTGGGAAAGGTTGCCGAGTGTTGTGTACCCTACGTACGTGGAGGCCCAGATAGAGCATTTCTCATTGTTTATCTTAGGCGGTGAGGCTGTATTAGGCGGCCTTTTGTATAACATGGGCCTTGGGAGTTGTTTCATAGCCACCGCTGCCTATGGTACGCCTTTAGCAGATGAAGTTGGCATCCTTTGCGAATTCAGGGATAGGCATTTATTGAAAAATGAATTAGGCAGAAGATTTGTCAGGTTTTACTACAAGACGAGCCCGCCAATCGCAAAGACTATATCGAAAAGCTGGCTGCTGAAGAAAATCGTCCGGTTTTTACTCCGGCCCATAGTGGAGGTTGTAAGCAGATGTATTACAATGTAGGCAAACTATGCAAATCGGATATCATATGTAGGTTTATTTTGATTTTGTGCATTGTGCTGATATCTTTTTGTGAATCTGAAGCTAGTGATTCCCATGAGGAATGTAGGGATGCATTCTCCAATTTTAAACTCGTCGGCACTGTGATTTGCGAAGAACCGGTAGCGTGTTTTGAAGATGTTAAATCAGATAAGTTAGTTATTTGTAGGATAGGTGATAGAATAGGCCAGGCATATAAGGTTGCCGAGATAAATAGAGGAGAGGTTATTTTAGAAAGCGAATCAGATAAGGGTGTGTTAACATTATGGACAGGCGCGGTTGACATGTATGAACCGAGTTGTTTGTCCTCTTTGGTAAGCATTAAGCCGGAAGTAGACACTGAAACCGGGGATTTCCTCGGGCTTAAGCTGGAGAAGATTAAACAGAAGCGCATAATTGAAATGGCAGGCATAAAAGAAGGAGACCTGATAAATAATATAAACGGCCAGGAGCTTTCCAGTCTGCAGAAGACTGTTCAGGTTATAAGGAAGGCCAAGAAGCTAAGCAATCTAAAGATAAGGCTTTTGCGAGACAATGAATCGATAATATTAAAATATGGAGGCGAAAAATGATAAAATTCCAAACAAAATCTTTTAAGATTTTTATTTTGGTCATTGTATATTTGCTATCGAATATTGTTTGTGATTTATGTTACGCCGCAGAGCTCGGCAGCTCATTACAAACACTTGAAAATAAAAAATACGATATCGGTATCGGATATAAGTATCTTTTTGAAAAAGACCTCGTTGATAGCAATAAGATAGAGTCCTATAATGCCGAATATCTAAAACTGGCCTATGGCGTAGAAAATTATGCAAACCTGCACTTTAGGTTAGGAACTGCGAATATGAACACGCAAATAATGAACGCTGGGGCACTCTATGATGAGGGGTATTCCCATGGTTTTCTGTGGGGTCTTGGAGTTAGTCAATCCTATGATTTCCTGTGGGGTGAGGATATCTGGTTTGTAGGATATGATCTTGGCTACAATGCCTGGAAAGGTGATTTTGACTCTGTCGCACGGGAAGGCGTAGGCGGCAGCAATCTTCAAGGTGATATTAGCGTAGATGAACTGGCACTAACAACTTTCTTAGGTAGAGACTTCTATTTTTGGTGGGATTTAGATGAGGTTAAAGTAACCCCGTATGTTGGTCTTGAGGCCTCTTATCTTGAAATAAATAGAAACGATTTGAGATTTGAGATTTCAGGGACTGATTATCTCAGCAAAGGTTCGACACATTCAGATGACTATTTTGGTATTCTGGTGGGGTCAAATTTTGAATTTAACGATAAATGGTCAACAAATATCGAAGCGAGATTTCTTTCTGAGACTTCCGTCGGCATTTCTGGCAGGATAAAGTTTTAAATAGTTGCCCTGTTCCCATTTAATATAAGAGGGCGCGGTAGGTAAGGAGAAGGCGGTATTCGTCGGTTTTTGACTCGCCATTCTGATCATCATCTTGGTCTTGTCTATATAAAACTTCCATACTGATTTTTTGATCTTCCGTAGGAGAGTAACTGCTGTCTAAATTTGCAGTCCATACTGAGCGATCTCTTGTAGAATTATCATCTGTAGCTAAGTGATACGATATAAATGGATTAAGAGTAAGCTTCCTATCCCAGCGGTAGGTTCTACTAAAAGGCCATCCAAAGGTAGTAAATAAGGAATTTCTCTTTGCCTCGGTTTGCGCATCAACAAAATCCTTATCTCGTTCAAAGGCATAACCTAAAGTAAGGTTTGATGTATCCCACAGCCTCATAGAGGTATTTATGTTGAAATCTTCCTCAATGGCACTTGTAGAATATCTACCATCTTGCTTTTCATCTGAATGATCGTATAAATATGCAAGGTTTAATAAAACCCTCTCCGAAAGTTCTTTTGCAGCACTCACAGAATATACATCTGAGTAGGTAGCGTATGTTTTTATATTTTCTATCCTTTTTCTGTTTGTATAAGAGGTAGTCAGGTCAATGCCATAAAGCCTCTTACATAGCTCAAATATAATATCCCTGTCTGAGACATCATCAGAGGTTGATACACTCCCTGGATTAGAACGGGCATTCTCAAAGTGCGTCCTTATAGAAAATCTCGGCCATCTTGCCTCAGGTGGCGGTATAAGCCGAAGCTCATGTCCGTAGAACATCCTTTCATTTGTCTCCACATCACTATCGCTATCAAGATTATTACGCGTCCTTGAGAAAAATAGACTCGTATATATTGAATCAAGGGGATAGTATTCTAAGAAGTTATATATATGTTCTCTGTCTCCAGTAAGATCTGCATACCAGGTAGTACTGCTTGATATGTCAGCATATGAGCGAAAGTCAGGTTCTATGCGTTCGTATAAATTTACGAGATTAAATTTAGGCATTCGTATTTGTGATCTGAAATAATGGGCGTAGTCAGAGAGAGTTTCTTCTTTTATAATAATATCTTCATCGGTCCTGTCTTCATCGCTATAGCTATAGGCAGTTTCTGTTTTTATCCTCCACATATCAGGTATAACCTCAATTGCCTCATCAAAAGAAATTACATAGTTATTTTTTGGATTATATGCACTGTTTATAGTACGTACCCTATTTGAATCTATAAGATGCATCATCGATATTCCCGCAGAGTACCTATCGGAAAATCTACGCTCTCCCCTAAGGCCATAAATACTTCTTGGATGAATCCACTCTTCAGTATCTGTAAGATATGTTGGTACTGCACCACCGACGAACCTTAAGGCATCTTTATCAGATTTTGTATATAGACTTAAACCCCTGTAGTAAATTCCCCTCATAACATAACGACTAAAACGAGTAGCCGTGTCCCCCACAATAAAACGCATATCTTGGTTGCTTAAGGCATATGTCCCTCGCCTCATGCGGCCATCTTCATGATCATTGTCATGATAGCGGATATCTCCAATAAAAGTACTTTGATATCCTGGTACGGTATCATCATCATAGCGGAAGTGTTCTTCTATAAAATAACCTGAAGGATCAAAGTCTGTATCAGAGCTTGCCTCTGCTTGTTGTCTGCGATAGCCCGTAGAGAAGGTATTGATAAATCTTTCATATATTTCATTTCCAGGGATGTAGATATATGGTTTTTCTACGCCTATGTCTATTCTGCTTTGAGCTATTTCAGAACTTATTTTTCCTAGCCTTTCAGGTTTTTGAGAATTTCTACATTCCTGGGTTTCATAAATTCTTGAGAATATCTTTGATAGATATTCTCTTGCTAAGGGGTTTTGTGGATCCCTGATAAGTACTGTTTCAATTTGGGTGAGCGCATCATCAAGCTTGCCCATGCTGTAGAAGTGTAGGGCCTTAGCTAGTATGAGCTTTGTCTCTATAGGTTTTGTTTGCCTAGCAAAACAGACAGAAGAGGAAAGTATTAATTGGAATACCAAAATGAAAGAAAAAATTCTATAGAGTGTTTTTTTAGTATACGTCATCATTTTTAAGGTGAATATATCTCAATAATAAGTTTACACGAGTAATTTCCTTTTACACTTGTAGGGTTTGTTTCTAGTGCTAAATAGGCGCTAAAAGGACTCGCTAAGGTAAAGTCCCCAGGTGCATTGACATCAGTAGCATATTGACCATCATATATGCTTTCTCCAATTAAGGTCCTCCAGGTGTGCCTATCTGAATTCATTTCACTGAGATCAGGAATCCGCTCCCAAGCTATTTTATCATCATAGCGCCTGCCTTCATCTAACATGGGGCCTCTCCAATAGGTGTCATCATCAACAGGGGGTGGACCAGACATACCTGAATCCCAACCCATTTCCTGATCATCTGGCGGATAATTTAAGCACCACACCTTTAAGGGAATGGCATATCTTCCATCAGATGAAACAAGACCTGCAGGGCTTGTTGAGTATATAGATTGCGGTATTGCCTTGTACCTGGAAGAATTATCAGTGTATATACGCATATACCATGGTCTTTGATGGCGAAGGCGGTTGTATATAAAATAATCCCAGGTGATTTCTATTGGCACAGGATGCATATGTCTACCATATGGTAAAACTCCAAAGTCAATTATCGTTGGGAAGACTGAAAGGGTTTCTGTATTACTTCCCACACGGACCGGCCAGGCACCGTATTCTGTATCTTGTAATCCTCCAATAGAATCTTCATAGACCCTTATAGTAACACTGTATTTTCCTGATGATACACCTGTGGTATCCCAGGTAGCAGTTAAGGTTCCAGTAGCACCGGCTGCGATATTGACGGCGCTTCCATAGTTTTCTGTGGTAGCTCCTGATTTCGTTACAGCAAAAAGTAGATACGGGTCTTTGGCAACGCTTTCTGTGTTCCTGACAGTAGCGGTACAACTAACAGTCTGACCTGTTGTGTAGGCTTGCTGATAGCTATAGCTTATAATTTCTATTCCAGCAAAGGCCTCGTTTGCTATAGTGATAAATATTATAAAAGCTATAAAGAGAATAGTTTTTTTCATTCTACATTAAATTGAATTGTTTTTTGTAAAAGTTCACCCGTACCAATATCTAGGGTAGCTACAGCAGTGTACTTACCCTTTACTGTGGATGCCCATCTTACCGGGATTTTTAATCCCCATTCTGAAAATATAGGTAAACACCTGCCAGTTGAAAGCCTTGCTGCAAGATTATTTTTTTGATCTGTGATCACAATTGTTCCTACAGGGCGTATATGCGCTGTACCTGTATTTTTTATAGTTACTTCAAAATTCACAACCCCACTTTCAGCATCGTATATAGGTTCAAATTCAGTTATTTCAGCAGAGTATTCAAGAGAGTCTTTTATTGCTACATAAACAGGTATGCTAAAACGCGGAGTAATCTTCACCCTTACTTGGCCTTTAGTAGCAGGGTCCAAGGCTTCAGTGAGCCTATTTTCATCAACAACAATTGCTGCTACATATTCACCGAATGAATCACTAGGGATATCAATGGTATATTGTATTTCTTCAGTTGAACCAGGTTGTATTTTAATAAGGTCTGGAGTTAATTTAATCCATTGCTGACAGGAGTCAATGATGGTTGTCTTTTTTATCTCAGGATAAATAATATTTGGTGACATAACAAACCTATACATCCCCGTTGCAAGAGAGGCCTCAATAGGTTCACTTGAATGATTAGTAAGTTTTAAACTGCCTTCATGAGTTTGAGTGGCGTTTAATTCTAACTCCAGCCGCATGGGTTCTATCTCAATAGCATAAGCATATTGACTTATTCCTACCCACAGCCAAAGAATTACCAACCGGATGCAGAATAAGGATATTATCTTTTTAATTCTGAAAAGTTCCCATTTCATAATTTAGTCCTCATAAATAAAACTAGGGTGCTGGCACAATTTCAATATAGAGATTGGCCGTATAGTTTGCCTTAACACTGCTTGCGTCAAAATTTGCTTTAAATTTTATATCAAAGGGTGTTGCCAGAGCAGTATACCCGAGAATATTATCATCATTGTCAAACAGAATCCTATTCCCGCCTGAGACCCAATCTGTATTTCTGGGGTCAATTCCCATTATGATGCAATCCGTATATATACTTTGGATTTCTGGTGTAGAAGGCAGGTAGTTTCTGTAATTGGGTTGGTTTATATCGGGTATAGTGCGCCATTCGCTCTTTGCAAAATTTGGACAATGCACCTTAAGCGGTATGACAAAGCGCCCGTCTGTTGAAATAAGACCTGCGGGGTTTTGAGATCTAATACTTCCAGCAATACCTGTGTAATTTACATTGTCTGTATAAACTCGCATTATCCATGGGTATTCTCCGTTATATGCACCTTCGACTGTTATTGTTCCGATAACCTGCTCGCCAGCATAAGGTATTTCATTATTAATTGAACCCTCATAAGAATAGCTGCCAAATGTTTCTACCTTTGCTGAAGTATAAATGCTGACACGCTTAGCCAGACATATATTAGTACATAATACAACGCTTACTGTAATGATGCATACTACTAAAATGATTTTTGTTTTCATAATTATCACCACCAAATTTAAATGTGTAGTTGAGTGTAGTCTTCCACATCCAGCGTAACTTGTTGCGCTAGACATTCGCGTATATCAAAGAAATTGTGAAATGGTATATGCGCTATTTTTTCTTTTCTGCAGTATTGCTCAAGTTCGCCTTTAGCAAACAACAAGTCTGCAAATTTAGCCGGACATCTATCTGTAGTGCTGTCTCCAATATAAATTATAACATTGCCTTGCGATCTAAATTTTCTAAGGTGCATAGTTTTGCAATTGCCGCACTCTTTACATTCTTCTGCTGAATATGGGTATTCAATCTCAAGGCCTGTGCTTTTGAAATTTAAAGTATTTGCAAAATAGGGAATATCCTTTATGCCATATTTTTTTAAAACTGTATCTATACATAAAGAAAACCCCCCGCTTAGAATATTAAATTGATACCCGTCTCTATTACAAAATTCCAAGAAAGATTTAAAACCTGGGTCTATTTCAATCTCATCTGTAAGAACTTTGACAATCTCTTCCTTTGAGGGGTTACATAGAGAAAATTCTTTTTTTAACCCGATTCTGTTTCCAAATTCTTCTCGTTTTATACTTTCTTCAATCCTATGCCAGGAGGGGCCAGCAAATGTATTTAGAATTTTAACAAGTGTATCTTCAACAGTTATAGTACCATCAAAGTCAGATAGAATCATTTTAGACATCTAAATTGCTCCTTCTTAAAAAAAATTAACCCAGCACTAATTTCTAAAAAGTCTTAGATTGATAAAAGCTAGTGCTGGGTCGGGGCCATCTTTATCAATATAACCATAGGTGTATGCTTATTTTAAGTGTTAATATTATATATTGCCCAATGTATAAAGTCAAGAAAAAACACGCTTATTTTTACATAACTATTTTGTATTATTGGAGTTATGATAAAGGAGTGTTAGGACCTAGAACATTGGCTCCCCAGGTTTTCCCAGGCATGGCTGCATTCTAGACTTATCCTAAATCATCCTACCCGGCTTAAGTTTACCCATGCCGCTGTAATAAAATCAAACAAACACTTGACATATTATCATACATGTGGTATACTTTAAGTAACCTTAAAAGGAGGTGCTGAAGATGGATGTCTTCTATAAAGAACTATCAAAGAAGATAAAGGTAATTAGAGAGAAATTAGGTCTTTCGCAGGAAGCCCTTGCTAAGCAATTGGGCATCAGCAGGGTCGCAATCTCTCAAATAGAAAATGGCGATAGAAAGATAAGCGCTGAGGAGATTGCAAAATTATCCAATATTTTTAACATGCCTACGGATGTGCTTCTCAGCTTAGATAAGGATATTGAAGTGGTGCTGGAAAAAGGCCTCAGATCGAAGCCAAAGGAAAAAACCGGCATTAGGATAAATGTTCCACAGAAAAATCTTGAGAAGTTTAAAGAGGTTTTGCTTTATATTTTAGGGAAAGTTGGCTCTAAGCCTAATGTAGGGCAGACCGTTTTATATAAGCTCCTTTATTACATCGATTTTGACTTTTATGAAAGATATGAAGAACAACTTATAGGCGCGACATATATGAAAAATCATCACGGGCCTACTCCAAAAGAATTTATAAAGATAGTGGAAGAAATGGAAGGCGAGGATTTGATCAGGGTTGACGATGAATATTTTAAATATCCTCAAACTAAATATCTGCCAAAGAGAAAACCGGATCTTACAAAATTAAAGGCTCATGAAATAAAGATGATAGACGAGGTGATTGAAAGGTTATCCGACCTTAACGCTACTGAGATTAGGGAGTATTCTCATAACGATGTTCCTTGGCAAACAACGGAAGAAGGCGAAGTCATAGATTATGAATCAGTATTCTATCGCACCCCGCCCTATTCAGTGAGGGATTACAGTGACAAAGATCTTCAATGACATACGTAAACTCGCTGAATTCGAAAAGGATTTTAAGAAACTTGTTAAAAAGTTCAGAACGCTTGACGAAGATCTAAATGCCTTTATCGTTAATCAGCTAAAGCTTGCCCATAAATTAGACATTGATAATAAAGGCGTTGTCAGAATATCCGATCTCGGCATTGAACACCCAAAGATATATAAAGCCAGAAAATTTGCTTGCAAGACATTAAAAGGTAGAGGTGCCGTAAGCGGTATCCGTATTATATATGCATATTATGAGCAGGATGATGTTATCGAATTTGTGGAAATTTATTACAAGGGAAATAAAGACAATGAAGACAAGGAAAGAATTTTAAAATACTATAAAAAGAGAGGTCAAAATGGCAACTAAAAAAGTAAATTTTAATCAAAAGGGCATTGAAAAACTTCCAAATGATAAGCCTGTATTATATAAAATACAAACGCTATCTGGTGGAACAAATTATGCTGGTATTGCACAAAAAGGTGGGGTTCGAGAAAGGCTTCAAAAACATTTGGATAAAATTCCAGGTGCTAAGGTTAAGATTGAGCAGTTTCATAGCATAAGAGAAGCTGCCAAGAAAGAGAAAACTACAATAAAAAGAAGCCAGCCGAAATATAATAAAAAGGGTAAATAAGATTTATTAACGAAAAAGACCAAATTTGGCAAAATAAATCTAATTTGCCTTTAACGTATTTGCACTTATTAACTAAAATAAAAGGTGAATTTATGAATTGGAATCAAATTGTTGAAAAAACTAAACCATATATTGTAAAAATTAGAACGCCAGCAGGAAGTGGCACAGGCTTTCTTTGCCTTTATGATGAAGCCAAAAAATGGTGCGGTATAGCAACTGCCTTGCATGTCGTAGAGGATGCAGATGAATGGCGACAACCTATCAAGATAATACATCAAGAATCGCCTGAACAATTTTTTTTAAACGATCCAGACAGAGTTATATTTTCAGATTGGAAAACAGATTCAGCAATTATTTTCTTCCCAAAACCCAAAGGATCTCGATTGCCGGATAGCCTCATTCCTTTACGCCCTCTAGATAATTCATTAGATATTGGGTCCGAAGTGGGATGGATGGGTTTTCCGTACCTTGAACCGCATACGTTATGTTTCTTTTCCGGCTGTATTAGTGCTCGGAGAGAATATAGGAAAGCTTATCTTATTGATGGCGTTTCAATTAATGGTGTAAGCGGTGGTCCCGTGGTACATTCAGTAGAAACAGAAAAAATAGAAATCATAGGGATCATTTCTGCCTATGTAGCAAACAAGGCAACTGGAGCAACATTACCAGGATTGTCTATTGCACAAGATGTCACCCATCTTCACAGCGTGGTCCAAACTATAAAATCTATAGAGGAAGCAAGGAGAAAGAAGCAACAATTGAAAGAAAAAGAAAAGAACGGTAAAACAGCTATTCAACACCCAAAGCCTAACCCCGAGACTCCTGAAAACGCAACAGATCGGTGAATTTAAGTATCGCGCCAAAGCCCCTCGCCAAAAATGCCTCCCACAGCAGATAATTTTCAAAAAGACTGCTTTGTTGCGCCAAGTCGGATCGAGGAGGGTTTATTGAATTGCCTCTATTGCTATTTCGGTAAGGCCTTTTCATTTTTGCTGATAAGGAAGTTTAGCCCCCATTCTTTAACCTTATATACAAGCATATTCTATAATCTGTCTTTTTCTTGACATTATTGCCCACTTATAGTATGTTATTAGAGCATAAAGAGAACGTTAATTACTTATAAAAACCAATTTTTTTAAAAACTTAGGTATTTATGAGAAGAAAGTTTTCGATAATCTTACTTTTATGTTTGGTCTTTGCGGGGTTTTCAGCGCACAGTACTTTTGCTGAACAATCACAAGAAGCCAAAGAGCCTGTTGTGTTGAATTTTTGGGAGCTTAGTGTAGGTGAAGAGCTTATGCGCGAGCTTTTGGATAAGTTTGAAAAAGAAAACCCGCACATTAAAGTAAGACTCCAGCAGCTTTCATGGGATTATGGTTTTGATAAGATAATACTTTCTATTGCAGCTGGTAATGCCCCTGATGTATGCGAGCTAGGTACAGACTGGGTGCCGAAGTTTTCATCAAGTGGTGTCCTTTTGGATATAACAGACGATGTCCAGGAGATAAAAGACGACTACCTCCTATGGGAACCCACCTACTACAAAGACAGAATTTATGGAGCCCCCTGGCTTGCTGGCACGAGGGTCATGTTTTACAACAGAGACCTTTTTTTTAAAGCAGGCCTAGACCCAGATAAACCCCCTACGACATGGGATGAGTTATTAAAGGCCGCAAGAAAAATACACAAACTAGGACCTGATGTCTATGGTTTTGGGATGTTTGCTGCTGAACCTTATGCACCCTGGCAGCAGTTTTTACCGTTTGCCTGGGGAAACGGGGGAAGTGTTTTAAGTAAGGATTTATCAAAGGTAACAATAAACTCTCCTGAGGTTACAGAGGCCCTCCAGTTTTACAACAAGCTAAGGGATTACTCCATAGTTGACCGCCAACCCCAGATAAATACTATGTTTGCTCAAGAAAAGGTAGGTATACAGATATCAGGGTTTTGGAATTTTAAACTTATCCCTAGGTTTAACCCTAAACTAAATTTCGGTGTTGCCCTCCTTCCGAAGCCCTCCTTATATAAAGGTTTTAGGGCAGCATTCGCAGGTGGGGAAATTTTTGTAGTACTAAAAAATACAAAATACCCTAAAGAAGCACTAAAACTTATAAAGTTTTTAATAAAAGAAGAACATACCTTAGAGATAGTAAAGGTTCAGCATAATGTAGTGCCTACAAGTAAAACTTCATTAGATCATCCCTATTATAGAGCCCACCCGAATGAAAAGATTTTCTTCAAGCAAATGCTTACTGCCGTAGCCCCCCCAAATCATCCAGACTGGGTTTCCATACAGGAGGAGGTTACAAAACTCATAGAAGAGGTCATAATAGGTAACAAGCCTGTTAAAGAGGCCCTAGATAGCGCTGCTTTTCGTATCGATGGGATATTAAAAAGAGAAAAGGTAACGGGACGCCTTACTGATAAATTGATAGCGCTTATAATTTGTATATTGGCACTCCTTTTAATAGTTGGTACATATATCACAAGAAAGATAAAAAAGAAAAAGTCCCAGATGCAGTTTTCTTTAAGGAAGCACTATACAACCCTGATATTTTTATCGCCCTGGGTTGTGACATTTTTGGTTTTTGGAATTTATCCATTAGTTTACTCTGTAATAATAAGTTTGTGTAAATACAATCTTTTGAGTTCCCAGCTTACATTTGCAGGATTAAGTAACTTTATAAGTGTTTTAAAAGACGTAGAATTCAGGCGCGCCGTGTGGCATACAATATATTTTGCTGCTGGCACCATACCATTTACAATGGCAATGGCGCTTTTTTGCGCGGTGTTGATAAATCAAAAAATACCTTTTAAGCAGCTTTACCAGGCAGGTCTTTTTATACCGGTTGCCACTTCAGTAATAGTTATAGCAACTATCTTTAGTTTTATCTATTCACCAGGGGGGCTTTTAAATGCAACTTTAGCAAAATTACAACTACCGTTTCCCAAGCCTAGCTGGCTTATGAATATAAAGTGGGCCTTACCTTCTATTATGTTTATGAATGTATGGGCAAGTTTTGGATACTACATGGTATTATTTTTAGCAGGCCTTCAGACAATACCAAGCTCCTTGTATGAAGCAGCTTCTATAGATGGCGCAAATGAATGGCAACAATTCTGGCATATTACCTTGCCGCAGTTACGACCCATAATGCTTTTTGCAATGGTAATAAATACAATACGTACCTTCCAGGTGTTCCCTGAAATATTTGCTATGACAAGAGGAGGGCCTCTTGGGTCTACTACAACAATAGTTTACTATCTATATGAAAAAGGCTTCCATAAATTCCAGATGGGCGAAGCGGCAGCTGTTGCGTATCTATTGTTTTTCATGATATTGGGATTTTCTCTTATACAGATGAAGTTTTTTAAGATGGGAGAGCAGACGGCAGAATGAAACGCTCCTCGATTATAATAACAAGTTGCATAGTTATTCTAACCATTGTCTTAATATTGACTATGGTCCCACTTATATTGATGTTTCATACATCCATTAAGACAGGTGGAACCCTTTTTGAGAACGTGGACCAAATTTTAGTTGCAGATTTTGATAGGGGTACAACTAACTCTATAGGTGGGCCTATTGCTGTAAATGTAGGCGTACCTTCCTGGGTGAATTTTTCATTTTTAGAAGATACAGCAAAGGGTGGTCGATTTGTTCAGATAGATTTCTTTAAAGAAACACAAGGTGAAGCAATATGGTGGACAAGGCTTGGACAAGATATGCGCAGGTTCTCAAGGCTTGAGGTGTTAGTTAGGGGTTTAAGTGGAGACGAAAGCTTTAGCTTGGGCTTTAGGGATGTTAAGGGGCGAAAGACACTTTTACCTATTTCAAATTATACAAAGGATGGCTTAAAGGATGTCTGGCAAAAAATAGTAATCCCAACGAGGGATTTTGATTTTTCTTTAATAAACCCCAAGTTTAGAGAAAAGTCTGCAGAAGATTTTATTATAAGCTTTAATAAGCCATCAAGTGGCGCTATCCAAATTGACGATGTCAGACTTTATTTTCGTCCTTTTACCTTAGATAATTATGTAGATGTATTAATAAGTGGACCATTTGGAAGGTATTTCTTTAATAGTGCCTTTATTGCATTTATAGTTGTCGGGGGAAATCTATTATTTAGTTCAATGGTAGGTTATGCCTTTGCCAGGAGAGATTTCCCATGGAAGAACCTTTTATTTATTTTGATATTAGGTTCTTTAATGATACCGCCACAGGTTTTCATGGTACCTGTTTTTATTTTAATGAAAAACCTAAACTGGTTAAATACATATTGGGCCTTGACTTTGCCTACTTTGGTAACGCCATTCAATGTATTTTTAATGCGCCAATATATAAGTAAACTTCCTACATCATTAGAAGACGCAGCCAGAATAGACGGTGCAAATGATTTTCAAATATTTTTTAAAGTGATAATGCCACTGGCCACACCTGCATTAGCAGTTGTTGGCATAAATACTTTTATGGGCACCTGGAATACCTTCCTGTATCCGTTTATCTTAACAAATACCCCTCAAATGAGAACATTGCCAGTAGGTTTGGCTTTGTACAAAAGTCTGCAAGGTGTTGACTGGGTTCACCTAATGGCTGGTTCAGGTATTACCGCCATTCCTGTAATAATAGTCTTTTTGGCCTTTCAAAGGTATATCATAGCAGGACTTACCGCCGGATCTACTAAAGGATAAAAAAATGAAACTAGGTGTTAGCTATTTTGGAAATAGGATGCCGCAGTCTGTAGAAGAGGACATGAAAAAAATCAAAGACAACGGCTGTAATTTTATTGTGCACACATTTAGTGAAACAGACCTTGAGTATTACCCAGGCACAATGGAGAAAATAGTTAACTCTTCTAAAAAATGCGGCCTTGAGGTATGGCTTGATCCCTGGGGGGTTGGTAGGGTATGGGGCGGCGAGAGTTATTCTGAACTTATTGCAAAAGATTTAGATGTACGCCAGATTAATGCAGAGGGCCATTCTTTACCTATAGCCTGTTTAAACAACCCTAGTTTTGTAGAATTTATGAAAAAATGGACAGACGCTGCCTTACAATGCGGGGCTGATGTGTTGTTTTGGGATGAACCGCATTTTTATATTTATCCTGAGGATGAAGGTTGCAGGGCGTGGGCGTGTAAATGTAAACACTGCCAAAAATTATTCAAAAAAAGATTTAGCGAAGCTATGCCATCTCTTTTAAATGACAACCTAAGAGAGTTTAAGGAAGATTCAATAGTAGACTTTTTGACTAAGCTCTGTGATTATGCCAAAAAGAAAAACGTTATAAATAGTATGTGTTTTTTACCTTTTGAGAATTCCAGTACAGTCAATAATTGGGAGAAGGTGGCCAAGATAAAGAATTTGGATATCATAGGTAGTGATCCATATTGGCGAAAAGGCCAGAGCGAAGAAGAGATAATAGAGCGCGTTGGTAGTTTTTCAAAGAGGATTCAAGATTTATCTTTGAAGCATAACAAAGAAGGTCAGATTTGGATACTGAACTTCGCTATAGAAAAAGGAAAAGAATCAGATATAGAGTTAGCTGTTGAGACTGCATACAAAGAAGGAATAAGAGATATTGCTGCATGGAGCTATTATGGCACCGCACAGATGTCGTCATTAGCCTGTGATGACCCTGAAACTACATGGAAGACATTAGGAAAGGTTTATAAAAGGTTAAGCAAATTGCCTTGACATGCCCAATAAGGCGTGGTAAAATCATTTAAAATTAAATTGTAAAGTTTAGAATAAAGTCGAGGGAAAAAATGAAAAACCCTAATGTAGATAATCATAATTTTTCCGATAAAGAACGGAAAAACCTGGCTGTTTTGGAGTCAATAAAAAGAAATGGCCCAATAAGCAAGGCTGACATCTCCAAGATGACCAAGTTAAACATAGTTACAGTTTCAAATTATGTTAACACCTTTATTGAAAAAGGGTTAGTAATTGAAAAAGGCTTAGATGTTTCAAGTGGTGGACGCAGGCCAACAATGGTAGAACTAAGTCCTAAGGCCAATTATGTCATTGGCATAGACTTGGGTGTTAATAATATTATAGGTATCCTTGGTGATTTGGATGCAAAGGTAATTCGCAAAGAAAAAGCAAAGAGGCCAAAGGACAGCGCAGAAAAGGTAATAAATACTATTGTTGAAATCATAGGCAAACTAATAAAGACCCCTGATGTAGACTCTAATAAGATAGCAGGTGTCTGTATAGGTGCCTCTGGAGTAATAGATAAAGAAGCAGGTACAGTCCGCTGTACAGAAGGTGTAGCAAGTATTTATGTGCCTATAAACAATATCCTAGAGCAAAAATTCGGTATTTCTACATTTATAGAGCATGATGCCACAGCAGCTGCTTATGGCGAGTGGTCATTAGGCTTAGGTGCTGAGGCAAGGGTTATGCTATATATGTATTCAGGTGTTGGCTGTGGGATTATAATAAACGGTGAGATATATCATGGTGTCAGTGGAACTGCAGGTGAGGTAAGCCTTAAGGATTTGGTAGATTATTCATCTCACTGGGCCACTGAAACAGAGATATTAAAACCTTGGGCATTGCATTTAGGTCTACCAGATGCTGCAAAAAAGATCCTAGAAGAAAAGGGTTCTGACTCAAAGATATTCAAAGAAGCAGGTGGAGACCCCACAAAGATAACCACAGATATAATATTCAGGGCTGCTAAAGAGAATGATAAACTCGCAGTTGAGCTTTTAAAAAAGGCAGGTGAGAGGCTTGGCGTGAGAATTTCATTTTTAGTAAATCTTCTAAATCCAGGTGTTGTGATTATCGGTGGTGGCATAGAACAAGCTGGCCCACCGCTTTTAGATACAATAAAGCAGATGATTAAGGCTTGCTGCTTTGAAGAAATGGCCGAGGCTGTAAAGATTATCCCAGCCCGGCTTGGGGAAGATGCCGTAGCCTTAGGCTCAGCGAGTCTTGTTATAAGAAGTGTTTTTGCACAGGCATAAAATAGAATAAATAGTCTTAAGCCTACCTGATTAACCCCTAGAAAACATAAAGATAGAAATTGAAATGGTAATAAAGGAGGATACGTATGCAATACGGTCATTTTTCAGAAGATAGAATGGAGTATATAATTACTAGACCAGATACGCCCAAACCATGGTTTAATTATTTGTTTAATAATTCCTATCATGCACTTATCTCACAAACCGGAGGTGGTTTTAGTTATTATAAAGACCCGAAGTTTTATAGATTTTCAAGATACGATCACCTTTCAACCGACAGACCCGGTCGGTATTGTTTTATAAGAGATACAAAGACAAAAGATGCATGGAGTATTAATTGGCAGCCTGTTAGAAAAAAATTACAGAGCTGGCAATGTAGGCATGGGCTAGGCTACACAACGATAAATGCAAAAAATAAAGGGATATCTTCTGAATTGAGTTATATCGTTACACTTAAAGACCCCGCAGAATTATGGAAGGTAAAACTTACAAACAATTCTAAAACTAAAAGGCGCTTAAAATTATTTCCCATGCTTGAGCTTATATGCGGGGATGTAGCCCTTGAGATACACTACAAAAACATCCTTATGCTTTACAACCAGGCTAACTTTAATAAAAAACTTAAGGCAATAGTTGCATTTAAACATACATTTATCGCTGGGAAAGATTTTGGATTTGGGTTTATGGCGACAGATCAAGAGATAGAGAATTTTGATACAGTCCGTGATGCCTTCTGGGGTCCTTACAATGACTGCGGTATTCCTTTAGCTGTCTCAAATGGCAAATGCTCCAATAGCGAATGCCGCGGAGAAGAAATGTTATCCGCCTTAGAGATAGACGTAGAGTTAGAGGTTGGCGAAAGCAAGGAAATTGTTTTAGTAACGGGTTATGCTGAAAAACAAGCAGATATTGAAAAGTTAATTGATAAATATGGTTCTGTAAAAAAGTTTGATGCAGAACTTGGAAAAATTAAAAAACACTGGAAGGCTGAAGTTGAAAGGCTTTATGTAAAAACCCCTGATGATGATTTTAACACAATGGTAAATATATGGGGTAAGTACCAGCTTTTTGCAATAACCCACTGGCGTGGGACTTCACACTATCATGGCGTAGAAGGAGGCTTGGGTTACAGGGATACCGCTCAAGATGCCGAGGGGCTTTTTTCACAAGATGCAAAGCTTGCAAAGGAAAAGCTAGAGAAGATTTTGTATTATCAGTATAATTGCGGGCATGCAGTCAGCGGGTTTTCAGATATTGAAGGTACCTGGGAGAAGATGGGCCAGGCAGGCCTTGTAATGAAGGCCGATGTAGCAGTATGGCTTCCCTATGCTGTTGTCTCATATCTTAAAGAAACAGGAGATTTTGATTACCTTGATAAAGTGGTACCTTTCCATGATGGCGGAGAGGCGACAGTCTATGAACATGTTTTAAGAGCAATAAGGTATCTATTTTCTGCTGTTGGCAAACACGGACTTCCTTTAATAGGAAAAGCTGATTGGAATGATGCCTATGATGCAGTTGGTATAAAAGGAAAAGGTGAAAGCATCTGGCTTGGTATGGCATTATGCCGGGCATGCAAACAGGTTGCAGAACTTGCAGATTATATCGGTGACTCGCATATAGCTGATGAGATGATGAAGATGTATGAAAAGATGCGCAAGGCTGTAAATAAAGCAGGTTGGGATGGCGATTGGTACCTGGCTGCATTTAATGATGAGGGCCTCAAGATCGGTTCAAAGCAAAATAAGGAAGGAAAAGTACCTTTAAATAGTCAGACATGGGCGATATTAAGTGATGTGGTTACAAAAGAGAGACTTCCAAAGATATTACGCAAGATAGATAAATATCTTGATACGGATTTCGGACCGGCGCTATTTTTACCATCTTACACCTCTTACAACCCAGGCATAGGCCGTGTTACTGCCTTTGCCGAAGGGACAAAAGAAAACGCCGCTGTATTTTCACATGCCTGTGCCTTTAAGATTGTATCTGATTGTACACTTAAAAGAGCAAAAGAGGCCTTTGATACATACAAAAAGCTTTGCCCGATGAATAAGGCAAAACACGACCACGAAAAGTACAAGGTAGAGCCTTATGTCTGGTCAGAGTATGTCGTAGGCCCCGGCTCTAAGCATAGATTTGGAGAGGGTGCTTTTACATGGAACACAGGTACTTCTCCTTGGATGTTTACTGCTGCAACAGAGTGGATTCTAGGTGTGCGCAGAGAATTTAAAGGGCTTTTGATTGATCCATGCATACCAAGTAAATGGAAGGAATGTTTTATTAGAAGACCATTCAGAGGGGCAGTATATGAAGTTACAATAAAAAATCCCAAGGGCAGCACTCACGGTGTAAAGATAGTTTTAGTAGATGGTAAGGTGCAGACTTCAAATTTGATAATTCCTCATAGAGATGGAAAAACGCACAGAGTAGAAGTAGTAATGAAATAGGTTAAAGCTATGTCATTAAAAGTAGGTGTTTCAGGGGTTAGGGGAATATTTGGAAAATCTTTGACGAAAAATATAGCAGAGGTTTTTGCCTATGCCTTCGGTAAGTTTTGTAAAGGTAGAAAGATTTTAATAGGAAGTGACACACGTATAAGCGGACCACAAGTAAAAAAAGCCGTTATAAAAGGCCTTTTAAAATCAGGTGCAAAAATAATAGATTTGGGAATTTGCTCAACACCTACAGTTTTATTTATGACAAGGAAGCTAAAGGCCGCAGGCAGCATTATAATAACCGCAAGTCATAATCCCAGGGAATGGAATGGTTTGAAGTTTGTAAGATGTGACGGTACATTTTTAAATGCTTCTGAGGCAAAAAAATTCTATGATATCTATTACAAAACAAAACCAATTCCTAAAAAACCAACCCCTAAAAGAAAAATCAACTTCCAAAAGAATGCAATAGATTTACATATAAAAGAAGTCTTGAAGCATTTAGATGTAAAATCCATAAGAACTAGAAAATTTAAAGTTGCTATTGATTATTGCAATGGCACAGGCGCTGTAAGCACACCTAAGTTTTTAAAAAAACTAGGTTGTAAGGTTTTTCCAATAAATACAAAACCCGACGGTAAATTTGCACATAATCCAGAACCTACTCCAAAAAATTTAGCACAGCTTTCTAAATTAGTTAAAAGAACTAAGGCAGATGTAGGTTTTGCACAAGACCCTGATGCAGATAGACTTGCTGTTGTATCAGAGGCGGCAAAACCAATAGGTGAAGAAAATACACTCACACTTGCAGTTAAATATGTATTGTCAGGTTCAAAAAAGCAAAGAGTTGTTGTAAATCTATCTACTTCTCGTATGATAGATGATATCGCAAAAGAGTTTAGTGCGAAAGTTTACAGAACTGCAGTAGGGGAAACAAACGTTGTCAATAAAATGCGCAAGATTAATGCTATTATAGGTGGCGAGGGAAACGGTGGTGTGATTTATCCTGCTGTAAATTTTGGCAGGGATAGTTTTGTAGCAATGGGTCTAATCTTACAATATATGGCTGCATCAAAAGAAAAAATTTCAAAATTAGTTAGTTTAATTCCACAATATAAAATGGTTAAGGTAAAATTTGAATGCAGTGCAGGAAAGACACCTGCAATTATTTCTAGAGTTAAAAAGAAATTTGGACATCAAAAGATTAATTACTTAGATGGTGTAAGAATTGATTGGCCAGATAGCTGGGTGCATATAAGGCCATCAAATACAGAGCCGATTATAAGAATTATCGCAGAGGCAAAAAGCATAAACAAGGCAAGACAATTAGCGAAAGAAGTTTTTTAGTAACTTTTTTTCTTGACTATATCTTAAAATTGTATTATTATTAACTTGTAATATAGTAAGTTAAAGATGGAGGAAAGAATTAAATTTAACGGTGGTTAGAGGGGAGTAATTTGTGGGTAAAACAAGGCATGTAAGATTGCCGCTAACTACCCCGACATTTATAGAATGGTCTAAATCAAAGGATCAGGCTAAAAGGATTTATTTTCTAAAATTCTAATGCTTGATCTTTTTTATTGCCATGATAAAGAGAAAAAGAGTAGTTGAAACAAGGGCTTTTCCCAGAATAGATGTGCATCACCTTGTAAAATATAGGGTTAAAAGTGATGCAAACTTTAAAGCCGTTATAGCAGGTGTTATAAATATAAGCGGAAATGGTATATTGTTCAAGGCTTCAAAACAGATACCAAAAGACACAGAGTTGGAGCTGGAAGTAAACTTTCCAGGCCTTGAGAGACCATTTCAAGTAATTGCCAGGGTAGTAAGGAATCAGGTTAGGGACAAGGGTGGCTTTAAAGTTGCAGCGCACTTTACTGAAATAAAAGAGACCGAAAGAACCCAACTTGTAAGAAAGATAGATTTTGTCTTAAAAAAACTCAAAGAAAGAAAATCTTTCTTAATGCAGCTGAAAAAGAAAATAAAGAAGTTATTCGGCAGGTAGAATTTGCATTAAAGGGGGGCAGGGAAGATGAAAAAGATGGCAGTAGCGTGTCTTGTTGTAGCAATACTTAGTTTTTTGGTCGCTGTGTTAAAATCAGGTGTGAATGTAAATGAACTTAGACCTAATGACTGGTTAAAAGTTGCCAACACAATGGCATTTCTTAGTATAGCCATAGGTATTATAGCAACATTGAAAAAGAAGTAGAGGTAAAAAACTTTTAAAGGGGTGGAAAGGTTTTGAAAAGCTTTCGAGCTTTATTGCAAAAACAAAGCAAATGCGCCTTTGTAATAATAATATTTTTGTCTATCGAAATGCTTTATTGCCCTCAGGCGAAGGCAGGCATAGAAATGGGTTCTTGTAAGCTTTATCCAAGCATCGAGGTAAAAGAGACTTATTACGATAATTATTATTTAAGCGCTACAGAGTGCAAAGAGGATTTTGTGACAGTTGTTACACCTGAAGTTTATTTTGAAAGTACCGGGGGGGATGATGAATTCGGCTTTAGATATAAATTACCATTGACTTACTATGCATACCAGTTGCATGAAGTTATCCACAAGCAGGAGGTTTCCACCTTTTTAAATTTAAAAGGCTCAAAACACTATTTAGAGTTAGAAGAAGACTTTAAAGAGGTTAATTATGTTACTAGCTATGGCAGCGAACATTCTGAGTACAATGTAAATACTTTCACATCAATATTTGGCGCAGAATTTAACCACTTGGGCTATGAGTTAACTTGGAAAAATACAGATTATGCACATGGAGATAGTCCTAACAGTGATTACACTAAGAATGCGTGGACTCTAACTGGTAGCTATCGCATATTGCCAAAGACAAAAACCTTGCTTGAATATACCTACGAAAGGCTAAGATACGATAGAAACTTAACAAATGATGGAGATTCCGACGAGTTTAAAATCGGCATTGAAGGTAATTTAACTGCAAAACTGACAGGAATTATAAAAGTAGGACGTGCAGGAAAAGACTATAAGGAGAAGAAAGACTGGGAAGGCGAGACTTTATATGTAAATTTGACAGAAGAGTTTTCACCTAGAACTTCACTGACATTGGCAATGCAACGGAGTACGGAAGTTTCTAGCTACACAACTGAGAATTACTATGAGACAAATAAGGTTTCTATTGACCTCATACAGAAGATAACAGGTAAAACAGAAGCAGATATAGGTGTAACTTATAAGAAGGATGATTATCCTGAAGTTTCTGATGACACAGATCCAAGAGAAGATGATTTTTGGCAGTTTGACATAGGACTTAGCTGGCCGGTGAGAAATTGGCTTGAGTCAGATATAACATATACATTCATGAAACGAAATTCAAGTAACGCTACTTACGACTATGAGAGTAATGTTACATCAATAGCATTCAAGGCAGATTTTTAATTTAGAGTGTAGATATGATTTATAAAAAATTGAACTTAAAAACAGTAAGTTTTATTGTGACTTTTATGATTTTATGCCTGCAAGTTAATGCAATTGCCCTGGCGGCACAACAGGAAGATAGGATTTTTAAAAAGATAAAGACGTTAAAAGAAAATGAACAAACCTGCCAATTTGAAATAAATACACTAAAAGGCGATATCAAAAGAATAGAAACCTCCCTTGCTGAAATTGCACAGCAAGGACCAGATATATCTAAGTCTATTTCAGAAAAAGAAGTGGAACTTGTACAGGCCGAAGGATTATTGAAAGAATTACAGCTTGAACAAAAAGATTTATCCAAGATGCGCAAAGAGTTTGTTTCCGAGAAAAAAGAAGCTAATTCTCTGCGGCCTCAAGTAGAAAACTACGTTAGGAAGAAGAAAGCCCTACAAGAACTTTTATCAGATAAGCAAGAAAGCATTAAAGAGTTACAAGCTTTATTGAAAGAAACCTTTAACAAAATAGATGAACTAGAAAAAGAAAAGGCTAAGCTTACCTTGCAAGAAGAAATGCAGGAGGAGTTAGACCCAGAGATGTTCAGGCTTCAGAGGGAAATGATGGTACTACAGGGAGAGCTTTCTAAGGTTGAACAGCAGAAGAAACAAGAAAGGGCAAAGATTTATAAGATAAAATCAGACCTTGCATTTTTTCAGAATGCCCTTGGGCAGATAGATGAAGGTTTTAACCAGCTGCAAAAAGAACAAGCCAAACTGGTAGGCCTTGAACATACAGCTTCAATTGCCCAAAAGCAAAAACAGATGTCTGAGGAGGCAAATAGGCTGGAGAGCCAAATAAAAATATATACTAAAAATTGCACTGTTGCCTATGAAGATTTAACCACAGCGCAAAATATACTAAAAGACTTAGAAGGAAAGTCCGAGGGTTTAGTTAAAGGGCTAAAGCAGAAGGTGGCAGGGTTTATCGAAAAAGAAGACAAAATCAGTGAGGATAAAAAAGAAACTATTGCTAAAAAGTGCAAAGGAATAGATAATAAAATAGCAAATTTTGAGAATAAAAAATTATCCACAGATAAAAGAATAAATAAACTAAAAGTTGAAATAACAGAACACAAAGAAGAAATTCTGACCTTAGAAAGAGAAATCACAAGTATTGGCCAAAAAGGTGTTTTTGAAAAACTGGATTCTCAAATTAAAAAGATTAAAAGACAGGAAGAGGCCACAGCCAAGTCCATAAATGATACAATTGAAAAAAGAGAATTGCTAAAAAAGGATTTATCACAATTAAAGCAGCTTCTTTCGCAAATATCCAAGAATGGGGAAGAAAAAAAGAAGCAGCTATCAAAAAATATACCAAAGCTTTCCAAGATGGAGCAAAAGTATAAACAACTATGCTCCAAAATAGAAAGACTCAAAACTGAATTGGCAACTATTGATACAGCAAAATCTAAGGAGTTCAGCTCCTTGGAAGCTAAGCTCCGGGAGTCAAGTGAGGTTATTTCTATATTAGGAAAGCAGAAAGATCTTTTAGAAACAAAGATAGAAAAGCTCACTAAAAGAACTGCCTCTGTGAGTGGAGTGTCTATAAAGGCATTATCAGCGCAACCTTCCTCAGAAGTTAAAGAAACAACTACCGGCTATACAATATTACCAAATGATGTGTTGGAAATTACTGTTTACGGTGCGCCGGATTTAACTACAACAGTAAGAGTAGCAGACGACGGTAGCATTTCATATCCGCTTTTAGGTAGGGTTAAAGTTATAAACCTAACACCTGCACAATTAGAAGAAATTTTAGCGCAAAAGCTAAGTGAGGGTTATATTGTAAATCCTCAAGTTAGCGTTTTTGTACAGAAGTTTGCCAAGATTACCATGTTAGGTGAAATAAATATCGCAGGGACTCTTGAATTAGAAGAACAGATGACAATCCTAGACGCAATTGCAAAGGCAGGCGGCTTTACCGATGCAGCTGATGTAGATGCGATAAGGATTATCAGAGTTGTAGATGGTAAGCCAGCAGCCATAAATATACGTATTACAGACATAACCAAGAAGGGTGATAGGAGTAAAAACATCCGCTTACTGCCACAAGATATAGTATATATGCCCAAATTGCCGGAAATCAATGTATTGGGAGAGGTGGGCATACCGGGTACCTTCTCGTTAAAAGGTCAAATGACTATATTAGACGCCATAGCTAAAGCAGGAGGTTTTACTGATATGGCAAATATAGATACAACAAAGATTATAAGAGTTATTGACGGCAAAGAGACCTCTATCAAAGTGAAAGTTACAGGCATAAGCAAAAATGGTGATGACAAAGCCGAAAATATTTGTTTGTTACCAGGAGATACAATACATGTATCTAAATTTGACAAAATTACTGTATTAGGAGAAGTGGAAGCCCCAGGTGTTTTTGATTTAAAAGAAAACATGACAGCCTTGGACGCAATTGCTCTAGCAGGAGGCTTTACTGATGAAGCCGCCCCAAATAGGACCAAGATTATTCGCGGAAGAGGTAAGGGTAAAAAATATATAAGAGCTAAGTTGCATGATGTACTTACAAAAGGCGACAGAACCAAAGATGCGCTATTGGAACCAGATGACATACTTTCTGTTCCCGAGAGCTTTTTTTAATATAGGAGAAAGATGTTACCTTCAAGCAAAAAGGAAGAATTTAATATAGCAGACTACTGGCAGGTTATCCAGAAAAGAAAATGGGTTATTATAGCTAGTTTTTTAACCTTTTTTACAATCGTTGCCATTTATACTTTCAGAATGGTTCCTATCTATAGAGCCACAGCTGTGATTTTAATAGAAAGGCAGCGTCCAAAGGTAGCGCCAGTACAGGGAATGTATAACGTTAGGCTGATAGATAGAGAGTTCTACCAAACCCAATATCGAATATTGAAATCTAGATCTTTGGTAAAATTGCTATTTGAAGAGTTGAATTTGTATATAGATCCCGAATTTGCTGATTTAGATGATTCTATAGGCAGCTTCCTTAACAGGGTAACAGTAGAACCAGTAAAAAAAAGCAAATTAGTAGACTTGAGCTTTGACGGCCCTGATCCTAATAAGGTTACTAAGATAGTCAATACCTTAGCAGGGCAATACATAAAGCAGGATGTGGAAAATGCAGCCAAGGTTTCCAGAAGCGCGGTAGAATGGCTATTAGGCCAAGTAGATACTCTAAAGGAGAGAGTAAGAGAGTCGGAAGAGGCACTCCAGAAATTCAGGGAAGAACAAAAAATAGTTATTACGCCAGAGTCTGAAAGAGAAATGACTACATTGATAGAGGTTTTAAAGAAGAAAGAAGCGCAGCTAGTAATAGAACTATCAGAGTTCTCTGAGAAATATGGCAAGAAACATCCTAAGATGATTATGCTGGAATCGGAATTGACATCTGTGAGAGCGAAGTTGGATCTTGAAACCAAAAAAGCCATTACTATAGGCCAGGCAGGTATACAATTTAATGTACTGCAACGTGAAATGGAAAGCAATAAGCGACTATATGAAGCTCTTCTGAAGAAAGCGAAAGAAACAGGAGTAACAGAAGAATTACAAGTTAGCCAGATTAGGATTGTGGATAAAGCAGAAATACCTAAAAGTCCTATAAAGCCTGATAGAAAAATGAACCTCGGATTAGGTGCTTTTATGGGACTTGCGTTAGGTATTGCTCTGGTTATGTTCCTGGAATACATGGATAATACACTTAAAAATCCAGAAGACGTAGAGCAATGTTTAGAACTTCCATTTCTTGGGTATATTCCTTCTAGCAAAAAAGAGGCAAAGAATGTCAACAAAATAGATTTGCTAGTACATCAACAATCCAAATCTGTAGTTTCAGAAGCCTATAGAGCCATAAGGACTGCTATGATTTTTGCCTTTGCGGATAAATCTACCAAGAGTATATTGATTACTAGCGCAGGACCACAGGAAGGCAAAACTACCGTCAGTATAAATTTGGCTACTATTATGACCCAGGCTGGAGATAAGGTGCTTTTGATTGATGCAGATATGCGGTGTCCAAGAGTGCATAAGAGTTTTGAACTTGATATCAACAATGGCCTGAGCGAAATTCTGGTAGGAAAGATAAGCTTGGATTCTGCCATAAAGAAGACAGAGATTCCGAACCTTAGCGTTATTACCTGTGGTTCCATACCTCCAAACCCTGCTGAACTCTTGGGTACTCAGAAAATGAAGGACTTTCTAAATGAAGTAAGCAGTAAATTTGACAGGGTTATATTTGATTCTCCTCCCATCATAACTGTTACAGACTCCTCCATATTGGCCAATATAGTAGATGGTGTTGCCTTTGTAATCCAAGGAGGAAAAACTGCTATCGAACTCGCATTACGGGCGAAGCAGAGATTGCAGAATGCCAAAGCCAATGTATTAGGAATAATATTAAATAATGTAGACATGGCTAAAGAGAGCTACTATTATTACTATTATTCCTACGGATCCGATACCAAAAAGACCTAATGACCCTATCCATTGAGAATATTTGTAATTTTTTGATCCAATCTTCATTAATTTTCCTTATAATTTTTCTACCACTTGCCTTTGGTGCAGTTGAGGTGTGGTCAATAACAATAATGGAGTTGTTTGTTTTGTTTACAGTTTCCCTCTGGTTTTTCAGGATGGTTAACCAGAGGAACGTACGTTTTTTTAATACCGCCTTAAATCTTCCGATATTCGTATTTATAGCCTTTTGCCTGTTAACCTTCAACTTGTCTGTTTATAAGTACGCTACCAAAGTGGAATTATCTAAGCTGCTAGCCTTTACAGCCGTTTTTCTCACTATAGTAAATAACATCCAGACAAGGAGAAGGATAAACCTAATGGTTGGGTCTATAATTGTCAGTGGGTTTATAGTGGCAGTGCTGGGTTTGGTTGTTGGATATGGAGAAGCAGGGAAGATATATTGGTTGAAGAGTAATAGCGGAATAATAAGCTCTTTGGGTCTTTACGTAAATAGGAATAATTTTGCAGGACTTATGCTAATGACAATTCCACTGGCCATGGGAGCAATGTTGACTAATACAGAGATGGTAAGGAAGTTTCTATATGGGTTTATGGCTATTGTTATGTCAACGGCGCTTTTTTTAAGCCGGTCCAGAAGTGGTATGATAAGTTTTTTGGCCTGCCTTTGTTTTATAACGTTAATGTCGAAAGCGTCAAAAACCCTCCGTAAGAAAAACATCGTGATTATAACGTGGATATTGCTTGGGATGCTTGCTATAGGATTGGCAGCAAAAAATGTGGTTGTAGAGCGCTTGACAACTATATTAAACCCAAAACAGGCCATATCTTTACGTTGGGATACTTGGAGTGACACAGCAAAGATGGTAAAGGATTTTCCTGTTTTTGGTACAGGACTGGGTACGTTCCCACACGTATTCCCGCAATATAAAACTATGAGGCGAGATGTGTTCTTTACACATGCCGAAAATGAATACATTCAAATTTTATCAGAAACCGGCATTTTGGGGTTCTCATTATTTTTATGGATAGTTCTGGTATTTTTCAAAAAGGTATTTTACGAGCCATTTTGGCCTTTTTCGCATAAAACAAGAAAGGATCCTTATGTGTTAGGTCTGGGCCTGGGATGCTTAACCAGTGTATTTGCATTGAGCATCCATAACCTTATGCATTTCGATTTGCACATTCCCTCAAATGCCTTCGTGCTTACTTCCATTATGGGCCTGACGATAGCTATAATCTATAACCGGATATATGAAGGCAGGGAGAGCAGCTTGTTGACTGAAAAAAGGTGGAATATCCCAAAAGGAATACCTCAAAAAATAGGATATTTTTCAGTGGCAGTGTTTTTGATAAGTGCCATTATTCCCATAGGCAGGTTTTACATAGCTGATAGTAATGCCAGAGAGGTTGAATGGCTTTTGGCAGATAGGGAAAGCATTGTAAGCTTAACTGACATTGAAAAGCTGAAATTGGCGGCATACCTGGAACCAGGTTGCAGCTTTTACCATTATCTTTTGGGCATAGCATACGAAAGGGCATTGCAGATAAATCCTCTTCCCTACGAAAAGGCCATTATGCAGGAACCAATGAATGCAAAATATCATTTGAGGCTGGCGTTAATTTATGAGAAATTGGCAAACGCCGGAAATGAAGAATATTTCAGTAAGGCAGAAAAAGAATATGTGAAGGCTGCAAGCCTTAGAGAAAATGAAGCCATTTATCAATATTATGCGTCCCGCTCTCATTTAGAAAGAGGGCACAAAGATAGAATGATAGAGCGAGTTAAGAAAATGATAGAGTTGAGCGAATACGAATATATGGTTCGTTTTATCTTTGACGCAATAAAAATTAATGAAGGATACCTTGGTGCGGTAGCGGATATTATAAATAGCATAACGCCAGGCAGGGTAAGAATTACAGATGATGAGGTTACTATTTTGCTTGAGGATTTTGAGAGCACAAATGGCACAGGAATGGTTAAGTGGGCTGGTAATGCGGACTATGAAGTTAGAGAGCATAAAAAAATAAATACAGTTTCGTTTAGAGGCGAGCAATCTGAAATGCTAAAAATCTGCTATAAAGAAAGAGGCCAGCGTGATTACTGGAGGATTTTTACGGTAGACATTCCTTTGCTGTCACAGAGAAGAGCGGGGTTAAGGTTTCACATTAACTGCGAGGGCAATTTTGAAGGAAGGATAGTAGCAAATGTTTGCTATAAGGATGCAGAAGGAGATGTTGTTCGAACAGCAACTTTTAATTCTCAGCAGAGAAGAGAGCTCGCTGGCAATTGGCTGCAATTTGAGATTGACGATATATATGGCAGGGCAAACGAATATGCTATTTCTCAGGGTTTAGGAATCAATAAAATGGCGGTCAACTTCGTAGGGATTGACACAAGGGGATATTCAGGATCTATGTATATAGATGAATTTGAATTTTTTATAGAGAGACAAAGTGAATAAAATAGGTATCCCAATTTTTTTAATTTTAATTTGTATCCTCAGCCTCGGAATGCTGTTTACGGGAACTTCGGCAGAACATGCCCTATCTTTTGTTATCACAGCATTAATTTGCATAATTTCCGGGTTGTTCCTTGCAGGCCGTTCCACCGGGGAGGAAAAAAAGTTTCTTGTTGGAATATTTATTTATGCATTTCTATTGAGAGTATCTCTGGCCTTAATTTATTTTTTCTATTTAAAAGCACAAACCGGAGGAGGGTTTGTTCCCGGAGGAGACAGTGCGGTATATGATGCGGTTGGAGGATACATAGCACAGGCTTGGTCAGAGGGACGGCCATATCTTGGGCGCATAGGCAGCCACCCAGGTTATTATTATTTTTTGGGCTGCGCATACTTTCTCGGGGGACACCAGCCCTTAAATGCGATTATGCTCAATTGCCTTTTGGGGGCGCTCACATGTATCTATGCTTACAAAATCGCGAAGTTAATATACGATGAGAGAATAGCGAAAATTACAGCCAAACTGATATGCTTTTTCCCAAATCTAATATTTTGGTCTATTGTTATCTTAAAGGATATGCCTATAGTATTCTCCGTAACTTTTATTATCTGGCAGGTTTTAAATTTAAATAATAGATTGAACTTGTCCCGAATTTTTTTAGTTTTTATTTTTGGTCTTTTTCTATTTCTATTCAGGAGAGTTACGGCAGCCTTTTTAATTTTACTTGTAATTAACCACCTAATATTTTCAAAAACGCAAAACTTTAAATTAAAACGGATATTGACTGCGATTATTGTTTTGGCCTGCCTGGGGATTGTATTTGGCCAATACGGCTATGGTTTTTTGGGAATAGATACCCTGCTTATTGCTCCAGAGAGAACAGAGAGAATCCAGAGCAGCTTGTATGCAATGGCCTCTTTTACTGAAAGAGAAAGTTCGTTGATTCTTGCCATTATGAACAAGCCTCTATATTTGAAAATACCGGCCAGTTTTGTATATACCCTCATAATGCCGTTTCCGCCATGGAAAGTATTTGCAATTCCGGGAATTTTTGGGATAACAAAAGCGACTGCTTTGGGAAATTTAATATGGTATATACTAATCCCGTTGACAATTATTGGCGTGCTTTATTCTTCCGGCCAGAAAAATAAAGATCATAGGCTTCTTTTGCACATGATATTTTTTATTATCATTGCTATTTCAACGGCGTACCTGGGGGCTGGAGCCAGATATAGAGCTCAGGTCATGCCTTTGTGTTTAATTTTTACTGCAGTGGGATTGACCCAATACAAGAAATACCGGTTTATTTCCCTTATTTATTACGCAACTTTTGGGGCTGGCGTCCTTCTCTATGCTTGCTTAAAGTATTTTTAAGGAGATATTGGTTTGTCAAAGGTTTTTTATAAACCTAAAGTTATCAGAGCTGAGCAAATTCATTATGACGAAGCAGCAAAGCGGTACAGGGAGTCTGATGAAACCATAGATAATCAAGAGCAATTTGATATTTTGCGCAATGAGAGCTTGTTACTTAACCCGGAAAACATTGTCTTGGATTTAGGTTGCGGCACAGGAAGATATTTTCATTGTTTGCCGGGGGTGCAGAGATTAATAGGAGTGGATTGTTCCGGAAGCATGTTGTTAGAGGCAAAAAATCCCTATATGCAGGAAGAAATAAAAGCCATGAAAATAGATTTAGTCAGGGCCGATATAAATAAACTTCCTTTCAAGAAAGATATTTTTAACTTCGCATATTCTATTGGTGTATTGGGGGAGCATGCTATTTTTGATAGTCATATAGCTAATGAAGTATACAGGGTTGCCAGGGTCGGCGCCAAATTTTTATTTACAACAAAACCAGTTCCAAAAAGGACTTTTATTCAAAAAATTAAACATTCTCTGGGAAATATATTGCGTTTGTTGTTAGCTTATTCGCTAAGTAAGAAGTTAGGTTTGAAGATATTTTTTGGCGCGTTTTATGCCGATGCTTCTAAGATAGAAAATACGCTAAAAAGAGCCGGATTTAAGACCCAGTATATTAAAGAGATATTGAAGGATATTCATTTGCACAATCTTACTTTAGCAGAGAAGTAAATAAGATGAAATTTGCTATTAGAGATGACGATATAAATTATTTTACAAGGCCTGCGGATTTGGAAAAGATTTATAGCACTATTTGGGATAAATGTCCGGTTTGCTTAGCAACGATTCCCTTTGTTTCTTCTGAAGCAGATGTTCCGATACCGCCTGAATACAGAAATACAAATCAGGTTTTTCCCTTGGGTGATAATGAGCGATTGGTGCAGTTTTTGAAAAACAAGATTAAGGAGAAAAAAATATCAATTATGCTCCACGGCTATCATCATGAAAAGTATGCCGGAGGCTATGAATTTATAGCTGGAAAAGATCTTTGCGCAAAGATAGCCAGGGGAAAAAGCCATCTGGAAGAATTGTTTGATATTAAAATAAATACATTCGTTGCCCCGCATACCAGTTTGTCTAAAGAAGGGCTGGATGCTGTCATCGGGAATGGTTTAAGTTTATTGGGTCCGGGATCCTTATTGCGTCCAAGCAGGCGTTCTTTTCATATCCAAAACATTACCCCGTTTGTAAAGTGTAAATGGTATAAATTGCGATATAAAATGAATTACCCTTATGTAATAGATATATCGGGGCATTTGGAATTATATTGCCATGGCCTTGTGCCGCATGTCAGCATAGATAGCCTTAAAAAAGAATTTGATTTTTGCTATAAGAAAAAGGGTATTTTTTGTTTGAATACCCACTATTGGGAATTTTTTAAAGATAATAACATGCGGAAGGTCTTTAATGAGCTTTGGCAATATATAGATGGATTCGACAGCTTGAAATTCACGAGTGTAGACAATATTTTTTTATCTTTTAACAAATAGGATGATTCACATTTATAAGCCAAAGAGATGAGTAAGATGAGAATCAAATTTATAAATCGCAATATGGGGATGATTAGAGGTGGAGGAGAAACCTTTAATTTAGAAATAGCCAGGGCGTTGCAGGAACTGGGTTGTGAAATAAGTTTCATTATTGGCAGTCCGGTATTTGGAAGGATAAAATATCCCGTTACTGAGTTTAGAACCGATTATTGCAGGTCACCTTATTTAAGAAATATTGCCATGAGATTGATTAGAGGCGCTGGAAAGTTAGCCTCTATTGATGCCGCGGTTTTTGAGAATGCAGCATACAGACTTTTAAGTAAGATGAAAGACTATGATATTATTCAGCTTTGCGGCTGCCCTAACTTGGGCGCAAGAATAGCTAGAGATTTAAGAAAGAAAATTGTGCTGTTTATGCCCGGTCCGTCAACTTCTGAGCGTGATGCAGACATAAGGTCATGTAATGTTATCATATCTCACGGAGATGCACTGACGCAATTGCGGAATAGGCTGAAAGACAAAAAAGAAATTTTTGAAATCCTTCCTGAAATAAACAGAGAGTTTTTTAAATCAACAGAGACTAATATCAGAAGAAAATATCAAATTAATGATGACAAATTATTGCTATTCGTTGGCAGGTTTGTGCCTTACAAAAACCTTATATTCTTAATTAGAGTTTTTAAAGAGACGCTCAAAGAACATCCGGGAATAAGATTGATGTTGGTTGGAGAAGGTCCTTTTGAAAAAAGGATAAAGAAGGAAGTTAAGAAGCTCAATCTTGCCAAAAATGTAGTTTTTACCGGCAATATTCCCCATAATTCCATAGCGCAATATTATTGGTCGGCGGATGCCTTAGTTTTGCCAAGTTCTTATGAATCATTTCCACTTGTTGTTATTGAGGCTATGGCCTGTGGTTTGCCCGTAGTGGCTGCAAAGGTCGGAGGGATACCTCTCATTGTGGAACATGGCAAAAATGGATTTCTTGCGAATAACAATGACGTAGAGGGATTTAAAAATGCAATCATTGCTTTAATAAGCAACAAAAAATTATGCGGGGAAATGGGCAGGAGAAACAGAGAAGAAGTCTTAGTTAAATACGACTGGATGGAAAGTGCCAGGAAATTAAAAAAAATATACGAGACGCTTATATAAAATGAATCATATTGAAATTCATGAGTGTAGACAATATTTTTTTATCATGGAGAAATAAGTGACCTGGTTTTCGCACTTAGTATGCCCGTATTGCAGAAAGGGTTTGGATAGGCAGAGTCGGGCTTTGACCTGTACGTCTTGTGGACGTCTTTATTCGTTGATAGATGGTATACCAATCTTTGCTGATGAGCAGGATTGTAAGCGCTGGGATTTTCGGCAAGTAACTGTAGACACCCCTCTTTTATTATCCCCTAATAGAGCGAATTATAGAGAGGATGTATTAAAGAATAAGCACACTTATCTGTCCGCTCCGATTAGGGAGCATACTGGCTATATGCATTATGCAGAATCTTGGAATAGAATTTTGGATTTAGGTTGCGGAGATGGCATTTATTCAGCGCCCTTATCTGAAACGAGCGAAGAAATTTATTGCGTGGATGCATCTTTATTAGCTTTAAAAAGACTCAAGAAACGAAATAAAAGAAATATGTTCCCTGTAAATGCCTCCGGATTCAAACTGCCTTTTAAAAATAATTTTTTTGATGGTGTTTTTTATATTTATGTGATAGAGCATATTGACAGGCCATTGGAAATGTTAGATGAAATTCATCGGGTATTAAAACCTGAAGGTACCCTTTTGATAGTTACGGATTCAAAGCATTTTTATCAGTGTATCAGGATAATGATAGAATTTTTCAAGTATAGGAGATTTAGGCCAAACGATCCAACCCATATCAACTTAATGACGCCTCGTGAGATGAGAGAAATTATCAATAAAAGTAAATTCATTAGCAAGAAGGAAGAATTGCATTATTATCTGCGACAAAGCAGATATAAATATGTACCTAAAATCTTGGCCGAACTTTTTTTAACCAGTAGCATGGTTCATACTTGTAAACCAGATAAATAAATGATGAATAAATTATCGAGTTTCTTTATCGTGCTTAAAAAAGGTTTGCTTTTCTGGATGGCCAAAAAGAATAGAGTTTTTTGTAAAGCGCTAAATCCAAAGCCAAACAGTGCAAGTTTCAGGATAACGGAACGCTGTAATTTACGGTGCATAATGTGCGGAATTTGGAAGAAACAAACTGGCGATGAGCTGACCACTGAACAGGCAAAGATTATTATAAAACAGATTGCGGATATAGGCGTTAGGCAGTTAAGTTTTACTGGCGGAGAGCCGTTTACAAGGCCGGATATATACGATTTAGTCCTGTATTCAAAAAATATGGGGCTTGAAGTTGGGCTTGGCACTAATGGCCTGTTAATCAACGAGGATAATGCCACAAGGCTTTTGGAATGCGGCTTGAATACAATCGCGATATCGATCGATGGCCAAAAGATAAACCATGATTATATAAGAGGGGAAGGTTCTTTTGAAAAATCCTTAGCCAGTTTAAAATTATTAAGTACCCTGCGCAACAAATATAGTTTTAATTTAAAAGCTTCATTTACAATAATGCAAAGAAATCTAGATGATATCTTGCCTTGCGTGCATTTATTAACCGCTATTAAAAATGTAACCGTGCATTTCAATCTCCTGGATTTCACTCCTTATCATTTTAGGCACAGCAAAAATGAGGATTTGATTCTTAATGATTTCAAAAAGTTAGATAACATTTTAGATAACTTGTTGATTTTAAAAATGCAAAAACATTTTTTACTTGATATTAATCGCACTTTTATAGACTTCGCAAAAAGATATTTCAGAGATCATAGACAGCAAAAAATTCCATGTTGCTTGGGATATCTGCGGCTTCATATTGACAGTTCCGGTCAGCTGTTGCCCTGCTGGGCTATGCCGCCAGTGGCTGATTTGAAAACAAAATCATTGAAAAAAGTATTAAGGGGCAGGTTTTACAAAGATTATTTATTTCAAATGCTTAACAAAAAATGCCCGGGGTGTTCATGCGCAACTGTCAATAATGCAGCACACTATTTACCCGGGGTGTTTGAAAGAAATATGAGGCTATTATTCAAAACATGGAAAAGCCGTTAAGGATAAAATTTATAAGTCGCAGGATGGGAGCGGCCAGAGGTGGCGGGGAAACTTTTGATTTAGAGATTGCAAAGAGGCTTAGGCATTTGGGTTGCGAAGTGAATTTTATTACCGCTAGGCACTTTTTTGGAAACATAAAACATAAAGTTGAAGGTTTTGAAACGACCTATTGCAGAATACCGTATCTTGTAGACCTGGCTATGGCTATTCCTAAAGGTAGCAGTATACTAATGTTTTTAGATAACTGGCTTTTCGAGTCACAAGTGTTGAGATTATTAAAGAGGAAGAATGAATATGATATAGCTCAGATTTGCTCTTGTCCCAATTTAGGCTATAGAACGGTAAGGGAACTAAACAAACCTGCTGTTGTAAGAATGCCGGGGCCAGGATCATTAAAGCTCAATTACAAGCTTAGAGGGTGCAATGCTACTGTAGCCAGCGGAGATGCGTTTAAAAAGTTAAGAGAAGTTCTTGGGAAAAATGCCCATTATATTTCTAATGGTATAGATGGAGATCTTTTTAAAAGAGTAAAAAGCAATAATTTGCGATTAACTTACGGAATTAAAAAAAATGAAAAGATATTGCTATTTGTAGGTAGATTTGTTCCGTATAAGAATCTCCCGTTTCTAATATCTGTCTTTAGAGAAACGTTAAAAGAAGATTGCAGAATCAAATTGGTACTAATAGGTGAAGGAGCCTTATTTGCTAAGATCAAAAAGTTAACTCGAATTTACAAAATTGCCGACAGAGTTATTTTTACAGGTCATATACAACGTGCCGCTCTTGCACAGCATTATTCATTGGCAGATTTGTTTATTTTAGGTTCAAGTTATGAGAGTTTTCCAAATGCAGTTTTAGAAGCAATGGCCTGTGAATTACCCGTAGTTGCGACGAGAGTTGGAGGAGTCCCCATTATTGTCAAACACGAAAAGAATGGCCTGCTTGTTAAAAATAATGATGTCGGAGGATTTAAAAACGCTATCTTTACTTTTTTGAACGACAAAGGCTTATGCGGGAAAATGGGCAGGAGAAATAGAGAAGAAGTCTTAGTTAAATACGACTGGATGGAAAGTGCCAGGAAATTAAAGGAAATATACGAGGCGCTTATATAAAATGAACCATGCAAACCAGGTGATAAGAAGAGGCGGCGGGTTGTTTGGTGCGCGCTTTCTGGTAGCTGTTTTTTCTATTGCATTTGCCGGTATATTCGCCCGCTTATTAACCAAAGAAGAGATGGCGGCGTTTGTTGTGTTGTTGCTATTGACCAGTTTAACAAGCGCCTTCAAGGAATTAGGCCTATCTACCTCGGCAATAAAATTGGTGCCGGAATTAATAAGCAGCGATAAAAAAAGTGAAGCGCTAAGCGTTATTAGAACAACGTTCATTGCTCAAGTTTTTGCTGCTGCAGCGCTGGCAACGGCCATTTATATTTTTTCTAACCGAATATCAGAATTGTTTTTAAAGACCGGCGAATTTGCGTATTTAATAAAAATTTCCGCCGGTATTGTATTGCTTGATTGTATTTCCGGAAGCCTGGGAGCGCTATTGCGAGCCGTACAAAAATTCAGAGCCGTTAGCATTATCACGGTTGTTATGGATTTGTCTCAGAGGCTATTGGCGCTGTGCCTGTTTTTGCTTTTAGGAATAAAAGGTTTCTTTGCCGGTTTTTGCTTCGGTAGCTTTTTACGCCTATTTCTGTCGGTTTATTTTATGCGGAAATATCTATTTGTAAGCTGTTCCTGGCATCCTTTCTGGAAATTTGCCAGGTTTTCTTTGCCCTATTATGGAGGGAGTATCTGCAGGGTTCTATTGATGCGCCTGGACCAGTTAGCAATAGGTTTGTTTCTTGCTCCGAGCAGCCTGGCGTTATATTTTGTGTCCAGAAAATTGGTATCTTTTGTTGGAATGGGAATAGAAGCCTTTTTTGAGCCCATTATTCCGAAAATAGCAGAACTTAAAGCAAGCGGTATTAAAAAAATCGAAGGTGCCTTTAATAAAAACTCAAGATACCTTTCATTTGTGCTCCTGCCGTTAGTTTTTCTTATAGCCTCTCTGTCTCGCTTTCTTATTCGACTGATAGGCGGGTTAAAATATGCAGATGGAGGTGCGCTGGTGGCTATTTTATGTTTTGCTGTATTAACGTATGGTTACTTTTCGTTGTACCTTATCTATGTATACGTTATTGGAAAGCCGATTTTCAGGTTAAAGTTGGAACTTTTTGCAACAATTGGTTATTTAATACTATGCGGGATTTTGATATATACGTTTAAAGAAATAGGCGTGGCTATAGCGAAATTTGTTACTTTTGGATTAGCTGCTCTATATGCAGGCACCTTGCTTAAGAAGCAATGCAGGGCGGTGTTTGACAAAGAGGCATTGCGGAATACACTGTTTGCTTCTTTTATTATGTTTTTGGTGTTGGTTGGATTGCAGCTAATGTGCTATCGGTTATTTCTTATTCCGATTTATATCTTAATAGGCATTACTGTCTTTATGTTTCCATTCTGTCGAAACTTGAAGAAAAAAGACATTCAATTGGCAGAACAGCTATTACCAAGAAACTTTTTTTGGATAATTAAAGTTTTTTTCTTTTTTGGAGGCAGTAAACTAAAAGTGGAAATGGCATCGGCATGATGGAGCAAATGCTATGAGGGATTCAGGAGCTACTAAGGTATTGATGGTTGTGGGTACTTTGAACTTAGGTGGATTAGAAATACTTGTAGCCGATTTAGCAAAAATTCTTAAAAGAAGATTCAGCTTCCACATCTTATGCATAACCGCGAGAGGAAAATTGTCCAGCCAGTTAGAAGAAGCGGGTATACCGGTTACCTTGATTGAATACAAACGGCCTAACATCGCAGCCTTTGCGTTTAAGTTATTCAAATTTTTTAAAAATGAAAATTTCCATGTAGTACATGTCCACTTTCATATTACATCTCTCTGGGTTATTATCGCCGCTAGATTAGCCGCAGTGCCTGCAGTGGTTACTCACATACACAATACCTATTTTCACAGAGGTTTTCAGGCGTTTAAGGTTCGAACATATGAAAAGGTTATTTCGTTTTTAGCCGATAAAGAAATAGCTGTTTCAAATGCTGTAAAAGATTTTGTAATAAGGAATTATAAAAAAAAATTCCACAAAATACAGGTTATTTACAATGGGATTGATTTGAAAAATTTTTCTGGTAAAGATACATCAGGCATTGAAAGGCAGGAAATTCAGATAGAAGATGGGGCACGAATTATCGGTACGGTAGCCAGCCTTACTTTCCAGAAAGGGCACGAATATCTGTTAAGGGCTATGCCTATCATTTTAGAAAGCTGTCCAAAATGCCGGCTTTTATTAATTGGCAAAGGGTCTTTGGAGCAAACCCTTAAACAGTTAACTAAAGAGCTTGGATTAGAGAAAAAAGTTACTTTTCTTGGCGTAAAAGAAAATATTTCTTTGTGGCTAAAAACTATAGATATCTTTGTTTTGCCTTCATTGTGGGAAGGATTGCCTATAGCGTTAATTGAGGCCATGGCTTGTGTTAAGCCGATAGTGGCTACTAATGTTGGAGGTATTCCAGAAGTAGTTGAGGATGGCAAAACAGGTATTTTGGTGCCGCCTGGAAATTCGGTCGCTTTAGCCAATGCAATACTTTCAATTCTGATTGACAGCAAAAAATCTGATCAGATGGGACAAGCTGGGAAGGCAAGGG
Source organism: uncultured Planctomycetia bacterium (assembly GCA_964497315.1). Lineage (GTDB taxonomy): Bacteria > Omnitrophota > Gorgyraeia > Taenaricolales > CAZCCH01 > CAZCCH01. The sequence goes on from CAZCCH010000007.1 coordinate 50,266, forward strand.
CGAATAAACATTTTAGCATAGAAAAAACAGCTTTTCAAATTGAAAGGCTTTATGCTGAACTGCTTAAAAAGAAATGTTAAAAGACAAAACATTAGCTATATTTTCCCTGCGGACATTTTTAAAGACACGAGATGGATATCTGTCTTCAAGCCCCATGGGGGAGTATTTGGAGAAATATTGTTCTTATTTCAAGGAAGTCCTATTATATGCCCCTGTGGTAAATAAAGATATTTTTGGAAAATACGATTTTAAATTCAGCAAGCCAAATCTGACTTTTCGTTGCATTCAGCAATGTCCTGTTTCAGGGCCGCACAAGATAGCGAAGTATGCCAAGTTTACTTTTTTTATTATCAGGGATATTAGGCGCTGGGATGTAGGATTGATTTTCTTCCCCGGTTTTTTGGGCCTCCTGGCTTTTGTTCTGTCGAAGGTCTTTTCAAAGAAAACGGTGCTATACATAGCAGGGGATTGGGGAGAAAGCATCAGGGCAGAATCGCTGCAAACAAAAAAGGTGCCGGCATTACTGAAGGAGCTTTTAGCAAATTTTTATTTTATTATTTCTAAATTTGTGGTGAAATGTTCTCATGTGACCCTGGTTGCCGGGATGGCGCTATATGAGCGATATTGGGCTGAAGGAAAACTAATCGCTAGGCGTTTTCCAATAATGAAAATAACGCCAGAGAATTTTTATTATCGGCAAGATAGCTGTCTTGAAAAAGAAATAGCGCTGCTTTACGTGGGCCCTATTATTGCCAGAAAAGGAATAAGGTATTTGTTGGAAGCAGTGAGCGCGTTGCGAAAAGAAAGGATAGCGGTTAACTTAGAGCTTGTCGGCCAGGGAGTCGACAACGATTATTTTAAAAAATATGTTCAAGATTTGGAAATTTCAAAATATTGCCGGTTTGTCAATTATATTTCAAATGGCGAGAAGCTTTTTAACGTATATCGAAAGTCCGATGTATTTATCTTGCCTACTTTGACAGAAGGAGAACCAAGAGTTTTATATGAAGCAATGAGCCAGGGGTTGCCGATTATATGCACGGCTATTGGAGGGATACCAGGTTTGGTAAAAAATCAGGAGAATGGATTATTATTGCCTCCGCGGTCGGCAATTTCAATATCAACAGCCATCAAGCGGATTATTAGCGGCAAGGCTCTAAGGATGAAGATAATAGCAAACAACTACAAGGTAGTTAGTGAGGCTTGCGATAAAGATCCGGTTTTACAGGTCGTTGAGCTCATACAAAAACACCTGTAAAAATCCGCGTTAATGAAGAAATAAGGAGGCGCTAATGTTTTTGAATTTGCATGATTTGTTAACTTTAAAAATTGTAAATTGCCCTGAAGCATTTAAAAAATTTATTTGTGATAATTTTCAATTTCAGATTTATGAAAACTCGGGACAAAAAGGGCCTTCATTGGAGTTTGTTGACAAACTGCCGGTCCAGAAACCTGTTTATTGCCTAACCGCAGACACTGGTTACTACGCAGACAACTTTTTCATTATTGACTATAATAACAATAAGCTTGTAGTCCCCTTTGATTTGGATATTTGTAACTGGTGTTTGAAGTGCGAGAAGGATTTTGACCCGTTACGGCTTTATAATTTAATTGATGCCCTTGTTTTTCAATTTACTTTGTTTGAATGCAACTGCGCCTTTGTTCATGCCTCCTCGTGCGTAGTTAAGGGAAAGGGGGTGGCCATAAGCGGATGGAAAAAAACCGGTAAGACAGCTATTGTGCTAAAGTACTTGTTTCAGGGCGCACAATTTATTTCGGATGATCATTGCATTGTTTCAAAGCAGGGCGAGATGTTTTCTTATTTGAGGCCGACATATATACCATATGCCGCCTTGGACGATTTCCCACAATTAAAAAGAAAGATTCCTTTTCGCCTTCAGGCTAAAATCCCTATCAAGAAAATATGGGATCAGGCCTATAGATGTATGCCCAGAGGCAAGACGGTGGCAACGAAAATGTCTGATGTATTCAACAATTTGGCGCAGTTGCACTCGAATATCCCTATAAATTTTAAAACGCTGTTTCCAAATTCGCTTACAGCGACTAAATTTGATCTACAGCTGTTTTTCTATATCAAAAAGTGGAATGGAGAAGATATATATTGTCAGAAGGTTGATAAGCGGGTGCTTTCCGGGCGCCTTGCCCATTCAAGCAGATATGAATACAGGAGTTTTTTTGATTATTATCAAATATATCGTACCGCATTTCCTGACAGGGATAATGTCATGTTCAGAGAGTATGAATCTCGAATTGCCAATATCAGTTACGAGGCGCTTAAAAAGGCAGATTGTTACGATGTGCATATTCCGGCAGACGGCAATATTATTGAAGTAGCGGATTATCTTTACGAGAAGTTTCTATAAAAGAGGGAGCATCTAGGTGAAAATTTGCATTGCGGTTGAGCCGTATAATCTCATATCCGGACATTGTAGACTGGCCGTAGAACTGGCCGGCCAACTGGTCAAAATGAACCATGAAGTTGTATTATTAACAACGCGCCCGACGGATGCCGTAGAGAACCTCAACAAACAACTCGCGGCTGATGTTTCTTTAAGTGGTGTAGAAATCCTGGCGCCTTTTCATTCTTCTTCCGACCCATTGACAGATAAAACGAAATCTGTGATACGGGCATCTTTAAAAGGCGTTGATCTTGTTCACGGTTTTAATTTTAGAATTACGAACTTGATTATGTCATTATACGGCGCCGAGAGGGATTTTTTTGTTGTTTACCATTTATCCGGTCAAGCTAAATGGAGATGGAGAGATTTATTAAAAGCAGGGCCTTCCAGTTTTCTTATTCTGACAAGGCTTATTCATATATACAAGCTTTTATCTCCTGCCGGAAAATTTAAAAAGATTTTGATGCGGTATGACAAAATCACAGTGGGATGCAATTTTTTGGCAGAATTAGTAAAATGTATGGGGATTGACAGAGAGAGGATAGAAGTGGTTCCATGGGGCCTGGATATGAAGAGATTCACCGATGTTTCCAGCCAGCCATTCCCCGCACGGCAGAATTTTCTTTATTTTGGATGGGGTTCATCTATAAGGGGAGTCCCGGATGTGCTTGAGGCATTTAAACTCTTATTAAGAAATGACCCCAGCGTCAGATTGACACTTTGTTTCCCAGGTTTTCACGGACTTGAAGAAGAATTTCTTAAATTTTCTATTAGAAAAATGAAAATCTCCGAATCTGTGTCATTAAAGAGTTTTGTGCCGGATATTTTGAAGATGATAGCGGATAGCAGCGTTGTTATTTTACCTTTTCGCTCAACAGCGGGTTTTCCTCACCCTCCTTTAGCGATTTTGGAAGCCATGGCAGTTGGCAGGGTAGTTATATCGACATTGACAGGCTCAATCCCGGAGATAATTTGCGATAATAAAACAGGTTTTTTGGTGCCACCAAGGGATCCCAGTTCTTTGTATAAGAAGATGTTATTGACCTATAACACTCAATTGCGGCGGGAGATTGGAGAAAGGTCGAGAGAGTATATTGCTCTTGCGCATAGCTGGGAGTACGCGTTACCCAAAATTCTTAACGTGTATAAACAAATACAGAAAAAGGGTTAAGATGGGAAAATATGATTATGGGCCGAAAAAGGCCTATTCTAATTCAGGGCTTGTTGCGCGTTACGATCTTGATAGGTTTTCTTCGCCAGCGGGAAAGTTGATCGGTTCTATTGAAGAGGATATTGTCCTGGCAAGCATCCCGATAAAAGAGCTGGCTGATGGAAATAAAATTATTCTTGATATGTGCACGGGTACAGGCAGATTTGCCGTTGAATGCGCGAAACTAAGATTAAATGTTATCGGTTGCGATGCATCATTGCCTATGCTGCGCACGGCCCTTCAAAAAGCAGCAACTTTGAATTTATCCCGAAATACGGATTTCGTATCTGGAGATATATACAATTTACCTTTTAAAGATGGGAAATTCTCGCATGTTATTTGCATAAGGCTTATTAACCAGTTACAGGGAAAAGATTCCAAGGAAAGGGCCATAAAAGAATTATGCAGGGTTTGCGGTGAAGGAGGGACATTCCTTTTTGATTTCGTAAATGCCAGCAGCATTTCCCTGGTTAGAGGCCGTTTACATAGGTCACGTTTAGTGTCTTTCGCTGATATAGAAAAGATAGTATCAGCTATCCCGGGCGTTAGAATAAAAAGTTTTACGGGAAGGTTCATAATTTCACAAACTATCTTAATGCATATCCCCCGCTATCTTTTGAAAATAATGACGAAATTAGACGCGGCTTTGTCCCGCCTTTTCTATGGGTATGCGATTAAAGGGTATGTTGTTATTGAAAGGTCAAGGAAATCTTAAATGAAAATTTTGATTAATGGGATTGGCTCTAAATTTGGAGGCAGCGCCGCCGATTTTATAAACATTATCTGGAGCTTTACGGATTTGGCCAAGGACGATGAGTATTTTATATATGCCTCAAGGGCTCTTGCCAAAGAATTTGATGGACTGCCGGAGAATTTTCACATACTATCTTCCGCGTTTGCTGAAGCTAATTGGATTTTTAGGTTTTTATTTGACCAGGTTGTTATTCCTTTATTTATCGCGAGCAAAGGGATAAAGGTATTTATTGGATTTTTTAACTTCGCGGTTTTTATTTCACCGGTTAAGCAGGTTATACGTATAACCAACGACCTTTGTTTTTCTGGGATTGCGTTGCGAAGGGCGAAATTTCTAAATGCGGCGTATTTTGCCAGGGTTACCATGCTGCGGTATTTAATTGTTCTTTCAATCAAAAAAGCCGATAGGGTTATATTTCTTTCCAATGCCCTTAAGGCGGATGTCGCGCGCTATTTTAAAAAAGATATACCGGCGGAAAAATGCCTGGTTTCATATAATGGGATAAATGAGGGGCGTTTTGCAATAGAGGAAAGCTTAAGTGATGAACTCAAACAGAAGATGTCGCCTGTCTCTGGAAAAAATCCTTTTTATATTCTCTATCCAGCGTACTATTATTTCCATAAAAACTTTGACACCTTATTTAAGGCATTGCCCGATTTTAAAAGAAGCATCCATGGGGAATTCAAGTTGGTTCTCACAATTTATATAGATAAAGCGCTTGGAGGATCTTATGGATGGGATAATGCAGTAAAGCTTATGGAGGATTTATCCATAGCGGAAGACATTATTTTTTTGGGGAATATCCCATATTCAAAAATGCACCTTATCTACAAGGCCTGCCAGATGGTAGTATTTCCTTCTTCGACCGAAGCTTGCCCTAATCCTTTATTGGAAGCAATGTTTCACGGGTTGCCCATTGTTGCGTCTGATATTCCTGCGCATAAAGAGCTTTGTCAGAATGCGGCTTTATATTTTAAGGTATTTGATCCTCAGGATCTTGCGCAGAAATTGGCGTTGGTAGCAAAGGATAAGGAGCTATATAACCGGTTTGCCAAAGAGGGGAAGAACAGGTGTTCACGATTTTCATGGCGCGTGCATGCAGAAAAACTTTATCATGCTATAGAAAATTGATATAAATCCGATATTTGATAAAGAAAGGCACTAAAGATGAAATTGCTGATGTTACTTTTAAAACTTTTTCCAAAAAGAGCGCAGGTTGAAATAACTACCCGGTGCAATTTAGATTGCAAGATGTGCCCGCGCTCAAGATATGGCATAAAACCGATGGATATGTCATTGGGAGCGTTTAAGAAGATACTGGATAAGCTTTCTTCCGTAAAAGAGATTACGATATCCGGATGGGGTGAGCCGTTACTTCATCCCGATCTTGAAAAAGTAATAGATTATTGCTTGGAGGAAGGTAAGAAAATTAAGCTGACTACCAATGGGTTGTTGATTAATGATGCAAATTTAAAATATTTGATAAAGATAGATGAGATTACATTTTCCATAGACCAACTGGATGATGATAAACATTTAACCTTAGGGCATTGTCAGAAGATAGCGATTGAGAATATAAGAAAGCTTGCAGGGCAGAGAATTGGCAAAAAACTGCATATCAGGATACAATCGGTATATTACAGGGAGAATAAGAGAGATATTCTGGAAATAATCAAAATGGCAAAAGAATTGGGAATTGATTCTGTCAAGGTGATGCGAATTAACCCGCGCTACGGCCCGCCCGGGGCTTTTCCAAATATTTCACGAAATGAGCTTTTAGAATTTTATGGAGAAGCGAATAAATTCGCAAAGGCGTTAAAAATGAGAGTAGACTTCGTAAACTATGCCTTTTTCAAAGGTGCAGCAAGGATTATACACAAAATAAGCATGTTTTTTATCCTCCCGGCTTTAAAAATTTACTGCACAAGGGTTCTCAATTTTATTTATGTAAGAGTGGATGGGAAGGTAAGCCCCTGCGGCGGGATACGCGATTACATCATTGGCGATTTGTCAAAAGAAGACCTTGGGGCTATATATAAGAGCGAGAAAGTTCAGGATTATAGAAAGAATTATTTGGAGATTTGCAAAGGTTGTAGTTTTATGATTGACCACTAAAATGGCAAAAGATATGAAAATTCCTATAGTATTCTATCATTCGCTTTGTGAAGAAAAAAGCGGCAATAAGTATTGCCTTGATAAAGATAAGTTTGAAAGCCAAATTTCCTATTTGGCCAAACACAGTATTGAGGTTCTATCGGTATATGATGCGATGAATCTAAATAAGGCGCCTTTGAGCACCAACCCTGCTGTTATGGTTGCGTTTGACGATGGATGCGCAAGCCTGTTTAATTATGCCTATGCGATTTTGAACAAATTTAACTTTAAAGCCCATATATTTATCGCGACAGACTTCATAGGCAAAGAAGGATATCTACAATGGGACCAGATTGTAAAATTGCATAAAGATGGCTTTATAATAGGTTCACATGGCCATTCGCATAGAAATCTCGCGACCTTGGGGAGTGAAGATATTTGCCGCGAATTACAAATTTCCAAATCGTTGTTGCAAGAAAAGCTGAATGTGAATATAGACATAGTTTCGCTTCCTCACGGAGGTTTCGATAAACATGTACTGGAGGCTATTGAGGAGACCGGTTTTAAAGCTGCTTTTACTTCAGTTCCTACGTATGGCATTTCTTGCGAAAATCTTTATGTATTTGGAAGATTTGCGATTCTTGCCAATACTAGCCAGGCTAAATTTGAAGCAATCGTGAATCACCGTCTGCGGGTTTTTGTTGCGGAGAACTGTTTTTATAGGATGAAAAAGCTTATTAAGCCGGTTTTGAAAATACTTAAAAGAGGACAAATATGAAGATAACATTTTTGGTGCCTCCGATTTTACAGGGTACGAGAATAGCCGAAAGAGTAGCCGGTTGTTCTTATGTCCTTTATGATGTCCCAAATATTTTCATGGTTTTGTTCGCTGCGGTTGCCAGAGATGCTGGCCATGAGGTTTCATATGTAGATTTTCCTGTGATGAAGAAAAGAAGAGATGATTTTTTAAATTTCTTGAAAAATGATGATAGCCATGTTTATTTCATTTTTACAGTTGAGCTATCTGTGCAGACAGATATTCTGGCGCATCAATTGATACGGCAAACAAGAGGAAATATCCCTTTGATATTCGCGGGCCCGGCCCCTTCACATCGTCCGGAGACGTTTTTGAAAGATGCCTATACCTATATTGTAAGAGGAGAGCCGGAGCGAACCATGATAGAGTTATTGGTTACCCTGGATACAAAGGGCGATTTTAGTCAGGTCAAAGGATTAAGTTTTATTAAAGACAGAGAAGTTGTTCATAACCTTCCGCGGGAATTAATAAAAAATTTAGACGATTTGCCGTTTCCTGCCAGAGATTTGGTGGATAAAAGTAAAGGCATGTATTTTAACCCAAAATTAAGAATTAGGCCGGTTACTTTAGTGCTAGGATCGAGGAATTGTTCCTATAGATGCATCTATTGCGTACCGTGCGCGTTAACTTTTGCGATAGAGATAGAATATAAACGTTATTTTAAAAAGAAACCACCGGTGAGGCTTAGAAGTGCTCAAAATATTATTTCAGAGTTTAATTTGCTGAAGAAACAAGGGTACAAGGCAGTTGTTTTTCAGGATGACATTTTTATTTGGGAAAAACAGAGAACCATCGAATTCTGCCGCGGAATTAAAAATGTGGGCATAGTCTGGGGTTGCCAGGCGAGGGCAGATCATCTTTCCGAAGACTTGCTGAAGGAGATGGCTCAATCTGGGTGTAGGTATATTGATATCGGCATTGAATCATTCAATCAGGAAATATTGGATGCTGTGAGAAAAGATTTAAAGGTGGAGGACTCTATCAGAGCCATAAAACTTATCAAGAAATATGGCATAGACGCGAAGATAAATATCATATTCGGAGCCACGCCACTGGAGACAAAGAAGACGATAAACCATACCAGAAAGATGGTAAAGAAGCTTAAGGTGAGTCAAGTCATGTATTCAGCATGTGCGCCATGGCCCGGCACTGAACTTTACGATATAGCCAAGAAGCAAGGATGGTTTGTTGATGGCGACTATAGGCCAAGCGATGGAGATAGAGAATCCATCATACAATTTCCCCATTTATCCAAAAAAGAGCTGGAATCTTTATTGAAAAAGGCAAATTTGGAATTCTTTTTAAATATTCGATTTATAATGAGAAATATTTTCAAAACCGGCTTGTTCAATGTCGCCAACCTTGTGGATTCTGTTAAGGCCGTATTCAGGAAAATAAGATGGTAAAATTAGTCAGGATTTCTGATGAGTTAGCTTGTAGATGGGATTCTTTAATAGGGAATTATTCCAGTAAAAGATTATTCCACAACATGGCGTGGCTGAATTACCTGGAGAAGAGCCAAAATGGTAAAAAACTGATTTTTGAAATAAGAGACAACAGTAGATTGGTCGGTTACTTTTGCGCTTTGAGTATAAAAAAGGGACCCTTTAAGATACTTGGAAGCCCGCTACGCGGGTGGAATACATTTGAGATGGGACCTATAATGAATAGAAATCTCAACCAGATTGATGTTGTTCAGGCAATAAGTGATTATGCGAAAAACAATGAATATTCTGTATTGGAGTTGAGTAATTCATTATTAGAGCCGAAGGTTATGAGGGCAGCAGGTTTTAGTTTTTACAAAAAGTACACATATGTTGTTAAGCTTATGCCGGGTGAAAAAGAGAGGATGTTCGAAAATTTAACAAGTGTTTGCCGTAATAGAATACGCAAAGGAGTCAATAATAAGTTATCTGCGAAGGATATCAGTCATCCAATTGTAGCCGAGCGATATTATACCCTGTTAAAAAAGGTATTTTTCAAAAAATGGTTAGCACCCCCGTATAAAAAAACGAAAGTAAATTTACTTTTTGAAATACTTAAACCGGTAGGAATGCTGATCTCCATGCAGGTAAGTACTTTAGCAGGTGAAATTATTGCCATAGGGCTGTATCCTCATGATAATCGAACGTTGTTTTTTTATGGTGGAGCCAGTAAGGGCACGCGCAACCATCTTTATCCCAATGAACTATTGCATTGGTCTGCTATGTTGGAAGCATCCAATATGGGAATAGAATCTTATGATATGGGTGGTGTGACGTCAAAAGAGAAAAGCGGTATAGATAAATTCAAGCGTAAGTTCGAAGGCAGAAAGGAAGAGATTTTGCATTGGCAAAAATTTTATTCACCCGTTGCCAAAGCGGCATATTCTTCATATAGGGCGTTAATATTTTTAAGGCAAAAAATATTTTTTATATAAGATGAAATTTTCTATAATTATCCCTGTATATAACAATGAAAAATACATCGCTGAATGCACAAAATCCCTTTTGTCGTTAGAATACCCAGACAAGGAAATAATTATTGTAAACGACGGCTCAACGGATTGCACAGCACAGATATTAAAAAAATTTGCAGCAAGAAAACTTAAGATAATTAACCTTAAACAGCGCAGTGGAATAATATGCGCATCAAATAGAGGTCTGTCTGTAGCAAGCGGCGATATCATTATCAGAACAGATGGGGATACTATTGTAAATAAAGATTGGCTCAATCGTTTTAGTAGTTATTTTCGTGATAAGGATATTATGGCAGTCGGGGGTTCATATAAGTGCCTGAATGATAGTTCGATAGTTGCATTGTGTACCAGCACAATAGATGCTATCTTCGTTAATCTATTGCGGAGGAAATTGCTGTTTAATAGGCTGCCTGGTGCCAATAGGGCAATGAGGAAGGATGCCTTTTTGTCTGTAAATGGATTTGGTCAAGGGATTGACTTTAGTGAAGACATTGGCACGTATTTGAAATTAAAAAGCCTAGGCAAGATAGTATTCGACCCAGAAATTATTGTCGCGACTCACTATCCAGAGAATCTACAGCAATTATGGAAGCGTCATTATTTTAATGGATATGGGATAGCCTCATGCCTAAAATCGCCGAAGGCATGGATTAGGCCAATTTTAATGCTTGGGTTTTATCTTACGATTATGACCGCGTTTATGAATGTATTTCTATTTACCGAGATAAGGTTGCTGAGCGGTATTTCTATGATGTTTTACTCATCTATATTTATTGCGATCGCTATACTTAGCTTGTTTGCGCTCCACAAGAAGAGATTTCTTTTTTTAATTGTACCGTTGATTTTTATAATTCAGAATACAGCCTATCTATGCGGTATAGCGAGGACTTTATTATCGAAGAGATTAAAGAGGTGAGAGAGCTTGATTAGAGTAAATTTGGCATTAAAGAGGTTTTTCGATATTCTGTTTTCTCTATTTGGTTTAATGGTTTCTTCGATGTTATGGATCATTATTTCAATGGCCATTTATATAGAGGATGGCGGACCCGTGCTTTTTGCAGATATGCGCGTAGGTAAAGATAGGCGATTGTATAGACATTTTAAATTTCGGACTATGAAGAAGGAAGCAGAGAGGACAACTGGGCCAATTTGGTCGACAAAAGAAGATAGGCGAATAATAAAAGTAGGGCGGTTTCTAAGAGCTACAGCTATAGATGAACTACCACAGTTGATAAATATCCTAAAAGGGGATATGAGTTTTGTTGGACCAAGGCCTGAGAGGGAACATTTTGTAAATAAATTCACAAAAGAAATCCCAGGTTATCAAAGACGATTTTGCATTAGACCGGGACTGACCGGCATGGCCCAAGTTTATGGTAAGCATGATAGTTTACCAGAGAAGAAGTTGAAGTATGATTTGGAATACATAGATAGACAGAGCGTTCCCCTGGATCTTAAATTGATATTTTTATCATTTCTAATAACGTCCAAAGCAGGGTGGGAAAAATTTGAAAAGACTTAATCAGAAATATTGATTCTGGGTTTAAACTTATAAGAAAAGAAGTAATCGATGATGTTTTGGATGATGTAGTGAAAATGAAACACTGTGTAATGTCAGAGTTTATTTTAAAGACGTATCTTATATGAGAGAAACAGAATAAAATCTATAAAAGAATTAAAAACTTCAAAACCAGCATTTATTGTTATTTCACGAAGCCATTTTGTATCATCTCATGCTGATGAACGAAAGTCTTTTCCAGAATTTTTTGGCTTTGTAGAAGAGCATTGCCATTTATCTAAAACCATAGGCTTGTTGGATATATACGAGAATAACAAGAGGAAGAGCAGAATAGTGAAAAGGGTTTCTAACATTGTTATCATTGGAGCTGGTCCGATAGGCTGCTATACTGCACAATTACTAAAGAGAAAAGGTATTAACCCTGTTCTAATTGAAGAGCATAAGCAGATAGGCAGACCTGTTCATTGTGCCGGAGTATTAGGTAGTCAGGTATTTAGCAATATGCAATTGCCCATACCTGAGAAATCTATCAAAAATAGAATCGATGGAGCTATAATTGCCCATGATAAGAAGAGCTTTGAAATTAAGAGAAAAGGCGTAGCATTTGTAGTTGACAGGGAAGTATTTGATAAAGAGCTTGGAAAAGGATTGGATGTTAATTTTGAAACCAAATTTATTGGCTTTGAAAAGAATAAAAAAGGTTATTTGATAGAAACAGACAAAGGAGAGTTTAAAGCAGATATATTGATAGGTGCTGACGGTGCAAGGTCTCACGTCAGAGAGGTAGGAAATTTCAAGGCGAACATTACTTATAAAAGAGGGGTTCAATTTAGAATAAAAACCAAATTGGACCTAGGGAGTTTCGTTGAAGTTCACTTAAGGAAACCATATTTTTCATGGCTTATACCTGAAGGCAAGGGAATAGTCAAGGCAGGTATTATTTCTGACAACCCCTACCACGACCTTGTAGAATTTCTAGATAAACGCAAGATTAAAGGTAAGATATTGAATAAATTTGGTGGTCTTGTACCCAGAGGTAACTGTCAGACTACAGATGGGAGCGTTGCCCTGATTGGTGATGCTGCTTGCCAGGTCAAGCCTTTGAGTCAGGGTGGTATTTATTATGGGATGAAATGCGCAGAGATTTTAGTGCACTGCATAAAGAATGGCAGGTTAGGTGATTATGATAAAGAATGGAAAAAGCAGTTTGGCAGAGAGATGCAGATTAGCTCGAAGATTAAAAAGTTTTATGAAGGTTTAAATGATGGCGATCTTGAGCAGGTATTTGATTTGATTAGAGAAAATTCAGGTACGATAGAAAAATTAGGGAATTTCGAGAATCATTCTTTTGTTATATTGAAAATAATGAAAAATCCAAAAACGCAAAAAAAGATCGGTGTTATATTATGGAATTTAATGAAGAAGAGAATGCTGGGATAATCGTAGCAGAGAAAAAGAACCCAAGGCTTTCAATTATATATGTCTACCTTATGAATAGCTGCAACCTTAACTGTATCCATTGTTGGGTTAATCCATCCTTTACAAGAGAAAAAGAGAAAAAAAATCACCTAAGTATTACAAAGTTTAAGAAGATATTTGACCAAGCAGTTAAATTAGGCTTAAAGAAGGTAAAATTGACTGGTGGAGAGCCACTCATATACCCGCATTTCGTAGAACTTGTTGAGTACTTGAAGGAACAAAAAATCAATATCACTATGGAAACCAATGGTACGCTTATAACTGAGAAGATTGCAGATGCAATTAGAGATTCCAGTTTTTACCACGTAGCTGTTAGTTTAGATGGGGCAGGGCCTAAGACCCATGAGAGGGTACGTCGTGTAAAGGGTGCGTTTAATAAAACATTAGAGGGGGTCAAGAGATTGACATCCAGGAAAATTCCTACCCAGATAATCATGTGTGTATATAAAGATAATATGCAAGACATAGAGGCTGTAGCGAAACTAGCTCAGGATATAGGCGCCAATACTTTGAAGTTAAACTACATAAATATTCTGGGGCGCGGTAGGTTTATGAAAGAAGAGGGCGAGCTTCTTTCTGTTAAAGAAATAATAGAACTTGACCGTCACATCATGGAAAAGGTTTCTGAAAAATATAAAATTGGCTTTTATTCAAATACTCCTATGGCATTCGAATCCTTAAGGGATCTTAGGCGAAGACATGGCACATGCCATATCCAGAACATATTGGGCATATTGGCAGATGGCAAGGTATCAATCTGTGGCATAGGAGAGGAGGTTAAAGAATTGGTTCTGGGTGATGCTACAAAAACTCTCTTGACGGAAATATGGAGTCAGAATTCTATTCTGCATTATATAAGAGAAAATATCCCCAATCAGCTGGAAGGTGTATGTAGCAGATGTATTTTTAAAAGAAAATGCCTAGGTTGTTGTATTGCCGAGACTTATACCAGAACAGGAGATTTCAAAAGCCCTTTCTATTTTTGTCAAAAGGCCTATGAGGAGGGTGTTTTCCCGCAGTCGAGGTTGGTGTGAGGCGATAAAATGTTAACTGCAAAAAGATATATCCGGATTAACAAGAATATGCTTGAAGTTGGATTTTCTAAAGAGAAGATTATTGGAAAGGTTGTCAGGAATAGATTTTGTTCACCGTGCCTTTTGAATTACACATCCAGACTTATATGGGATGAGCTAAAGAGACCTTGCGCAATCGAAAGACTGGCAGAGAAACTAAAGAGAAGGTTTTTAATCAGCAGAAAAACAGCTATAGATGATACAAAAAGGACAATCAATATATTGGAAAAAAGAGGTTTTGTAAGGGAGTGCAACAGAAAATAGGAGGCAGCTATTATGGATAAAGCCATAAGACCTAGAAGAAAACCGAATATAATCTCAAGACAAGATGAAGAAAGGCTTTTATGTAATACTGAAAATGGTGACATTAAAGTTTTGAACAGCACAGGTGCTTTAATGTGGGATTTGTGTGATGGAGAACATGCAATGGGTGACATTTTAGACGAAATAACCAAGAAATTCAAGGTTAAAAAAGAAGTTGCCGAGACAGATTTGAAAGAATTTCTTGAAGCACTAGAGAAACTGAATTTTATAAATATGGGAGGATAATTATTTGAAACTGCACGCCCCCTTGTCAATTTGCCTATGTATAACTAATAAGTGCAACCTTTCCTGTAAACACTGCTTTGTCGGGGACAGGCCTGATGCTGAACCTGATCTTACGCGCCAAGAGATGCTGGACTTGATAGATGAGTTTGGCAAATACAAGGTTTTTGGTACTACCGTCTTTGGCGGAGAACCATTCACCAGTCCTTATATATATGAATATATGGATGCTTTAAAAAAATATAAGATAAAATTGGGACTGAATACTAACGCGACGCTTATTAAAAGAAAAGATGCACAAAAGCTGAAGCACGAGTATGGTGTTGAAAACATATGCGTTAGCCTTGATGGTTCCTCGCCTGATATTATGGATAAGACGAGAGGGGCAGGTTCTTTCAATAGGGTATTGAGAGGTATAAAGCTTTTAATAAGTGAAGGCCATGAGATATTATTAGGTACGACCATAACAAAACTTAACTACATGGATGCAGAAAATATAGTTAAACTCGCCAAAGATATAAATGCCAAAGGAGTACGTTTTAACCATGTATTCTTTACCGGGAATGCAAGCTGTTTTATGAAAGAAGTATACCTTGACCTAAAAGATGAAGTTCAAATCTTAGATAGAGTTTATAATCTATACAAAAAATATGGAAATTTTATCACAGGATCTTACCTGTCCCAGAGGAAAAAACTCATGAAGCTGGAAAAGTTTCCACCCAAGCATGATAAAATTAAAGTTTCACCTTGCGGGGCAGGAAAGACAAGATATGTCATAAGGGCTGACGGTTGGGTTGTACCGTGTGAGATCTTATGGAATGTAAAAGTAGGCAATGTCAGAAAGCAATCCCTGCGCGAAATCTGGTTTTCTAAAGGCATGGAGGAATTTCGTAAGCCTCTTACTATAGATCTTGAGGATATGCCTGAGTGCAAAGGATGTAAATATCAATATATGTGTTTCCATGGACATCGTTGCTGGCCATATTATTATCCTAATGGCATGGAAGATAGAAAGCTACATTGCTGGAAGAGGTTAAATGAAGAAACCGTTCTATGTTAATATTGCAGAGATGACATTAAAGGTGGAGGGTGAGTATCCCCGGTATTTACTCAATGCATATGAGGCCTTTATGGCCACTTCCGCAATTAATAAGCCTTTTATATTAGAATATGTCGATTGGCAAAGAAAGCCAAAATACCAGGGCCATCAAAATTTAGAAACAATAAATACCACTTTGCATAAAAACCTTGAAGGAATTTCAAGTGCTCCAATTAAAAATAGACTAAAAAAAACACAATTTCTCCTGCCACTTTTAGCTGAAAACTCCATTATGTGGAACAGATACAGTCGTCTTCCTGCTTCGAAAAAGAAATCATTGCTGATCAGCAAATTTCTTTTTACATATAATAAGAATAATTTCTCTTTTTATCGATGGGGAGCCGGGAGTTTATTCATAGACCATTATTTGCGGCAGGCAAAATTTGTTATATTTGAGCATAGTGAATATCGCAAAGCCATGGGTATCCCCATGAAGGTTATAGTGAGGGATATGCTTGGTGGAAAAGGGTTTTTGCTGCATGCAGCAGGCCTGTTACAAGATAACAATGCGTATATTTTTGCAGGTAATTCAGGTGAAGGTAAATCTACCATAACTAACATACTAGCCCATAAATGCATCTTGAGCGATGAAACCATCATAGTTAAAAAAAGAGAGGGAGTTTATATTGGCCATTCAACCCCCTGGAACAGTCAAGGTCGCTTTAATCACGTAAGTGCCAGCGGGCCAATTAAGGCGTGCTTTTTTATAAAAAAGTCCAGAAGGGTATATTTTAAGAGTATTTCACCGGCCAATACGTTTTTGAGATTAGCGGATAATATGACACATATTCCAGCGAAAAGTAGGACTCAACTGAAGACCCGATTAAACATGCTTGCAGATTTTAGCAAGAAGACTTGCTTTTACCAAATGTATTTTAGAAAAGATGATTATTTCTGGACCAAACTCAAAAAACAGGTCATAGATGCAAGATAAAGAAAAAGATATTTTAAATAGCTCAAAGTATCTACGTTTTTACATAACAACGGCCAGTATGTACCCCGCATTGCAGGTTGGGGATATAGTAATAGTAAGAAAGACATCACTCAGAGAGATTAAAAAAGGAGATATAATTACCTTCAATGCAAAGAATAAAACGACTAAATTGACACACAGGGTGATAGGTGTAAAAAAGGGCGAAGGCATATTGAAGTTGCATACCAAAGGAGACAGTGCTATTAGTGAAGACTCTTGTCCTGTGACTGAAGATAGTTTAGAGGGTAAGGTTATAGCAGTAATCAGGAAAAATAGCATAATAGAAGTAGGTACTAGAGGTCAGCGCAGAAAGGCCTGCGTATCTGAAAACCTACAACTGCTAAAAAAGCTTAAGCATCAGCTGTCAGACCAAATTAGAAAGCTTGTATTTATTATATTTTTTGGCCTTTTGGTAAGCTTGACAGCTGCCTTCCTGCCTTATCTGTCGAAGCCAATGATTGATATAGGTTATGGCGATAAAAATATCAAGATGGTTTTAATAATAGCTGCTTTAGCGACAGCAGCCTTTATCTTAAATGCAGTCCTTAAGTCAACTTTTCAGTTTCTTTCCAGCCGCTTGCAGCAAAAGTTGTTATTTGAATTTGACCAGGCATATATACAAAAATTATATTTTTTGCCTGTTTCTTATTTTACCACAACCTCTACTGGAGAACAGCTATATAGACTCAATAGTAATGCAAGCGCGCTATCAGGTCTTATTGCCTCTAAATTTCCAAAGTTGCTGACCGTGGCTTCAAAGACACTTTTTTATTTAATGCTTGCGTTTGCAATTAATTTCAAACTAGCTCTTTTGTTAGTACTATTTTTACCGCTTTTTATCTGGAGGTCCGCGTATTTTCGGAGGAAAGGTTTGGCTGAATATAAGAGATCAGTTTATTTATCCCAGGGTGTCTCCAAAAAAATGCAGGATGTTTTATCTAAGATCTATCTTATGAAGGCATTGGGTGCCGAAGAGCATGAGAGGAGGAATTATGCCGACCTATTAAGACGCAAGGTCCAATTAAACCTGAAAATTGCCAGTTTGCGGGTACTAAATACATTAACATCAACTTTTTTAAGTAGAGCAGCCTTAACTATTTTGGGCCTAGTGGGTATGTTATTGGTTATAAAAGAGGTTATGACTTTAGGCAGCCTTACTGCTTTTATAGCTTATTGTGGCCTGTTTTTGTCAGCTACTATGAGCCTAACTAATAGTATTGAAAATATTTCTAAAGACAGTGTTCATGTAAGCAGATATTTTGAGATTATGGATATGGATGCAGGGGCAAAAGAGAAAGCAGGAGCTAAGTACATTTACCCGTTCAAAGGCAAGATAGAATTTCAGGATGTGTCTTTTGGCTATGATAAAGACAAGTTGATCCTGGAGAATTTTAATATGCAAATTCAACCAGGCAGTTGGGTATTGATAAAAGGAACCTCTGGTTGCGGCAAGACTACCTTACTAAAATTAATTTTAAGGTTTTATGACCCCAAGAAAGGAAAGGTCCTTATAGATGATATAGACATTCAGGATATAAAGGTTCGTTCGTTGAGGGATAATATTGCTATTGCGATCCAGGATGTAATGCTTCTGAATGAAAGCGTGAGAGATAATATAACTTATGGACTATCAAATAAGACGTTGGAGGACATAAGAGACGTTGCACGGGCGGCCTGCATAGACTCGTTTATTCAAACGCTTCCAGATGGATATGATACAATGGTGGGTGAAAATGGGGCATGCCTTTCAAAGGGACAGAAACAAAGAATTTGTCTGGCGAGAGCACTAATCCGAAATCCAAAAATACTTATTTTAGATGAAGCCTTATCTAGTGTAGATATTGCTACAGAAAAAAGTATATATGAAAACTTGAAATTAAACAGGAAAGGTTTTACTACTATTGTGGTTGCTCAGAAGTCAAGTTTTACAGAATATAGCGATGTAGTTTACAAGGTAGATTCGCTATTCAGTGACCGTGTATCCGTCACCGCAGGCCTCAGCAATATCCCCAGGTGAACAAGTAGGTTGCGTAGGGGGCACGCTACCTCCACCGCATGGACCTCCATCAGGTGCTTCTCCTTCGTCACATAACGCATCGCCTATTTCTCCAAGCATACACTGCGCTATGCTTTTACTTAATGGAAATAGTCCTTCTATCTTAGGTGGGATATATTCTTGTTTTTCTTCTTTCATAATAATTTCCTTTCCGTCTATGTAAAGTTTATTACAAAATGCTGGATATGTCAAGGATTTTGATTAAAATTGTCAAGCCAATTTTAAAATGTCGTGTTTTTACCAAATTAGAAATGTCGTGTTTT
>CAZCCH010000008.1:0-54025 GCA_964497315.1 uncultured Planctomycetia bacterium
TCAACGATATCTTTAAAACTCAATTTGGGTAACATTTAATGTGAGTCAATTCGCAACCCTTAAAAGGACTTGTTTTTTGTCAAGATTTGTGCTATAATAAAATCTACAACTTCAATAAACAGAGAGGGTTAAAATGTGGACCCATGAAGACCTTAAAAAGATAGTAACGACAAAACTACGTGGCTACAAATTAATAGTTACCTCCAACCGCGAACCATACCTGCATGTCTTGGAAAAGGGCAAGATTATCTGCCGTAAGGGACCAGGAGGAGTTATTACTGCCCTTGACCCTGTTATGAGGACATGTGGTGGTATATGGGTTTCCTGCGGGGCAGGCGATGCTGACAGGCAAGTAGTTGATAAAGATAACAAGATAAAAGTTCCCCCAGAAGACCCTAAGTATACATTAAAGACAGTATGGCTTACAAAAGAGGAAAATAACGGCTATTATTATGGTTTTTCCAACCAGTCCTTGTGGCCGCTTTGTCATATGGTATTTGCAAGGCCTGTTTTTTCAGCGCTAGATTGGAAGCATTATCGCGAAGTAAACAAAAAGTTTGCCCAGGCAATACTGGAAGAGGTTGGAGACCAGAAAGCATTTGTATGGATACAGGATTATCATTTGGCTCTGTTGCCAAAGTTTCTAAAGGAGGCCTCGCCTAATATAGTCACAGCCCATTTCTGGCATATCCCATGGCCTAACCCAGAGGCATTCAGAATATGTCCTATGAAAAATGAGATACTGGAAGGGCTCCTAGCCAATGACCTCCTAGGGTTCCATATACGTTATCATTGCGATAATTTTATTTCCTCAGTGGATAGAGAATTAGAAGCTAAAATAGACCGTGAGAGATTTTCTATAACCCGCATGGGCCATGAAACCATAGTAAGGCCATTTCCTATAAGCGTAGACTTTGAAGCTATATCAGAACGTGCTGCCTCATCTGTAGTTGAGGAGAAAATGAAGCAATTTAAGGAAGAATTTGCTCTTAAGGACAAAGTAATACTTTTAGGATTAGATAGGATAGACTACACAAAGGGTCTTGCAGATAGACTTAAGGCCCTAGATAGGTTTATGGAGAAATATCCGCAGTATAAAGAAAAATTTATATTCTTGCAAATAGGCCAACTTTCAAGGGTGCATATACAGCAATATAAGGAATTAAATGACCAGCTCAATTCATTAGTTGAGGAGATAAATTGGAAGCATTCCACTGAAAACTGGTCCCCTATAAAACTTGTCAGAAAATACTCCGCCTATGATGAAGTCCTTGCTTTTTACAGGCTTGCTGATATATGCATAGTCAGCTCTTTGCATGATGGCATGAATCTGGTGTGCAAAGAGTATATATCTGTAAAATCAGATTTGAATGGGGTCTTACTTTTAAGTCAATTCACAGGAGCAGCCAGAGAGCTACCCGATGCAGTGATGATAAATCCTTACAACATAGATGGTTTTGCCGATAAGATAAAAAGAGCCATTGAAATGAAACCTGAAGCGAGAAAACGACGCATGACGCGAATGCGCTCAAGTGTAAAAAGCAACAATATTTATCGGTGGGCAGGAAAGATTTTATCAGAGCTTTTAAAGTTTGATTTTAAAGAATAAATGAAATATTTGCTAGAGAATTGGAACAGCCTAGAAAAGAAGTTGTCCCTCAAACCGATTTTATTACTATTAGATTATGATGGGACCCTGACACCAATTGCATCAAAACCACAATATGCGAAGTTAAATACTGACGTTAGGAAAATCCTGAGGTTACTTGCAAAAAGAAAAAAAATTACACTTGGAATTATAAGCGGAAGGAAAATACAGGATTTAAAAAAACTAATTAATATAAAAGAAATTTATTACGCCGGGAATCATGGTTTTGAAATTAAAGGTCCCGGCGTAAATTTTATACATTCATCAATTAGTAACTTTAAAAATACCAAAAGAAGAATTAAAAAGGCATTGGAGGTTGAGTCTAAGAGCATAAAGGGAACTATCGTAGAGGACAAAGGGGCTACTTTGAGTTTTCATTACAGGTTGGTGGATAAAAAATCTCAAAAACGCGCAAGAGAAATTTTTTTAAAAGTATGCAAAAAGTGTGCACATACTAGTAAAATAAACATCACAAAAGGCAAAAAGGTTTTAGAGATTAGGCCTCCCGTTAAATGGAATAAGGCGAATGCTGTTAGCTTGATAAAAAAGCTTGCAAACATATCAAAAGGTGTTATTATATATGCTGGTGATGACGAAACAGATGAAGATGTGTTTAGGCATTTAAGAAAAAAAGATTTTTCTATTTACATAGGAAGAAAAAAACACTCTAAGGCAGACTATTTCCTAAGAAATCCCTTGCAATTAAAGCACTTTTTAAATAAATTAACCCTTTTGAAATGAAAAAACTAATAAGAGTAAGAAATCCATTCAGATTCTGCACAAGACTTCACCTTATGGAACTTATCGGCCTTAAGGCCAAGAATCTAGACGAGCTTTTGGATATTATTAAGAAGGTTTCAGGGTCTTGTATATATAATCATACCCACAGGTTTTTACAAATTCATCAGTATGTCTCTCCAGAGCCACCGAATGATTTTGCTTATTGGGCTACTCATACCTTAAGAGAAGACGTGCTTGGTGAAAAATTGGCCAGCATTGATACGGTGCAATTCCAATCAATCCGCTCACTGAGAAATAAAATTGTCGAGGTTATAAAAGAACATTTAAAGAAGAACCCTTCTTCTAAAAAGAAGTTTGCCTCACAGGGCAAAGAGTTCCAGTTTATAAAATCAGTTAGTTTTGTTTTGCCTACCAATTATATCGCATACGATTTAAAGGATTTTTCTAAAGCACTTAAGGAAATAACCGTAGATTCTTTGTATTTTCATATTTTTGAAGCACGCTTGAGACTGGGTAAGAAGACCAATGATTTTTCTTTTTGGATTGGGACCTCATTAAAGGATAAAGACCTTGCGCATGATATATCACACCTAGATCCTTATACGCGAACCATGGAAGATTTACGAAAAACCATTATTGAATTAGTTGAGAAAAGACTTTAAGAGAAAATGACAGAACTAGATAAATATATACAGTTTGTAGGTCAGCCAATAGTAGATGATTTAAAGCTCCTTGCTGAGAGACTTAAGGGTAAGGCGATACAGAATATCAATTCCACCCGATTCGGTGGCGGAGTAGCTGAAATACTACATCGGGTAGTTCCGATTTTACAGGAAATAGGTGTTGATGCAAGGTGGGATGTAATAGAAGGGAATGACAGATTTTTTAATGTGACTAAGAAATTTCACAATGCACTGCATGGAAGATCTGAGAAAATTGGTGCTAAGGATTTTGAGATATTCAACGAAGTGGGTAGAGAAAATATCAAAAATATGGACATATATGGGGATATTGTTTTTGTCCATGACCCACAGCCTATTCAATTAATCAAAAGAAAGAAAAAGAATAAATGGATATGGCGCTGCCATATAGATGTTTCCCATCCGAATAAAAAGGTATGGGACTTCCTTGAAAAGTTTGTCTATTCTTATGATTCTTCAGTGTTTTCAGCTCCTGGATTTTCTCAAAAACTACCTATAAGGCAATTTCTAATTTCCCCTTCCATTGATCCTTTAAGTGATAAAAACAAAGTATTAGAACAGCGCCAAATAGATAACGTATTGAATAAATACGGAATAGATAAAAAACTCCCCATAATATGTCAGATATCGCGCTTTGACTATCTAAAAGACCCAGTAGGAGTAATAGAGGCATTCAAGATGGTAAGAAGGTATAATAAATGCCAACTTGTACTTGCTGGAAACAAGTCATTGGATGACCCCGAGTCAGACAAAGTTCTCGCTGAGGTAAAGAAGGCAGCAAAAGGTATGCCGGAGGTCCATGCCCTGCTTATTCCTCCAGAGCACAATGATATAGATATAAATGCATTACAATCAGCTGCTTCAGTGGTTGTGCAAAAATCCATCAGAGAAGGTTTCGGCCTTGTTGTTACAGAAGCACTCTGGAAGGGGAAACCTGTTGTGGCCTCTGCTGTCGGCGGCATAGCGCTGCAGATTAAACATAGATATTCAGGTCTGCTTTGCAATTCCATAGAGGGCTGCGCCTTTGGAATAAAACAACTTTTAAACAGCCCTGCCTACGCAACACGCTTAGGAGAAAACGCCAAAGAGAACGTCAGGCGTAATTTTCTATTGACCCGCCATTTAAGAGATTATATGCTATTATTTTTATCTCTTTACAATCCAGAAGGTATAGTTTACCTATAAGATGGAACTAAAAAAAGCCCTTTTAATAGTAGATGTCCAAAATGACTTCTGCCCAGATGGTGCTTTGTCTGTACCAGAGGGCAATGAAATAGTACCTATATTAAATGAATATATAGAGTATTTCTTAAAAGAAAAATCCTCTATTATTTTTACAAGGGATTGGCATCCTAGAAAAACCAAGCATTTTAAGGAATTTGGCGGACTGTGGCCTGAGCATTGCATAGAAAACACCAAGGGGGCAGAGTTTTACCCTGACTTGAAACTACCCAAAGAGGCAATAGTTATATCAAAAGGTACAGACCCCACAAAAGATGGCTATTCAGCATTTGAAGCTACTGACTTTGAAGGTAATGATTTATTTAGTTTGCTTAAAGGCTTGAAGGTTCAGCAGATATATATAGGAGGCCTAGCTACAGACTATTGCGTGAGGCAAACAACATTAGCTGCTTTAAAATATGGTTTTAATGTGAAACTATTAATGGATGGTATTAAAGGAGTTGATGTAACTCCAGGAGATTCTAAGGCAGCTATTGAAGAGATGTTAAATGCAGGCGCTGAAAAAATAACCTTAAATGAATACAATAATTGATACCCACGCACATTTAGAAGAAATTGAAGATTTAGGGAGTGCTTTAGCCAGTGCAAAGACAGCAGGTGTTGAAGCAGTAATTGCCGCTGGCTCAAGCTATGAGTCGAATAAACAATTACTCGAAATTTGCAAGCAGTATAAAAATTTTAAGATATATACAGCCTTTGGCATTCATCCCGGCGAGGTAGAAACATGCAGGGTTCCAGAGGCAGTGGAGTTTTTAGAAAAACACATAAAAGATGCAATCGCCATAGGTGAAATTGGCCTAGATTACTGGTATAAACAAGCCAGAAAAGATGGCCCCGGCAGAAACCTACAGAATGAATTTTTTAAAAAGCAGTTAGAGCTATCCATAAAACATAATAAGCCTGTAGTAATACACAGCCGTGGAGCCTGGCGAGCTTGTTTAGACATGACATTAGAAACAGGTGTTAAAAAAGGAATTTTTCATTGGTATAGTGGGCCTGAAGATGTTTTGAAAGATTTACTTGATGCCGGTTTTTTTATTTCAGCTACACCTTCTTGTGAATATAGCAAGGAACACATAAGGGCTATTGAGATAGCACCCTTAGAAAAAATACTTTTAGAGACAGATTCACCTGTAACGTATAAACCAGAATCAGGTTCTTATAAATCTGAACCAGGAGATGTTTACCGTACTCTTAAGGCAGTAGCTAGAATAAAAAATATGGATGAAGAAACTTTAGCTCAAAAAACAACAGAAACGGCAATAAAGTTTTTCGGTTTAAAATAGGAGTAGGCGATATGAAGGTATTAGGAATAATGGGTAGCCCCAGAATTGACGGGAACACAGATATTTTACTTGATAAAGTTTTAGAAGGAGCTAAAAGTAAAAATGCAAAAATAGAAAAGATTATTTTAAATAAACTAAAATTTTCCCCTTGCCAGGAATGTGCAGAGATGCGGGATGATGGAACCTGCATAGTCAAAGATGATATGCAAACCGTGTACAAAAAAATAGAAGAGGCAGAAGTAATAGTTTTAGCATCACCTATATTTTTTGGAAGCCTAAGTGCCCAAACAAAGATGATGATAGACCGTTTTCAATGTGTCTGGAGAGTAAAATATATGCTAAAGAAAGATATTTGGAATAAAAAGAAAAAGGCAGCATTTATTTGCGTAGAGGCCTCTGATAGGAAAGATTTTTTTGATAATGCAAAATCAATTGTTAAAAATTTATTTGCGACTATAGGAGCGGCATATAAAGAAGAACTTTTTTGCTCACAAGTTGATGAGAAAGCAAGCGTATTAGAACATCAAGATATATTAAAAAAGGCATTTGAACTTGGTGAAAAAATTGCCCGATGAATAATTTTATATTTTCAGGAAAGAGAAAAATAAATCTAAAGAGCTTAAAAAACACAAGATTTCTTTATAAGCTAACAAAAAAACCACATATCACTCCCGCAACAATAAGAGATTCCCTAAAAGAATTCTTTCAAGAGAACCCGAAGGTATTTTCAGATAAGAAAATCTGTGTAGTTATTCCTGATAATACGAGAGATTTCCATCCTAAGCTAATCTTACCTAGTATTTCTGCATACCTTAAAAAGACATGTAAAGAATTGGATTTTTTTATTGCCTTAGGTCTTCATAAAAAACTAAGCAAGATAGAATTAGAGTCCTTTTTAGGTAAAAAGTTCACAAGAGCAAATAATATAACCCAACATTGCCTAGAAAATACTAAGAGCATAGGCAGGATAGGAAGGATTCCTTTATATTTAAACAGTCGGTTATTTTCATATGATGCGATTTTTACCGTCGGGATAGTTGAGCCGCACCTCTATGCGGGTTTTAGTGGAGGTATAAAATGCATTGGAATAGGTTTAGCTGGGAAAAAGACTATTTTAACAACACATGCTGTGAAATTTCTATCGAGGTCAAGGGTAAGAGTTTCTAATATAGACTCCAACCCGTTTCAAGAATTTTTACAAAAGGCAGTTAAAAAGACTAAACTGCCAATTTATTCTTTAAATATAGTCAATGATATTAACAAACAAATTGTCTTTTATTCTTTAGGTAAGGCTAGAAAATCCTTCTTGACAACTGTAAAATTTGCAAAAGAGCTGTTTTCTTATAAGACAAAAGAGAGATTTGATATATTATTTGTTGGATGCGATTTTCCAAAAGACAAAAATTTATATCAGGCATCGCGCTTGTTTAATTATGTTTTAGATAAAAGGCCCCTTGTTAAAAAAGGAGGAGCTATTTTTGTATTTGCAAATCTTGACTCCAAGAAGAAAAGCAAGGCAGAGAGCAATTTTGAAGAGATTTTACATAGGAGGGGGTTGTCATCAAGCTATAAATTCAAAAAGGCTGGTGAACACCGCGCCTTTAAGGTAATAGAGGCATCGAAATATGCAAATTTGGGCATAATCACACCTAATAAGCCCATTAAGAATTTCTGCATTCAATTTTTCAAAAATTTTACTGATGCAAAGAGATATTGCAGGCAGGTTTATGGTGATAGTGCAAGGATAGGTATTATTCCCTCCGGATTTTCCTTTATCCCAAAATAAATAAGGACAGACACCCTTTATCTGCACTAGTTGCAAACAAGTGGTAGCTGTCCCTATTTATTTATGATTGCCTTGAAAGTAAATCTATCGACTTTGCTGTATTTTTCAAATCAAAGTTAATTATACCTACTGAGCCAAGATCTAGTTGCATATGTCTGATAAGGAATTGGTTTGTCTTTGTAACGATGTTTATTTTATCAAAGATAGACCTTTGCATTGCTATTTGTCCTGCAGGTTGGACTATTAAAGAAGTTACTCCGCCCCCAGCATAACCTTTTTGCGCAAAGACAAACTGCATAACGAATAAAACTGCCAATATTATAAATTTAGCCTTGTTCATTTACCACCCTCTTTTTTTGTTACCCACTTTTAATAATGCACCCTAGAGGGTATTTTGTCAAGAAAAAAAGGACGCTTACTTTTGTTTAATACAAGAAAGCGTCCTTAAGCCTAGCTTAAAACTTTCCACTAAAGAAGAGGAAGGTATTTTTTTATCTCATGCTGGGTAATCTGAATTCGGTATTCTTCCCACTCTTTCTTTTTGTTGAATAAAAATCTACTAAAGATATGTTCACCGAGGGCCTCTTTTACAAATTTACTTTTTTCCGTCTCTAGAATTGCCTCAAAGAGGTTACCTGGTAAAGAAGTAAGGCCTCTACGTTCTCTTTCCTCCATAGCCATATGATAAATGTTTGGCTCAACAGGTGGTGGAAGAGTATATTTTTTCTCAATTCCTTCAAGACCCGCTGCTAACATAACCGAAAATGCCAAATATGGGTTGCAAGCTGGGTCAGGACAGCGAAGTTCTGCACGTGTGGCCTTTTCATTTCCCATTCTATAGAGGGGCACCCTAATTAAGGCAGTTCTGTTTTTCTGCGCCCAGGAGACATAAACAGGCGCTTCATAACCAGATACTAACCTTTTATAAGAGTTTACCCACTGTGCGGTTAAAGAGCAAATTTCTCTGGCATGTTTTAATTCGCCGGCAATAAATTGTTTGGCAATTATTGAGAGATGATGCTTGTCTTTTTTATCAAAGAAGGCGTTTTTATCACCCTTAAATAAAGATTGATGAACGTGCATTCCAGAACCATTTACCCCAAATAAAGGTTTTGGCATAAATGTTGCATATACACCACTTTGTTGAGCAATTTCTTTTATTACATACTTAGATGTAATAACGTTATCCGCCATGGTCAGGGCATCGTTGTATTTTGGGTCAATTTCATGCTGGGAGGGCGCTACCTCATGGTGCGTTGCCTCCATGATTATGCCCATATCTTCTAAGACGCGAACAGTTTTGTTTCTGAGGGTGTTTGCTAAATCATTTGGTATTAGTTCAAAATATGAACCCTCATCGATAATCTCAGGTTTTTTCTCGGATTTGAAGTAGAAATATTCTATTTCAGGACCCACATAGAAGGTAAAACCTGATTTTTTAGCCCGTTCTATTGCCCGCTTCAAAACATATCTCGGATCTCCGGCATATGGTTTTCGTTCAGGGGTGAGTATGTCACAAAACATTCTTGCAGTAGGGTTTTCATCAGTAGTCCATGGCAGTATTTTGAAGGTAGCAAGGTCTGGCTGGGCAATAATGTCACTTTCTTCGGCCTCAGCAAAGCCTGTTACGGATGAACCATCAAAACCCTTGCCATGTTCTAAGGCATCTTTTAATTCACCTTCGGTAATAGAAACGCATTTTAAGATGCCCAATATGTCCACAAACCATAGCTGAATTGTCCTTATTTTGTCTTTTTTGACACTTTCAAGGACTTCCTTGATAAGCATCTGCCTTGATTTAGGAATATCCACTACTGATACCCTTGCGGCAGCTTTAGATTTAAGCGCATCTTTGGGTATTATGTATTGATGTCCCGCGCGTTCTGCAGAAAGGGTACCGTGTTTTATGCGATCAATTACTGCTTGACGCGATATCCCTAAGATTTTTGCCACTTCCGTCGGACTAAAAAATTCTTTTGTCATTTTAAACCTCCGTTTTTACCCATTTTTAACCTTACAATTGTCAAGTATACCACATCCTTTACATTTGTCAAGTATTATTTTGCAATTTTTTGCTTTTATTTTAAAGCCCAATCTGGTAGAATATATGCACAAAAAGGAGAAATTCCTATGGCAAAGCAAAGAAAGACTAAAACAACCTCTTCCGACACCAAGCATATCGTAGATGCCCTAACGCAGATAAGCGAGGCAGTAACCTCTGACCTTTACCTGGATGATATATTGAAGCTGATAGTTAATGTTACAGCCGAAGCGATGAGGTCTAAGATATGTTCATTGCTACTGTTGGATAAATCCGGCAAGGAGCTTGAGGTCAAGGCCACCCAGTCTGTGAGTGAGGCGTATAATAAAAAGGCCAATATCAAATTGGGCTCTGGTATCGCTGGTAAGGTTGCCAAGACAGGCAAGCCTATAACGGTAGCTGATGTCCGCAAGGATAAAGATTACCTGAATACAAACATAGCCAAGAAAGAAAAACTCTGCTCGCTTTTGTGCGTGCCGTTGATTTTTAAGGGTAAGGCAATAGGGGCATTGAACAGCTATACATCAAGCCCCCACAAGTTTACAAAGCATGAGATAGATGCCTTAAAATCCGTTGCAAACCAAGCAGCTATTGTTATTGAAAACTTCCGCCTGGTAGTTGAATCCAAGGTTATCAGAGAGGAATTAGAGGCAAGGAAGCTGATAGAGCGTGCAAAGGGCATTTTGATGAAGCGGGAAAATATATCAGAACAGGAAGCCTATAACAAGATACGCAAATACAGCATGGATAGCCGAAAGAGCATGCGCGAGGTATCAGAGGCTATTATATTAAGTGAAGATATGAAGAAAATTTAGAGACTTGACAGCTTATTATCTTTTTGATATATTAAAGATACTCTCAAATAGGTGATTTTGATACATTAGAACAACGGCGTTCTCAATGAGTGCCGTTTTTTTATTTATAGAAATAAGTAATTAAAATAAGGAGAAGAAAGATGTCGCAAAAGACTAAAGATTTTATGAGGCAGGTCATAGCAAAAAATCCAGGACAAAATGAATTTCACCAAGCAGTTCAGGAAGTAGTCGAATCAGTAATGCCATACCTGGAGAAAAACCCCAAGTACTTCAAGGCTAAGATCTTAGAAAGAATTGTAGAGCCTGAAAGAGTAATGATGTTTCGTGTCCCATGGCTGGATGATAAAGGAGAGGTGCAAGTTAACCGCGGCTTCCGCATTGAAATGAACAGCGCCATAGGCCCGTACAAGGGAGGGCTGCGCTTTCATCCGAGTGTTAATCTTGGAATCTTGAAATTTTTAGCTTTTGAACAGGTATTTAAAAATAGCCTTACCACACTTCCTATGGGTGGTGGCAAGGGTGGGTCAGATTTTGACCCCAAGGGAAAATCCGATAATGAAGTAATGAAGTTTTGCCAGAGCTTCATGACCGAGCTTTCAAGACACATAGGCCCCAATACTGATGTCCCAGCAGGAGATATAGGCGTAGGCGGTCGTGAAATCGGGTTTATGTTTGGCCAGTATAAAAAACTCAGGAATGAATTTACAGGCGTCCTTACAGGCAAGGGCATTAACTGGGGTGGTAGCCTGATAAGGCCTGAGGCCACTGGCTATGGTTGTGTATATTTTGCTGAAGAGATGCTGAAGGCAAAAGGCGACTCCATGAATGGCAAGGTTTGTACAGTATCCGGCTCAGGCAATGTAGCCCAGTATACTGTTGAAAAGGTTATTGAGTTAGGTGGAAAGGCAGTTACGTTATCAGATTCCAACGGGTATATCTACGACGAAGACGGCATAGATACAAAAAAGCTAGCCTTTGTAATGGAGCTTAAGAACGTCAAGCGCGGCCGCATAAAAGAGTATGCGAAAAAATTTGATTGTAAGTATTTTGAATCCAAGGCAAAAAGGTGGCCATGGGAAGTGGAATGCGATATTGCATTTCCATCTGCTACGCAGAATGAAATACACAAAGACGATGCCAAAAAACTTGTGAAAAATGGCTGTATTTGCGTTGCCGAAGGCGCTAATATGCCTACTATGCCGGAGGCAATAGAAGTATTCCAGGAAGCTAAGATCCTCTATGGCCCGGGCAAGGCGGCTAATGCAGGCGGTGTTGCCGTATCCGGTCTTGAAATGTCTCAAAACAGCGGAAGGATTTCATGGAGCAGGGAAGAGGTGGATACACAGCTTCACAACATTATGATTTCCATCCATGAAACTTGCGTCAAATACGGCAAAGAAGGCAGTTATATCAACTACGTAAAAGGCGCAAATATCGGTGGGTTTGTAAAGGTAGCTGATGCGATGCTGGATCAGGGAGTGGTTTAGAGTTAAAGAAAAGCCTTGACAAATGTGGGATAAGAATGAGCCCCTGGCGCATGATGAAAGAAATACCTCTGGGAGCTATAGGAATTTACAGCTTTTCCCAGAATAGGTAGCTAAGAGGACAATCATAAGACCACTATTAAGGGCTTTAGATTGCTTCATTTCGCGCTCGCAATGACAAAATGAAATAGGGCCAGATTTAAACAATCCGGCCCTATTTTTTATTAACTGTGATTTTTTAAAAGATACCTTTTTGCCTGTTTAGGATCGCGTCTATTTTTGCTATTAATGCTCTAGGCTCTGTTGATTTTAAAATACAATCTTCGCTATATAAACGCATAGCCTTTTCCTTGTACTGCTGTTTCATTTTCCCAGCAAGCATAACAACAGGGACAATTCGTGTTTTGATGTCACCCTTTAGTAATTTTAGGATGTCGAATCCATCTTCACCCGGGATTAAGATGTCAAGCAGCACTACATCTGGTTTATATTTTTTTGTAAATTTAATTCCTGTAGCTGCATTTTTTGCAAAGTTTACCTCAAACCTTCCTGTCGCCTCTAAGTTGTTTTTAATATAGCGATAGAAATTCTGTTCGTTTTCAATAAGTAATACCTTAGATTTTGCCACTCTATTTTAACTATACTTTGTTTCCAAAAAAAAGTAAAGAAAAAAGTAACAAAAATTTTTTTAAAAAAAGCCTTGACAACCTTAGTAATCTTTGATATACTTTAGCATAGTTAAATAAAGTTACGCTTCAAATAGCACGACAGAGATCTTTAAATAGAGTAATCCCCGACGCAAGGCAAACACCTTGCGTTTTTCTTTTTAAAGGAGGGGCATCCATGAAGCAACACGGTAGAACATTGTTTAAAACCGAAAAAGAATACAGCAACGATATGAAAATACATCGCTTCTGGCATGAGTTGATGGAATATGTAAAAGAAAATGGTGGATACTTAAGATTGAGCGTTAGATTCAAAGACGGTTTGCCCGTAGAGGCTGACGAGATTAAAAAGAAGGTAAGATTCGACATAAATAGTAAAAACGATTAAGAGTCAAAGTACCACCTACTGAGAGCACTCAGATGGTATGGATAGTCTTGGACTATAGATACTGTTTGAGTGTTTTTTATTTTTTGATAACCCATGGGTAAAAGGCGGAGCTGGTAAATGAGAAGATACACCACTAAAGAAGTTATAGGGAAAGTTGGGATAGCCCGGGCCACACTCTACAAGTGGCTCAAGGAGGGAAAGATTTTGGATGTTTGGCGTGATAGGAATAACTATAGGATTTTTACTAAAGATGACGTTAGGCGAATACTGAATTATAAAAATCTTATTAATAAACCCGGTTGAGTTGAGGTGCTATAAAGCAGGGGGTGATCAAAAATGAGGTTTTTTCACGCAATATTATACGTTTTTAAAGTTTATTTTACTGATATAAGGGATATTACAAGTCAGCCGATGTCAGCGGGAAAACGCTGTTCGTTTGCATTGAAGCGCTCAATGGATCTGTTTTTTTCTTTTTTTGGTTTGGCTGTATTTGCACCCGTAATTTTCCTTGCAGCTATTATGATAAAAATTAATTCTACCGGCCCCATAATATATCGGCAGGAACGAGCTGGAAAAAATGGCAGGGTATTTACAATGTATAAAATCAGGACAATGATAGAAGATGCTGAGGAAGGCACAGGGCCTGTCTGGGCCAAAAAGGCTGATGTGAGGATAGTAAGAGGCGGAGATTTTTTAAGAAAATACCACATAGATGAGTTGCCTCAGCTATTTAATGTTTTAAAAGGTGATATGAGTTTGGTTGGTCCGAGGCCTGAGAGGCCTGAAATAGTAGAGCACCTTTACCGTGTTATTCCTAACTATTACAAAAAAATGGCCGTAAAACCCGGCATAACCGGATATGCACAGATACGACATAAATATGACGAGACAATTAAAGACGTAGTTAGAAAGCTTAGATATGAATTATTTTATATTGATAAGGCATGCTGCACAATAGATATAAGGATACTTTTAGATACAATCGCATTGATTTTGAGCGGAAGGGATCAATATTACAAAAGAGGAAAATTGGCACATGCATAAGAGGCCGTATTTTATATTTATAATAACTTGTATTATTTCCTTTTTAATAACCAGCGGTAGCTCCCTGGCTAAAGAAACAAAGGGTTTTGCAGCTGGTGCGAAACAACCTCCTATATATCTATATATTTTAGGTCCAAGCGATGTAGTGCAAATTAACGTATTGCAACATCCTGAGCTCAGCGGTACGGTTACCGTTGCGCCGGATGAGACCATCGCCCTCCCTTTGACAGGAGACGCTGTGAGGATAGGTGGTCTGACAAAGGAGGAGGCCTCCGGAGAATTAGAGGGAATTATATCCAAATACGTAAAGACACCACAAGTTAGCCTTAACGTTATTGGCTATAACAGCAAGGTTTATTATGTACTTGGAGAAGTTGGTCATCCTGGTAGGTTTTCAATGGCACAAGGAGATGTAACAATAAGAGATGCTATTGTGACTGCAGGATTACCTACAAAAACAGCTGTTTTGAAAAAGGTGCACATAATTACACCAGATTCAGAAAAACCTACATACAAAATAGTGGACATTGGGAATATATTATATAAAGGAAAGTTAAAAGATAACGCACTGTTAAAGCCTGGGGATGTGGTTTATGTCCCGAGAAATGGTTTTGTGAGGACCACAGATATTATAAACAGAATATTAGGGCCCTTCAAAGCAGCAACTGGCGGTAAAAGTGATTTTGAAGCGTGGAAGTGAATAATTCTTTAGCAGGCAATAAATCTTTAGAAAAGGAGTAATGACCGTGCCGGATGTACGTCCTAAGATTCGCGATTATATCAATATTTTCTTTCAGCGGAAACGATTATTTTTTATACCTTTTATTGCTGTGTTTATTGTGACAATGTTTATTAGCTGTATTTTACCCAATGTCTATCGCGCGGTTGTAAAAGTAGAGGTATTGTCTAGCCCCATTGTAGGCAGCTATGATATTTCTGCTGGTGTCAGGCAACAATTAGGTATTTTACGCGAGAGATTATTTAGCCAATCTTTGTTAGAAGCAATAGCCAGAAAGGTACTGCCAGATAGTGAAAAAGACCAGGCTTCTATTGAAAAACTTGTCAGTAATTTACGCAGAAATGTTGAGATTAGCATGGCGGGCAATCAACTAATAATTGTTTCTTACGACGGCCAGGATAAGTCAAGGGTAGTGGAGCTGACTAAGGTTATGGCGCAGGCCCTTATTGAGGAAAGTTTTAAAAAGAGGGACGAAGAGGCAAATAGGGCGGTTGATTTTATAAGATCAGAGCTTGAGCATTATCAGGAAAAATTGGATGATAAAAGTGAAATCTATACTGCCAATCCGCGGGTAAAATACTTAAGAGATAGGTTGTTTGATTCAGAAGAGCAATTGGCCGAACTTTCAATACATTGCACAGAACAACATCCTTTAGTAATAGGATTAAAAAAAGACATTGAAGATACCAGGGGAGAGCTGAAAAAACTAAACAATGGCCAGAAGTTAGATGAGCAGAGGTTAAATGAGATTCGCCTGGAAAGAAAGATACGCTTGAACGAAACACTTTATGGACAGTTGTTGAGCCAGCTGGAGGTTACCCGGTTGAGTCAGAGATTAAAAGAAGAAGAGCAGAGGACCAAGTTTAGAATAATAGATTTGGATAATATTCCAGTTTATGCCATAGCGCCAGATAAGATCAAGATGAGAATGTCAGGATTGATACTGGGTATATTTTTTGGTATTGGCCTTATTTGCGTGGCAGAATTTAGCGATCATTCCCTAAAAGGCATAGATGATTCAAAACAGCACCTGAAGTTGCCGATATTGGGCATGATTCCTAAAATAGACCTTGAATAGGAGGTAGCAATGAAGTATGGAATAAATGGTACCCCAAAGACTAAGATTGCAGATATGTTGCATTCGCTTTTATATCCGCAGGATGAGCTGACTCAGAAATCTACAATGAATCCACCGCAGGTTGACATTGGGCATACGCAAATCCCGACGAAGAAAAGGAACGTTTTTACATACATACTTATTGCGTTTTTAATAGTGGCTGTGGCGTTATTGGCAGCTGGTATTTTAGAGAGACAAGGAAAAATAACGAAACTAGAGATGAGCCTGAATGGAATAATTAAGACCAGAGATAAATTAGAAGCACAATTTCGCGAATATCAACAAAATACAAAAAAAATAGCCTTTGAACATTCTATTTTACTGAAGAAGCAAAATTCATTATTGTTAAAGGCTAAAGAAGACCTGGGGAATTTATTATCGCATTTAAAGGAAGAGGCAATCATGCGGATCCAGTTAAAACAGGAACTGCTAGCAACTCGAAATATTTTACTTTCGGCAATGAAGACAAAAGGGGATTTAGAGAAGAATATATTAGTGGATCTTGATGGAAATGAGAGAGTAATACTGGATAGGATTTTTATACATAGCGGACCAACCGTTAGCGGTAATGTCTTAATGATAAATGAAGAACATAGCTTTGCCGTTATTGACATAGGTAAAAAGAAAGGTCTAAATGTAGGTACAAGTTTGGGGGTTTACCGCGATAATAATCTAATGGCGAGGTTGCTGGTAGTTGGTGTTGATGAGAGGGTTTCAGTGGCAACGATTGTTCCATCTTGGCGCGACATAGGCATGCTTAAAAGAGGAGATGAGGTTAAATCACTATGATATCTATAGGAGAATTACTAAAACGTATTTGTTTGATTGCAGGGATTGGTTCCGTTATCATTTTGATGTCAGCTAATGCCAGGGGGACCACTGAAGATGATTTCCATTACGAAGAGATACCGGCAAATAATACAAGGATAGTCCTTTCTGCGTCTGGTCCTTTAAGGTACAAGCATAGCCAGAAGAATCACCCGCATCGTTTGGAACTACAATTTAGTTCAAGGAATGCATTTGCCGATATAGAAAAAGAGACTTTGGTTAGTGACCGTTTGGTAAAAAAAGTACGTGCAAATTTCTATAAAAAGAGAGAAGGAGAAGAGAGCCCGCCTCTTAAAACCTTGACGTTTTATTTAAGAGAAAAGACCCCCTACAGCATAACTACAGAAGAAAATGCAGTAGTGATTGAAATCCAGGCCCCATTCGATCAATTCTCAGATAGGTTTTCTCTTGCCAAGGCAGAAAAAAACGAAATAGTTACAGCGCCAAGTATGGGTGAAAGAGAGCGTACATTTATTAACGCCTTTATTGAAGGGGAACTTCAACTAAGAAAACAGGGGGATAGGTTCCAGGTTTCTCAGGGCGAATTGTTGCCTAATCCATTGAGGCAAAAGGCAATGGATACAGTTGTTGAGATAGATAGGTTTTTGAAGGAGGCAGTCGAGAAAACAGATGCTCCAGTTAAAGAAAAAGAAAATAAGCCTTCGGCTCTTATTGAACGCGATGCAGGCAGGTCGGAAGGAAAAAAAGAGGTTCTTGTAGATTCATCCGCCCCCATGCACAAAAAGACAGACAAGACAACCAGTACAGTATTAATGCCAATTACAATAGGCATATTACTACTGTCAGTTTTGGCTGGAAAGGACCATATGGCACAGTTTATAAAACAGAAGGCGTTATTTGCCTCGCAAGTGCATACAGATGTAATAGAGGAGACCATGAAAAAAAGCCTGATTGTACAATTTGACCCACACTGTGCTGCATCGGAGGCATATCGTACATTGAGGACTAATATTTTATCTATTAAAAGAAAAAAGAATCTAAAGACTTTGTTGGTTACCAGCGCGCTTTCAAGTGAGGGGAAAACTACTGTAACATGTAACTTAGCTGTTACTTTAGCTGAAGCAGGCAGTAGAGTGCTTCTGGTAGATAGTGCCTTGCGCAATCCTATGGTGCATAAGGTATTTGATTTAAATCTAGACCCTGGCTTGACGGATATCCTGACAAATAGGTTGAATTGGACAGAACTCGTTCATAGCACGGATATAAAAAATTTAAGTGTTATTACCAGCGGAAAGATGCCATTTAATCCGTCTGAGACGTTATCTTCACCAGATATGAAACAGATAATCGAAGGATTTAATTCTAAATTTGATATAGTCTTATTCGATTCCACGGATCTCATGGGTGTTACGGATTCTATTGTGTTGGCCTCTATGCTGGATGGGGTGTTGTTGGTGGTTCAGACCAGAAAGACTCAACGTGAGACCATTCTACAGGCGCAATCTCTTTTAGAGAATGGACGGGCCCGCATAATAGGATCATTATTAACAAACGTAAAGACTAATATACCGCAATGGTTTGATAGATATTTAGATCTAATTCAACCGGCGATGTAATGAAAAATAGACTAACGATAGAGGTGGCGGGTATTCCTACCTCATTGACGATAAATGACACAGGACTATTTGTGCAATTGCAGGATTTGTACAGGGAGTTTATATCAGGCAGGGATTGCGAGATAAATATTGACATAAATTTGCAAGATGCGTTTGAAAGAAGAGAAGCAGCACCTTTCGGTATCTTTTTTTTACATGATAAAGTTGTAATTTCTACAGATAAATTCAGCGGTTTTTTAGATATATCAAAGCAGAACGGAAGGGTAGATATTTTCTGTAAGTGGCACATATCTGCTCTTGGAAATTTTTTAAAGAATGTTTATTCTATCTTGATTATGAAGAAAGGTGGTTTAATGCTCCATGCCTCAGGGGTAGCAAGACGCAACAGGGCATATATTTTTTTCGGGCCGTCTGGCAGCGGAAAATCCACGGTAGCCAGGTTATCTTATCCTGGTGCTATTTTAAGTGATGATCTGGCAGTGATAATGCGCGCCAATGGTTTATATAAGGCATTTGGAACCCCATACTGGGGCGATATGAAGGCAAATAATGGAATGAATAGATCTTTTGAAGTTGCAGGTTTATTCAAGTTGGTCCAGG
Source organism: uncultured Planctomycetia bacterium (assembly GCA_964497315.1). Taxonomy (GTDB): domain Bacteria; phylum Omnitrophota; class Gorgyraeia; order Taenaricolales; family CAZCCH01; genus CAZCCH01. Next base: position 18,703 of record CAZCCH010000008.1, read on the forward strand.
ATACAGATGTTTATCTAAAAAGGCTTGCGAGACCACGGGCAGTAGCTGAGGTTATCGCAGTACCTAATATTTCTGGAGGCCTGGGCGTGACCGATTCTTTATTGCAGCTGTCCTGTGAACTTTTCAATCGTACCCCTTGCTATGAGATGCATTTTTTGCCAGATAATTCTTTTTGGAGGTGTATAGATGAAGAATTCTCTAGATAGATGTGTGGCTAGATCACCGAAGCTGGCCTGGAGGACAATAGATGGAGAGGCCGTAATTGTTGCACCAGAAGAAGGCATGGTAACCACCTTTAACAAGACTGCCAGCCGCATATGGGAACTTTTAGACAGAGATAGACGTCTTGATGATATAGCTAATATTGTTGCTGAGGAATTTGAGGTTGATCAAAAGATGGTTTGTCAGGATTTGCAGGAATTTGTAGAAGGTTTGCTAGAGAATAATATGGTTTTGTCTTCAGAGGAGTTGGTAAATAATGGATAGGGCAACAGAATTAGATTGCTACGATAGTATTTTAGAGAAGGCTGCTAAAAAAACTATTCCTCTTTTTGCCCTCTGGGAACTTACCTATGAGTGCAACTTAAGATGTAGGCACTGCTATGTGATTAAAGAACCACGAAAAGAAGAGCTCTCCTGCAGTGAAATAAAATCCGTTATAGACCAATTAGCCAGTTTAGGCTGTCTATATATTGTTTTTACTGGGGGTGAGGTTTTGACCAGACTAGATTTCTTTGAGATAGCTAAATATGCAAGAAAAAAAGGTTTTGCGATTAGACTTTTGACTAATGGTACACTCATAACAGATGACATCGCAGATAGGATTAAAGATTTGTGTTGTGTGTCCGTTGAGATGAGTTTATATGCGGCTAATTACCATATCCATGATGCAATTACGAAGGTAAGAGGGTCTTATGAAAAGACCATAGATGCCTTTAGGCTACTCAGGCATCGGAGAGTAAATACTGTTATGAAATCTGTTCTGATGCAAGAGACAGTAAAGGAATTTGACGATCTAAAGGCGCTCGCTGAAGTCCAAGGCTCTAGATTTATATATGATGTCAATGTCATTGCCAGAAACGATGGCTGTAAAGATACGCACAAGTACAATATTGAAGATCGTAATTTAAAGGACTTTTTTATGCAAAGGATTGACAGGCCGCATTTAAATCCCGTCGAAATACCAGATGATAGCCGGATATGCAATGCGGGCTTTAGCACTTTTTCTATATCACCCTATGGGCAGGTTTATCCATGTCTTACAATAAGGAAAGAATGCGGAGATTTGAGAAAGACAGATTTTGCACAAATCTGGCAGAATTCCCAGGTACTTAATGAAATCAGGTCAGTTAGATTTAGGGATTTATATGAGTGTAGGGATTGTCGATTATTGACATATTGCAGTCGCTGTCAAGGCACGGCCTTTCTGGAAGATGGTGATATTCTGGGTCCTTCCCGGTCAGCCTGCAGCAAGGCAGGAATTCTCAAAACGGCCGTAGAGCAGATGCAGGAGGCAAAATGAAAACAACTAGTAAAAAGAAAGAATATGAAAAGCCAAAGATTACCTGCAGGAAAAAGATGGATGCGATGGCCTCTGCAGTTTGTGATTCACTATGGCTTTCCTGGGTAGAGTGCAGAATAGCAGAGGGAGTATGCTACCTAACTCGGCTTTAAAAATTGCAAATGAATTAATTCGGGAGAGGATCTTCCAGGGGACGAGGGTAAGCCTAAGGATTGCTAGTGATAGCATGCGGCCTTTGATTTCCTCTGGTGATCATGTATTAGTTGAACGCGCAGACCAAAGGGGCCCTCGAATAGGCGACATAGTTTTACACCAGAGAAATGGTGAGCTGTGTGTTCACAGGTTATTATGCAAAAAATCGATAGGCAATGAAATTACGATGATAACAAAAGGAGATGCCTGCATATCGCAGGACCATCCGCTGCCTATAGATAGTTTATTGGGGAAGGTGGTATTTATAAAGAAGCCTTCAAGAAAGATTGATTTGCGTTCACCTTTATGGAAGTTAGCAAGTTTTGTATTGACCGTTTTTTCACTGATAGAAGTAGCTGTAAGAAAGGCGTGCTAGATGCTCGAAGATAGAATAATAGAGTTATGCTCTAGATCTTCAATAGATGATCAGACAAGGCAGGATCAAATCAAAGAGCATGCAAGGGGCAACCTAGATTGGGATTATATTGCTAAAAGTACTCACAAGGAAAGCTTATCTGGGCTTTTTTACTATAATCTTAGAAGGTTTGGAGTGCAAGAAGCCGTGCCTTTTGAAATCAGAAAAAGACTAGAAGAAGATTATTTCAGGACTACTTTTCGCAATGTCATCTTTTTAGAAGAAAGAGATAGATTGTTGAAGTTTTTTAAAAAAGGGCAAATCCCCGTTATGGTGCTAAAAGGGGCATTTTTACTCGAAAATGTTTATTCAGATTTAGGTATGCGGCCAATGGGTGATATAGATATATTGGTTAAAAAAGAAGATCTTTTGTGTGTGCATAACACACTAGTCCAATTGGGCTATACTTCTGAGATAGACACAGAATACATAAAGTCGTATTTATCCATCCCCACTTCCCCTTATCTTAATAGTACTGTATATATCAAAAGGGACAATATAAGGATTTGTTTAAATGTGCATTGGCATATATATAATACTATATTCCCCATATATACAAATGCTAATATCGATATAGATAAAATATGGGATGAGATGCAGATCATCAAGGGTATACCAGCTATGGCGCCTCACCATTTACTTATACACCTGTCGGAACATGCCTTTAGGCATTGTTTTGACAGGTGTATCCTTTTAACGGATATTGCCGAGGTTATTGATGCCTATAGGGATGTGATGGACTGGGAAGGATTTTTAAACGATAGCTTTGAATTTAAGTTAGAAAGGCACATTTTTTATAGTATATATCTTGCAGTCAATAAATTAGACATTAATATTCCTAAGGATATTTTAACAGCACTTAAACCTGACAAAAAAAGTTTCATAGAAAAGATATTCTTAAGACAGATTTTGGCTGGTAAACATTTTGAGGAACTTTCTTGTTTTGCGTCACTGGCTACGTGCAGGGGATTTCGACAGAAGCTAGCTTTTTTAAAGAACCTGGTTGTTCCACCAGCCCAAGTTTTATCTTTGGCTTATTCAAAACAGGTAGAATGTATAGACTTTTTTGATTACGCTTCGCGAATCTTTAGAGGAATGAGGTATATTACAAAGGGATGTTTGAACTAGGACTAATAAGAAAGAGGCAAAGGCGATGAACAGAAAGGCTTCCAGCGCAATAACATTGGTATTTATTTCTGCGGTTACAGCTATATTTTCTTCAATGCTTATTTACAATTCGTCTTTTAGATTTTCAGATACCACAAGAAAGGAATGTGGGTATAGAGGGGATTCTTCCGAGCAAAAGAACGCCAGGTTAAAACCAGAAAAGGTAACAAAAATACAAATGGATGCTCAGAATACAATTGCTATGTACCAGGAGCAATACGGGAATGAATATGCTGTCGTGCTCAAGCGGGATATCAAGCAATACAGGAGGCATAGAGGGTCTGACTCCTATATAAAACAGCTTGACCATGAACTGCACACATCTGAAAAAAGAGGTTATTTCAGCAAAGAATCTTCCACAGATGGAAAGATGTTACAGCGCGAGTTGTTATATTCCGCGGTAGAAAGAAAACATGTTGTCGATGATATGGTTGCTAATTATAAGAATGAATTTGGCAAAGATTATGCCAAAGTTTTAAAAAGCGATATAGACGAGTTTAAAGAAGCGAGGGGAATAAATGAGTTTAGGAGGCGGTTTGGCGATGATTTATATACATACGAAGCTTATAAGGCATCTGATGAATCCAAAAGCAAGCCGTCAATCGCAGAGAAGTGGAAGATAGGCAGGTAAAGATGGATTTTGTAATATCTACTAGAGGTTTAACAAAGGTGTTTGCAAAACATTGTGTCTTAGATGGTATTAATCTAGACATAGCCAGGGGTAAGCTTTTTGGTCTAGTGGGCCCAAATGGCGCTGGCAAGACAACATTTTTGAGAATACTTTCAACGCTTATTCTACCCACCTCCGGCGGATGTTATATAAATGGATACAGCGTTTCTAATGAAAAGGATGCAGGAAGGATAAGGTCTTTCATAAACCTTGTTTCTGAAGAAGAGAGGAGTTTCTATTGGAGGCTTACAGGCAGGCAAAACCTTCGATTTTTTGGCTCACTGTATAATATTCAAGCGCACAGCCTAGAAAACAGAATAAAGGAGACAGCCAGCCTTTTAGAGATAGAAAACCAGCTGGATTGCATGTTTAAAGACTATTCTTCAGGTACAAAGCAAAAAATGGCTATTGCCAGGGGTCTTTTGAATAATCCTGAAATTATCTTTATGGATGAGCCAACGAGGAATCTTGATGTAAAGATAAAGAGAAAGATATATGAATTTATTAAGTTCAAACTTGTAGACACAGAAGGTAAGACTATAGTACTGGCTTCACATCACTTAGATGAGGTAGAACGATTTTGTGATTATATATTGTTTATGGACAAAAGTAAAATAGTAATGCATGACACACTGGAACAGGCGGGTATGCTATGTTAAGCAAGAGTATTAGATTTTTTAAAAAAGATTTTTTGATACAAAAAAGCTATAAGCTATCATTTATACTGAGCTTTTTTAGCATTTTTACATCCGTTACGACATTCTATTTTATAGCCAGGGTATTTGACAAGGGTTCAAACCCTTATCTTGATTCCTATGGAGGCCAATATTTTCCTTTCGTGTTGATCGGTATTGCCTTTAGTGACTTTTTGTTTATGGGATTAAAGACCTTTTCCAGCGCTATCCGCAATGAACAGCTAACCGGAACTTTAGGCGCCATTTTAATTACTCCCACAAAACTATCAAATATCCTTGTTGGGACATCTATCTGGGATTTTGGGTTTGCCTCTTTCAGGGTTTTTGTTTATCTGTTGCTAGGGGTTGGGATATTCGGGGTTTCTATAAATTTATCAGGCCTGGCAGCAGCACTGGTAATTTTGCTCTTGACTGTTGTTTCATTTAGCGGCCTTGGCATAATTGCAGGTTCATTTATTATGGTATTCAAAAAAGGCGATCCTGTTACCTGGGCATTTTCCGGCATATCTGCGCTTTTGGGGGGTGTCTATTATCCTGTAGCAGTCTTACCCGATTATTTACAGAAGTTATCAAGATTACTTCCAATTACGTATTCATTGCGCGCTATGAGGATGGCGCTTTTAGGAAAATTGCCCTTTGAACGCTTAATGGAAAATGCCTTGATGCTGGTTTTGTTTTCAGTAATTATATTACCTTTAAGTATTATGTGTTTTAACTATTCTGTTAAAAAGGCAAAAATAGATGGTACACTCTTACAATACTAAAGCATTTTTTCTATTACTTGTCTATATAGCATTTCTTTTCTATGGGACATTAATTCCATTTGATGTCTCATTTGGTCAAGGAGATGTTTTTTCCAAACTTGGCAACATCAATCTAAGGCCTTTTTATTTTGATGGCGTAATTGGCGTCAGGATGGATATAGTGAGCAATTTTGCTTTATTTTTTATCTACGGAGTATTGTTTTATTTTGCATTTGTGAATTCTAAAAAGAACCAGGTTTGGCTTTTTTCGATGTGCCTAGTCTCAGGCGTTTCATTTTCGGTAATTTTAGAGAGCCTCCAGTTGTTTTCGTCCTCAAGGACCAGCTCAGTTACTGATACCATAATTCATACAATTGCCATCCCAACAGGCTATATAGGTGGCTGTATATTTTATGAAAGATATAAAGAGAAAAGTGCAAAATGGCTTAAGGAAACACTGAATTCCAGGCCTTTTTTGTTTTTATTACTGGTATATTCTGCTTTATTATTCCTGGATTTTTTATTGCCATTTGATATCTCTATCCAGATTTCGGACATCTGCAATAGTTTAAAGACAATAAATTTCATTCCTTTCGCAAACTACAAAACCTACCAGAGTTATTTTTTTAATACAGGATCAGAAATGGCTCTGTACATAATCCTGGGATTTTTGGTTAATCTGTGTTTTATAAAATATACATCATTATCAAAAGCCCGTGGCGTGTTTGTTTCAATTATCTCAGTTTTGATTTTTTCAATTATAGTAGAAATAACCCAAATATTTTTTATATCCCGCGTTACTGATACCACTGATTTGATTACTGCTGTGCTGGGCGCAACCTTTGGCGTCGTCATAAGCCTATTTAGCAAAAGACAAAAATTGATAATTGCAATATATGCACTATTTGTCTTCTACTATACGCTTATGCCATTTAGGTTTTCATCAACCTTCAGGATTACGATAGATGAAAAGAATTTAATTCCCTTCTATGCCTATTGGGAGAACACAACTGTATTTGCATTTCAAGATTTAATAAAGGGAATTGTTTTATTTTTACCTTTAGGATTTCTAATTGCGCGCAGGAATAGCCAGAAAAAGAACCTTGTGCTGTTTTGTATTTTTTACGGAATAGTTTTTAGTCTTTGCATGGAAGTATGTCAGCTATTTGCCATAGGCAGGTATTTTGATGTTACAGATGTTATGCTTGCTGGAATCGGAGCAGGCGCGGGCAGCTTAATTTATTTGACGCTTTCAAGACAGTATTTAACTTAAGTTATAAGGAGATCTGCATGGGTACATATTTAGTTACAGGTGGAGCAGGCTTTATAGGCTCCAATATCGTAGAGAGGCTTGTTGCGGAAGGGCAAAAGGTAAGGATATTAGATAACTTGTCTGAAGGCAAGATTGAAAATATAGAGGCCCATCTAGATAGAATTGAATTCATAGAAGGTGATATTAGAGATATTGCTGTAGTTAATAAGGCCATAGCAGGTATTGATTATGTTTTGCACCAGGCAGCGTTAAGATCAGTTCCAAAGTCTATGAGCAGGCCATTAGAATATAACGAAGTTAACGTAAATGGGACTTTAAACATTTTAATTGCAGCAAAAGAGGCAGGGGTGAAAAAGGTAATATTTGCCTCCAGCAGCTCCGTGTATGGCGAAACAGAAAAATTTCCTGAAAATGAAGCCGATAGCCCTAAGCCTATATCTCCATACGCAGCGACAAAATTAATGGGTGAGTACTATTGCAACTTGTTCAGTACCTCTTTTGGTTTAGATACAGTTTCATTTAGGTATTTTAATGTATTTGGCCCCAGGCAGAGCCTGGAGAACCAATATGCTGTAGTTGTGCCAAAGTTTATAACCTGCATGTTAAAGGGCGAAAGTCCTCCTATATATGGCAATGGGAGACAATCGCGCGATTTTACATTTGTAAGCAATGTAGTTGATGCGGTTTTGAAGGCTGCAGTATCGAATGGGACCTCAGGAGAGGTTTTTAACATAGCCTGTGGAAGAAACTACAGCATGTTAGATTTGGTAGCTATGCTTAATGATATCATGGGTAAAAGTATAAAACCTATTTTTATTCCACCCAGGCCAGGTGATGTTAAAAAGACCCTTGCTGACATAGCTAAGCTAGGGAGAGTTTTAAAAATAAGACCAAAAGTAGATTTTGCAGAAGGACTAAAGGAGACAGTGAATTTTTTTAGCCATGATTGCATACTTCAGAAATCTTTATAGGAATAGGGAATTATTATATAGACTGCTGAATAGAGAAATAACAACCAAGTACAAGCAGTCATTTTTGGGTCTTGCCTGGGCTGTACTTAGGCCAGTTGTCTATATGGGGGTTTTTGTCCTTGTGAAAAAAAGTGGCGCAGTACAGATAGATAGCGGAACAATTCCCTATGCCATTTTCACGTATGCCGCGCTCCTGCCCTGGACATTGTTTGTTAATTCTGTTTCGTCAGCATCAAATAGCATAGTCTCAAACGCCGGCATATTAAAAAAGATATACTTCCCAAGAGAAGTCTTCTCCTCAGCAGCAGTCTTAGCACCCTTGCTTGATTTTTTTGTTGCATCTGTTGTTTATATAGGGTTGATGGTTTTCTATGGTATTTATCCTTCATACCAGATAGTTTTGCTGCCTGTTTTGCTTTTTATTCAGATATTTTTTGCCCTAGGTCTTGGGATGTTGCTTTCAGGGCTTTCTGTATTTAGGAGGGATTTCGTGTATGCGACTAATTATATATTGCAGTTTATGCTTTTTTTAACACCGGTCATGTACTCTATCCAAAAGATACCTGAAAGATTTGTAAATCTGTATTTATGGCTTAATCCTATGGCCGGCATTATTGAAAGTTACCGCCAGGTACTAATATATAGAGCATTTCCCCCAATGGAATGTTATCTTCGTCCACTTATTTTGTCTGTTGTGTTATTTATAGTAGCCTTTAAGGTTTTTAAAAGAATGGAAGGGGTTTTTGCAGATGTCGTCTGATAATTCAGTAGTTAGAGTTGAGAATTTATCCAAGGTTTATAACATAGGCGCTATTAGATCTATGTGGTCTAAGATACCTTTTTTAAACAATAGACATGTTTCAAAAAACCCCCTTATCTGGGCACTCAAAGACATAGGTTTTGAGTGCAAAAAGGGTGAAACCCTGGGTATAATTGGGCCTAATGGCGCAGGCAAATCCACGCTTTTGAAGATTCTTTGCGGTGTTACTAAGCCCACTTCAGGTAGTTTTCAGATGAGAGGGCAAGTTGCACCATTAATAGAGATTGGCGCTGGTTTTCATCCAGAGATGACTGGCAGAGAAAACATATACCTTAATGGTGCTATTATGGGCATGGCTAAAAAAGAGATAGGGCAGAAGTTTGACCAGATAGTTGATTTTTCAGGCCTGCAGGGTTTTATTGATACACCGATTAAAAAATATTCTTCCGGCATGAAGGTAAGGTTGGGTTTTAGTATAGCAGTTCATATAGATCCCGATGTCTTGTTAGTAGACGAGGTGTTGGCTGTAGGCGATGTTGGTTTTCGGGCCAAGTGTTACAACAGGATATCAAAGCTAAACAAGCGTTGTGCAGTTGTTGTTGTATCACACAACATGTCGGCTATAGCCCGTATATCTTCTAAGTGTATACTGCTAAACAAAGGGAATATCTTGTTTTATGGAGCACCAGAGGAGGCTGTCCAGAGATACCTTTCTATGTTTAAAAAAACAGAAACCAATATCCATTGCGATGGCGTACGCCTGGTGGCTTGCGATATAAAGGCAGATAGCGACAGTGGCAGCTACCTTGTGCATACAGGCGGGCCCCTAGATGTTACTTTTGATTTAGATTCAGATATAGATGGTGAACAGATAAATTTAATACTTGCATTCTTTTCATCTTCAGGCGAATTTGTGGCAGAGTGGAATAGCTGGTTTACAGAACAAAACTTAAGGCTCTATAGGGGCAGGCAAATTTTTAATATTTCATTACATGAGCTCAGGCTTAACCCCGGAATATACAACGCATCACTTATTATTACTTCAGGAGATAAAATGCATCATTTGTTGTGGGTAGATAACGGATGGAGTTTCCGTGTAGAAGGCGGGCAATTTGGCAATGCGCCTTATGAAATAAGTGGTTCTATTTCAGGTACAAGGCTATGAAGGCGCTGTATGGAGAACGCCAAGTTGCACCGGATATCAACGGAATTAGAGCCGATCATAGGGGGCGATATAAATTTGCCTGCAATTATGTAAAAGATGGCACAAAGATACTGGATGTTGGATGCGGAATAGGCTATGGTTCCCATATTTTGTCTACTCATACAGACGCAAAAGAAATAGTAGCCATTGATAAGGAAAAAGAAGCGATTAAATATGCAAAGCAATATTACAGGGATGAAAAGATTGTATACATGAGGGGAGATTGCTTGAGACTAAAATTGCAAAGTAATTACTATGATTTGGTTGCTGCCTTTGAAATATTAGAGCACATTAAACATGACTGCTTATTTGTCAAACGCCTGCGTGATGTGCTAAATGAACACGGACTGTTAATAATTTCATCTCCAGACCAAGATAAGATGCCTTTTAATAAAAATAGGTTCCCCTTTCACATCAGGCATTATAAGCATTTTGAATTAGAATATTTAATTTGCCGGGGTGGTTTCAAGGTAATAGGCAAGTTTTGCCAAAATGATTTACATTCAGAAGAAACATTAAAAGGTTATGGCGGATTGTTCAATATTTTAGTTGCTGTCAAAGGGTAATGTTTTAATTGTTAAGGTAAATGAATGAATAATAAGATAAGGATAGTTTTTGTTGAGAGCATGGCGGAAGATGCCTGGCTTAGGCCAGTTGTCAAGGATGTGTACAAGGCATTCAAAAATTCTGAATATGACCTGTTTATTGTAGGCGGCCGAAAAGATGATGCATTACTTGAGAGAGGCTATGTAAATGTTAAGGCGTTAAGGTCAAATTACAATTTTTCCAAGGTCACAAGCATAATAGGAAGGAAAGGCGCTGAAGCAACATTGAATCCTTGTTTTGCTGAGGCCACAGCAATTTTTAAGGTTATCCAACCTGATGCAATAATTGTATGGAATGGATTACTGGGGCACAGGGCAATCTATGCAAAGGTTGCAAAAAGTCTAAATATCCCCCTGTATTATGCAGAGAAGGGTTTATTGCCTGAGAGTTGGTACATAGATCCGGATGGGATTAATCCTATGAGTTCAGTTGCCAGAAGAAACTTACAGCCACAGCCATCAAAAGATACGGTTGATGAATTGAGATTCAAATTAGGCAGAATTGACACAGATGGAGCAAGTGCATGGGAACAGCCTAAACGTAATAGTTTGTCGAAGATAAGGGAACAGCTAGGGGTAATTAATGGACAAAGGATAGTATTTTTCCCAGGTCAAGTTGATTCAGACTCAAACGTTGTATTATTTTCTAATAATTTTAAGGATTCACTGGATGCGCTTAAGTGGTTGGTAAAAGATTTGCCTGAAAAGAATTTTGTTCTGTTGGTCAAACCTCACCCAAAAGGTGAATTGACCGCAGAGGATTTTAAAAGAGTAATAGGTAATAAAGGCAAAGTATTATCTGATATTAATATTTTAGATGCGATTGAATTGGCAGATTGCATTGTTACCATTAATTCAACAGTCGCATTTGAGGCTGCTATAAGGGCTAAGCCAGTCCTGTTGTTAGGAGAAGGAGTTTTGTCGAATAGGAATTTTGTGAGTAACTATAACCTAACCATGAAAGCGGATATACAGATTGATATATGCATAGAAGATTACAATGCCAACAAAGAAGGTTTTCACCAGGATGCATTGTCATTTGCCGCATATCTTGATTCTCAATATTACCTTTATAGAAATGATTTCCGAAAAATAGCAAATTTGTTTAAATCTATGCTAAACGGCTCTAAACCTAAGAAAAAGATATTTGACATAAAGGAAGCCATGGATTTTTTTCACAATACCACCTTTAAAAACTTTGTTCGTTTTTACATGGAGAATTTTTTCAATACCCTGAGATGCATATGGAAAAAGTAAGCATAATAATACCCTTATATAACCAAAAAAATTATGTGACCCAGGCTATTGAAAGTGGTTTAAATCAAACTTATCCTAACATCGAGATAATTGTAGTAAATGACGGTTCTCTGGATAACCCATTTTTTGTATTACGGAATTATGAAGGTAGGGTTACGATTTTAAATCAAAAAAATAAAGGTTTGGCATCTGCGAGGAATGCAGGCATAAAGCGCGCCTCAGGGGATTATGTACAGTTTTTAGATGCAGACGATTTACTACACAAGGATAAGATAAGATTACAACTGGGATTTTCAAACTTAGACGATAATGCAGTTTCTTATTGCGAGGTTACGCAGCACAACCAGCACTTACAACATTTATACTTAAGATATATCGGTGAGGTGCAAGATATGTTTTCTCATCTGTACAATTTTTGGCACCCTTACCCGCTTCCGATACATTCATTGCTGTTCAACAAGGAAATATTTACAAAGTTCGGGTTCTTTGATGAGGAATTATATGCCAATGAGGATAGGCATTATTTAAGTAGGCTTGCTCTCTCAGGTGTTATCTTTGACTATTTTCCGTTTACAGGCGGTGTGCGAAGAAGGCATTCCGGTAACATGAATAATAATAAATTTCACATGATAGAAAACACTATTAAGTATTATCAAAAGATCAACAACAGGCTAAGCGATTCGTTTTTTATAGAAAAGTTCGGGTTTTCAGGATACCAGATGATGTGTGCAAATCTCACATACTTGTATGCTTCTCAGATAGCCAGTGGTTTAAGCAAGAAAGAATTGAGTAAGGTTAAAAGGCTATTAAGAGAAAAGAAGCTGAGATTTAACACCGGGCCTATACCCTTGGGTGTCACAAGATTTAAATCTGAGAGGTTTTTTTTGGCTTCTTGTGTTAAAAGATGGTGGAAGAAGACTGACTTTATAAGAGGGATTTTACCATGCCAAGATCTATGAAAATAGCTTATATAGTTAACAATTTTCCTGCACTTTCAGAAACATTTGTCATTAATGAGGTTTTGGAGTTAAGCAAAAGAGGGTTTGATATTCATATATTTGCCAGGTGGAAGCAGGATTTACTTAGACGTACTGAAGATATGCAAAAGCTGACTAAGCAAACGTATTATTTTAATGAAAACAGCACCTTTTTGTTTAAAAAGATATATTTACACATGTATTTTTTAGCACGCAATCCGATTAGATATATAAAGGCCAGCCTTTTTGCTAAAGGGCTAAAGAGCGAACTAGCACTATGGCATTTTAGACAATCTGTATTTTTAGCTAAACAGATAATAGATGCAAAGATAACACATATACATGCCCACTTTGCCAATTTAACTGCAGAATATGCGATGTTTGTTTCTAAGCTAGCAGGTATACCGTATAGCTTTACTGCTCATGCAGTGGGAATATTCGTTGAGCCTAAGTTTATCAAAGAGAAGGTCAATAATGCTAAATTCGTAGCCGCAATATCAAATTATAACAAACAATACTTGATAAAAAACCACTACGGAATAAAAGCAGATAAAATAAAGGTTATCCATTGCGGGATCAGGACTTCATTCGCTGATAATATTACTAGAGAGCAGAGTAACGGTTTTCATATTTTAGCAGTAGGCAGATTGGTTAGAAAGAAAGGATTTAAATATTTAATTGACGCTTGTGATATTCTCCGCCGTAAACATAACCTTGATTTTAAATGTGAAATTGTCGGCGAGGGCCCAGAAAGAATAAATCTGCAGCACAGGATTTTCAAGAATAGACTTCAGGATGCGGTAGATCTGAAAGGTGCACTCCCACATAAAGACGTACTGAAGAAATTAGGCAGGACTAGTATATTTGTACTGCCCAGTGTTACAGATGAAGACAATAATGCCGAGGGCATACCGGTTTCTTTAATGGAGGCAATGGCAGCCAGGATTCCAGTAGTTTCCTCAAGGTTGACCGGAATCCCTGAGTTGGTAAAAGGAGGTGCAGGGGTATTAGTTCCGGAAAAAGACACAAACGCACTGGCTGATACTATAAGGTATTATTTTTACGCTGGAAATGATCAAAGAAATACAATAGGACAGTTAGGCAGGAAGATAGTGCAGGCTGAATTTAACGTAGAGCATGAAGTTGAAAAACTAGCTGGATTATTTACTAATGGACATAGGATTTTTTCATAATTTTAACTCGCATATGGCTGATACTGGATTCAAGGTGCATGTTCAGCAGTTAACATCTGCCTTGATGAAAAGAGGACATTCTATATTAGCATATCGTTCTTGGGATGAGAACCCCGACTTTATTTATTATAGAAGAAGGCAATTTTTCAAGTTTATTAAGGACATAGATATTGTTTACATAAGACTCTCAGGCAACATGGAGGATTATACCCTGCTTAAGCTGTTTAAACCTTTAGGCTTGCCTGTAGTCTGGGAACTTAATGCGCCGCTAGAAGAAGCCGCAGTGAGAGATAAGATGCCGCAGGAAAAAATCAAGAAGGCCTTTAAGAAAAGAAAAAGGCTGGCGAAATTAGTAGATGCCTGTATTTGTGTGTCAGATGAACTAAAGAGTTATTGCATAGATAGGTTGGGCATAAAGAATACATTTGTCATTGAAAATGGCTCCAATCCAGAACTTTTTTCTTTTAATAAGAAGACGCTTAATATATACGACACATTTAAAGACAGGTTTAAAATTGTATGGACTGGTCGCATGAGATCACCCTGGCATGGTATCGATATCATATTAGATGTAGCCAAAAGGATACAGGCAATAGATAAAGATATAGTTTTCATAATCATAGGAGATACAAAAGGAATGGATTTGGCATTGCCAGAAAACATAGTTCTTGTGGACCAAATAGAATATTTCAAGTTACCCGCATATGTTGCATCTTGCGATATGGGTTTGGCGCTATACCATGGCATTCGACCCATAGAAGGAGATGAGTTTTATGGTTCTTCTCTTAAGCTTTTTGATTATATGTCTTGCAGACTTCCTGTAATAGCTACCAGTTTTGGACAGATAAAAAAAGTTATAAAAAATGATGAAAATGGATTATTAACAGACAACAACCCTGATGATATTATTCAGAAGATCTTGAGGTTAAAGAGAAGTCCTGAATATTCAAAAAGATTAGGGGGGGCTGCCAGGAAACAAATAGTCGATTACTATAACTGGGATAGGGCAGCCAAACAGACAGAGGAAGCACTATCAAGCTTATGTTAACTACAGATATTTTACATATTAAGAATGAACTTAAAGAGTGGATGGAATCAGCAAAGGACAAAGAGACATCTTTGTACCTTTTTACTAAAAAGGCAAGGAAGCCAACCTTACTAAGTAATTGTTTTGCAGTATTGACATTGGAACTTTTTAATGAGGTAGACTCGATTGGCCAGGAAACAAAAGAAACACTTATTGGTTTTATTAAGGCATGTCAACTGGAGGAAACAGGTCATTTCATAGATCCCTTACTTAGAAAAGAAGACCTTTTTAGGTCCAACACACACAGCTGGGACTATTTGACGATGCAGTCCACCATGTTTTCTATAAATGCATTGGATGCTTTTGGAGAGAAACCAAGGCATAGGATCAACTTTGTAGATATGTATAAAGATGTTGATTTTTTAATTAAGTGGCTGCAGGAGAGAAACTGGAAAAACCCCTGGCTGGAAAGTAACAATATTATGTTTATTGGGTGTTTTTTACTATATGAATACCTTCAGACAAAAGAAATGCGCATCTTAGAAGTCATAGATCAAATGTTGAATTGGCATGATAAGGCGCAGGACTCGCATACGGGGTTTTGGGGAACCGACAAAGGCGCGTCATTACCTAATGCTATGGCCGGGGCCTTCCACATATATTATTTTTATTATTATCTAAAAAGGCCCATTCAATATAGTGATAAGATAGTTGATTCTACACTTTCTCTGCAGCATGAAGACGGCTTGTTTGTGTCAAAGGGTGGAGGTGGTGCCTGTGAAGACTTAGATGCGATAGACATACTGACAAAATTTACAGCCCTAACCGACTACAAAAAAGAGAGCATTAAGCAGATATTGCTTAAATCTTTAAAGACCTTAGCAAATGGACAGAATAGAGACGGCGGTTATGGCTGGAAGATTAATGGACACGGCAATTTCATAACAGATTTGATGCGTCGGCGTGAAATCTGCCATTATAGCAGCTGGAAATTAATGCCTTATGATATTCATAAAAGTGATATGTGGTCCTGCTGGTTTAGATACTTAGCTATAAGCTTAATAGTGTCAACTTATCCAGATGAGTTTGGGACAGATTTTAATTTTAAATTCAGGCGTTTACCAGGATTAGGGTGGCATGGAGTATAAACCGTTAGTTTCAGTCATAATTGTAACAAGGAATAGGCATCGGTATTTAAAGGAGTGCCTGCGGCATCTTATGATGCAGGACTATGGCAATTTTGAGATTGTTGTGGTGGATAGTTCTACCAATGAACAGAGCAAGGAAATTACAAGTAAATATCCAGGAGTAAAATATACCCGTTTCTACAATGGTAAGAATATGGCCGTATCGCGCAATATCGGTATAAATAATGCAAGGGGAGAGATTGCAGTTTTCATTGATGATGACTGCTATGTGCAGGGTGGTTGGTTAAATGCAATAGTAGAGGGGTTTTCTAATGAGACAATAGGCGGGGTTGGAGGAAGGGTTATTGATGAATCCCAGACATATTATACAGCCGACACCTCCAAGGTAGGTCGCATATATCCCAGTGGCATGCTTTCAGGGTTCCATGATTATACGGCAGATAAGCCGTTTTTTGTAGATTATATTGCTGGTGGGAATATGGCATTTAGAAGAGATATCTTGACTAAATTAGGGGGTTTTGATCCTGTATTTCGCGTATGGAACGATGTAGATATAAGCATGAGGGTTAGAAATGTTGGTTATGCAATTGTCTCCAATCCCAGGATGAGCCTAGAGCATAAAACGGCTAAGCGAGAATTTATCAAAAGGGATAGGACGAATTTCAGCAGTCAGTGTCTATATAACCGCAACCATGCTTACTGCATGTTCAAAAATGGCGGTTTCAGATTTGCCTATTTCAAAACGTTGTTTTATTGGAAAGTTCTGGATACGCTGAGGAACGCAAAGAACAAAAAGGCAATACTTTTAATCGCACAATTGTGCGGTGTTGTTATGGGCATAGCCTTGGCAGTAAGAGTGAAAATTGTCGGAGAGGGAAATCATTTATGATAACGGTTTTAATCCGCTCCAAGAATGAAGAAATGTACATAGCAGAGACCTTCAAGGCTGTCTTTGCCCAGAAGCTCAGGGATTTTGAGGTAATATTGGTTGATTCTGGGTCAAAGGATAAGACTGTTGAGATTGCAAGCAAATTTGATGTCCGGATATTAAAGATTGCAGCAAAAGAATTTACCTATGGATATGCCTTAAATTTAGGAAGCAAAAATGCCAAGGGCGATATAATCGTAAATTTAAGCGCGCACGCCATTCCAGCCAGTGATAGATGGCTGGAAAATCTTGTAGGGCCTTTGAATAATCCACGAGTAGCCGCCTCCTATGGGAGACAATTGCCTAATAAGGGGTGTGCACCAATAGAAAAAAGGGATCTTTTTGAAACCTACAGTGATAGATGGAAGGTCCAGATTCAAGATCCATCCTTTTCAAACTCAAACAGTGCCATAAAAAAGGAGATTTGGGATAGGATACCATTTGATGAGAAGATGACCTTTGCTGAAGATATACACTGGAGCAAGCAGGTTCTTAGGAGTAGATACAGGATAGCCTATGAGCCTGAAGCTGCTGTTTATCATTCACATGAACATAGCACTAGGCAAATATATGGCCGTGAACTCAATAGACACAGGGCAAGACTGCAAAGAGGACAGTTGTTTGCATTCAAAAGATTAATTTCGTTAGCATTGGAGGGCACGAAAGAAGATATGGGTTTTTGCATCAGAAACGGCGAAAGCAGCCGCTGGTTAGTTTACATACCTATATACCATTGCATTCTTTTGCTTGCAAGAATTCAGGTTCATTCAGTTTTCCTTGCTTTAAATATGCGAAAGAGATTAAAAGGGATTAAACTGCTCAGGAAGCCATATAATTACTTGGTAGGAACTTGCCGCTATAGAAAGGAATGGGTAAGGTATAAATGGGTACTCTTAAAGGAATCTTTCAGAGATTACAGTGATGTTAAAAACATACTACTAATAAGGACATTTGGTATAGGGGACATAGTCCGCACGTCCCCTATTATTGAAAAGATAAGGCAAAAATTTCCAAATGCAAAGATATATTATTTTACACTTCAAAAACATCTCGCTGTAATTGCTTCCAATCCCTATATTGATAGATGCTATACCGAAAAGGAAATTGAAGAAGTGAGCAAAAGAAAATATGATTTGGTAATTAACTGGCAGATATTTGACAACTGCGTACACAGCAAAAAATTGATGAAAGGCGTGAAGGCAAAAAAGATTTTAGGCAGGCGTTTTTACGGTAACAATAATAACCACTTTAATACAAAGTTAACCTTGAGTACCTGGATGGAATTTTTCTGCCAATTGGCATTAATCCCATATCATAAAAAAGACCCTTGCAGAACTAAGATTTACTTTTCAGATATTCGCGATGAGAAAAGAAGAATTCTAGATGAGCTTGGGATTAAAGATGGACCCAAATATATTGGGATTTGCATGGGTACGGATGAGGTTTTTCGTCCCGAGTATTGGTATAGAAACTTTTCTATAGATTTCTTAGAAAGACTAATAAAAGAGTTGAGCAAAAAATATAAATTAATTTTGGTAGGTTGCAGCAAAGACAGAAACACCAAAGATCGCCAGAGATTAAACAGATTAAGCAGCTCGCCAGGATTACTTAATTTGATAGACAGATTAGACCTGGATGAATTGATTGCTGTAGTAAAAAGATGCAGTTGTTTTGTTTCGCCTGATACTGGAGTGATGCATATGGCTATGGCACTAAAGGTGCCCGTGGTAGGTCTTTTTTCTAACAATACAGGCAGTGCAGTGATTTCACCTAAGAAAATGGGAAGAAATTACACCTTACTATACAATGATAGACCTAATTGTTTTCCCTGTGAGCAGATGTTCGAGGAGGAATGTTTAAGGCAAAGAAGGGCTAGATGTATAGAGGGAATACCGATATCTAAGGTTGTAAAAGAGGTGGATAGATGTACTATGCAATATATATCTTCTATGTATTATTGATAATTGCGGCGATAGCTACGCTTCGCGACCCATTTTGGGGAGTGGTGACCTATTACTATCTCTCATTCTTCAGGCCACAGGATTATTACCATTGGGCCTTGACAGGCAGCAGGTTTTCTTACTATATAGCACTCTTAACCATTTTTTCTTATTTTGTCAAAAAGGGTTGGGCCGGATACACAGTAGCCAGGACTAAAAATACATTTTTAGTATGTCTTTTTTGGATTTTTCTGACACTATCGTGTTGTTTTTCACCTTCGCCTGAACGCAGCTGGCCTGTGTTTTACACTTTTACCAAGATAATAATCTTTTACTTTCTTGTTTCAACGGTAGTGGATTCGGAGAAAAAGTTCAAGGTGATGTTGTGGGTATTAATTTATTCTTTTGTCTATTATGCAATCTGGGTGAACAATAGATATATCTTTGAAGGGATAAGGGTTATAGAAGGGCCGGGTTTAGCTGATTCTACTTATCGTGACAGAAATACCTTTGCCTTGATATTTGTCGTAGCCATCCCCATATGCTTTTATATGCGCTATATAATACAACACAAAATAGTCAAAGTGATGCTTCTGGGGATAATTCCGGCATTGATGCATGCCATAGTCTGTACCTTTTCAAGGGGAGGTTATGTTGGCATGCTTGCCACTTTAGGATACTCCATCCTGAAGATGAAAAGGAAGGCCATGTCGGTATTTGCGATTTTAATTTTTATACCTATACTCTTGCAGATGCAAGGTAGCGAACACAGGGAAAGGATTGGAACCCTTGTGGCAGAAGGAGAGCAGAGGGAATATTCGGCCCAGTCAAGGATAGAGGCCTGGAAAGGTGGTTTAAAAATGATGGCAGCCCATCCATTTATAGGCGTAGGGTTGCAGAATTTTGAGGTTTTTATAAAGAGATACAACCCTAAGGTGGCCAATTTGGTTGCCCATAATACGTATATACAGCTTGGGGGAGAAGTTGGAATACCTGCTATGTCTGCGTATATCCTGACTTTACTGCTTAGTTTCTTTGTCCTGCACAGGTTAAGATGCAAGGTTGCTGACGAGGGGCTTTCATCTAATCTTTATTATTATACCCTTATGCTTGAGGGTAGTCTAGTGGGATTTGTGTTATGCAGCATCTTTTTGAGCATGGAATTATTCGAACCTCTCTATTTTTTACTTGGCATGGTAGTGTGTCTTAAAAGATTAACAGAAAAGGGTGAGTTTAAACAAAGAATGGCCTAAATGCAAGAAATTATATTTTTAAAAAATACTGACTTTGTTAGTAAGATGAAGGAAAAATTGAGCAAAATCATTATGTCTTTCAAAAAAGGATACCTAATCAAAAGGGTAAAAAACTATTTTTTAGTGAAATTATCTTTATTGTTCAAAAGACCCAGGGTGTGGGGATACCCATTTTATCTAATGATAGAGCCGACCAATATATGCAATCTCAAGTGTCCTCTTTGTCCTACAGGTGAAGGTACCCTTGCTAGAAAAGGGAGCTTGATGGATTTTTCAATTCTAAAGATGGCGATAGATGAATTGGGAGATTATCTTCTGGAGTTAAATATCACCAATTATGGCGAGCCTTTTATCCATGATAGACTTTGCCAAATGATAACTTATATCAAGGGAAAAGGGATTAAGGTGAACGTGGGAACAAATGGACACTTCTTCAAGAATGAGACAGTTACACAGGAGTTTATTTTATCGGGTGTCGATGAGGTCTACATATCTTTAGATGGTACCAACCAGGAGTCTTATTCTAGATATAGGATCAAGGGCGATTTTGAAAAGGTGGTTGGAGGTATCAGGTTACTTGTTGAGACAAGGAATAGATTAAGAAAAAGAACCCCTTTTGTAGAGATACAGTTTTTGGTAATGCAGCATAATGAGCACCAGCTAGATGCGATAAGGAAGTTAGCTGCAGACATGGGCGTAGATAGGCTGATTTTGAAACCAGTGAGTTTTAATATATCTGAGTGGAAAAACCAGGATGTACGGGAACGATTTAAAGGTTTTATGCCGCAAGATGAATCTTTTAGGCTGTATCGCATTAATGATGGGGACCTTGAGTGGAAACAGCCTATAACAAATAGATGTGAGTATCTGTGGAGGGCAATGGTGATGTTGTGCGATGGAACCATAGTGCCTTGTTGTCTTGACCCTAGGGGAGAGTACAGGATGGGCAGTGCCACAGATGGCCTTATGAATATATGGAATAGCCATAAGTATGTTAATTTACGCAAGCAGGTATTGATGGATAAGAAAAATCTGGCATTGTGCGCTAATTGTCCGGGGACTTGATATGGGTCGATACAAAAGAGAGCGAGAATTTTTTGACAGTGTATACAGCCATGCAGGCCTGACAACAGAGATGCCCAGAGAAGAAATAAGCAGATATCTCAATCCGTCGAGCTTACCGATTTATGGCAGGAGTTTTTGCTTCCACTTGCTGGGTAACATTGAAGGTAAAAAGATTCTTGATCTAGGCTGCGGAGATGGTGATAATGCCGTATTTTTGGCCAAGAAGGGAGCTAAGGTTGTTGCCATTGATTTGTCCAAAGAGGCTATAAATTTAACCACTGCAAAGATAAAAGGTAATCACGTTGAAGAGATGGTAAAGGTTATGCATATGAATGGTGAAAGAACAACCTTTAGAGATGGAGAGTTCGATTGTGTTTTAGGTAATGCAGTGCTTCATCATCTGGACCTTGCCAGGATAGGAAACGAGCTGCACCGCATATTAAAGACGAAAGGATTAGCTGTTTTTAGAGAACCTGTGATATTTAATAAAACCCTGGCAGCCGTAAGGAAAATAATTCCTTATCGCCCGCATGCTATAACACCGGACGAAAGACCTTTGACTGGTGCTGACGTTGAACTGCTGGGTGAGAAATTTTCTAAGATTGACTGGTGGCCATTTGAAGCAATTTCAAGAATGCATTTTTTATTTAGTAACAGACGTGTTATTAAATTTTTGCACAAAATAGATTATACTTTATTTAAAACTTTTCCTTTTGCAAAAAGGTTTGCTTCATGCGCAGTCATAAGGTGCATTAAGTGAAAAGTTATAAGTGGTTAAAGTAGCAAGGAGGAATAGGTATTGTTTATTTTCATATTAATAATGTCAGTAGTACTAGTCTTGTGCGCCATATGGGGCTATAAGGCTTATAAGAGGAAGGTTTATATATGGTTACCTGCTTATCTGCAGGGAATTCTTAGAAAAGACAGACATAATGCGGCAGGGCTTAGGCATATCATGTTTATTTTTGTCGACCATTTTGAGGCACCCTTAGGTGAGCAGATGATAGGTCAAAGACGTATGGCAGAATGGGCAAGGGAATATCCAAGAATTGCAAGAAACCACAAAGATAGTGATGGCGTGTGCCCGCTTCATACCTGGTTTTATGCGGCTGAAAAATTTGACATTGATTACAGAAAAGCAGAAGCAGAATTGGGAACTATCTCCGATTTATGCAGAGATGGTTTTGGTGAGATAGAATTTCACCTGCATCACCACAATGATACAAGTGCATCGCTAAGGAATAAAATTACCAAGGGAGTAACTGCATTCAATAAGTTTGGCGCATTGATTACCAATGGCGATGGTTTAAAACAGACATTTGGGTTTATACATGGGGGCTGGGCTTTGGATAACTCTATTTCTGAGAATGAAAGAAATTGCTGTGGTGTTAATGATGAGCTAAAGATTTTAAAAGAGACAGGTTGTTATGCTGATTTTACATTTCCGGCTTTTTCTTTTTCAGCGCAACCGAAAAAGATTAATTCTATCTACTATGCCATAGATGATCCTGATAGGCCAAAATCTTATAACACTGGAATTGATGTAGAAGCAGGGAGGAGTCAAACAGGAGATTTGATGATAATAGAAGGACCTTTAACAATAAATTGTCGTGATTGGCGGCATATGCTCTACCCTAAGATAGAGTATGGTGATATATCAAAAAACGATCCTCCTGCTGCAACCAGAGTGGATCAATGGGTTCGATGCAATATACACGTGAAGGGGCGCCCCGAATGGGTATTCGTTAAGATATATTGCCATGGATGTTATGATAGCACCATGGAGGTCGTATTAGGAGATTGCATGGATGGTATGTTTACTTATCTGGAAGATAGATATAATGACGGAGTTAACTATATGCTGCATTATGTTACATCCCGTCAAGCCTATAATATTATAAAAGCGGCAGAAGACGGGAAGAGAGGTAATCCTGGTATGTATCGTGATTATTTGATCAAGCCCTATAAGAATACGAGGTCAAGATGAACAAAGAGAAAAATTTGAACATAATGCAGGTGGTCCATTCTATGGATATTGCTGGTGCAGAAACGCTGGTTTGCTCAATTGTTAGAGAACTAAGGGAGGAGAAGTTTAGTTTTTCCATATGCTGTTTAGACTATATTGGGAGGTTAGGACATCGTCTGATAAAAGAAGGGTTTGATGTATTTTGTCTTGATAGAAGGCCAGGTGTTGATGTTACCTTGATTGGAAAGTTGGCTAAGATTCTGAAAGATAAAAAAATAGACATAATACACGCACATCAATATACGCCATATTTTTATGCAGCCTTCGCCTCTATTCTGTACAGGAAACGGGGGGTTATCTTTACAGAACACGGTAGGCATCAACCTGACTACATTAGACCAAAGAGGGTTGTCTGCAATAAGGTTTTAAACCTTGCCACTTCAAAGATTACGGGGGTCTCAAGATTTAGCAAGGATAGTCTGGTAAGGTATGAGAAATTACCTTCTAAGAAAATAGAGGTAATTTATAACGGTGTAGATGCCGAAAGGTTTAATGCAGGTTTTGACAAAATAGCAAAAAGAATGGATTTAGGTTTAACTAAGACAGACATAGTTCTGGGTATGGTGGCAAGGTTTGCCCCTATCAAAAACCATCGAATGTTGCTGACTTCGTTTGCTGAAGTACTTCGTAATATTCCGAATGCCAAATTGCTGCTGGTGGGAGATGGGGAACTGAAGGGAAATTGTGAAAGACTTGCTGTTAAGCTGGGGATAGAAAAACGCGTAACATTTCTTGGTAGGCGAGATGACATACCAGGTTTATTGTCGATTTTTGATATTTATGTACTTTCTTCTATAGCCGAGGCAACCTCTTTTACTTTACTGGAGGCCATGGCGGCAGGTTTGCCCGTTGTTGCAGTTAAGGCAGGCGGCAATCCGGAGATTGTAATAAATGGTGAAACCGGCATCTTGACACCTACGGATAATCCTGCAGAGTTTGCCAGGGCAGTTGTCAGTTTAATAAATAATTCAGAAAAGAGAAGGCAGATGGGAGAGGCGGGTAGCTGTAGGGCGAGGTTTGTTTTCAATAAAAATAAAATGTTAGACCGATACGAAACCCTATATCTAAAAAGCGGTAGGATTAATTATGCTACACGATAAAGACTTTATTGTTTTTGCTGATGATTGGGGTAGGCATCCGTCGAGCTGCCAGCATATATTTAAAAGGTTGGCTCAGCATAATAGAGTATTGTGGGTAAATACTGTTGGGATGAGATTACCTGCTGTTAATATGCGAGACATAGGCAAAATATTGGATAAAGTATTTGCCTGCACGTGGCACAGGGAGAAAGGGTATGAAAATTTGATAGTTTTCTCACCGTGGATGCTGCCGTCATTTAAGTACGCTATTTGCCGTGAGATTAATAAGGTATTATTGAGCAGGCAGATTAAAGGTTTTTGCAAAAGGCACAGAATGATCAAGCCTGTTTTAGTAACCACTATACCCATAGTAGCTGATTTGGTTGGTCAGTTATCAGAGGCCAAAACTGTATATTACTGCGTTGATGATTTTTCTAAATGGCCAGGGATGATGAAAAAGACTTTAGCCCAGATGGAAAGCACCTTAGTCGATAAGGTAGATCTAATTCTAGCAGCATCTGATAGACTCTACCACGATAGAAAATATAGCAAGTGCCCAGTTTATCTATTCCAGCACGGTGTAGATTTTGAGCATTTTATGAAAGCAAGCCTGGAAGAAACTCAATTGCCTGAGGATATTGCAGATATCAAAAGGCCAATAATAGGACTCTGCGGAAGTTTTGATGTAAGAACTGACTTTAATATTATACGACATATTGCCATGGTACATAGTGATTGGTCAATAGTGTTCATAGGGCCGATGTTGACTAAGCCAAAACAACTCAGCGGTTTAAAGAATGTAGTTTTCTTAGGCCCCCGTCCCCATAGACTTTTACCCAATTACTTAAAGGCAATCGATGTATGCATAATACCTTATAAGGTTAGCGATGGTTCTATCTTGAATTCAAGCCCGGTTAAGCTAAGGGAATATCTGGCAGCAGGAAAACCGGTTATAAGTACCCCCATCCCTGAGGTCAAGAAATTTAAAGAGGTTAAAATAGCACATGATAAAGATGAATTCGTTGAATCCATTGAATTGGCGATGAAGGAAAACGGAGAAGGTAGGGTGCAAGCAAGACAAAAGGCGGTTATGCATGATAACTGGCATTATAAGACTTGCCAGTTCTCAAGATATGTTGAACAATTATTAAATCCATCGGGACATAGGCCAAGAGAGAGCAGGAAGATAAAGATAATGCATCTTGCCAGTGCACAGGGTGCTGGTGGTGGTCCTGACAAGACTATTTTGCTATCAAGTGAAAAGATAAACAAACAGGTATTTGAGCCAATTGTTGTCTATCTAAAAGGGGCAGGTGATAAAAATTTTGCTATTGAAGAAAAGGCAAGATCGAAAGGTCTTAATTTTCATGCTGTGTCTGAACAAAGACGGATAGACTCACAGGCCATAAGGAAAGTTAAGCAACTATCAGAAGACTATCAGGTTGATATTTTACATTGCCATGGTTACAAAGCAGATTGTCTGGGTTTATTGCTGTCTAGGCATAGCAGGATGCGATTGATAACTACTACACATGGGTGGTTTGCCAATGATTGCAAGGAAAGATTTTATAATTGGATTGATAAAAAGACCTTGAAATATTATGACTACATTATAGCTGTTTGCGAGAAGATGCGTTATCACTTATTAGATACAGGCGTGCCACCCGAAAAGTTGAAAAAGATACACAACGGTGTCGATGTTGATAATTTCCACAGCAACGGTGATACCGAAGACCTGCGGACTGAGCTTAAGATAGATAAAAACGTGCCGGTTTTAGGTGTTGTGGGACGCTTAAGTGCAGAAAAGAGGGTAGAGAGTTTATTTGATATATTGAAAGAGGTTATTGCAAAGATAGGTGACGTTAAACTTTTAATAGCTGGTGACGGCCCATTAAAAACAAATTTACAGCTTAAAGCTCGCAACTTAAATCTTAGAAAACATGTTTTCTTCCTTGGGCAATGTCAGGACATAAAAAGGGTATATAAGACAATAGACTCGTTGGTTTCAATATCTTCCACAGAAGGATTGCCAAATAATATCTTAGAGGCATTGGCAATGGAGACGCCTGTATTAGCTACAAAGGTGGGGGGTATAGATGAGATAATAACAGACGGTTTAAATGGTTTGCTATTTCCGCCAGAAGATAAAACTGGCATTACAAGGGGCATTGCGGATTTGCTTTCAGATAGACGGATGGCTGCTGATTTCGCCAGAAAAGGCAGAGAGCTGGTATGTAAACGATTTTCCTTTGATGAAAGAATGAGGAAAATAGAAGAGCTTTATAAGGAAGTTGTATGAAGAAAATAGTAAAAAAAATAGCCTCTACTATATGTTTTGTTATAGCGTTCCCATTTTACATGTTTTATAGACTGGAGAGTTTTCTTCTTAAGACAGAACAGCCATTTTGCGGCATGTCGCAATTTGTTAGTTTGTTTCCTGGTATAGGCGGTGAATATCTACGGAGAGAATTTTATAAATTGTCACTGAAGAGTTGTTCGGATGATTGTTGCATTTCTTTTGGGACGATTTTTTCACATCCAGGCGTAGAAATAGGCAAAGGCGTTTATATAGGTGCATATTGCACAATTGGATTGGTAAGTCTGGGTGATAATGTATTATTAGGAAGCAATGTAGATATTACAAGCGGAAGAAGACAGCATTGCTTCGATAGCACAGATAAGCCCATAAGGCAGCAGGGTAGAGTTTTTCAAAGGGTTTACATAGGCCAAGATTCATGGATTGGCAATGGAGTAATAGTTACAGCAGACATCGGAACTAAATGCATTGTGGGTGCCGGTAGCGTAGTAGTTAAACAGATAGACGATTTAGGAGTGGCAGTTGGAAATCCTGCCAGGGTCATCAAGAAAAGGGGTGATATCCTATGAAAGTTAGATTGGCTACGCATATGGATAGGAAAAGATGGGATGACTTTGTATGGAAAGCAGAGGATTCTAGCATATTCCATCTTTTTGACTGGAAAGAAATATTTGAAAATAGTTATCACCTGAAGACTTTTTATCTAATGGCAGAAGCCAGCGGGCATATAAAAGGTATCCTACCCCTTGTTTTTTTTAAAGGCTGGATGAAGAAGGGTTTTCTTTTGTCTTTCCCTATTTCTGAAGATGGCGGCATATGTGCTGAGAATAAAGAGGCCGGCTCTTTACTTCTGGAGAGTTCTATAAGGATTGCCGAAGCAGAAAAATCAGGCTATATCGAATTCCGTCATAATAGGAGATTTAGAAATTTAATATCTGAGACGTCGAAGGTAACAATGCAGCTGCAGCTAGAATCCGACCCACAGAGGCTCTGGAAAAGTTTTAAAGCTAAGGTTAGAAACCAGGTAAGAAAGGCGAAGAAGTCAGGTTTGAAGATAGAAACAGGCACTGCAGAAGATACCGATAGGTTTTATGAGATATTTGTAATAAATATGCGTAACCTCGGCATGCCTACGCACAGCAAGAGTTTTTTTAAGGACGTCATGGATGCATTTGGTGAGGAGGCAAAAATATTTTCTGTGGTAAAAGGTAACCGTACGGTGGCATCTGGGTTTACCTTTGCTTTTAAAGATAGACTGGCAATACCATGGGCATCCTCAATAGGCAAGTATGATAAATTCTGCCCGAATCACTTACTTTACTGGGAAATCTTGCGATATGCATGCAACAGCGGCTATAGATACTTCAATTTTGGGCGTTCGATCAAAGGAAGCGGTACCTTCAGATTTAAGCGTCAATGGGGAGCTCAGTCGAGGCAATTATACAGGCAGTATTACTTGGTTAACACCGGCGATTTGCCAGAGAATAACCCTCAAAATCCGAGATATACCTTGGCAGTTAAGATGTGGAAAAGGTTACCCATATTTGTCGCAGAGGCGATAGGTCCCAGACTCATGAGGGGTTTGTCATATTAGAGGCATGGAGCAAAAATGAAAATTTTATTTTTGGCACACAGGATACCATATCCTCCGAATAAAGGAGATAAACTACGAGCCTATAATATTATAAGGTATCTTTCAAAGCAGAACTCGATCCATTTAGCAGCGCTTACTGAAGATAAATCTGATTTACAGTGGGTGGATGAGCTAAGGAATTGCTGCCAGTTTGTAGAGATTGTTTACATGAGTTCCCTGCACAGAAAGCTAAAGACCGTACTTTCCCTTTTTTCCAAAAGACCCTTAACATTACCTTATTTTTATTCCAAGAGATTGGATTTTAAGATAAAGGAGATGCTAAGTAAAGAGCAATACGATCTTATATATATCTATTCTTCCAGCGTAGCGCAATATGTTTTAGGCGTACCCGGCATAAAGAAAATAATGGATTTTATAGATGTAGATTCTGACAAATGGCAGCAGTACAGCAAGTGCGCTAATTTGTTGTCAAGGGGTATCTACGGAGTAGAAAGCCATCGACTAAGAAGATATGAAGAAAAAATCGCAAAGGCGGTTGATCACTGCATAGCGGTATCTGACCAAGAGATTGCAAAATTTAAATCTTTTATACAGAGTGGAAAGTTTACAGCTGTTTCCAATGGTGTGGATTTTGAGTATTTTAAATTTGATTCTGGTGATTACGAAAAAAACAGGCTGATCTTTACAGGTACAATGGATTATTTCGCCAATGTAGAAGCTGTTTTGTACTTCTGTAAAAATATTTTGCCATTGATCAAAAAAGATGTCCCAGATGTTAAGTTGTATATTGTGGGCGCCAATCCTGTTAAAGTTATCCGAGGTTTAGCCAACAATAAAGATATTTTTGTTACGGGTTTTGTTGAAGATATAAGACAGCATTTAGCAAGGGCCGCTGTATGCGTAGCCCCTTTGCGGATTGGCCGGGGCATTCGAAACAAAGTTTTAGAAGCGATGTCTGCAGGGGTCCCGGTTGTAACCACCAGCGAAGTTTTTTGTGGAATAGAGGCGGTATCCGGAAAGAATATATCGATTGGAGATAGCCCTGCGGATTTTGCCCAGAAGACAGTCGGGTTATTAAAAGACGATGATTTAAGAAACAAACTCGCATTAAATGCCAGAAGGTTTATTGAAGAAAGATATGACTGGGATAGAAAATTGAAAAGCCTTGAAGCTATTATTGAAGGGATGAAAAGCAGAACAACACAGGAGGATTTGAGATGAAAGGCAATGGTCAGAATGACAGAAAAAAACACCGCAGTATACTTGCATATGCCCCGCTGGTCGCATGGACACGTGGTTGTGATGGCAATATCATGTTTATTAGCAATAACGTCAGGAGGCTTTATGGGCTAGATCCTGAAGAGAGTTGTCAGGGTGGGCATGCGTATTGGCTTAGCAAGGTTCATCCTGAGGATATTGATAAAGTAAAAGAAGCGTATGAGTTGCTTTTTGCCAGTGGTAAAAAATTTGATGTGGAGTATAGAATACAGACATATGCAGGACGCTGGACATGGATACGAGATATTTCGGTAAGGCTATATGAGAAGCAAGGAGTTAAATATGCAGATGGTTTTTTCTCTGACATCACTACTGTTGATCGGGACGCAGTACAAAGGTTAAAACAAGATTTTATCAATGTTGTGTCCCATGAGATACGCACTCCGCTTACAATTGTTGATGGCAATATTGCACTACTTCTGGAGCAATTATTAGGAACAGTAGATGAAAGGCAGGAGAAGGTCCTTGTTACAGCAAAGAAGAGCATAAAGCGAGTTTCTAATGTAATGATTAACCTGCTTGAGATGTCAATGCTGCAGGAAGGCTCAGCTCAATTAGAGATAGAACGTGTTGATATCAGCGTTTTAATTGGGAAGGCAATTGAGCCTTTCACGGCACAGATCAAGAAAAAGGGTTTGGACCTAAAAGTTAATTGTCCCCGCGGAAGGATATATGTTTATGTTGACCCAGACAAAATAACATGCGTAATTTCTCATTTAGTAGCAAACGCAGTGAGGTTTACTGAGACCGGACACATAGAGATTTCAGTTGTGGACAAAGGGGATGGCATCGAGTGTTTTGTAAAGGACACAGGGGCTGGTATTGCACAGGAGGATATAGCATTGGCCTTTGATAAGTTTCAACAGATTGGACGCGCTGAAGGTAATGGCGACAGGGGTACAGGGTTAGGACTTCCTATAGCAAAAGGTTTTATTGAGATGCACAATGGTAAGATCTGGATTGAGAGCGAACCCGGTAAGGGAACTAAGATATCATTTAGGTTATCTAAATATTCCACCGAGTTATTATTTTGTGTTAACAGGGTGATAAGAGAGGCTAAGAAGGAAAATAGTAAGGTTTCACTCATTATGATCTTGATACCTAGATTGACCATGTTAAGACGTAAGTGGCCAAGGGAAAAACTAGAGAACTTCTTATTGTATATCGAAGGGACCCTTAATAACTGTGGGGATGTTGTTGTTAAAAACTGTGACGAATTTGTCACTATCTTGAAAGATCGCAATAAAGAACAAGCTATGAGAATAGAGCGCCGTTTAACAGAAAGGATAGAATATTATATAGACAGACAACATACAGCAGAGGATATCGAAGTAAGATCTGCATGTGCTGCATATCCCAATGATGCCAAATATGCTAAGGGTTTAATTAAGAGGATGAGAGATAAATTGAAATCAGATAGTCCAATGGAAATTAATGTTTAGGGAGCAGTCATTATGTTAAATGCCTTATCCATTGATGTAGAAGATTATTTTCAGGTATCAGCTGCTGAACCGTTTATCAGATACCAGCAGTGGGATGAGTATGAACTGAGGGTTGAACAAAATGTCAGCAAGGTCTTGGGTCTTTTAAAGGAATTTAACCTGACAGCAACATTCTTTGTTTTAGGTTGGGTGGCAAAGAAGCTCCCCCAGATGGTTAAGGAAATTTATTCACAAGGTCATGAGATTGCCTCCCATGGATACAGCCACCGCCTTGTGTATGAACTCGGTCCTGAATTATTTAGAGAAGACGTCAAGAAGTCTAAAGAGATATTGGAGAACATTATCCAGACTAAGGTTATTGGCTACAGGGCGCCGTCAAATTCCATTACTGATGGTTCACTGTGGGCGTTAGAGATATTAGCAGAAGAGGGTTTTGTATATGATTCGAGTGTTTTTCCAGTACGACATTTTCGATATGGCATCCCCACAAGCAAACGATTTGTTCATAGAATAGATCTGGGTGGGAACAGGGAGCTTATTGAAGTTCCGCACTCTACGGTTAAGATTGGGAGGGTGAATTTTGCTGTTTGCGGCGGAGGTTACCTCAGGTTTTATCCGCTTAACATTGTAAAATGGGCGATTAGGGGTATGAATAGACAAGGATATCCAGCGATGGTTTATTTCCATCCATGGGAGATAGATCCTGCACAGCCAAAAATGCCATTGCGAGGTAACGCCAGATTTAAACATTATATAAAGCTGTCTACGCATATAGATAAATTAAAGAGGTTATTTTCTGAGGTTAGATTTGCACCCATTGGCGAACTTGTTTTGTCGGGTGCAACGCAAATGTAGGTAACATTAGCAGTTAAAGATTAAAATTTTTATTTGACAAGAATGTCCTTATGTGGCAAAATACAACAGGGGTATATACTAGATGAAAAATGTTGCAATAGGACGTCAAATAAGGCATATAAGAACTGCGAAAAAGATATCACTTCAGAAACTTGCTGGTCCGACACAATTAACCAGTAGTTTTCTTTCTCAGGTGGAAAGGGATCTGGTGTTTCCGTCTATTAATTCCCTGGGCAGGATTGCCAATACCTTAGGGGTTAATATCGGGGAATTTTTTGAAGATAACGGCAAGGATTTTACCTTTATCAAAAAGGACAAGGCCCCGAAGGTCATAGATAAGAAGACAAAATCATCTTATGAGATACTGGCATCCAGTTTTCTCGGCATAAACATGGAGCCCTTGCTAGTTAGACTTGAGAAAGGAGGCGAGGTAAAGAAAGGGTTGCTTTCTGAAGAAGGCGATATATTCTTTATGGTGCTAGAGGGAAAGGTGCAGCTTGTATGGGATACAGAGAGACTGGTTTTAAGCGAGAAAGACAGTGGATATTCAAAAGGTCAAAGAAGACCCAAAAAAATATTAAATAAGGGCAGCAAGAAGGTAATACTCTTGTGGGTTAAAAGCAGCAGGTAGTTTATGCAAGTAGATGGCGAGGAATTGTATTATGACTAAGCCTGGCATACAAGTATTAAAAGAGCGCAGGAAATCCCGAAGAGTGAAGACTACTGTTTTTATATCCTTCCAACCTACTGGCAGTAATAAATTATTCCAAGCAATTACTAACAATATCGGCAAAAGTGGATTAATGTTTTGCAGTTCTTGTTTTATGCCCCAGGGTTCCAAGTTGACATTTGAATTATATCAACCTTTAGATAGCAAAAAACACACCTTATTTTCTATTTTCGCAAATGGGCAAGTGATATGGATCAGAAAAATAGCCAAAACCAATGAATATATGGTTGGTATTCAGATAACAAAGATTGCCGGAGAGTCGCAGGATAGAATATCCAGTTATATAAATAAAAGATAGGAGGTTCAATTTTTTTTATTTCCCTTTTTAAGTATTACTTAATAAAGTTAAGCTATAGTTAACTATTGTATCAATTAAAAACTTAATTAACGTAATCATTTTTAAAAAAGGAGGGATTGAATGCCTATTTTAGAAATGAAGCAAAGAGGGAAGAAGTACAGCACAAAAGAGGTCCTCGACAAAGTTGAGGTTGCACGTGCAACGTTGTATAAGTGGTTAAGGGAAGGTAAGATCTCAGAAGTTTGGCGCGATAGAAACAACTATAGGATTTTTACCGAGAAGGATGTCAAGCAGATACTAGGTTATAAAAACTGCCTCAATAAACCCACTAGATGAGCTAATTCTTAGCATCCTGCTTGCATTTATGCCTGGTCTTTACCAGGCCAGCTTCGAGGATATTTATATCTGGATTTTATCATTCGCATAAATCCTGGGCCATGTAGGGAACCAATAATTTTTTCAGCCTTTTTCTTAGGTAGTACTATTTTGTCAGCCTCTATGGTTTTTTTACAAGTTTTGATTGAATCCTGTTGAGGTGTTTTGATGAATGCGGGAGGATGAGTTTTAGCTTAATGCTCTTATTTACTTTTATCCTCAGCTCTTTCTTGAAATCCTGTAATGAAAAAATATTTTCTTTTGTTACCAACATCCTCACTGTAACGTCTTGACAACCCAGCCTAATGTACAACATTACTTATTATATCTTACATATCAACTAATCATTCAATTGTCATGCTTTCTGGGTTTTATAGGACATTTCAAAATTGGCTTGACAAGTCCGAAAAACCCCCTTGACAAATCAGGATTTTGTGGTATACTTTATAATTGACAATGAAGTTATGAGGCAATGATGGCCCCAAGTTAAGCTTGGGGTGTTTTTTTGGACATAGACGTCTGAATCTAATGCCGAGATGGCATATGGATATGGGCGTCTTTTTTTGTCTATGAAGGCGCCAAAACCGAAATAAAAACGAGGATAAGAAGATGAATTTACAAAGACCAAATGCGAATGAAGTAACCCAGACATCCAACAGGTCACGAAATGTAGCACCTACATCGGGAATATGTACACGTTGTTTTGACGGGTGTCGGGGAAATTGTGAAATTTTCAAGGCAAGTTTTAGGGGTAGGGAACTGCTTTACCCGGGGCCCTTTGGAGAAATTTCGGCAGGAGGGGATAAGAATTACCCCGTAGACTATTCCCACCTTAATATCATGGGTTATGCCATGGGTGCAAAGGGGTTACCAGAAGGGGTTAGTCCAAGCCCTGACACTGCTGTATTTCCGGATGTCGATACTGAAACCGAATATGGCTGGGATAAAAAGGTTAAACTAAGAGTACCTGCTTTTACCGGTGCACTCGGCTCTACAGAAATAGCAAGGAAGAACTGGGAACATTTTGCTATAGGCGCTGCTATTTCAGGGATAACTTTAGTCTGCGGAGAGAACGTTTGCGGAATTGACCCGGCGTTAGAGTTGCATTCAAACGGAAAAATTAAAAAGTCACCCGACATGGACAGGAGGATTGAAACTTACAAAAAGTTTCATGAAGGTTATGGTGAGATTTTAGTCCAGATGAATGTGGAAGACACGCGCCTGGGCGTTGCTGAATATGTAAGAAAAAAACATAATCTGGAGACCATAGAGCTTAAATGGGGTCAGGGAGCCAAATGCATCGGAGGAGAGATCAAAGTTAACACCTTAGAAAGGGCACTGGAACTTAAAAAACGAGGTTATATCGTTACCCCTGATCCGACTCTAAAGACAGTCCAAAGTGCCTACAGCGCAGGCGCTATCAAGGAATTTGAACGTCATTCCAGATTAGGTTTTGTTACAGAGGAGGATTTTTTTGCTGAAATCAAGCGACTTAGGGACCTGGGTTTTAAAAGAATTACCTTAAAGACAGGTGCCTATCCCATGAGAGAACTTGCTATGGCGATAAAATATTCCTCGATGGCAAAGATAGACCTTCTGACTATAGACGGTGCACCAGGTGGGACAGGAATGAGTCCCTGGCGCATGATGGAAGAATGGGGAATTCCTACATTCTACCTGCAGTCCATGACTTATGAAATATGCCGGAAGCTTGAAGAAAAAGGCATGAAGATTCCTGATATTGCCATTGCAGGAGGATTTTCAACAGAAGACCATATCTTCAAGGTGTTAGCAATGGGTGCCCCATATGTGAAATCAGTCTGCATGGGCAGGGCATTTATGATTCCCGGCATGGTCGGTAAAAATGTAGGTTTCTGGATTGAAGGAAAAGATTTGCCGGCTACTGTTTCCAAATATGGCAGCAAGCCAGAGGAGATATTTGTATGCTACAAAGAACTTGAAGAAAAATACGGCGATAAAATGAAACAAATACCTCTGGGAGCTATAGGGATTTACAGCTTTTCCCAGAAATTGAGGGTAGGACTTCAGCAACTTATGGCTGGCAGCAGAAACTTCAATATTGCAAGTATTTCAAGAAAAGACATAGCTGCCCTTACTGAAGAGGCCGCAAAGGTTTCAGGTATCCCTTATATTATGGATGCCTACAGAGAAGAGGCAGACGAAGTCTTAAACAGCTAGAAGGCGCACAAAGGGGGCGGACCTAGCTTTAACCCGGGGACCGTCCCCCGATTGGACCAAGGAGCGTCCCTACTTATTGACTCATAAGTAAATGTTACCGGAGGGTTATTGGTATTTAAGGTTTT